>JBEKKK010000002.1:0-200576 GCA_050010755.1 Bathyarchaeia archaeon
TCCTTACTTGGAAATACCACCTTTCCAGACTCGAACTTATGCTCTTCAAAGTTAACCTGTCTTTTGGCAAGAATCTTTAAAACTTCGTCAAGCCTTTTCTCCGTCTGTTCTCTTCTCGTGGTTTCCGCTCTTCTTTCGTCCTCAGCTTGTGCAAGAGCCTTTTCTAGCTCTTCAATCTTAACATGGTTTTTGCCGTTTCCGTTAATGACTATTGACGGCATAGCTCGAAGGTAAACATCTCTAAGCTGGTCGGTTGAAATGTAAGCACTTTCCGCAATTTTCTTGCCTACGATTTGCTTCCATTGACTCTCACTAGCCACGGCACTTAATCGGTCAATCAGATATTTTCTTAGGTTGTGGAATCTTACTCTTTTTTCGCCAGCTACGAGATGAGCCTTTTCGAACAGTCGTTGAAGACATTGGGTTAAGCTTTGTTCGTCCCAATCGAGAACCTTATCACTGTCTTTTGCTTCTGGGGTTCGCTCTAAAAATGCCTTAACGATTTGCACAGCGTCACTATCAAGAAATGGGTAAGCTGGAATATGCTCTTTCTGGGTCACGACTTCACCTAAGCTAATTGGTGCTTCGCCTTCGATGTGGATGCTCCGAAAATCTCCATAAGTGAAGGTTAGAAAATCGCCCGCTCTCAATCCAACACTTTTCCCAACGAGCAAAACATAACGCTCGGTAGGGCTTGCTTGTTCGCTCATTTTGGCTAAGTCTTCCTTCGTAAAAAGATAGTCTTGGGTGCTTCTGTTTGTTTCTTGCAGAGTTTTTGTTTCGCTCCGAGTGAATTCGAGTTTCAATCTGTGTGAAGCCAGAAAGCCTCTTATTGCCGAAGAGCCTAATGTGGCGAAGTTCTCACTCTTTCCCTTTTCAATCAACCACGCTTTGAACGCTAAAACCTTTTTCTGGGTTAGTGCGTCCGTATCCGCTTTCCTAAACTCTAATGTTTCTTTCCCGTTCATGCCACTAAAATTAATCCAATACTTGAAGAGCGGCGAATAAGCGTTTTTAGAATGAGGCTTTAGACCGTTGAGAAATTCCGTAAGAACCGAGTCGAATTCTTGAGCACATTCGATTCTTTTCATTCTCTCACTTCCCTTTAATGTCTCTGGGTCTAAATGGCTCAGAGAATCCAAAAAAAGAAATGAAGCTTGAAGACTCGGTTTTTGGCTTTTCCCTCTTCTTTCCGAAAGCTCCAACAGAAAAACCCTTTTTGTTAGCACCTTAGTTCTTTCGTGTGCCCATGTTTCGAGTTTTTCCGTCTTCATGTCGTTTTTGTCTTACCATACTATAATGCGAAACATCTATAAATAGTTTCGTGTAAACAAATCATATTGACTGTTAAATGCAACATTACATCTGATGTAAAGAAAAAAAGGGGAGGGGGGGGCGCCCGCAACGATTTGCACATTGCAATCTCAAACAGATTCAGACCTGGAGCTCAAGGCCGCCGGACGACTCATAAGACGAGCTTTAACGCGCGCGCTAAGCGGACACCACCGTCTGGCATGTCTATTTGAAATCTTAATTGGCCATACTGAAAACTTAAGAACAGAAAAAGCCAGACCTATCGCCGACCCCGACAGGTTGGAACAACATGAAAAAGAAAGCACGCAACAAACCTTCCGATCTCCCAGCGCCCACCAGCAACGTCGAATACGGCGTCTTCTTCTATCAACGAAACGGATGCAAAGTGCGTGCAGAACTCTCCAAACGAACAGATTCCAAATCTGCACAATTAACCGCAGAAACAATCACAGCATAATCACACAAGTGCACGTTGTTTCTCACTTTTCTCTCATGGCTTCATGCATACTCGAGATATGCGGAACAATGCATTTCCAGGAACCTATCATCCAACGCCAGACTGTGCCCCACAAACGGAGATAATTTGAGAGAACGTGCTAACAAACCGATCCTATGTTTTTTCTTTCCCTTCGTCGAAATGCGACCTCTCCGACCTGAAGTAGCCACGCATTTGAACGAAGACGAATAGAGCCAACACGACTTCCTGACGCCAACGCAAGCGCGCGCTTCTGAAATTCAGTGCTTCCAAATCTCTCATATAGTCTCATGACCAAATCTGTCTTTCTAACTTTGCTCTGATGCCTCATGTCCAGAATGTAGTAGACAACACCTATCAACACACCCGCAGAAGCAATGGCGATAGAAACAGTCTGTATATCAATCATTTTACGCACCTTTTTGTTTGAGCTTCTGTTCTCTTTTCTGCATTTCATTGTAGAGGTATTCAAACCATTCGAGTATGGTAGGTTGATTTCTGATTTTCCTAATTTCAATTACGTTGTCCTTCATTTTGAGCCATGTGTCGTTGACAGGCATGGTGAACATGTCATCTATCAATTCTATGTCTATGAGCTTTCTCTTCAGTAGAATACCGATTCCTTCAAAGAACAAACCTACTGCACTCACTTCGGTCGAACCGTACTTCTCATTATATTCACGATAATTCTTGGCTTCTCTGTTCAGAATGTCATGCCAAATTCTTTGGAATTCAAGACTGTTGAACTGTGAATAGAGGCTCATCACAAGGTTCGTTTGTCTTTGTCTAGCCTGATTTCTCATATCTAGAATGTAGTATACAACACCAACTAACACACCTGCTGCAGCTACTACTGCTGAGACCTCTGTAATGTCAACCATCGGAGATACCGATTAGTTCTATTCGGATAGGTTCAGCTATAACTTTTCCGCAAAACCGCAGGCGTGAACCTAAAAACAAGAAGAAGAAGAAAAAGATAAAACTTTATCCAACGCATAGTAAACGTGCTCCAATGATAAGTCGCCGTAGAGTTAATACAATCCGAAAGTGACTTTCAACTGGCGAGAAATATGGAAAGTTTCCTAAACAATCTAGTTGGCAGGTAGAATCTTCGTGGCAAGATGGGTGACAAAAATCTGTTGCAGAAGGCTGTAGGGCGATGGGTTCTGAACGACTTGTTTCTTGAACTCCGTTTCAAGGCAATACAAATTGGAAAAGAAGGCAACCCGCCGTATGAAGCAATATATCTCATAGGCTGCGACAACAAAACTGGAGACTATGTCCTGAACTTGTTTGACACTTTCGGAGTAACGTCGAAACCAGTTCCAGGTCTAGGAAAATTGGAGCACAATGCCATCCGTTTCGTATTCACTCATGACACTAGTCTCTTCATAAACGTGTTCACATGGTATCCGAGAAAACGTTCTTGGACTATGTTGCTGACCTCCCAAAAAGAGGGAAAAACAAAGATTTTCGCAAAGAAAGAGATGACACTGTCGATCAGTCATTCGTAACCAGCACGTCCTAGCAATCTGCTTTTCTGCAATAGACCACCATCATCAAGCGTGTGTGGGTTTGGGGTTTGGGGGGGTAAAGTTTTATCCCCAAACCCAACCCCTCTCTATTAGCCCAAGTTTTTCGATAGTTCAATAGTAAATCAATGCGGTGCTCATGGAAATGATAACTTGCTTATTAGGCGCGCCAAATGTCTAAGTAAAAGGGGCACGCCAGAGCATGTCAAATGAGCCGACGCATGAAGGCGCCAAGGTTAAGATGCGCATCGCGCCTGAGTCGTTTTCAGACATTATTTTCGGATTGGCTCTTTCAATAGGTTCGCTGGTCCTGATTCAAAATCAAATAAGAACTTGGAATGATTTTGTCGGCAACATCTTCGTCTTTGGCTTCAGCTTCCTGATTATTGCGTCAACTTGGGTGCTGTTCTCGAGGACCATCAGCCAACTTTCAACAGAAAGCAATTCTGTTTTGTTGCTCAATCTTGCTTTGTTTTTCTGCGTTGCCTTAGAACCTTATCTTTTCTATCTGCTTTGGAACAACTCGCCTGCAATTGTGAGTCTTCTAGGAGCAACCTCTGCTACTTACGCGCTTGATGTAGGTTTCATGTTCATGATTCTGGCAACCCTAGGGTTGGTTGTTGTCAGGCAGAATGCCGATGGCGGAAAAGTTCCCCTGCGAAATCTCAATACCTTAAGACGCGACATCGTTGCTAGGTACGCTGTTGGCTTAGCGTTCCTGCTTTCCGCCGCCCCAATTTTCTGGATTCCCACTCCAATTGCAACACAACACTTGAGGAGCTTGATTTGGTATGCTTCGTTTGTCAGCTTTTTTATTGCACATGGCTCCGGTATTAGGGAAAAAATCAAGCATCGAAAACCTGCAATAAAACCTCAAATTGAGAAAAAAGAGTCGCCTAGCAGCCAAAAACCACAGAATAGCTGAGCTGGAGAAGAACAAAGTTCGTTAAGTGAACAAGGCCACGGTCAGCCCAACACGCACCTGCATTTTTGCTTATAATCGACACACCCCGAAACGACTAACGACAGATCTCTAAATCCTCAAAAATCGAGTTTTCAGCGCGCGCTACTCAAGCTTCTAGGATAGAAAGCAGCCGCAACAATTTAGTGTCGATTTAGTTCCTTCACTAAAACTTTGGCCTCAGGTGGAAGTCTGGGCTTGTTTCTTCCACTTATAATCAAGAACAAGGACCCAACGAAAATCAGTGCCCCTCCGAAAAACGCTACACTCTCTGTGGGTAGAATTCCTAAGCTAAGTCCAACAGTGAAAAAAACCATTGCAACCCCAACAACAACCATTATCGTGTTGCTCATGGCAGCTGTTGAATACAGGGCAAATTCCTTTTTTCCCGTATCGGTCACAAGATAGTAGCCCTGTTTTTCCTCTATCATACCAGCGTTGACTAAGTAGTTCCAATCGTAGTGAAAATGCCCATCAGACTTGTAGCCCAGGGCGGAACTGATGCTTGATTTTGTCCCAGGCGCAGCTTTAATCCTACTGTTAGGAGCGGAATAAATAAGATACAGCAGTCTGGTTCTCGGCGACTGAATATCAGTACTTATCCCACGTGACTTCGACAACGCCAACCCTGCACTTGCTAAGTTGCACAGGTAAAGATAAACAAAGCTCTACACCTGCCATTTTCTTGCATATTTCTGGCTCCAGCCAAGCTTTCTGCATATGACTCTAACTCTTAGAGCCAGCACTCTAACTGTTGGGGCCTTCTTCGAGCTTTTGTTCTAAATGTTAGGGCTATATCCCTCCTTGACTCTGTACGTTTTCAAAAAATGGGAGGAAAAGAAAAAAATGAATGTAAGTCTCGAATACAGCAAGACTCTGGCCGGCGAGGGCTCAATACTCCTACTTCTGAGCCTTGTTCCCTACGCTGGCTGGATACTAGGCATAATCGGTGTAGTCCTGTTACTCAGGGGTATGAAGGAACTGTCAAACTACTACCAAGATGAAGAAATCTACAAAAACTCACTCACGGGTGTGAAATATTACATAATAGCTCTGGTAGCGGCTGGAGTTGCGATTGCCGCAATAACAATTGGCATTGGATCCGCAACAGGTTTCAAATTCAAAGCAGGCTTCTCACTCACACCGGCCTTCGGAATCGGCTTAACAGCTTTCTTCGCAGGGCTTATCATTGCTTTCGTATTCTATCTGCTCGCAACATCGCACCTGAGAAAAACCTTCAACACACTCGCACAGAAATCAGGAGAATCATCCTTTACCACTGCTGGCACGTTGCTCCGGTGGGGAGCCATACTGACAATCGTTCTCGTCGGCCTGGTACTGATATTCATCGCCTGGATATTCGCCACAATAGGATTCTTCACGATGAAACCTCAACAACTGCAGCAACCATACAATCCGCAACAACCAGCACAAACTCCACCATCAACACAACTTCAACAAGCAAAACCAGTCGAGAGCAAAGGAATGAACACAATCAAATATGCCCAATCAGAAACACTGGAAAGGAGAGTAATTTAATGGCTCAGGAAGTTGAAGTTGAAAACGCTGCAGACGGGAAGAAATTCGTAAGAAAACACTGGAAAATGATCGCCGTGTTCGCAGCAGCAGCCATATTGGCCGTCATAGGCGCAGTCTACGTCTTTCGATGGTTCGTAAGTGACGCTCAATCAACGGGCCTGGTGCCAGCAACTCTAAACCTGTGGACAATGGACAATCTGGTGAGCTTCATTCTCTACGCCATCTTTTACGAGCTTATCCTAATCGGAATCCCCGTAGCAATCAGCGCAATACTGGGCTGGCAATGGTGGAAGAGACTGCCCGACGAGGAAAAGAAAGAAAACCTCCTCGGACAAAGCTCACGATCACGCAGAGCAGGAGGAGCAATATCGCCACTGCTTTTCATCGCCTTCGCCATCAAAGTCTACGTCGACGGAAACTGGAACACACCCATCGCAAGCTTCACAGTGAACTATGTCGCAGACTCAACGATAACAATACTCGTCTGGACAGCCGCCATCTTCGCAATTCCTGCCGCAATAGCCCTCATCTGGTGGATACACCACGACACGAACAAAAAACCCTGAACCTTTTCCACATAACCCCGCCGATTAAACGAATCACCCGGATTAACCGACAACGAGCAGTACAAGCAACATTAATAGCGCGCGTAGAAACACCGATTCAGAAGCACTCACGGCAACATGGACACATATGTGTGTCCATTACATCCCAACATTACATCTGATGTAAAGAAAAAAAAGGGAGGGCCTGCGGTTCAGTGCCTCTTTTCTTATCCAAGTTTTCATGGTTAACACGTTAGGGTTTGCTGTGAAGTTCTATCCAGACTCCGTCTGGATCTCTCACAAAGGCCAGAGTGGTGCCATCTTCATCCCAAGGCTCAACCGCTGATACAGCACCACCCGCGAGCGCTCTCCTGTAGCTTTCTCGAACATCATCACAAGAGAACGCCAAGTGATCTAGCTCTGAGCCCGTAACATACTCCTCGTAGAATCTGCTTCCAGGCGGATAATAATTCAGCTCCAACGGATGGCTTGACCCTTTGCTCTTTAACTCCACCCAGATCCCTCCAGCCTCCATCCTTCCCCTGCGCACTTCCTTCATGTCCATCGTTTCCGTATAGAATCTAATCGAACGTTCCAGATTTCTGACCCGAATTCCAGTATACATGAACTGCATCATCAACACTTCGCATTCCAGACTGTACAAGTCTCTCATGCGCGAGAGAACTAATACTGTTTTCGTCCAATCTTCATCAGGATTTCAATCTAACGTTTTGATTCTCCTCTGACTTGGCAAAGGCTTTAAACATGATTTGCAGAATCTAAGAGTTCATGCGTGATCACGTTGAAAGAACTTGAGCTGAAACTAATTTCTGAACTGATGAAGAACAGCCGCAGGAGCGACAGAGAACTGGCAAAGGCCATCGGCGTCTCACAGCCCACGATCAGCAGGTTGATCAAGAAGCTCGAAAATCAGGGGATCATCAAAGAGTACACGATGATCCCAGACTTCTCAAAGCTAGGCTTCAGTATGCTGTCCCTCATCATGCTTAAAACGAGCCCCCTTCCTGACGAGCAGATTCAGGAGCTACAAACAGCAGCGCACGAAATAGACAATCAAGAACGCCGCCCATACCTAATGATTATGAATGGAATAGGTCTCGGAAAGAATGTTGCAATCCTCACATTCCACAAGAACTACGGAGAATACGCCGCACACGTAAACAGCATCAAAGACGCAGCACATTCAAGGATGAAAGCATTCTTGGATGTCGAGGGAGCCGAGGGTTTCATAGCAGACCTCAACTTTGCAGGTCACTATCAACCAATAACATTCTCGAAAATGGCTGCCAATCTTCAAACAAAAGAGAACGAAAGCGAACCCGCAATCTACTAGTATGTTCCAGACTTTCAGTTCCCTAAACTCCCAGGGGACCGTTCATGTTAAAACCTCGTAATCCAACATGAACTCAAGCCTAAACTCACACGAAGGGCCGACTTTAACGCACGTGCCATTTTGGCCCACCTTTTCGAGACGCTGCACACGCAACATAGCGCGCGCGAGAGAGCTTCTAGATGATTCCGACCGCAAGTATGACGGCACCGCTGATGAGAGAGACAGCCCACATTATGAAAGTGGGCATCATCAGCCACTTCCTTCGTGCACAGGTCATTTGCTGCAGGGGCTTGAACGCCCACGAGGCAACGATAAATATCCCCAGGATCTCTGCCGCTGTACCTGTGACGACATGCAGCCAAACAGTTAACGATTGGAGAATCGAAAGGTCTCCGATAGAATCAAAGTTAACGGAAAAGGAAGGAACCATGACGACTAACATAGTTATCGTGTGCAACACGAGAGCTAACGCAGCCAAATAGCCATGCCTGATAAGATTCCTCTTTCCACCCTTCCTCCTAAAAAACGGAAGCCCCGGTACCAACAAAAACAGACTTACGATTTGAAGAAAGAGAACCACAATCCCCATAGGGCTAAGCGGGACTACCATGCCACCGAAAACGGAACTGCTATTCTTAAAGGTTTGTAAACACGCGAGCTCTCCTCTTGCCCGACTCATTCCATCGTTCTTTCAACATGGAAAACTTACAAAGCAACATTACATTACAACATTACATCAGATGTAAAGAAAAAAAAGGGAGGGGGCAAGCTTCATAGCAGAAACCGAATAATCAGACGGTAAACTCGAACAAAAGGGGCCATCGGCACGCGCCACCGTGCCGGAACCAGATTTAATTCTTTCTTCGGAACACTGCCCACGTAACATGGAAATTTACGCTTACACATTACAAAGCAACATTACAATAGACGTAAAGAAAAAAAAAGGGAGGGGGCAACCACAACGATTCGTGCAGAGAGCGATTATTATTCCGCTCTACCCAGGCTTGTACCTCAACAGAGCGGCAAAGCCTCCCAAGGCCCTGAGCTTTGCTTTCTCCTCCGACTCTGTAGATATCACCTCAACCCTCGCATCTGTCTGTGAAGCCGCATCCTCAAGAACATCTATTATATCCTTCTCCTCCACCTCATAATCAACCCCCCTGCACTTCTCACACGGACTCGAAATCATCCCCTGCACAGCCTGAACCTTCATCTTCTCATCCATTATCTTCGCCCTCGACAATCCGCACCTCTTGCACTTCACAACTGCTTCTACCATATCCGTATTATCAGCGACAAGTGCAACATCCACCTCACCATTCTTCAGCGCCTCCAGCACCGAATCCAAGCCGGCAACTGCGCGACCATCCTGCTTGCCCAACTCTGCCAGAAGACGCTGCACAATACTCTTCTCCTCCGGCGTGCACATGTTCTTCAGCGCCTCAGACGATTTGCTGAGCACCTCCCTCACGCCTTCCCTGCCCGCGGACTGCGTGTCAACCCTGTCCAGAAGCGCATTCTTCAACTCATAATGAAGATAATCACCCCTCAAGAAATCCTCCTTCGTCAGACCCGGCCCCCCAACAATCAACACCGTAACCCTATGATCTCCGAGAAACGCCTTCGCCGCATGCTCCGCAACCCTATGGAAAAAGTAAGCAAGATCCATATCCCGCTCTCTTTCATACCTCCTCTGGCTCTGCCCGCCCTTCCCAGACTTACCCGGAACCCCAGACGTGATATCCTCGACAAACTCGAACCGCTCACCATCAAGAATCCCGAAGCCAGCCTCCTTCGAATCCAAGGCGATAATCCCCACAACTTTTAGGTCTCTCAGCATCTCCCTAAGCGGCTCCAACCGGAAATGATCATCAACCTCGAAAAGAAACTTGGTAATCGGCTCAGGCGGAACGATTTCTTCAACGCTCAAAACCTCGCTCTCCGAATCGCCCGCGGCGAAAGTTCCAGCAAATATCGCCAGCCCATTGTCTGGAATCTCCTTCTGCAGCTTCAGATGCTGGATTACATTCTTGACGGCGTCTTGAAGACGATCCCTAACACCCTCAGATTTCACGACAGCAGAATCAGACTCCCTCTTGAGCATTGCGACTACCTCATCTATCGATTTCTCCCGAGGTAAGTAGAGCGAGACAAACTCCATTCCCCGCCCCTCTTTGTCTGACAGGCATGCCATAAGCTTCCTCAGTTTGTGCTGTTTCACGGAATTAGTGGTTGCCATCTGGCATCCGTAAAAATGCGTTACTTTTTCAGTCACCAAAGTTGGCACCTTCGAATCAGTTACCCAAGAGACCAATTTATCAGTTTCTTCAAAATGGAAGCATTTTGTCACGGATGACGATGACTTTCGAACTTCAGAGGCAGCAAATCCGCAACCGTCACCTTGTAAGGATGCTCCAATGATCCAACTATTACCCAAATGTCCTTGCCGAAATCACTGATCAGTTGACGACATCTTCCGCAAGGGCTCATCAATTCATAAGAGCCTTTTCCGTCTCCCCACACAGCCACAATAGCTTCGAAATCCCTGTAACCGTGTGCTAGCGCATGACACAGTGCCGCAACCTCACCGCACACATCAGCAAAGCCGCAGCTAGCATTAGTGTGAATGCCAGTGAACACCTTCTTGTCCTTCGTTCGAAGAGCCGCAGCAACCGTGTGAATATCGTCAAGGTGCAACCGGTCAGCAGTTTCCTTGGCTACGCGAATTAAATCAAAATCCTCTTCGTTTAACTCAGTTCTCGAATCCACTCATTTCACCTATTCTACGCGCGCAGAAGCGCAGGGCTTCATTCATGCGGTTATTGGGCGCTATCAACCTATCATTTTCGTCCAGGCACTATTAGAACAGAGCATTCTGCTTTTTGGGTCACGCTGTCGCTGACGCTGCCGAGCAGAAAGCGTTCCACCGTTCCAGTGCCTCGTCGACCCACCACGATGACATCGTATTTTCCTTTCTTGGAAACTTCGAGAATTGTCTTCGATGGTACACCCATTTCAAGTCTTCTCTCAACCTTCAGTCCCGTCTTTCCAACGTTGGCTAGAGCACTTTCAAGAACTCGGGCACCATGTTCTTCAGCAACTTTAGGAGATACCTTGTGAAGCGCGTGTTCCTGAACGTTGATTAGGGTGAGCTCTGAACCCACCTTCTCGCCAAATTTAAGAGCGTAATCCAAAGCCCTTTTCGACTGCTGAGATCCATCAACGCAGACGAGCATCCTTGCCAGGCCGGTCACTGTTTTTGAGATGAGTATTGGACAATCTGCGTGCATTATCACCTTTCTTGTCACGCTTCCAAGAGCGAAGGGCTCGGTCTCGTTTTCACCATGGGCTCCCATCATAATCAGGTCGTAGCCTTCCTTCGAGAATTTTAGAATTTTTTCAGCTACGTCTCCGCTTGCAGTTTCTGTATTTGCTTGGACGTTTTCTTCGTCGAACAATGTCTGAGCACTGCTGAGGATAATCTCGGAGCGCTGCTGTCCACTCTCCAAGACCTCATTCTCAACTGCTTTAGGAAGAGGGTATACAGACCACAACTCGGGCAGAACATGCAAGGCTGTAATAGAAGCTCCGGTCTTCTTGGCGATAGATGCGGCTGTCTCCTCAGCCACGACACTCAACGGTGACCCATCTGTAGGAACAAGAATTTTCCTCAAGACATCCTTTTCTACCAAGAGAGAAGCCACATCCCCTGAAATCTCGAATAGCAAGAGCCTTTATCGCTATTTTAGTTTTTCCGCCGTTATCTCCAAAAGGGCTGCAAAACAACGAGAAAACGACTACTTCACCATATCTTGATTAAAACATACCCACTGTCGTTTGTTTCCGGGTCTGCCATGCGACAAGGCTTAATAGACGATTTTGCATACGCTGAACAGGTGAAGAGAATATGAGCGGAGTGGATTCCTTCAAGAAGATACTGGTCCCCGTGGATGATTCAGTTTCTTCCTTGGCGGCTGAGGAACTCGTAGCCCTGATAGCTAAGAAGTATGATTCAGAAGTTACGGCTCTTTACGTTGTTTCTCACCCGTTTATGAATCGTTCGGTGATGAATATGGTTGGAGAAGTGGCTGAGCAGGAGTATGCGCCCAGCCAGACTGCTAGAGGTGGGGATCATTCCATGCCGAAACTGTTCGGGCCGCCAGACCAGGGCAGGCCATTGCCTGATGGGGTGGTCGGCGAGATAAGCGATTGGTACCATGAAAGGGGAGAGGAAATAGCAGGTGAAGCCTTCAAACTGCTTAAGGCTGAGGATGTTAAGGTTGACAAACGAGTTGTCGAGTTTCATGATCCTGCTTCTGCCATAATCAGACAGGTTGAACATGAAGATTATGACAGCATAGTAATGGGAAGAAGTGGCGAGAAATCAAAACAGCCGCATCTCGGAAGTACGGCTGAGAAAGTCGTGCGTCACGCCAAGGTGCCGGTCATGGTAGTCGCAGAATCTAGGCAAGCGTCAAAGGTCTTGGTTCCTGTTGATGGCTCTTATGCGGCAAACAAAGCTTTGAAGACCGCGGTGAACCTCGCGAAGAGAATGAATGCGAAGATCACGCTGCTTCACGTTCAAGAGACCGGCGTTTCCAGGATTAGACCTGAACTGGCCGAAGACATGGGGAACGCGATTCTGACGCAGGCCGCGAGCATGGTCAGAGACGTAGAGTTTGACAAGAGACTAGAGTCTGGCAGTCCTGGAACTGTGATTACCGGCATCGCGGAAGAGGAAAACTCTGATCTTATCGTGATGGGCGACAAGGGCCATGGTAGCGTCAGAAAATTCTTGCTCGGCAGCGTCAGCAACCACGTGCTGCACTACTCGAATCGAACCATCCTAATCGTGAAATAAAACTGTTGAGCGCAAACATTGAAGCGCGCGCTGGTTGTCACTTTAATTTAAATCATGTTTTCAGACAGCACGCGTCGTGAAATCTTTAACTCGCACGTTGAGAAGTGGGCGATTTTAGCAATGGGAACTTTGAAGGCTAATGTTGTGGAATGTCTGTTGCTCCAATCTTTGTCTTGAACTTTTCGATGAGACGTTCGGTCTTCTGTTTCCGTTCCCGTTCTTGCTTGTAGAATTCTGTGAGGTTTTCGCTGTCCTGCGGAATTTCTCTTGCATAGGGCCATTTGACATGGACCTCCGTGCAGCCTTGTCTTTCCTTGAAAACGAACTCTATCTCTAACGCTTTCCCAATCCAGCCGGGGCTGTATTCTACCAACAAGTAATTCGGATGGACTTCTTTCTTCATAATCAAGTTTTCCAGGCCCACCTCATTCAACGCCCTTTGAACCAAAGAAGAACACTCTTCGATTGGCGTGCTGACCAAGTATTTGCTTTCGAGGAATTTCAACAGCATTTGCATCGTCCCGATTAACTTCAGACTCTCTTCTCATAAGCCTTATTCCATCCAAACCTAAAAGAAAATACTGGATTTAGAGATAGTCTCGACCGTTGGAGCCAACGGACTATGTCTGTGCGTCTGGATTCCTAGCCGTTTTGTCGCCCGTGCCGTCGCGTTTCATCCGTTTTGTCGTATCGTTTGAGTATGAATTGTGGGTTCGTAATTCTTTTACCCTCGGGTCGTGACAGAAACCATACAGGCTTAATGGTTAGCTCTGGTGGGAGCTGTATATCTAGAATTGGTCGCGATTCGAGAGGTCTCAGCAACGTAGTAGTTGTGATGCTTAGCCTTATCATAGTGGTCACCATCGTCGTCAACGTGGTTCTCTTTAGTTATCAGATGAACCAGTCCGATCTGGAAAGGATGCGTGAGAACGTTAAGATTATTGGCGTTTCTCAGGTCAACGGTTCTTCTCCCTGGTTTCCAGTTCAGCAAGAATTCACGGTGGACGCGGGCAGCAGGGTGAATGGCACCTACGTGGACACCCAAAGTCTCGACGGTTCATATGAGAGCTTTTCAGAGAGCCAATTCAACAACAGGCTCGAAATAGACGGCATTTTTGCAATAGACATCTCAACATATTCCCCCACCAACATCCAAACCGTCGAAATCCTCATCACCTACAATTCCAGCGACACTGGCGAGAACTTGTACATGGAAGCCTACAATTGGACCTCATCAGCCTTCAGCGACTTCGGCTTCAACTCAACATCAGGCAGCCTGCCCACAACGGGATGGAACAACTACGCCGTCAACCTAACGGACCAGTGGAGCAGCTACGTCAGCAGCAACGGAACCGTGCTGGTAAAGATGTATGATCAGGGAACCGGCACAAACCAGACAACCATCGACATCGAGTTCATGGCAGTGAGGGTAACGGCGCCGATGGCAAGCTTCACATTCGAAAACGACGGATCCAATACGGTTCACCTCATCGACTTGTGGATAGACAACTCCACATTGCATCAAAGATACGACATAAGCGTGTACATCAACTCCGGAGACACAGTCTCATACACCACTGCAAACATAAACCTGGCAGAAAAACCCTACACTGTCAAAGTCGTAACAGAAAGAGGAAACATTGCCATCTACCCAGCTGACTAACGTTCACAGAGTAACCGTTACGTTTTGGAATCGGTAGGGCAGCTTTGGATACATAACCGATTTGGAAGGTTGCAAGCTGTTTAGGAAAAGGAAATAAACGCGTAATGTGAAAGTGTCCGTGGTCTAATCTGGGCGGTCGTAGTCTAGTTTGGTCTAGGACATCAGCCTGCCACGCTGACGACCCGGGTTCAAATCTCGGCGACCGCACCAACACCCTTCTTGAAGAGAGCCAGACATATCTCGCCAAAAAACTGCTTACATTCTTCTTCAAACTCGGATGTCTGAGAGGGCCTCGAGATTAGCTCTTTCCACTCGCACGCTCTGGCGTCGATTGCGAAATGAAATTCGTGATGATTTCTGGGTTCAGAACTTCTGGATGGAACAAACAACCATAGAATCTCTTGTGTTTGTGTTCAAACATGCAGGTTAAGTTTCCAGAATGGCCTAGCGTTTCAAAGTTTTCATTCGGCTCTACAGCTTTGGAATTCAAGAAATAGGAGTTAAACTCATTCTTGGATGTGAGGTTGTTTTTCCTTACGATCTTGACTCTGTATTTGCCGATTCTTGTCCTCTCGAGGAGTCTGCAGTCGTAGAGTTTTCCAAGAATTTGCATTCCTGCGCACAGGCCGAGAACGGGCTTGTCAACTTCCGTTATCCACGTGAATTTCTCCATTTTGTCCATGTATCCAAAATCCTTCATGGCTGTTCCGCATATGATCACCCTTTCAGCTTGGCTGATGTCCCGACGATTCAGACTCAGGTAGCGCTTTGTGACAGAATTCAATCCGGTTTTCCCAACAATGTCTTCGACAGGTTTCACAAACTCAAAATAGCTGAGTCCGTCCGAACAAACGTTGACTATGAGAATCATTTGTCCATCAACCTGACATGTTTTATCGTGAACACGCCTGAATAGTCCTTGTAAGACACGTCATGATCCAAGATTTCGAGTCTTCTCTTAAAAAAAGGGGCATCCGTGACCGTGGTCTCCAATTCCCCACCTTCTCCAGCAGGGCTCAAGCCGTATTCTTGCTTCAACCTCTCCAGCCTCCGAATCATATCAATGTCCAACCTTCGGCCTAGGAATTCTCTGTTCAAAGGAAAAGCAAAAACGCCCGATATGATAACTTCGAATCCACCTTGAACAACCTCGTTCAAGAGTTCAATCTCATCCTTAAGCCACAATGGGTCAAAGCACCACAAACCGAGTCGATTACAGATTCTCTGCACACGCGTCGACTGGTACACTGATTTCACGGCGCCCGTCACGATTCCTCCTAAGCCAAAATCGGCTTTGGCCTCATCCACAGCACTTTTCAAGTCCTCAAGTTCCCTCTCTTTCTCGCCCTTCGTCCTTCTCTGAACAATAGGCAGCCCGATGGCCTCAGCCTGTCTCCCAGTCACCTCTATGTTGGGCACATGAAACATGTAGCTCTCCCGGTTCTCGGAAATCAAACTGATCAAACAAACCACATCGTGAAAACACATCGACTTCTGCAACGCCAAACAAGAATCCTTCCCACCTGAAAACAACACCCCAACTCTCATGAACCGTGACTAGAACACCCTCCGCTAATAAAGACATTTTTCCCTCCTTCAAGACAAACAAGCCAAAACAACAAAACCGAACAAGATAGCTTTGCGATGCACGAAGCACGTGAAATTGCATGGATCCATGTCCATGAAAAAACAAAACTATATTGAGCAGGTCTGACAGAATGACCCCGCCCTCGAAATACTTCGAAGACAAACGGATGGCGCACAATTGAAGGAGAAGAGTATCTTTGCTTATTCACTCACATTTCTCTTAATTCTCGGCGTTCTTTCATTACTCATGGCGCGGTATGGCCCTTCCAGCTCCTGGAAATTTCTGCTTGCCCTTTATCCGTTGGTCGTGATTCTGTTCGGGGTCGCCTTTCTGCGCAGAAGCGGTTTGTTCATGGCCGTGGTTGGCTTAGTGCTCGTCATCGCGTTGGCATTCCTGCAGTTCAGCACACCGTTTGAGGTGACTTTGCGTGCTTCATTGCACGGATTTCTCAGCAGTTTCGGGGTCTCAATCTCGGTTGCTGCAACCATGCTGATGATATACCTCATGAAGGAAGCAGGCGCGCTTCAGACCGTTTCCAAAGTCATCAAGCAGCAAGTAATCGGTGATGAAGTCCGAGCGTTATACATCGGAATCGGCTTCGGCTCCTTCCTCACTTCCCTTGGCGTTGTCACTCCGGCACTGTTTCCTCCCCTCCTTCTGGCAATGGGTTTCAGCCCACTTGCTTCCATTGCCATAGCCGTTCTCGGCTACAATGCCACAACGAGCTTTGCGTTACTATCCATTCCCATAACTCTTCCAGCCTCCACTTTCGGCTTCAACCCCTTGGCCTTAGCCTTCAAAATCTCTGCTTTTCTACCCGTAATTTCAACGGGCTTTGCCTTTGCCGTCCTCTGGTTAATAGGCGGGAAAAAGTCGATGCGTAAAGGCGCCGTTCCGGCGCTAATCAGCGGCTTGGTTCTGGCCTTCGCCTGTCTTGCAACAACAAGCCTCGACTACTTCACCGGAGTGCAAATCGTTCCTCTCACACTCGTCGGAGTCATAGCAGGACTCTCCGCTATGCTCTCACTTCACCTGTATCAGAGACTCAAGCCCACACATGCAGAAGTAGTCAAGGATGCCGACTATCCGCCGAACCGCGAGGTTTGGCGTTCCTTTTCCCCCTGGATAATCCTCTCAGTGCTGGCAGGGGTCACGAGTATAAGTCAGATCAGTGATTGGCTCCTACATTTTCCAGGAGACGCGCAGGTGATCAGAGTCTTCTCCAACGAACCAATCAACCTGAAGATTCTAACAGAGCCCTACACCTGGATATTCATCGCCATACTCCTGTCACTTTTCACCCTCAAACCTACAAAAAGCCAGATGAAAACCGCCACGAGCGTCTGGCTCAAACATTTCCTCGGCCCATTCCTAACCTACAGCCTCTACTTTTCAATATCCTTCGTGATGGCGTTCTCAGCAATGCAGATCGTAAACGGTGCCCTGAACACAAATCCCCCAGGCTTCAACCAACTGAACATGAACGTGATTCTAGGCACAACACTCGCATCAGTATTCGGCGCGGGCTACATCTTCGTAGCCGCCTCACTCGGCCTCTTCGGCGCAATAGTCGCCGGCTCAGAAACCAGCTCCAACATCCTCTTCTACAGCATCCAAAAAACCGCCACCAACAGCCTCGGCCTAAACTCAGACTTCATGACAATCTACAGTAGCCACGCCGTAGCAGGAGGCGTCGCAAGCGCCGTGACCCCGGCCAAAATCAACAACGCCGTAGTCACCATAGACGAATCACACGAAATCGAATCACAAATGATGAGAAAAAACCTCATCATCGCACTCGCCCTAACAATCGCAACAGGCATACTCACAGCCGTACTCATCAGCCTAGGAATCTAACACTCACATCTATTTCGAAATTGTATTGCCGGAGCGTGAAAGAGCATCGAAGGGACCTTCCGCCGCTAGAGCGAGTGCGCTGTTTTTGAATAGACAGCTGCACGTAACATGGAAATTTACGCTTACACATTACAAAGCAACATTACAACAGACGTAAAGAAAAAAAGGGGAGGGGGGCACGCTTCATGGTCGAAATTATAGCGTTATACGGCAAACTCACAAAAGTGGCGACCGACGCGCATGCCTTTTTTGACCCCCATTTTCTGAACACTGCACCACGCAACATGGAAACTTACAAAGCAACATTACATTGCAACATTACATCTGATGTAAAGAAAAAAAGGGAGGGGGGCCAACTGGACGAAGCGAACGCACCTGAAACCGAAACGTTTCACAAGTTCTCACGATGGGCTGATGTTCATAAACGTACATTTCATCATCACTGTAAGGTAACGCTTAAATCCTGATTGATTCACACTTGCTAGTTCCAAAAAGTTTGCATATGTAAAGGAGAGAGAAAGAATGTCAGAAAGAACCCATAAGAATAGCTCTTATCTAAACGGCAAATCAACCACCGGAAGCCAAACACGCGTCAAAGACACAAGCCCCACAAGCGGAATGTGCCCCATATGCATCCGCGACTGCCCATTCCTCTGCGAAATAAGCCTATCAGCATTCAGAGGAAGAGAAGCACTCTACCCTGAACCAGCACAGTTCGGAACAAGCACCGCAGGCGCCCTCAAAGACTTCGGACTAGACTGGTCACACTTCAACATACAAGCAGGCCTCTTCGAAGCAGAAGGCACCGAACCCATCAGCGACGTCATGATATTCCCCAACGTAAAACTCGAAACCAAAGTCGGAGGCATACAACTCAAACTCCCCATCCTCAACGGAGCCTTCGGCTCAACAGACGTCGCAAGACTCAACTGGGAAGGACTCGCAATAGGCGCAGCCCTCGCAGGCACCTCTGTCATAGTAGGAGAAAACGTCGGCGGCATGGACGCAGAAGCACAAATCACCGGAGGCAAAATCACCCAATCCAAAGAACTCAAACGCAGAGTAGACCTATTCAGAAAATTCTGGGACGGAAAGAACGGAGACATAGTAATACAGACCAACGTTGAAGACCAGAAACTCGGCGTCGACGTCTACGCCATCTCAAAACTCGAAGTAAACGTCATCGAAAGAAAATGGGGACAAGGCGCAAAAGCCATCGGCGGCGAAGTCCGCGTGAGAGACCTAGAAAAAGCCATCCTGCTCAAGAAAAGAGGCTACGTAGTCATCCCAGACCCGGAAGATCCCAACGTCCAAAAAGCATTCAAAGACGGCGTATTCAAATCCTTCGAAAGACACAGCAGAGTAGGCATACCCAAAGAGAAACCATTCATCGAAGACATCGAATGGCTCAGAAAACAAGGAGCAAAACACGTAACACTCAAAACAGGAGCATACAGACCATCAGCCGTCGCCTGGACAATGAAAATGGCATCAGAAGCCAAAATCGACTACCTTTCCTTCGACGGCGCCGCAGGCGGAACAGGCATGAGCCCAGTGCCAATGATGGACGAAATGAGCATCCCAACAGTCTACCTTGAATCCATCGTCCTCAGATGCGCACAGATACTGAAAAAGAAAGGACGCTACGTTCCAGACCTCATAATGGCCGGCGGATTCATCGAAGAAACATCCATATTCAAAACCCTCGCCATGAGCAACTTCGGAAACGGCCCATTCATAAAAGCCGTCCTCCTCGGACGCTCACCAATAACCGCCGTCATGAAATCCAGCTACTTCAAACAACTATCCGAAGAAGGCAAACTGCCAAAATCCTTCTCCGACAAATTCGGTTCAACCCCAGACAAATTCTTCATCGCAACACCCGAACTCAAAGCAAAATACGGCACACGCTTCAAAGAAATACCCTACGAAGCCATAGGAATGTACACCTACCTAACAGACAGAATAGGCGTAGGACTCAAACAACTACTCGCAGGAAACAGAAAATGGAAACTAGAACTCGCTAACAGAAACGACCTCATGAGCCTATCTGAAAGAGCCACCAAAGTCACGGGCATACCAATGGCCGACGAAGTAGAAAAAGACGCAATCGAAAGAATCCTCGAATAAAAAACCTCTCTTTTTTTATATTTTCTAAGCAACATTTAAAAGCGTTGACTTGTCTAGCCAAATGAAAATAGAGGTATCATCCATGGCAACACAGACAGCCCTATCCGTAGCCCTAGAACAGCTGAACATAGCTACGGACAAGCTAAAACTCGATTCAGGCCTCCGCGATATGCTAGCAAACCCAAAACGCTCACTACTCGTTTCCATTATAGTAAAAATGGACGACGGAAACATAAACGTCTTCAACGGTCTCCGCGTGCAACACTGGGACGCCCGAGGACCCTTCAAAGGCGGCATAAGATACCACCCGAACGTCACCCTGGACGAGGTGTCCGCCCTAGCAATGTGGATGACCTGGAAATGCGCCGTAGTAGACATCCCCTACGGTGGAGCCAAGGGAGGAATCTGCTGCAACCCCAAGAAGATGTCAAAGGGCGAGCTGGAAAGAATGACAAGACGCTTCACGAGCCTCCTATACGACTTCATCGGACCCTACCGCGATGTGCCAGCCCCCGACGTCTACACAGACTCCCAAACCATGGCATGGATAATGGACACTTACAGCCAAATAAGAGGCTACAGCGTCCCAGAGTGCGTCACCGGAAAACCCCTAAGCGTAGGCGGCTCTGAAGGAAGATCCGAAGCAACCTCGCTAGGCGTTGATGTCTGCGCAAGAGAGGCTGCAAAACAAATGGGACTAAAACTAAAAGGAGCAACAGTCGCCGTTCAAGGTTTCGGCAACGTAGGCTGGAACGCCGCCAAAATAGCGTACGACATGGGATGCAAAATCCTAGCAGTGAGCGATTCAACCGGAGGAATCTGCACCTCAAAAGGCTTGAACCCCTATCAAGTCTATGACCATAAATCCAAAACCGGATCCGTCCTTAACTTCAAAGGAACCGAAAACATAACGAACAAGGAAATACTCGAAACAAAATGTGACATCCTAATACCCGCAGCACTGGAAAACCAGATAACCAAAACAAACGTAGACAAGATAGACACAAAGATAGTAGCTGAGGGGGCAAACGGACCAACGACACCAGAAGCCGACAGAGCACTCCACGAAAAAGGAATCGTACTAATCCCAGACATCCTCGCAAACTCTGGAGGAGTCGCAACAAGCTATTTCGAGTGGGTTCAAAACCTAACCCGCGAGCACTGGGCCTTAGAAGATGTCTGCAAGAAACTGGAGAACAAAATGGTAAAAGCATTCTACGACGTCCACAAACTAGCCAACAAAGAAGAGAGCGATTTACGCACTGCGGCTCTAATGCTCGGTGTGGGAAGAGTTGCTGAAGCAATAAAGACCCTGGGCCTGTGGCCATGAGAACATAGGGTGAAAAGATACTCTCTCGTTCTCACATTCCAAGAAAGTAATCTCATTATTTATCCCCTCACACTCTTTAATCTAAACTTTTAAGCAGCAATCTCCATCTTGTCCTGCACCGACTGCAATGGATCGAGTACCGAGAAGGGGAAGAATATGCCACGAACTGTCGCGTCAAAAATCGCCTCTCAAGATTTCTGCTTTGAGAACTCGATAGTAAGGATACTTGCAAACAGAGCCTCCCCTGAAATCAAACTCGGAGGTCTATGCGTGGGCCCCTTTGAGGAAGGGAACGAATACGAAGTTTATTTTTGGACAGCTCTAGAGCTCGAAAAGTCAGGAATCGCCCGCATTCATGAAGAAGAAAAAGTTGATGCGGCCAAGCTTAACAAGATTCAATGGACTGAGCGCATCCAGAGTCCTGGCCAAATATCTAAAATTCCTGAGAGTTTCTACCCGAAAGTTCGAAGATACCTGAAGAACTTGAAGCAAGAGATTGTGAGAGATCCCGAAAAGGTGCGCGAATACGAAAGAGTCAGACAATTGGCTCAGGACATCGTGAATTCGAGAATGAAGAAAATCATCTCCATCGCCTCAACCCCAGCCCAAACTGAAAATGCATTGAGAAATCTTGCAGACGAGGAAAAGTTTCTCTACGAAAAGCTGTTCAAGCTTATCTCCCAGTGGAAGACCCAAATAATAGAACAACAAGAGGGACGCAGATGACCGAAGAACTGGAGGCTGTGGACCCACAAGAACGATTTCAAGATTTCCTAAAGACGGAAAGATACCGTCAAAGGATCTCACAGATGGCATTGGCAGGCATGACATCACTGGTAATGGAGTTTGAAGATCTTCTGGCCTTTGATCAAAGGTTAGCAGAGGAACTGCTAGAAAAACCCGAAGAATACCTCAAGCACGCCAATAATGCCGCGTTTGCCCAGCTGCAGATAGAAGATCCAGAATACGCCGAAAAAGCCACAACCGTGAATGTTAGAATCGTACGTCTATTAGAAGCGGAGCCACTGCGTAAACTCGGTTCAAGGCAGATTGGCAAACTCGTAATGATTGAAGGGATCGTAGTTCGTTCATCACCAGTCCGCCCTATGGTCATGCAAGCGGCATTCAAGTGCAAAAGATGTGGAACGTTGAACCCAGTGAACCAGACAGGCACATACCTAAAAGCACCTTTTGCATGCAGCAGCCCAGATTGCGGATCAAAGGGGCCATTCGAATTTGTCCAAGAGGAATCGACCTTCATAGACTCTCAGGAGCTACGAGTCCAAGAAAGACCCGAAGACTTGCCACCAGGACAACTGCCCAGAACGCTGAGCATCAAGCTGGTTGGAACCGAAATCGTTGACATCGCAAGACCCGGCGACGACGTTTCCACAGTAGGAATAGTGCACGCTTTCGCACCGACACTGCCAGGCGTCGGAAAGCTTCGAACCTTCATTCTCCACTTGGATGCCAACTCAATCGAGGTTCTTGGGAAAGAACCAGAAACGGCGCAGCCGTCGCCGGAAGAAGAACAAAAAATCCTCGAACTCGCGAAGGATCCGTGGGTGCATCGCAAAATAATAGGCTCGATCGCTCCATCAATCTACGGCTACGATCACATCAAAGAGGCAATAATGTACCTCTTGTTCGGAGGTGTGCCAAAGACGCTGCCGGACATCTCGATAAGAGGAGAGCTAAACGCGCTAATAGTGGGCGACCCCGGAACTGCAAAATCTCAGTTGTTGCAATACGTAGCAAGAATCGCACCTCGAGGCCTATACACGTCTGGGAGAGGCACCACGGCCGCAGGCTTGACGGCTGCAGTAATCCGAGAAAAGGGAGGCGGAATGAGCCTCGAAGCTGGAGCCTTGGTGCTGGCTGACAAGGGAATTGCATGCATCGACGAAATGGATAAGATGCGCCCAGAGGACAGGGTAGCAATCCATGAGGCCATGGAACAACACACCGTATCAGTTGCAAAAGGCGGCATCGTAGCAACACTCAATGCCAGAGCGGCGATCCTTGCGGCTGCAAATCCCGCATTGGGAAGATACGAACCGCACCGTACCGTTGCTGAAAACATCTCCTTGCCAGTAACGATACTCTCCAGGTTTGACGTCATCTTTGTGTTAAGAGACGTACCGAACAAGGAATCAGACACGAAGATGTCTGAACACATCCTCGAGATACACAGGAAAGGTGCCAGCCCTATTGAACCACCAATAACGGTGGAACTCCTACGGAAATACATCAGCTATGCTAAGGGAGTGAAGCCTGTTCTAGGCCAAGAAGCCCTCAAACGTCTAGGGGATTTCTATTTGGCAATGCGTTCGGCCAGCGAAACAGAAGGCTCACCCGTGGCAATCACCGCACGACAACTGGAGTCTCTCGTCCGAACAGCCGAAGCAAGAGCCCGCGTGGCTCTCAGAAAAGAAGTAACGGCCGAAGATGCGGAAGCTGCGGTGGCAATCATGAAAAAATCGCTCGAAGAAGTCGGCATAGACCTGTCCTCGTACAAAATAGACATAGATATAATTATGACAGGAAAACCCAAAAGTATGAGAGATCGGCTGCAAATAATCCTCTCAGCGCTGATTGAAATGGAGAAAGAAACCGGAATGGTCGAAAGAGCGGCACTGTTCGACGAGCTTGAAACAAAATACAAGATTCCAAGAGGAGAGGCAGATCGTCTCACAGGACAACTGCTACGTGAAGGAACAATTTACGAACCCAGAGAAGGCTACCTCAAAAAAACATAGTTAGTCTCCTATGTATCTAGGAAATGTAGGTGACTTTCTTGTCTTCTTCTTTCCTCGTTTCCTCAGCTTCCAGCGTTCTTTTTTCTTCGATGCTCTGCAAACGTGTCACCATCTTGTCTGCCTTCGCGATTTCCTCATCTAGTCCAGCCAAGCTTACTTCAGTGTCGAGTAGTGACTGCAAGACTTCCAAGACGCTCTTGGCTGACTTCGGATCCGGCAGGTATCCTCGTGTCTCTCCCAAGAGGCAGAGAGCATCGATATTCTTGAAGTGCGAGAGTCCCAAAATAAGTCCAGCAGTGCCCACAATAGGGCTTCCTGTCGGACTGATCTCAGCACCTGCTCGTAGTGCTTTGTTCAGTAGTTCCTGACTCGTGGCAGCGGCGACAACCTTAGGCTTGTCCTTGGCTTCCATTCGGTAGCCACCTATCGTTATAATGGTCTTCACTTTGCACTGGCTGGCAAAACTCAATATGCCGTTAGAAATCTCATATTGCCCTTCTATTGTCTGCGCTTGACTGTCACCAGTGAAAAGGATGAGATCGTTGTTACGGTTCTTGTTCTTCCACAAATAGAACGTCCCACGCAAAAGTCTCACATTTCCCTTCCTACTCACAAGCACAAAGTAGGGAAAGTGCGGTGAATAAATGTACGCGAGTTTATCCGCTTTCAACATTTTCACTAAATATCGAATAGCGATTTTGCCCACAAGCCCTAGACCAGGCAATCCCTCGACTAAAACGGGGTTGTTCAATTCAACCTTCTTGAGTTCCTTGATGACCGTCTTTTTCACTCTTTAGGACTCTCCATCTTCAAGGCCATTCGGAATCTTAGGTACTTGTCTTCAGGTGAGAATTTTGGCGGGTGAGGCACTTTGAGTCCCCCGCCACAGTATGGGCATACACTCCTATTCAATGTGTAACTTCCACATTGCCGACATTTCCTCAGCAGCAAAACCATCATTTTTCCCTCTTGAAACTGCCCTGTCCACCGGCTTTGATGATGCTCGTGACTATGTTCTGAGCTACGCTTGAAAACGTGTCTTCAGCGCGTTTGTAGTCCTCAGCTAAGACTTCTATGCTGTATTTCGGAGCGGCAATTACATAGAAACGAATCTTCGTACTGCCAAGTTTTTCTGTCTTCTTGGCGCTCGAAAAAGCTTCCTTTATGATTTTCACTCCGTTCGGCTTCATGCATCGAAGCTCGATCGTTCCTTTTACCCTAACCATTGGTACGTGTATCCTTTCTTGACCGACCTCAAAGATTGCTTTGGCAATTTCTTCAGGTATGCCGATTTTCACTAGGGGGTCCGCGCCTTCTTTCACGGCCTTTTCGAAGCCTTCGTACAGACCGTACTCATTTTCCATGGGCCCTCCTGCTTTGTCATAGACTTCCTGTAAGGGTAAACCTGTTTTCTCAGCGACACCTCGAATCAGAGCTTCAGCTTTCCTTTCCTTCTTCCAAGCCATTGTCTTCTCGATTTTTTCCCTCTTCGTCACTCGTCTAAGCGATAAATCCACGTGTTCCTTTTCAGGATCAACACGCAGAACCTTCAAAACAAGCTTCTGTCCCTCTCGAACAAAATCGCGAATGTTACGAACCCACGATGAAGAGATTTCCGAAACATGAAGTAGCCCTCTCTTATTGTACTCGTCCAGTTTTACGTAAGCACCGAAATCTGTTACATTTTCTACAGTGGCCATTACCAGGTCGCCTGTCTCGGGCCACTCTGACTTTCTAAGAGACATGTGACCCTCGCCCCTATTCGAAAACCGCGACTATTTCTCCCTTAA
This sequence comes from Bathyarchaeia archaeon, assembly GCA_050010755.1. Taxonomy (GTDB): domain Archaea; phylum Thermoproteota; class Bathyarchaeia; order Bathyarchaeales; family Bathycorpusculaceae; genus JBEKCD01. Next base: position 25,699 of record JBEKKK010000002.1, read on the forward strand.
TACTTGCTTTTCCGCTTGACGGTAAGGCCAGCTCGATTCCGCAAACGTTGCATTTCACTTTATTCACGGCGCTGCTGAAAACTATTTGCTCGTTCCCGCATTTCAGACATTTCACACGGATGAAACTGCTTCTCGGTCTCGGAATGAGTCTTTCCCAATCTGACATGAGAGTCCTCCTCAAACAATTACACGATAGCCAACTTTCTAAGTCGTATACCGTCCTTGTGCCTCATGAAACCGCAGACTTTGCACTTCAACTTTAGAGTCTGCTTCTTCGTTGTCTTCGCAAACTCTCTCTGAAGCGGATACTTTTGCCCACCATAACCCCTCTTTTCCCGCGAATGTTGACGCTCGCCCTTGGCCAAAGCTCTCCGTTTGCCAGCCTTATAAAGAGTGACAGAATGAGCCTGATGCTGTTTGCACTTTGGACAATATGTTTTCATTTCCTTTGGAACGTTCACGTTAGGCACGACCAGCTTTGCATTAAGAAACGACAGATACACTTATACTTTTTCGCGCCTTCTCAAAGAGGACAAGTCACGAACGCTTTCCATCTCTTCGAGAAATTAGTTTATTAGTTTCCGAATGTCTAAACTGTGTCAATAAAGACGGCATCGTGGTTTCTGAATGCTTAACGACACATCTAAGTCACGTTCGATAACCAACACACTTTTGATACTCCTACCCTTGTTTGCTTTCGTCATCCCCATCACCGTGTTATATTCTCTGAACCCTGTCGTCTTCGAGAAAACATGGAAGGGCAGAATATTCTACGTTTTCTTCTTGTGGCTGATCTCTTTGGAAATGATCTTGAGTTTGGAAGAACTTCAAACTGGAAAAATCAAAAAGGCGAGATCTATACGAACTGGTGTTTTCGTTTTATCTCTTTTCTTGCCAATTGCGTACGTTGTGATATCTAACTTCTATGGATTGAATAGTATGATTACGAACCTAGCGCTTAGCAATGGCATTCAGCCTACTTGGGCGGATGTGATGCCTCTATCAACTGAATACTTGGTGTTTGCAGCTCTTTTTGCGTTGATAGTCCTGCTGGAATACGGTGTTCGCGGTTTGAAGGTGCACTCAATATCTGGTGTTTTCTTAGGGCTCATCGGATTGATATATACCATAGACAATTTCTACCCTCAAGGAAGCTTCACGCCTTTCCAACTTTTTGTGCCAACCACAGCGTCGTTTGCAGCAAATTTTCTAAATTTCTTGGGGTATCGGGTTGTGGGATATGGCGTAAATGGCGGTGTGCCCATGATGACTGCAATCGGTTCCCACGGGTTTTTCGGTGCCCAAATCGAATGGCCTTGCTCTGGCATTGAGAGTCTACTGATATACTCTGTTACAATTCTGTTATTCCTGAGAAACAGTGGAATTCCTTGGAAGCAAAGAGCAGTTTATTTTGTGGCCGGGGGAGCTGTCACATATTTTATAAACGTATTGAGAATAGTTACTATTTTCATGATTGGAGCGGACGGTCCCGCTGGTCCAACTGCCGCTCAAACCTTTCATGATTACTACGGTCAATTGTTTTCCATTGCGTGGATAGTTTTCTATCCATTGCTGATAATGAGCAGCCGAGCATTTTGGACAGGAAATGTAAACGTTGACACCGCAACCGCTAAAGACGGTTCAGACTAGTTAATTTCAACTTTTTCAGCCAGATTCTGCTTGGCCAGAATCCTTGCGTTCTCAACAGGAATGGATGCAACGTCCTCGGTTTTGAACGGCCCGTAGGTTTTCATGTCTGCTCCGATAATAGCTGGAATTTCTTTCAACATGCGCATTGTAATCCGCTTGTGTTTCAAGTCGCTCATGGTTTTGGGTTCATGCCCATGCAAAGTTTCGGATGTAAAACTTGAGACTGTCTCGACCAATGGTGAAATCTTCGCGTAAAACTGCTCTTCCTCAACCGTCAATACTTCTCGAGGTGTCTCCTCTCCGCTCGCAACTTTGCCCAGGATCTTTCGGTACCTTGCCTGTACCAATTCCTTCACCATGCGTTTCGTGTTCTGCATTTCTTTTCTGAGGAGATTCGCTTTCACTGTTCTCTTGTCCAGCATTCTGCTTTCTTCTTTGAGCTTTTTCACGTATTCAACAACTCTCGCGTAAAAGTCTGGTGGCAACTTAACCAATTCAGGGTATCTGAGCTCCTGTTTCCAAACTTCATACAACTGACTGTACATTTATTGTGTCACTTCTGCTCTTTTTCTGCAGACAAGAAGTATGGCCGCTGCTGTTGGAAGCTCAATTTTCTGATTTCTGTAAGGTCCAAACGTTTGGTCTCCCAGCCTAAACGCGGGTGCATCGGAGACCAGAACTGTGGCTGTCCCCTTTTTAAAGGCTATCGCACTCTTGAAGGGATCGAAGTTCTCTATCGCTGGTATCGGAAACCCTGTTTTTTTCAGCCCCGTTTTGCCGTGCAAAGTGCCCCCTAACCTGATCAGACGGTGAGTGTCCGTTGTAACAACCGTATCCACACTGGCCGATTGTGACATTACGAAGTGTTCCATTATCTTCTTCCACGTTTCGGGACCCACTCCCTTCACTGCTTCCCATGGGTCTGATTCATTGAGGTTCTTCAAGACTGCAGCCCTGCTCTTGACCAAAGCTTCAGCCAGATTTCCTTTCAGCCCTATGTCCCTATAGTCCTCTTCTTTCGCATTAAGTGCAAAGTCATGGATGCTTTTGGCGATTCGTCCTCGCCAGCCAGGATCGTTCACACTCAACTTCCTCGATCCTTTCTCATTCAGCCCGAAGAAAGGGTTCTCCAAGCCCAGGCCGCAGACATAATCAGCAATTTCTTTGCGGGCGACACTGTCAAGATTCTTGACGGCTTCATGTTCAACGTGTACGTGATAGCCCCTATGCCCTGAAAAGAAAACTCGAAGCTCTTTGTCAGAAAAGCCGAAATCTTTTGTCAACATGTCCAGGAGCTTCACGCTCTCGTATTTTGCAGAGGTTAGACAAACTTCACAGGGCCAAGTGCTTTCGTCGAACTTTTCACTTCCGCAAGCAGGACAATTCTCCGGCGCTGCTCCCTTTCCTGCGAAGCCGCATTTGCCACACGTCCATCGATCATGAACCTTTTCGCAAGATGTAGGAATATGATCAGCATCAATGTCAAAAACCAAGTCCGATCCCAACCATCCCTTCTTTTCCATCTCAGCCTGTGGATCTTCATAATAAGCGCAAGAGAAGTAGACATCTCGGGGGGCTGAATCGCCAAGAAAAGAGATTAGCCCATTCCTAGTGGCAAAACTCTTATGGCGAATCATCCATCCTTCAAAAGATGCGAAACCGAATTCGCGCTTCTCAATCATTGGTGGGCATTCGTTGAAAGAAAAATCCTTCGTGTAGTGTTCTCTAAACGCTCTTTGTACAAAAGCACTTGAATTCAAGTATGTTCAACTCTAAATCTGATATAAGGGTAAAAAACATTTCGTTCTAAGCCAAATTCCCAAGTAAGCCCGCCACCAACGCAAACACTTTCATTCCGAGAAGAATAGCACATCCTAAAGTTAGGCCAGGATTCTCAACCAACTCGGAGAGAGTCTCTCCCCCGTGAGCAATGAATGTCTTATTACTCGCTGGAAAACTTGCTTTTGAAGTGACTAGCGAAAGTTGGCATAGACTTTCAGTAGCACAGGTTCCTAACCATTATTTTTTTTAATAGACGTTGGTTCACAATGATAGACCATTGACTCACAAGAGACTTCCTGGCGCTCATTTTTTTCAATCTCTTATAGAGTTCATAAGCTTCACCCCCAAGCAAACCAGCATCGAACATTCCCCACGGATTAGAAGTTCTTTGAAAAAAAACCATAGTTCAACTGACAGAATGTTTCCCAGAGCTCCGAATCTCTTTTCTACCTTCACATAATAATTCTTCCACTCCGTTGAGCAGGCGCCCTAGAATCCTTCTCCGATGAAAAGTTCCGGAACCTTCACCATCTCTGCATTTTCCTCATTGCATTTTGTAACACATTCTTCAACCACACATCTGAATAGTATCTGATCAGAATCAACGAAGAAGACATGCTTCCCTGCAGAGCCGGCAATGCCTACGTTCCTTGCTAATGCCGGATTTGATTTCCATTGTGCAACCTTCGCTCCAAAGGCCTTCGCAATAATCGTAGTATACTCATTGCTGAAATTGTCAACGATAATGACTTCAATGGGAAAGCTTTTGACGCAACAGGCCCTAGAGTTTGGAAATCGTACAGCGAAGCTATTCGTTTTTAACACACCGAAATTCTGCAATTGTCGCAAACTTCTTGACACGCAAAAACCGTCCAAGGTAGGTATTTTCAGTTACAGGTAACGCGTTTGAATTCATTAAAAGGTTGATATCATTCTCTCAAAGGATTGATTGACTACATTTCCGCTCATAATGCTCTTCTGGCTTTTGAGAGGTTTGTTCATCAAGCGGCCACTCCACCAGCTATAAATGGTTGGTAGCAGCGCATAAAACAGATCTTCACGTGTTTGAAATTCCTCCGAGCTTTTCGCATTGGAAAACTATAAAGCATAAACATGAACATTTTGAGAACGAGAAAGATGAAAGTGCTGGCGTTCGTTGAGTACTTGCCACCAAAATTGGGAAGCGACAGAAGGATATTTGAGCTCATGAAGCGGATGGCCAATAGAAATGAGGTGCACTTTGCCGTTTTTCCTCCGTTTCGTGAATTACGTGACAAATCATACATGGACAAACAAGCCACTCAGAGTCATACACGCGACGAGAAGGCCGTTATTCGCTACGAAGGTATTTTTGAACATTCGGTACGAGTCTCGCCTCGAGTTTCTCTACTGTGGCAACATTCGTTGATAGCTGCGTATTTTGTGACCGCCGTTTCAGTGTTCTTGAGTTCATTCAAGATTTTGAGAGTGATAGACCCAGATGTCATCGTGCTAAATTATCCCAGTCCTTACACTGGTCTGTTGGGCTTTCTGGAAGGAAAACTGTGGAGAAAAAAAGTTGTCGCCGATTTCAATGATTTGATTGCTCAGTACAGCAGCGTTCTCCTCAATATTGACCAAAAAAGTTTAACAGCTAAGCTACTTGTTCAAGTTCAGCGGTTTGTTGTCAGAAAGTCGGACAGGACAATCGCACCTACACGGTTCATAAAGAACTACGCAGTTTCATTAGGTGTTTCTCAACGCAAGATTTCTATAATTCCAAACGGTGTCGATACCAAGCTGTTCGACTCGAACGGCTTGGATTCCGCCAAAGTGAGATCAGATTTGCATCTCAACAAAGAGAGATTGTGTGTTTACTCAGGGCGCTTGGACGGATGGGCGGGAATGAACATATTGCGGAGGTTATGCGAAGACGCGAGATTGAAAAAACTCAATGTGAGATTTTTGCTCGTCGGAAGTGGTGACAGTAAGAATATCAATGAGGATAATGTCCTGTACGTAGGAGAAATGCCCCACGAAGAGATTCCTTCCATATTGTCAGTTGCAGACGTTGTACTTGTTCCATTTCCTAACAACGAAATCTCCCATGCAGCAAGCCCGCTGAAACTTTTTGAGGGAATGTCAATGCGGAAACCTGTCATTGCCAGCAGGGTAGCTGGCATTCAAGAGATAATTTTGGATGGAGAAAATGGTTTTCTTGCGGATCCAGACAATGCTGAAGAATGGATAAGGAAGCTTGAGACCTTGTTGAACTCTGAAAAGCTAGGAGCAAGAATGGGGGAAAATGCTAGGCGGACCGTTGAGGACAGATTCGATTGGGGAGCGTTGGCAAAGCAGTACGAAGAAGCCTTAAATGCCATTTTGTCTCAACCACCACACATTGTTTGACCTAAGCCGAGAGTATAGAACATGCGCATACTGCAAGTCACACCGCGGTTTCCTCCAGCAATTGGCGGAGTGGAAGAACACGTCTATCGAATTTCTCGCGAACTTACTAAGAGAGGGCACAATGTAACCGTCATAACTTCAAACGAGGTAGATGGAAAAGTCTCTCCTGTAAAGAAGGAAAATCTCGATGGCATAAAAGTTTGCCGCTTCCCCTTGTTCATGCCGAGCATTTTCAGGGAACTCTGGTTCATACCTGAAGTCGTGAAGATTGTCAAAGAAATCGAAGCCGACGTAGTTCACGCACATGGTTATAGGTGCTTGAGTTCCCTCGAGGCGGTCTACATCTCTCACATCAGGGGTGTCCCATCTGTTCTCACACCGCACGGGATTTATCCTCACAGATCTCTAGCAAACGGATTCGCGAAAGATTTTTTTGACAAGTCTTCAGGTCGTCTGCTGCTTAATTCCTCTGACAGAATAGTAGCACTGAGCAGGCACAACAAGCGTCTTATTTCAAATTTAGGTGCGCCAGAGCACAAGATAGCCATCGTGCCCAACGGCGTTGATGCTGTGGAATATGCAAATCTTCATCGAAGCAAGAGAATTCTTGAGGAACTCCACTCAGATGGTCCTATATTGCTCTACGTTGGGAGGATAGATTGGAATAAGCGAGTGGATAAGATCGTTGAGGCTCTACCCGCTATCTTGAAAGATTTTCCGTCCGCTAAGCTTGTCGTTGTTGGCCCCGACTACTCAAATTGCGTAAATGAACTTTTAGACGTCTCTAGGAAGCTCAAAGTGAAGGATTCTCTTGTTATTACGGGCAACGTTCCGAGGGAGAAGCTACTCGAGTTCTATTCAGTCGCCAATGTTTTCCTGTTCCCATCTTCATACGAAGGGTTCGGTCTAAGTATGCTCGAAGCGATGTGCAGCAAAATTCCTGTCATTGCTTCTCCTTCTGGGGGCCCAGGCGATATTTTGAAGGATAGAACACACGCGTTGTTACTCAAGGAATCTACTTCTGGCGAAATCTCAAAATTGGTTCATGCTGTGCTGACAGATCAGTCGTTGAAAGAGGAACTCGTCAAGAACGCATTGGAACTCGTCGAGACAAAGTATACTTGGAAAAAGGTCGTGAACCATTTAGAAATGGTTTACGGACGAGCTATTGCAGAAAAGAGAGTGAGCGCGTAGCCGCCCGCCGAAGGCCTATCAGGCCCAAATACGGGCACCATATTCCATTGCCATGTGCAGATGACTTCTCTCTTTACTTAGGATTGTTATTCTCCAAAAACGAATGCAAAGGGATCTGCCCGCGGTTTTTCTCCCTTATGCGCGCAGATTTCAACAAGTCTGTTCAGGCCTAGGTTCAACCAACGCTAGCCTGCCGATTCTTTTAGTCTCTTAATTTTTAAAATCTCCGAGGTGAACTCCTTGATTTCGTTTGCGGAGAGCTTCGATTTTCCGTTCTTTCTATTAACGAAGGTCATCGGGAATTCCCTTACGTCGAATCCTCTTTTGTGGGCTTGCCGTATAGTTTCTATTTGTATTTCGTAGGTTTCACTGTGCAAGTCTGGGACCATTTCTCTGACAAGCCTTGTCGAGTAGCATCGCAAACCGCTGGTGTAGTCATGGATTTTTGCTCTCACCAAAATGTAAGCGAGAATGTTTGCTATACGACTGGTCAGGCGGCGAAATATGCTCCATTTCACCACGCCGCCTCCCTTGCAGTATCTACTTCCTATTGCCAGACCTTTGCTTTCTCTTGCGGTTTGGATTGCGCGCGGAACTTCTCTGGGATTGTGCGAGTAGTCAGCGTCCATGGTCACTATGTAGCTTGGAGGGTTCTTCAATGATATGAGTGTCTTGAAACCGTCGGTTATGGCTGTTCCAAGGCCGGACTTCTTCGGTCTCACTAGGAGGAGAATGTTGCTGTACTTTTTCTGCAGTGTCCGAACGGCATCAGCCGTCCCATCTGGGCTGGAATCGTCGATGACTAGGATGCGGACATCAAGATCCAAGCTTTCGATGTCGCCTATTAGCTTTTCAATGTTTGAAACTTCACAATACGTGGGGAGGATCAGTCCGATCTCTGATTTTGCGCCTAGGTCTCCTTCAACGCGTGCGAGGTTTGCTGTTATTGTTTGGTTCATCTTTCCCTGTCCTGTAGGACGAACTGATTTGTTACGCTGTCAATATTAAACTTTTGACCGTTCTGGCATACAAGCATACAGCCATCACGGTTTTAACTCTTTCTAGTGTGGGGATGTAACCTTTCTTCTATAGTAGCCCAATGGATGATGTATCCTTCTGCACAGGCTATCAGGGTTTATGCAAACTCCGTGAGTTTTCAGCGTGTCACATTTTGGAGTTGTGTAGCGGGTTCGGGAGCCTCTTTCTCCAGCTATGTGTTCAACCTGGTAGCGGGTCATTCTTTCGTTGAAATCGGAGATGTTTTTGAAGAGTTCCACAACTTTTTCCGAGGGCATTCCGATGTTTACGAGGAATGATGTTAGGGTGAACCTGCCGATGTGTGAGAGGTGGCGTCCAGATGAAAAGGCCTCGTATAGTTTCTGTATGCAGGGTGGAAAGGCTGTTTGTGTTATGGACTTCGGAAAGCCTTCTATCTCGGTTTTGCCTATTTTGTCTATTGCCAGTTTGTTGATTCTTTCGGCTGTTTCTAGGACTTTTGTCGGAAATTTGGGCAGTTCTTCGGTTTCTGTGTGTTCTTCGACGTATCTGCGAACTTCTTCGGCGAGCAGTCTGGCGGTTTCGCCGCTTGTTAGGTAGACTTTTCCGTTTGCCAAAGGGCGGTTGATGAGTTTCCATTTTTTTTCTCGCAGGTATGTCGTGTTCTTGAGGTAACTGGTGAAGTCGAGTGCGAATTCGTATGGTATTTGGAGGTTGTTGTTGGGTTGCAGTTTCCATTGAAAGTTCTGGGCGATTTTTGCTAGTTTTTCTTTGGGTTCGAGTTTGAAGTCTTCGTATGCTTGTTTTGCTTCGGCCAGTGCGTATCTCTTCTTGATGAACGTGTTTTGGGTTGCTATCGTTAGGACTATGGCGACTGTGAATGAGAGGATTTCTACGTCTTCGGCGTGGTGGGGGTTTCTGGTGACTCTTGTGTATAATATCGCTTCTTCGACTCTTTCTTCTGCTCGGTCGAGTATCTGTTTGAGTTCGATGTTTTCTAGGTCTTCGATGTTTAGGTTTGGGAGTTTCAGGTATTTTGCTGCTTCTTTTAGGAATGGGTATTTGGTGTAGTCGCTTTTGGCGAATTTGGAGAAGACGGTTTGCATGTGGTTTTTCTCGTTATTCGCTTTCGATTCGGGGTGCGAGGTAGAAGGTTAGTTTTCCTTCTTTTGCCTGTTGGAAGTCTAGTTTTATGGGCATGTCTGAGGAGAATTCGAGTGTTGCTATGTCTGAGGTTGCGGATGCCGTTTTTATTATTTCAGTCAGGTAGCTGAGGCTGAAGGTTGCTTTTTGCTGTTCTTTGGCGTCGAGTTCGAGCAGGGTGTCGCTTCCTTTTTGGAGGGTTATCGTTGCGCCCATCAGGTCTCCGGCGGCGTTGAAGACCACTTTTTCGGGGTCTGCTTCGATTCTCACGTGGTCGCTCACGAGCTGGGCGTCTTCGATTGCTTGGCTCAGGCCTTCGGTCGTGGCTTTTATTTTGACGTTGAATGTGATTTTGGGTGTTGGGACTTCCTCTTCTGAGGCTTCGAGTGTGGGCATGGTGAAGTTGCGCGAGTATTTTCCGGTGATTGAGATTTGTAGTTTTCCGGTTTTTTCGTCTTTGGAGAGTTCGAGCGTTTCGTCTTTGCCGGCTCTCTTGAGGAGTTTGAGGAGTTCGGTTATGTTTACGCACATTTTTGTGGGTTCCGTGCAGATGTATTCCTCGAAGATGGTTTTGGGCCATTCGAAGTCTATCATGGCGACGCGTGATGGGTCCATTGCGCGAAGTTTGATGCCTTCTGCGTCGAGTTTGAAAGTGGCTTCGTCTACGAGTATGGAGATGGATGTGATCATGTCTCTGAGTTGTTTGGCGTCGGCGACTTTGACTTTGAACATGAGTGTCACCTTTGGAGGTGTGTTTAGTTGTTGTTTATGACTTTATTTAGCTTTAGGTTGGCTTCTGCTGGGACCTGCTGTGTGTGTCGTCCTGTTTGGGCGGCGGGGGTTGATGGTTTTTTGCGAAATTTTTAAGTTGTTCTTGTCCGTAGGCTGTTGGTATGCACGAGTGGGCGCTGGCTGAAGCCGTAGTATCTGCGGCTTCTGAGGCGGCGGAGAAGGAGGGTTTTAGAGAGGTCAAGGAAGTGAGGATTAGGGTTGGGGAGCTGCAGCAGATAGATGAGGACGTGTTATTGTTTGCTCTTCAACAGGTCAAGGGGCCCAGGTTCGAGAGTGCGGTGTTCAAGGTTGAGGAGGCGCGGGCGAGGTTGAGTTGTCGGGTGTGTGGTCGTGTGTGGGTTTTTGACAGGCGGAAGCTGGATGAGGGCGTGGTTGAGGCTATTCATTTTGTTCCTGAGGTGGCGCACGCGTATGTTAAGTGTCCGAGGTGTGGGAGTCCGGATTTTGAGGTGGTGGAGGGGCGTGGGGTTTCACTTGTTAGCGTTAGGGGTGTGAGGTAGGCTTGGTTGATCCTCGGGCGAGCATCGTGAATGAGAGGTTGAAGGGTGTGCGTCGCATCATAGCAGTTTCAGGTGGCAAGGGTGGGGTGGGCAAGAGCCTGTTTGCGACGACGTTTGCCTTGATTCTTGCTAGGAAGGGGTTCAAAGTCGGTCTATTTGACCTGGATTTCACGAGCCCGTCTACGCATGCTGTCTTAGGCGTTCAGGATCTGCGACCTATGGAGGATAAGGGCATTGTTCCTCCGCGGGTGTGCGGTTTGGAGTATATGTCGATTGTCTATTTTTCGGGTAGTCTTGCGACTCCGCTGAGGGGGGTGGATGTTTCTAATGCGTTGTTGGAGCTTTTGTCGGTGGTTGTGTGGGGGGAGCTGGATTATCTTGTGCTTGATGTGCCGCCGGGGATTGGTGATGCTACTCTTGATTTGGTGAGGTTGATTGGGAGGGTGGAGTTTCTGATTGTGACGACGCCTTCGCGGTTGGCTTTTGAGACTGTGAGGAGGCTGGTTGGGTTGTTGCAGGAGTTGAGGGTGCGGGTGATTGGGGTTGTTGAGAATATGGAGTTGGTTCGTTCCGATGTTGTGGAGCGAGAGGCGGATGCGTTGGGTTTGGCGTTCTTGGGGAGGATTCCTTTTGACGAGGGGGTGGAGGCGGCGTTGGGGAAGCCTGATGAGCTTCTGGGCACCGTCTTTGCGGAAAAGGTGAGACAGCTCGCCTCGAGAATCTGACAAAATCGGTGCAGTTGCCCCCTCCCCTTTTTTTCTTTACATCAGATGTAATGTTGCTGTGTAATGTTGCCGTGTAAGTTTTCCATGTTGCGCGTGCGCGTTGCGGAAAACGCTAAAACTTGGTCCTAGCTGGAGTCTAGGTCGCCCTTTTTCTTCGGGTTTGCTCTGGCATCACTTAGATTGCGATGTTGAACGGTGCTCCCCTCCCCTTTTTTTACACACATCAGATGTAATGGATCCGTGTAATGGATCCACGTGTGTGTCCATGTTGCGTGGCGCAGTGTTCCGGAAAAAGAATTAATTTTGGTTCTGGCTTGTGTTGCGCGTGCTGGTCGTCTCTTTTGTTCGAGTTTGTCGATTAACGTTATGTGGTTTCGACGATGAAGCGTGACCCCCTCCCCTTTTTTTCTTCACATCAGATGTAATGTTGCAATGTAATGTTGCAGCGTAAACCGCGATGTTGCTTTTTGTCCTTGTGTCCAGTGTTTGTGAGGTTGGTTGTAGTGCGCTTGGGTGATGCTGTTTTGATGTGAGTATGTTTTTATTAGTGCTTGGAGGTAACGTATAGGCTGGGAGGTTTGTGTTGTTTGAGTTTCGAGATGTGGGCTGAGAAGTACAGGCCAAAGAAGCTGAGCGATATTGTTGATCAGAAGGATATTGTGGAGCGTTTGAAGAGTTTCGCGGAGTCTAGGAACGTTCCTCATTGCATTTTTGCGGGGCCGCCGGGCACTGGGAAGACGACTGCGGCTCTTTGTTTGGCGAGGGATCTTTATGGTGATGTGTTTAGGGAGCATATGCTGGAGTTGAATGCGAGCGATGAGAGGGGCATTGACGTGGTGAGGGAGACCGTGAAGACTTTTGCGAGGGTGAAGTCGATTGGTGAGATTCCGTTTAAGATTATGATTCTGGATGAGGCGGATAACATGACTTCTGATGCTCAGCAGGCGTTGAGGCGAACGATGGAGCGTTACACTGGGACTTGCCGTTTTATCATGTGTGCTAATTATAGTGGGAGGATAATCGAGCCCATTCAGTCCCGTTGTGCTCCTTTCAGGTTTGCTCATTTGCCGAGAGAAGCTCAGGATTCTTACTTGAAGGGCATTGCCGAGAAGGAGAAAGTGAAGTTGTTAGTTGATGGTTTCGAGGCTATTTTTGAGGTTTCTGGCGGAGACTTGAGACGTGCCATTAATACGCTACAGTCTGCTGCTTCCTTGGACAAGCCCATTGATGCGAAGGTTGTTTATTCTGTTACTGGAAAGGCTAGCCCTGCAGACGTGGCGAAGATGATCATGACGGCTATGGAGGGTGACTTTGTCGGTGCGCGAAAAAGACTGCGCGAAATGATCCAGCAGTACGGTGTGGCCGGGAGCGATTTGATGCGTCAGATTCACACGGAGATTTTCAGATCTGAGATGCCCGAGCAGTGGAAGATAAAGCTGGCTGACGTTGTGGGTGAGGCGGATTTCAGGCTCGTTGAAGGAGCTGATGAGGAGATCCAGTTGAGCGCGTTGCTGGCTAGGCTCGTTGAAGCAGGCTGCGACATGAGAAGCGCAAAATAGGTGCGAACTCTTGCACTATGCTTGGACTGCTAAGCACAAGCCGAAATCTCTGGCTGGAATCATCGGGAACGCTGACGCGGTTGAAAAGTTCGCCGAATGGATAAAATCTTGGCAGAAAGGAATTCCAAAGAAAAGAGCTGCATTTCTCTATGGGCCGCCAGGCGTGGGAAAAACTATCACTGTGGAGGCTCTGGCTCATGATAATGGCATGGAGTTCGTGGAGAAAAACGCAAGCGACTATCGAACCGAAGACGCCATAAACCGTTTTGCCGGACTGGCCTCACAATACGGCTCACTGTTCGGTGGAAAAAGAATCATTCTTCTTGACGAACTGGACGGTATAACGGGGACCTCAGACAGGGGCGGGGTGAAGGCAATAACCGACGTGGTCAAGGCTGCCCAGTGCCCGGTAGTCCTGATTTCTAACAGCGCTTACGAGCCTCGCTTCTTAACCCTTCGCAGTTACTGCCTTCTTATAGAGTTCAAGAGGCTGGCGGCAGGCGAAGTTGCGAAGCTTTTGAAATTGATAAGCCAAGATGAGGGGATTCAGGCAGATGAGGCGGCGCTGAGGTTCATTGCTCAACGCTCGGGAGGCGATGTGCGGTCGGCAGTGAACGATCTTCAGGCGCTGGGCCAGAGCAAGAAGACGTTGACCTACGAGGATGTTTCATGGCTGGGGTACCGGGATAGACAAGACAGTATCTTCAACGTTTTGAGAATGATACTCTACGGAAAGACCTGTTCCAGCGCGAAGCAGGCGGCCAACACGGCGGACGTTGACTCTGACATGCTTTTCGAATGGATCTACGAGAACGTTCCAGCACACTTGACGGATCCTCATGATCTGGCCGACGCGATGGATGCACTGTCCATTGCAGATGTCTACAGGGGCAGAATTCGCGCCACTCAGGATTGGGGTCTGCTGCGTTACGTCATGGACTACATGACGGCCGGGGTGGCCTTGTCCAGAAAGAACACCAAACCTCCAGGGTGGATTCCTTTCAAGTTCCCTGAACGTATCCAAATGCTTTCGAGATCCAGAGGCGAGCGTGCCATGAAGCTGAGCATAGGTGCCCAGGTTAAGCGGAGGAACCACATTTCAGCTAGAAGAGCCACGACGGAAGTCCTTCCGTACCTTAGGATAATTTTCAACAACAATCCTGAGATGGCGGCTGGACTGGCAAAGTGGCTGGATTTGAGCCAGGAAATGGTTGAGTATCTGGTCGACAGCGAGAAAAAGGCTGAAACCATCATCAAACTTATTGGTTAGATACTGGATCGCTTGCTAGTGGATTCTGCTTCCGATTGCAATGTCTTTTTCGGGCTGCAAGATCACCACGTTGCCCTTATCGTCCTCTGCGGCGAATACCATACACTGGGATTCGACACCCATCATTTTGCGTTTTTGAAGGTTGAGAATAAAGGCGCACTTTCTGCCCGTGAGATCCTCGGGTTTGTACCACTGCAAGAGGCCAGCAACGGCTTGTCTCTTTTCGGTTCCGAAGTCGACTATCATTCTTATTAGGTTTCGTGACCCTGGGATTTGGTTGGCTTCCACTATTTTGCCAATGCGCAGATCGAGTTTCTGGAATTCATCAAAGGAGATTTCCAATCTTATTTCCCTGTTTCTCAGTTTTCACGCTGGTTGGGCTATTAAGTTTTGCGCGTTTTCCTTCTGCGACGTATTTTTTCAATGGTTTTTTCAACGCCTTCCCAGCCTTCGACTGACTTCGAATGGACTATTTCGAAGGCTTCCTTCGAGTTCATCATGAAAAGTTCTTGACCCACGGCTCTTCTTGAAAGGTATGCTGCTGCATTCAGGATTTCGCCGTTCAAAAGTGAATCTGTGGAGTCTGCCAAGTGGCATATCAGAGCCTCAACAGTCTTCGGTCTTATCGGTCCTGCCTCGCCATGGTGTGCCGATACTATGTGAATCAGTTCCAGCGGAAAGTCCCTGCGAACGAGTTCCGAAGTTGCGAGTAACAGGTGGTCCAAGTAGTCGGCCAAGCTTGCTGAGCTGTAGCTTCCGTTCTTGTTGATCGTGTAAGTTGCTGGTTTGAATATGTCGTGCAACAGAACGCCTGATATGACAAGGTCGCGGTTTACTTTGCCGTGGTACGTGTTCTCAACGGAGTCGCACAATGCTAATGCGAGGTTTGCTGTTGAAGCGACGTGCTCAATGTATCCGCCGGGGTAGCTGTGATGACGTGAGATGCCGGCGGGCGATGTTTTAAGTGGTAAGCCTGTGTATGTTCTGCCGTTGATTTCGATGCTGGGGTTTTTCAGCAGTTCTATGACTTTTCGGCGAAGGGGCTCGTTGCGAATTTTTTTGGCCAATGCGTTGAGTGTTGGATCCAGCAATTCATTCACTAACGGTTCTTAATGTCATAGAGGATATTGATTTTTCGTTTTTCTGCTGTTGCTAGGCTGTGGGCCATGAGAATGGGTTCTGGTATTCGGTTGTTCTTGGCGCAGTGCCTGACTATTTCGATGGCAGTTTCTAGAGAAATCATGTTTCCAACGCTGACGTAGACGGGTTTGCATCCTCTGTTGGTTATCACTGCTGCGCCGACGATTTTTTGGTGGTACTCGATGAGATTCGCATCGGCTTCGGATTTTGCGGCTTTGACTTCGCCTATCAATTTGTTTTTTGCAACGCCGATTACCGGTTTTCTCAGAATGAGTCCCAGATGGCTTGCAAGTCCGCAGTGGTAAGGGTGCGCGAAACCGTGGGCGTCTACCATGAACAAGTCTGGTTGGTTGCCCAGTTTTCGGATGCACTGGATTGCGGGTTCTGCTTCTCTGAAGGAGAGTAGGGTTGGAATGTAGGGAAAACGGGTCTTGCAGAAGGCTGTTTGCTTTTCCATGGGCTTGAAGGAGTCATAATCTAGAACTGCCACGGCTCCTATTGATGTGCCTTCGGTATAGGCGATGTCTACTCCAGCTACTGTGCGGATTGTTTTGGGGAGTCTGTCCTGGAAAACGATCTTCTCGGACATGCGTAGTTGTGTTTGGTGGGCTTTCTTGGCGGAAAAGTGATGCTTGATGTTATTCACCGATGTTTTTCGGTGCCGGTGGGGGTTTATTTTCTGCTTTTGGCGTATTTTTCAAACTGTTTGAGATGTTTCTCGAGTTCGTTTCTTCGGATTTCTTGGGTTATGTCTCCGCGTGTGATCTCGATGAGTTTTCTGGCGACGTCGCATTTTCTTCTTAGGCCTGGCACTAGCATGTAGGATTCGTCCATGGCCATGAGTTCGATGTAGATTTGGTCCATTGTTTGCAGGTATTTTTCTCCTTTTCTTGTGTTACCTTCGCGCAGCGCGTCGAGCACGGCTCTTCGGCATTCGCCTATGACATCGGCCAGTCCGAGGATGTAGTCATCGGATGGGGCATCGATTTCTTTGGGCGTTATGAACTTTGATTCTTGGACTAGCTTTAGGAATATGTTTGCTTCCGAGTATTCTTGAAGGGCGGCGCTGTGTTGGCCGCTGTAGATTATGCTGGGTTGCGATGCTGACATTTCGTTAACTGTTAGAATGTTTTTGTGGGCTTTTTCGATGGATTTTTCTGCTTCTTTTAATCTTTTTTGATGGATGAGGAGTATTGCTTGTTTGGAGAGGCTTGTTGCTTCTCTTAGGTCTTTGAAGGCTGTTTCGCGCACTTTGTCCTTGCACATTAGCTCTTTTTTTGTTTCGTTCAGTATGGTTTTTAGTGTGTCCATTGCGTTGGCTCCTTTTCGTATGGAATGTTTAGAATGAACGGGTATTTTATGGTATCTTCAAAAATAGGGAGGGGCGACTGTTGCCGTGTGCCTTGTTCATTCTTCTGGTGCTGGTTCTATCCATTTCTCTACCAGTAGTTTGGTGTCGCCGCTTGGTTTGAAGGATATCTTTACGAATATGGAGTCGGAGCCCTTGAATGGGAACATGCTGTCTTCGGCTAAGTCTTTCGGAATGTAGATGAGGAATTTGCCGTCTTTTCTTCGGAATAGGCGCCCTCGTCCGTCATTAACCATCCATCAACACCTCGATTTAATCTTTGGTTTAAGAGTAAGGGTAATGCTCAAGGGAATATAAGCTTTGTTCTCATTTGATTCAAGAATACCTCTTGTTAATCTGGGAAGTTGTCCAATATTGAATAAACTGCAAAGAATATTGCGCATTGTTAAATCTCGTAGAACTGCGAGGATTGCTCACCAGTGTAATCGGGGCGTTCTGCGGTGGGCTGGACGCATTTCGAGTTTGGCAACCTTCGGGTTTGTTGCGCGGCTGTTTCAGGGATGAGAATGGGGTTGTCGAGTTGTTAGGAGTCGAAGCAGTATTGGGGTTTCTGGAATTCGGTTGCGAGTTTTGCTACGCTTTTTTTGATGGTGTCTGGTTTTTCGTTGTCGATGATTGTTCTTTTGACTAGTTCGGCTATTTTCTGCATTTCTGGTTCTTTCATTCCGCGTCTTGTGGCTTCGCAGGTGCCGAATCTGATTACGCAGTCTGTGATTATGTTTGCGCGTTGGAGTTTTTCTGCTATGGTTCTTCCTTTTTCGTAGTTTCCATAGTCTACGATGACCTGGTGTGACTGGGTGAAGCCTATCTGGCCGCAGACGACTGGGCAGCCGATGTCATTCAGTGCTTTTGCTAGGGTTTTCGCGTTGCGTGTGACTTGTGTGGCGTAGGCTTTGCCGAATCGTTTCATTTCTGCTAGGGCCATTGCGAGGGCTGCGATGCGGTTCCAGTGGGCGTTGTCTACGAAGGCGGGGTAGATTTTTTGTTTTAGGGGTTCTCCGATTTCTTTGTTTGCGAGTAGTATGCCTCCTTGTGGGCCGAAGAGGCTCTTGTGGGTTGAGCCGAACAGGGCTTCTGCTCCTTCGCGAAGTGGGTCTTGGAATTGTTGGCCGGCGATGAGTCCTAGGACGTGGGAGCCGTCGTATCCTACGGTTGCGCCGTTTTCGTGGGCGATTTTGGCCATGGTGGCGAGTTGGTATGGGAAGAGTATGAGGCTTGCGCCGAAGATGACTATTCGGGGCTTGTGCTGTGTTATGGCTTGTTTGGCTTCTTCGGTTTTTATGTTCCAGTCTGTTTTTGAGAATGGGAAGGGGATTGTTTTGAGTTTGAAGAGTCCTGCGAGGCCTTCGTTCCACATTCCGGGGTATCCTCCGTCTTCGGGGCTGATGCACATGAGGGTGTCGCCGGGTTTTGTGAGGTTTGCCAGGATGATGGTGTCGGCGATGTGTCCTGAGAGGGGTCGCAGATCCGCGGTTTCGGCTTTGAAGAGTTCTCTTGCGAGTTTTTCGCCGGTTTGTTCGATTTCGTCGGTGAAGTGTGTTCCCATGTAGAACCGATCTACCGAGGTGTAGCGGTGTGCGAGTTCTGAGCTGAGAAGTTTGCGCGCTGTCGGGCTCATTATGTTCTCGGATGGGATTAGGTTTAAACACTGTTTGCCGCGCCACTCTTCATGCTTTTTGACCAGGTTTAGAATTTCCTCGCTCATGTCTGGATGCCTCGAACCCAATACTGCTCATTTCAGGCTTAAGTTGCTTTTCGTTGACGCACGTTTGCTCGCACGCACCTGCTTCCATGATTCTGGGGCGAATATTTTTTGGTGCCTTACGTTCGGGTTCAAGGAGTGGTTTAGCAGGATCATTAGTGTGAAGCTTACGAGTGGCGCGATCGGCCCCTCCCTTTTTTTTCTTTACATCAGATGTAATGTTGCAATTTAATGTTGCTTTGTAAGTTTTCCATGTTGCGCGGGGGCGTTCCGAGAAAGGCAGGGACTTGTTGGGCGCGAGTTGCAATATTGTGTTTTTCATCATCCATCGTGGATGGTTTATTGTCAAACAGCCGGGACGTCGGACGGAACCGTTAAGAAGGGGAAACCGTTTTGTGGCTGATTTCGGAATTGACATCCGAGTGAGGGTTGTGGGGCGATGAAAAGGTAAAGTTTAAAATGCACCCTAGTGTTAGAGTTGTTCACAATCTTGGATGTATGGTTCGAGGGAAGACGGTTGGCGAAGATTCGGCTTAGAGCCAAACAGTTGACGTGTTTGTTCTTGATGTTTACATCTGTGCTGTTGGGTTTTTCATTCTTGCCCAGGGCCAAGGCTCAGATGGAGGTGTTCTCCGTTACTCCTACGACTGGAAATGTGGGTACTAACGTTACGGTGGTGGCGAACCTGACTACGGTGAATGGGGCGTATAATGTTGCTTTTAATGGGGCAGTTCTTGCGGTTGGAACTGCTGTTGGAAACAGTGTGACGGCTTCGTTTTTCGTTCCGGAAGCCGCGGCCGGCAATTACACGGTAACGGTAAACGATGTGAGCGCTAATGAGAGCGCCACGTTTGAGAACTTCACTGTTTTGACAGCGTATTTCCTGAATGTGACTGTGCCTCCCGCTCCCGCCCAGTTTCAGGAAGGCAACTCGGTGCCGATTTCGTTTAATGTGACTGGTGATGGTGCCGACGTTGCTGAAGACGCTCAGATTGAGGTTGTGAACCCAGATGGTTTATCATATCAAGAATCGGTAGGCCTTGTAACATCAGCACTTGGAAGCGGCGTCGTAACGGTGCCTTATCCTGGGAATTTCACTTCGGGCGCTAACACGAACTTCGTTGGCATTTACACCGTTTCCACTGTTGCTAACGGCACTTTGGTGTCGCCAATCGGGTTCCCGGTGGGCTTGACTAATTCGACGGAATATCACAGGCTGCAGACGGTTTACATAGTGGCAACCGGATACAATGTTAACGAAAATGTCACGCTGAATGTGACGGGAACCAACGTTCAATATTCCGTGAACTTGACCGCCACCCCTGCGGGTTTAATCAATTTTTCGGGCTTTGTAGTACCGACGAATGCGACTGTGGACAACTACACTGTGAGCATTGTTTCAACAGAGATCGCTCTTCCTACGGCGAAGGTTCCTCCAGATACCCAGGTCTTCGAGGTTCCAGGTTTTGCTTTCAATGTGACTACGGTGAATTTGGCCGGAGAGGCTGTGCCAGGCGTCGTTGTTGAGGCGTTTGAAAACGGGACGTCGGTCAGCAATCAAACGGCCGATTCGAATGGTCTGACGGTGTCTATGCTTGAAATTGGGAACTTCACTTTGGAAGGATTTTATCAAGCTGTAGAGGTCGGAGAGGGCAATTTTACGGTGAACAACACTGAGACAGGTAATCTTGTGCTCAATCTTACGGATCTTGGCGTTAAGGTTGTTGCATTTGTGAACGGCAATGAAGTGGGTATTCCCGAGGCGGGGGTGAACTTGACGCCTGTGGACGTGACTTTGTTTACTGATGTCAACGGAAATGCGGAAGAGCAATCGTTGCTGCCGAATAGTACCTACGATCTGACAGCGGGTCGGTACGATACGCTGTTCAACGCGACGAACGTTATTGAGTCTTCTTCCAATAGCACTCTGTCCAACGGAACGATTTTGAATCTTTTTGTTGGTGAAAGTCCAGTTGCAGTCTACAACGTGACCATAGCTTGTCCGTCGTTCGCGTTGCAAATCGTGGCCTTGGAGGCGAGTGGGCAGCCGTTTAGTAATGCGACGGTGGAGGCAAGCGAGCTGGCTGGCGGTATTAACTATGAAGGAAGTACAGATTCGAGTGGTGCTGTCGTTTTCCAGAATGCCACTTTTGGCGAGTACTATGTGGAAGTTTTTGACAGTGCTGGAACGGAGATTAACAGCACAACGTTGGAATTGTTCCAGGATCAAAATGTGACCGTGAACTGTTATCTCTACGGCTTGAGTATTTCGGTAACTGTGACTGATTACTTTGGTCAACCTTTTGGGAACACAGAGGTAACGTTGCAGGGAAATGGTGTTCAGCCTGTTTCGAGTAGAACACAGGCCAATGGCACGGTTACGTTCGCCAATCTGGTAGGGCAAAGTTACAACGTCTCGGTTTACTTGTCAAATAATGGTTCGCCGAATTACGTGGCGAATCTTTTTGTTGACGGTTCAACGGCGGTTTCGATTAAGATGAACAGGTACGTGTTGCTGGCTGGCGATCCAGTGGAGACAACTCAACTGGTTGTGGTCATAATCATCGTACTGACCGTGCTTCTGGTGCTTGTGTTTGAAGTATTCAGGAGAATGAGAGGCAGGGGCAAGAAACAGACGGTTGAGTCGAAATAAGTAGCTTTGAAGAAAAAAGTTTATATGACGTTCAAGGCATGATATTGCTTAAGAGACTTAGCTGACGACGCAGTTTTGTGAATGAAATGGTCAAAGGAAGTGGAAACAATGACACAGGTTAAGGCTTGTTCTCCAACGTGTCAATCCTTCAAGTGCTCAAAGGACGCAACTGTTCCCCGCCGGGATGTCGTGTGGTGCAGATGGACGGAGGAGACGTGCGCCATAGCAAATTGCACGTATGCGATGTGCTTGAAAAGGCGGCTTTTGCCAAGAGGCGTGTGTGGAGAAACAATCAAGAGGAAAACTGTTGAAAAAGAGCCAGACGAGGTCGTGGGCCCCGCGATAAAGCTTCGCGGCAGAGCGGCCCGAAAGATCGGAGAAAAGGAGATATTCTAAACCGGGACTTTCAGAAGTGAGAGAGCGAGTTACAGAAAAATCCTATTCTATTTTTCTCTCTTTCACTTGGCCTGAATACGCTTGACAACGGGCGGCTTCGCTTTGCGCAGGATTCTGTAGCCGCAGACAATGCATTTAGTTTCCCCGCCCCGCATCTCCAGTTCTTCAGAGGGAACTTTTGCTCCACACCTTACGCATTCATAAACTATGCCGGCTGGTAACCTTTCCATGATAACCCTCTTCCTAAGAAGGAAATCCGTTCTGCATTTAAATGTTTTCCAGAGATTTCCATATCCATAGCCCGGCCTGCGGCAACGATCATGAGTCTCCGGAAGGATCTTGAGGAGAGCGTTTCTTTTTGCCAGACGAAGCGTCGTTCATGAAAGAGTTTTATAGTTATGAAGCAGAAGGGAATTGGAGGGATAGCTCATCAAGAAGAAGTTGATGGAAATACTCGCCTGTCCAATTGACAAATATTACCCCCTTGAACTGGTTGTCTTTGAGGAAAAAGAAGAGATCGTGGAAGGGATGATTATCTGTCCGAAATGTTCAAGGTGGTACCCGATACGCGATGAGATTCCTGAAATGCTGCCAGATGAGTTGAGAGTTGAAAAGGATGACTTGCCCTTCTTAAAGAAGTGGAAGGCTAAAACTCCTGAGAAGATTCTGAAGGAGGGGCAGCCGTTCAACCTGGGAAAACGCTGACAATCTGCTTTGTCTATTTCAATTTTATTATTCTGTCGGTCATTGAGGATTTTATAGCAGATTCAGCTATCCTGAGCGCTTTCAGGCCGTCGAGGCCTGTTACCAGCGGTTTCTCTTTCTTAAGGATGCAATTTGCGAAGTGCTGAAGCTCAAGTTTTAGGGGTTCTTGGATTTGGTATCTCGGCTGCATCGTTTGCGTTGCGTCTTCAACTGTTAACTCTTGGGTGATGTAGTCGAGTTTCAATATAGCGTCGCTGCCAGTGGCTGTCAGAATTCGAGTCTTGTACGGCGTCAGCCAGTTGGATTCGATGAACGCGCTTTTTCCTCCTTCGAAGGTTAGCATTATCTGGGCGTAATCCTCAAATTTTTTGTGTTTCATGTTTCCAGTCTTGGCGTAAACGGAAATCGGGTCTTGGTTGAACAGGTATAACATTACGTCTATGTCGTGAATAGCGGTGTCTTTGACTACGCCGACGTCGCCTATTCTTTCAGGCCATTGAGAAACTCTCTTGGCGGTGGCGCATACGAGTTCCCCGATTGATTTGTTTTCAACTGCTTTTTTCATTTCTCGTAACCCTGGGATGAACCGCATCAAGAATCCGACGGTGAGGAGTACCCCCATTTTTTCAGATGCGGCGAGAAGTTTCTCTGCCTGTTTCGTGTTTGCGGCCATGGGCTTCTCGACGAGGACGTGTTTTCCATGCTCCACAGCCTTGGTGGCTTCCTTTGCCAGGCTAGTTGACCATGTGCAAACGCTCACGGCTTCGATGTCTTCGTTCCTGAGCATCTTTTCCACGCTGCTGTAGGGTGTGACGCCTAGCTGTTTGGCCAGGTTGTTGGCCCTTTCAGCGTCTATGTCGCATATGGCCAGGAGTTCTGTTTCTGCCAGTTCCTTGTATGTTCTCGCGTGGTTTTTGCCCCAGGAACCTGTTCCTATCACGGCCGTTTTTACTTTGTTCATTCCGTCCAGACACCCCGTCCTAGCCCTCGGTATAGGAAACCTTCCTTTTCAATCTTGCTAGGGTCGGCTACGCCCTGCAGGTCGATTATGGCTGCGGGCATTTTCATCGTGAGCTTCATTTTCTTGAGGTTCAGGCGTTTGAACTGGTCGTGTGCCGTCAAGATTATTACGCAGTCAGCGCGTTCCATGGCTTCGGTTGAGTCTTTTTTGAAGTGATACGAGGTTTCTGCAATTTCGGTTTCTAACACGTGCGGGTCGTAAATGCTTATTTTTGCTCCTCTTGCTTCTAGAGTGTCGATGATTTTTCTTGCTGTTTTCTTGATGGGGCTTTGCATGTTGGGGGTTTGTGTGACTCCCAGAATGGCAATTCTTGCTCGTTTCATTGTTTTTCCACAGTCTTTCAACGCATCCTTGACTAGGTTGGCCACGTGTCTAACTGTCTCTTCGTTCGTGTCTCTTGCCGCCATTGCCAGTCGAGGCTTAAGGTTGAGGCTTTCGGCATCATTCAACAGAACGTATGGCTTATCGCTGAGACTGTCGTCCAGGAGCGTCGGTGTGGGAGACAGCTTGTCAATGTCTGTCCCAGCGATTCTGACGGCTTCAGTGTAGTCCACGCCTACTTTTTCACAGAGGAGTGCAGTTTCATTTCCTAACGCGATGCTTACGTCCCGCTGTAGGACTTCGAGGAGCGCGGCCACTTCAGCCGTTTTCATGTCGCCTGTTCCTCGGACGCCTCGTTTAGCAAGCTTTTCAAGAACGAGTGAAGCACTTCTGAGGCTGTCCTTGTCGGTTGCTGCGACGACTCTCTGATAATTTGCGGCTTCCTCACAAGTCGAGGCGTGCACTTTTTGAATTGGACTGTACGCCAGTCCGAAGTCCTTGCCGATTTTGAGTCCTGAAGTGTTTTCCAATGTGTCTTTTATGAGGCCTTCTGTGAGGCCGATTCCGGTTAGGCTCGTAACTATTACGAGGGATCCGGGGCGAAGGTTTGAGCCGATTTTTTTGCAGGTGTTTTCTAAGTCTGAGCACTCTGCTTTTTTCCTCAGGTTGATTTTTACGGGGGTTGTGATTATGATTAGGTCGCTGTGGGCGGCCGCTTCTCCGATTTCACTGGTTGCGGTCAAGTGTCCTGTTTTCACGTGGTTTTTGAGTTTGGTCCATATTTCTGACGTCGCCGCGGCCCTTCCCTTTGTTATGCGTGCGATCGTGGTTTGGTCAGTGTCCACGCAGGTCACCTTGAAGCCTGCGTCGGCAAAGAGAACCGCTTGAAGAATGCCGGCTTGTCCACATCCTATTATACTTACAACACGGTTTCCCCGTTTTTCCGGGGAATCTAGATCCTCTGATTTGGTTTGTATCATCGACGATGACATTGGGTTGTTCTCCGCGGGCTTTGTCTTAGCTGTTTAGCTTAGGTCTTTGATTATTTTTTGGAGTTTCGAGCTGTATTCTTTGACGAGTTTTTTGGTTGTTTGGCTGGTTTTGGCTTCGGCGTATATTCTGTAGATTGGTTCGGTGCCGCTTGGCCTTATTAGTATGCTGCTCTTGTCTTTGAACCAGATTTTGACGCCGTCGAGAGTGTTCGTTTTTAGGCCTTTGGTTTGTTCGATGAGTTTTTGCAGGATTTCTTGTTTGAGTTCTTCTTTGCATTCGATTTTGGCTTTTTCGATGAAGTATAGGGGTAGTTCTTTTATGAGTGTGGAGAGTTTTTTGCCGGTTCTGGCCATGATGTTCAAGATTAATGCTGTTGTCATCGCGCCGTCTCTGACTGGCTGGTGAGGTCCGTAGAAGACTCCGCCGTTTTCTTCGCCTCCGAGTTTGGCTTTCAGTTCTTTCATGGTTTGTGCGACTGTTACGCTTCCTATTTTGGTCCATTCGATTTTTCCGTTGTATTCGTCGGCTATGTCCTGGATTATGGTTGAGGAGCTCACGGGTGTGACGATTTTTTCGCCTGGGTTGTCTTTCAGAAAGTATTTGGCGACGAGGGCGAAGGTTTGGTCTCCCATGATGATGTTGCCTTTCTCGTCGACGAAGATGGAGCGGTCCGCGTCGCCATCATATGCTACTCCTAGGTCTGAGTTTGTTGCCTTGACGGCGATGGCTAGGTCTCCTAGGTTTTCGGGGCGGGGTTCGGGTGGTCTGCCTGGGAATGTTCCGTCTATGTTCGCGTTTATCGTCGTGACCTTGCATCCTAGTTCTCGGGCGAGGCGTGGTCCTGTCAGGCTGCCTACGCTGTTTGCTCCGTCGATTAGGATGTGGTAGTGTTTCTGGGTTATTGCTTTGGTGTTGACGTGTTTTTTTATGGCGTTGATGTATTCGTCGATTATTCCTGGCAGTTCTTGCGTTGTTCCCAGTGCGTTCCATGGGGCGAGCTTTGCTTTTTCGTTGAAGTAGATGTTTTCGATTTCGATTTCATATTCGTGTGGTATTTCTATTCCGTCGTTTCCTATGACTTTGATTCCGTTGTATTCCGGCGGGTTGTGTGATGCTGTGATGATGACTCCGCCGCTGGGCTTGTGATGTTTCACGGCGAACTGGAGTGTCGGCGTCGGAGCCATCCCTGCTAGGAGGACGTTGCATCCTGTCGAGTTTAGGCCGGCGACGACGGCCTTTTGGAGCATGGGTCCTGTGGTTCTGGCGTCGTGGCCGATTATGAGTTCGCCTTGTTTGAAGAAGGTGCCTATGGCACTGCCGACTTTGATGGCCATTTCGGGGGTGAGTTCTTTGTTGGCGAGGCCGCGGATGCCGTTGGTGCCGAATAAGTGTTTTGAGGTTAACATGATCTGATGAGCCTCTTTCTTTCTATCAGACGCAGTTAGATGTTAATACGCTTTCGGAGACTTCGTTTGCTGGGCAGATTGTGGTTCCCTGGGCGAGGGACACGTCGTTTTTTATTTTGGCGTGGTCGCCGATTATGCAGCCTTTCTGGATTTTGGCTCTTTCTCCGATGATTGCGCCTTCGCCGATTATTGCGCCCGTTATAATAGAAGAGTCTTGTATGATGGCTCCTGAGAAGATGATTGAATCTATTATCTGCACGTTTTTTCCGATGATGACATCCTTGCCCAAGACTGCGTATGGTCCCAGGGTGGTTTCTTGTCCTATGCGGACGTTTTTGTCGATGGCCACGGGTTTCTCGAAGTTTACGTTCTTGGCTGGTCTGCTTTTCTGTTGTTCGTTTGTGTTGTTGAGCATTTTTCGGTTGATTTGCATGTAGTCTTCGGGTTTGCCGATGTCCATCCATGTGCCGTTGAAGGTGTGTGCGTAGAGTTTGCCTTCTTGGGCGAGTTTTGGGAAGATTTCGTGTTCGATGCTGACGGCTCGTCCTTCGGGGATGTAATCGAAGATTTGGGGGTTGAAGGCGTAGGCTCCGGCGTTGATGAGGTTTGAGGGGGCGGTTCCTTGTGGGGGTTTTTCGACGAATCTTGTTATGCGGTTGTCTTGGGCTAGTTGGACGACTCCGTATCTGCTCGGGTCTTCTACGCTGTGGACGGCTAATGTTGCTACTGCTTTGTTTTGTTTGTGGGTTTGCATGAGTTCTGTGTAGTTTACGTCTGCGAATATGTCTCCGTTGAGTACGATGAAGGGTTGGTCGTGTCCGATTCGTTTTTCTGCTCTTTTTATTGAGCCGCCGGTTCCTAGGGGTTTTCTGAGTGGATCATGCGAGTAGGTTACGTGGACGCCGGATCTTGGGACTCGGTGGTGTTTTATGTACATCTCGGTTTGGTAGAAGACAGCCATTATGGCGTCTTGTATGTTGTTGCGTGCGAGTCTTTCATAAGTCCACTGAAGCAGGGGTTTGTTGACTATGGGGAAGAGTATTTTTGGTCTTGTGCAGCTGAGCGGTCTCAGTCTTGTGCCGAAGCCCCCTGCGAGAATAACTGCCTTCAGGGTTTTTTCACCGCCATTAATAATGTAGGTTTATATGCGGTGTGTTTGCTAATAAAACAGTTTGGTGTTGAAGTTTGAAGGTTTTGCTTCATGAGATGAGTTGGCCTGAGGCTAAGGAGTACTTTTCGAAGAACGACATTGCGATTCTTCCAGTTGGCGCTAATGAGCAGCATGGGGGGGCGAACCCGTTGGGGACGGATCATCTTATTGCCAAGAGCATCGGGGAGGAGACTGCGAGGCGCACGGGCGTTGTGTGTCTGCAGGTTGTTCCGTTCGGTGTTAGCGCGCATCATAAGCAGTTTTGGGGGACGATTTTTATTTCTCCTAAGTCGTTGAAGAGTTACGTTAGAGACGCGTGCCAGTCTCTCATGTATTATGGTGTGCGTAAGATTGTGGTTGTTAACGGTCACGGGGGTAATTTGGCGGCTTTGACGGAGTTGGCTAGGGAGTTGAGGGAGGAAGGGGTTTTCATGTCTGTTTTTCAGTGGTGGCCCGCGGCTGGGAAGCTTGTGCCCGACGTTTTCACCGCTATAGAACGGAGGCACGCAGGGGCTGAGGAAACATCTGTGAATCTGGCTTTACACCCGAACCTTGTCAACATGAAAGCAGCGTTTGATGAGAAGCCTCGTGAACACGCGTTACAAGGCGAAGGCCTAACACTACCGTTAAGCACGGTGGATGAGACAGGCTCAGGCGTTTACGGGACACAATCAACAGCTTCGGCAGAAAAAGGCAAGAAAGTCCTGGAAGCCTGCATAAGCGAGCTAGTCAGACACGTCAACCTGCTGAAGAAGGCAAGAATGGACGATCTAATACAGAAGCCGAAGGTCTAAAAACGAAATTCATGCGAGGGCTGGTCCCACGGCTTTTTTTCTTTACGTCTATTGAAATGTTGCTTTGTAATGTTGCTTTGTAAAGCCGTATTTAAACGTCCGTGTCGAAGGTTGACGCGGACTGGGAGAATCTGCCGGCCCCTCCCTTTTTTTCACACACATCCAATGTAATGGATCCACATATGTGTCTATGTTGACAAGCAGAGTTTGCGGCGCCTGCTTAAGATTTCTGTGTTTCAGCTTGACTAGATCTTTTCGTGAGACATGGTTTTCTTTTTGTAGATTATGATTGCTAGTAGTGTTGCTATCATGAACAATGGCAGAATTAGGAATGATGGAAACTCTGGAACTACTGCATATGGAACCGTAAGCGGATAGTAGTCTGTGTTGTTTGCGTCAATGACGTATGATGTGTTCCAGACGCCGTCTGTTTCGGTGGCGTTCGGATACTTTGTCAGGTAGTCGCTCCAGTAGTTACCCACGCTCCCATTATCCCAAACGTTGGTTCCGCCAGAAAAGAAAGGAGGAACTTGGCTGGTGTTGTTTATGAAGTTGTTGTGGTATATCGTATTATTGTTAGAAGAAGAATCGAGACAGATTCCCCACAAGTTGTTTGCAACGTTGTTGCCAGATAAAGTGTTATTAGAACAAGAGCCGAGGCTGATGCCATAGTTTTGGTTTCCTGTTATGTTGTTTCCGGAAATATCGTTGCTGTCACAAGAGTCGAGACAAATGCCTTCGAGCTCGTTTGCGGTTACGTTGTTTCCAGAAATGCTGTTGCTGTTGGAAGAGTCCTCAAGAAAGATGCCCTGGCCACTTCCAGCTGCACTGTTGTCTGAAATAGTGTTATTGTTACAAGACTCCATGAGAACGATGCCTACGCCGAACCCTGTTACATTAGCTGTTACGACGTTTCCAGAGATAATGTTGTCATTACAAGAATTCTCGAGATTTATGCCATCGCTGGTGCCTGTAAGGTCAATTAAGGCGTTTCCAGAAATAGTGTTATTATTAGAAGAATCCGTGAGAAGAATAGCTATTTGTCCATCGTAGTCGTTTGTGACGTTGTTGCCAGACAAAGTGTTACTGGAAGAAAACTCGAGGTCAATGCCCAACTTGTTGTCTGCGATGTTGTTGCCGGTGATTTTTGAGTCGTTTGTATAAGCGAGTAGAAGTCCTTGGCCGTTGTTTGTTAGGTTCATACCTTGCACGGTCACGTTGACACAGCCAACGAAGCCCAAGAATCCAACCTCTGGATATGCATCAGGGTTTACTATCATGTTCGACTGGTTCACGAAGTAATAGACGGGTTTACCGTCCACGAGGTTTGAGGCGTCAATGGACTGTGGAAAGTCGCCAAAAACAGTGCCAAGGACGCCAAAGTTGTATTCGTTTCCCACCATAACGTTGTCAGATAAAGTGTTGCCAGAAGAAGATTCGAGATAAATGCCATAATCGAGGTTTGCCGTAACGTTGTTGCCAGACAAAGTGTTCCCAGAAGAAGCGTAGAGCGCAATGCCCTCCCCGTTGTTTGCGATGTTGTTGCCAGACAAAGAGTTATTAGAAGAATAAGAGCCGAGTTCAATGCCATCCACGCTGTTTGCCGTAACGTTGTTGCCAGACAAAGTGCAGTTAGAAGAAGAGTAGAGCCAAGTGCCATATGTGAAGTTCTTTATCGTCAGGTTTCTTACTGTCACGTTGCTTATGCCCGTAAGCGCTATTCCGTCGCTGCTGGAAGAGTTGCTTCCAGTCACGGTGTAGTCTGCCCCATTCAAAACAATGTTGTCTCTCTCAATCACGATTCCATCGCTAACGGCGGTGATGTTGCCAGTTAACGTGTATGTGACATTATCTGCAGTGTAAATGGGAGCTGTTGACGGGCTTATGCTTCCGTCTGCATTGATGGTAATGGTTCCACCCTCAGCCTTGACTACTCTTATCAATCCCGTCATTGACGATACGGAAAGCAAAAGCAGAATTGCAATCAAAGCAAAAACAACTCTGTTCATCCTATCCCCTTCCACGCATAATTCATAGGTTGATTGAATCAATACTTATGATTTTTGGAAGAATCCTCAATTGAAATCGTGACTATAAGCAAACAAAAGGGAGCCCAGCGCGCTGGCTTGTCCCAAAATTAAGTGTTGAAGTAAGTCGGTGACACTGCTTTGTCTTTTCGCTAGGTGTTTTGAGCGCGTGTTTTAAATTCATCAGTCCCTGATTGGAGCTAATAGCTGGCGGTTCTTGGTGATCGATACAGAAAACCTGACAAAAAAATTCGGGAACCTTACAGCCGTTGACAGCCTCACGCTGCATGTTAATGATGGCGAAGTTTTCGGCTTTCTCGGTCCGAATGGCGCAGGGAAAACAACGACTGTCAGAATGCTTTGCTGTCTAATATCAAAGACTGGCGGCTCTGCGAAGATAGGAAATTACGAAGTCGGAAACAGAGCAGATCAACAGAAAATAAGAAGAATGATCGGTCTACTGACTGAAAATGTCGGTCTCTACGAGGAACTGAGCGCCTATGACAATCTCGATTTTTACGGTCGATTCTACAGGCTGGACGAACAGAAAAGGAAAGAGCAAATACAGTATCTTCTCAAGATGCTGGGGTTATGGGAAAGAAGAAACGAAGCAGCAGGAACTTTTTCCAAGGGGATGAAGCAGAAACTCGCAATAGCCCGCGCCCTCATCCATGACCCACAAGTCCTGTTCTTGGATGAGCCAACTGCAAACCTCGATCCGGAAGCCGCTAAGACGGTTAGAGACTTCATTCTCGAGCTGAAAAAGGAGAAAAGAACAATCTTCCTAAATACGCATCTTTTGGATGAGGCTGAAAAGATCTGTGACCGGGTTGCGATACTAAACACTCGACTAATCGCAACAGGCACCCCGCAAGAGCTAAGGCGTTCGCTATCTGGCAGAAAGATAAAGGTTCAGCTTCAGCGGGTTGATAATGTAATCGTGGAAGCGATAAAGAAAATCGGTTTCCAAGTTTCCGAGGTAACTCCTAATAGTCTAGTCGTTGATGTCAGCGACCCTGAAAAAGAGAATCCAGCAATTTTAAAAGCGATTGAAGCTGCAGGCGGACACGTGCAATTCGTAACGGAGATCGGCTCGTCTTTAGAAGATGTGTATCTCAAGCTTGTGAGGGGATGAAAAAAATGGATTTGCGAAGCGCTTGGGCAGTTGCCGCAAAAGACTTCAAGATCTTCAAACGGAAGAGTACAGTCATCTATGCATGTATTGCTATTCCTCTTGTAGTCGGAATTGCGTTCCCATTGATTGTGCAGTATGCACTGCACATTGGCAGCGGTCATGGAATAACCGCCTTAACTGTTCCCAGGTACATGGACGCGTTCTCGGTATGGTTTCTCATAGGAGCAGCCATAATTCCCGCCACTATAGCCTCCTACAGTTTAGTAGGAGAGAAGATCCAAAAGAGCTTGGAACCACTTCTGGCAACGCCAATGACCGACGGAGAAATCCTGTTGGGCAAAACCATTTCAGGGCTCGTCGTACCTTTAGCGGCGATCTATGCCGGTTCAGTGATATACATGTCGCTCATGGATTTGGTGACGCACAGCACACTGGGCTATCTTTACTATCCTAACTGGCATATGGGGGCGATTTTGCTTGTTGCGCCATTGATATGTCTTCTCAGCGTTGAACTAAATATCATTATCTCATCCAGACTAAACGATGTGCGATCAGCGCAACAAATGGGAATGCTGGCCGCATTCCCCTTCATTGGATTATACGTAGCGTCTGAAGTTGGATTCTTTGCGTTCAATGACACAAATCTGATGATTTTGGCAGGTATTATCTTGGTAATAGATGTGGTTGTCTTCTTTGTCAGCAGGGTCACATTCCAGAGGGAGGAAATACTGACAAAATGGAAGTAAAGGCTCTTTATCTTTGCCGAGAAGTGAAAAGCACAATTAATGAGAGGTAGTAGTAAATGACAAAAGCCAAGTTTGAAATAGGAGAGACTGAAAAACATACCATTATTATTAATGCGAGCGCGCTTCTAAAATACATCAAGATAGAAGTGGATGGCGAAAAAGTCGTTAATGAAGCAAACTTTCAGCCATTGCCAAAGAAGTTCCAGTTGGACGTGGGAA
The DNA here is from genome assembly GCA_050010755.1 of Bathyarchaeia archaeon. Classification (GTDB taxonomy): domain Archaea; phylum Thermoproteota; class Bathyarchaeia; order Bathyarchaeales; family Bathycorpusculaceae; genus JBEKCD01. The sequence continues at coordinate 57,475 of JBEKKK010000002.1, forward strand.
ATTCCGAAAAGCATCATTTGGAAATCAGCGCTGGACCGTTCTCGCCTATCAAACTATTCGTGGACGGAAAAGAAGCTCAAAAAACCTGAAAGTGCATCGCGCGCGCCCGGTATGCACCGAAAAGCCCCGATGGCTAACAAACAATCCCTTAAGAAGTCAGAAGTTGCGAAGGGTTATTTGACAAATCTGAAGTTTAATTAGGCATTTGCAACTATTCTTTCTTGGAGAGGACTGGTTTGGCACATAACCTACTTCGCAAAACGATTGTAGCTGTTCTCATTACAATGCTTCTTATCCTCATAAGTTCGACAATCGTGATAGCTTCGATGCCTATCGAAAGCTTTCCTATCAGAGGCACGTTCACGTACAACGTATGGGTTGAGCCAGACTACGAGGCCAACGTCGACCCTGTTTCATTTGTCTACTCCATTTCGTCTGTTGCCTTCAGCTACGGTTCGTACTGGGATGTTACTACTCCTGTTTATCAGTCTTTACCGATGGACAGGCTGAGAATCTTTCCGGACACGTTAGAAGACGACCTTTTGGGTGTGGGTAATGGATCGCCCCTTGCTGACGATGACAACTTTCACGTCGCCGTCTCGTACTCTTGGCTGAATACTCGAAACAGTTCGTCCAATTCTCCCGTGAGCGGCACTTATTGGGTTGCCAATTCCAGAGGAATCACTCCTCCAGATGGAAATGATGAAGGATACCAATTTCCAACGGTTGTAGTTGACTTGAACGATATTATCTCCAGATCAAACGTCATAAACGACACGTTAACCCTGACATGGAGCCTTAATTTCGGTCGATTAATAGCCACCTTTGACACTCACCCGCCCCAGCAGGGCTTCATGAAATCTGCATGGATAGATCAAACCTATGTGCAAGATTATACACTGTACGTGCAGGTTGTAAACGGAACTGCAATCACAGTGACGGCCAGCAACGAAACGACAGGCATTTCATACTCCTCAGCCCCGGGCATCCTCTTCAACACTACAGAATGGGTTTATCAGGATTCACTGGACATTCCAAACCCAACTGTCCTGCAGGCGAAAGAAGACATTCCTATTCTTTTGGCAGCAAGCTTCATTCTAGCATGCGCAATTCCGATAGCTCAATACTATCCAAGACCGAAGCAAACGCCCGTACCAGAACCTGGCTAGTGCATCTGGATTTCTGCTCGTCGCAAACCAGCAAATTTGTTCCGGCTTAGGGCGAAGAAGCTTCATTCTCGATACGAGAAAATCTTATACAGTGCAACGTTGCTTTGTCATCATTGATCAAGCAAAAAGGTGGGGTCGACGGCGAGAAAACTCCCTCGTAGATACATTGGCATCGCAGTTATTCTTGTCTTGGTTGCCGTTTTTGGCGCAGAAGTTTACGCACATAATTACGTGCAGGTTGCCACCTTGCCAGTTGTAACGGCCGATTATGCCCTAAGTCATCTGAGAGCAATGAATATCGCGATAAATGATACATACATATTTTCAAGTAACGGGGCCACGTGGTTGCTGGTATTATCATTGTATAGAATTTCAAATCCAGGGGCCGTTTTGCTGTACGTTTTCAAAATTCAAGAAAATACAACTTTTTTCACTCAGAGCGTTGACCTCGTGGGCGTAAGTTTTGACGTTTCATCTCGACCCATGAATATCGTTCTCCCATACTCGAGCATTAGCTTCGGACTCAACGATGGCAACAGCAGTATTCTTCTTGCGCAATATACGGTCAGCTCTCCAGGAACCTTTTATTTTGATTTTGCCTTCACCTTCAAGACTTACGAAAAGACACTAGTTGGCATTCTGTCAAGTGGCAAAATGACTGTTCTCTTCACAGAAAACATTGCTATTCCAGAATAGCGCGAGGCTGTCGCCAATAACTTAACAGTATCAGCAGACAGATAAGATTTAATTTAGGTCTGTAAACTAGGATAGAGCGATAGATCTTTAAAGCGGGGGTTGCCAAGCATGGTCAAAGGCGTAGGCCTGAGGCGCCTATCCTGTAGGGGTTCGTGGGTTCAAATCCCACCCCCCGCACCATCATTGAACACCCCGCTGTTAATGAGATTCTGACCAAATATCTGAACTATTTGCTATGCAAGAAAGCCTTGAAGCCAACTACCATCAAGCGAAAAGTCAAGACAATCAAGAGCCTTTTGAAACACGGTGTTGAACTGCCTAATCCAGACAATGTGATAGCCTTCTTGAATACTAGTGGTTGGGCTAGTGGAACTAAGGACATCACGATTGACGCTTATCGAGACTATCTGAATATGCTGGGATTGACAGAGGTCAAGTTGCCTCACATTAGAAGAGAGGAGACTTTGCCTTTTGTTCCGTTGGAAGAAGAACTGGATTCCGTCATTTCAAGTGTTAGAACGAAGATGGCAACGTTTCTCAGGGTGCTGAAAGATACGGGTGCTCGACCTATTGAGGCTTGGACGTTGAAATGGACTGACATTAGCACAACTGCTAAGTGTGTTACTATTACGCCAGCAAAATACAGTCACGCAAGGAAACTCGGCATTACGGAGCAGACATTGAATATGCTTCTAGCCCTGCCAAAGAAGAACCAATACGTTTTTTCCTCAAGCGGTCAAAGAGACAGATTCGCTGATGAACTGGAGCATTTCGCTATCAATTTTGTCAAAGCAAGAACCAGAGTAGCAAATAAGATGCAAAACCCTCGAATCAGGTTGATAAGTCTTAGGACTTTTAGACATTGGAAAGCCACAATGCTCTACCACAGAACAAAAGACATTCTGTTTGTCAAGGAAAGTCTTGGGCACGTCAACATTCAGAATACGCTAAGATACATCCATTTAGCAAACGCTGTTGCGACTATTCAGGACGAATATGTGTGCAAGGCGGCTAAGACAATCGAAGACGCATCGCAATTGATTGAGAACGGATTTGAGTATATCTGTGACCTTGATGATGCGAGATTATTCAGGAAAAGGAAGTGAGAACAATGACTGAGCGAGAACAGATTATTGAGTTACTGAAAGAAATCAGCAAGAAACTTGACGAAGCAAATTCGCTCTTGAACCAAATCGCCTTTAAATAATAGCCCCACTTTTTTCCATTTTCGTTTTTCTAGTCTATTTCCCAGTTGTAACTTTTTCTGCAAAACCGAAAACTGGCGTGAAAGGACTGAAAAGAAACTATCAGCAACCATATTCAGCCATCAATTCAAGCTATCATACACTTCGATGATGCATTAACACTTTTTGTTAAGTAGTCTCCATCATCTCAACGTAGATTTTCTGTCTTTTCCCTATCTTATATAATTCATTAGTTGTTGAGTATAGTATCGATGATTGATGTAGTTACTAGGTTAATCACTATTACAATTCTAACTAACAGTAACTGACTACCTAACTGACTGATAACTAACAAAAACTGTAAATACAGCATCGAAAAAGTGACGGGTTCGCTTTTGTCTGTTGTGTTGGTGTGGATGTTAAAAGAAATATTCGTGCGTTTAACACTTTTTGTTAATGAATGACTTGAAGGTAGCTGGGCTTTAGACGTGTCTGTTGCTTTGGTTGCAAGAATCTGTTACCATAGTATTCCTTTTTCAGCCAGTAGAAATTCCTGATGAGTTTGCCTTTCGCTTTTTGTTCTTGTGCAGGAGTCAGTATTTGCATCCCTAAACCGTGGACTTTCCAGCCGTGTTTATTGAGATAAAGGCGGAGTGATTTTCTAGGCTTGAAACTGAAAAGGACAATCTTGTGCCTGTGGTTGAGGGGATACCGTCTTTTTATGACGTTCTTGTCAAGCCAATCCTCTGAAACTGTATGGTCAACTTGTTTCTTGCTCAGGTTTTTGCATTCGATGACCACATCAATTCTCGGTATGGTTATGTCTGCTCGCTTGTTTTGGTAGCAGGGATACGTGTTATCGAAAGGGTTATGATTGTGCGGTATCTTCAAAGAGTATAAGGCTGTGCTAACTGCCCTTTCCAGCAACAAGCCCTTAATGTCGTTTCTGTTGAGCCGTTTTCCCATAGCAAGACGTTTCAATTCAAGCTGAGACATCTTACACACTAGGGGTTGCGCACCTTGCTTCACACAGCACCTACAACATATACCAATACGGCAGACTGACCCACTATCAAGAGTTATCCTAGTATATTCTTGTCCGCATACTGTGCACTTGTAGTCTATTATGTTCATTGGGCTTGGATAGACTGCCGTTCGGTTATGTAATTTATGAATAGAGAATCAGTTTAACAAAAATTGTTTTAACAAAAGTATATTTGCATAAAGGGTTTGGTAAGTCGAAAAACCGTAGTGGTTGCTCGCTTAAAGTCTCATAAAAAAGATACTATTATCAATTTGGGGTCTATTCATTGAAAGAAACTTGCTGTGGATTCTATAAACTACTCTCTCAGCCCAACAACCCCTATTTCCTTTTGGCTGGCTAAAAAGCCGTTTGTGAAAAGATGCTTATGGAATGGGGGATTTCGGTTCTTGCGTCAAATATGGCGTAAGTCGCCTTTGAAATCGAATGGGAATCGGCTAGAAAATGGCTGCAAAAAGCCAGTTTAAAAATTCCAGCTTAAAAATCAAATTTTTCGAAAAATCGCCGCTATGTACTCTCTTTCCCTTCAACCAGTTTATCTCCCCTGCCTTCTGTCACCCTAGCCAAATCATTTGGTCATACGTCCGTGTATGCTTGAAATGGTGCTGGATAGTGGATGGTATTAACAATTATTGATAAGTGATATAGAGGTTGATTGGTTCCTTTCGCCTTTCCTCTATCAACTTGTATTTCTCATTCTTATCAGAGGTGTTCTTGCTCTGCAAATTGTTGTATCTGGTTAATGTAGTCCTTTGTTTTGTCATATAAAAAGTACGGGTCAGTATTGTTTGCTGTCCCATCATAATGAGGTTCAATCTCTGTTCTTTCAACATACTCGTTCCACGAAGTTATCATTATAGTGTCAATCCTTCCATCTTTCCAGAGTTTTATGGCATTTTCCCACTCTTTATCGTAAGTTCCTTGAGTCAAGTTAGGGTCAACTACACAACTGGGCGTTCTGTAACGAGAATCATCAAATCTGGGAGTTACGCTGATTTCATTGGTATAGGGCACACGGCTCGGTTGCACGTAATAGTCCAAATCAGTATAAACCCATTGGACGTAGGGTGATTGCCCCACGAGAACGGTATTGAACCTTCTGTCCAGTGGAATGGAACCATTATCAGTCAAGTTCTCGTCATTAAAGAAACAAATCAAAGGCATAGTAGTGTAATTGTAGTAAATCGAAGAATAAGGCACAACGAATTCATCGTAAATATGGTCGTAGATTCCGCTATAATCATAGGAGTTGCCTGTCTTGTTGAAAGGTTCAACCATAATGGCAAATTTCAAATTAGTCATATTGTCTTCTGCTACCTCGAAAACCTGTTTTGTCGCATTATCAATGAACTGCTCATACGGAGAATAGAACCCCCACCAAGAAATCACAACGAAATCAATACCTGCGTCTTTCATCCAAATAAGTTGTTGTTTTATTACCGTGGCGTTGGAACTGCTGTAATTACCCAAAACGGGATAGTCAATGAACTTTGAGGCGTTCCAATTGTCTGAGTCAGGGGCACCGTACCAAAGATAATAGAAGATTCCGATTTTAGGAGCGACAACCTTTGAAGGCGGGGGGAGAGTTATCAAATAAGCGACAAAAGCACTCACAATCACTATACAAATCAAGACTGCAACTAGCCACCGCTTCATTCTCTCCCTCAAGCTCCATTTTCTGTTGCTGTGCAGATTAAAGATTTCTGTGTTTGAGTATTTGCAGAAGTAGTTATAAGAGCAAAATGCCATAGGGTTGAATAGTGACGGAAGTTGACAAAGAGAGTTGACATATATCATCATTCAGCGAAGGACACCTCTGACACTAAACCTTGTGCTTGGTGTAAAGGCAAGGGCACGTTAGCCAACAGCATTACAGGTTCGAGAAAGACTTGTGATGTTTGTGGCGGAACAGGCTGGAACGCATTTCACGGAACAGTAAAAGTTTGTGGAACGTGTAGTGGCACGGGTTCAAAAGGAACAACACTTGTAATGAGCAATCGCATCAGATGTCCTATTTGCCGCGGCAAAGGCTATAATGAAATTGGTTGAAGAGCAGAAGAGGATGAGAAACTCATAGAGCTGGATACTGCAAATATAAGGGTGGTGTATTAGAGGATGATAGACCCACTCCTAATTCCAATACTGCTGGTAATACTGATAGTGTTTGGCATTCCATTTTTTATTGGATTTAAGGTTGCAGACTCGATAAACAAAAAGTACAGATTAAAGACTGCTATTGTAGTTTGGTATTTAATTCCTAACTCTATAATTTTTGTTATTCCAATCTTAGTCTTCAATAAATTTTGGACTATGACGGCATTATTAACCCGTTCGCTGATGCTTGTAGGGTTTCTTTCCATCTTTACGATACCAATTTGGTTGATTGGAACAGCATTATTAGTTCACAGGAATCGTGAATATAAGAAAACAGCCACAAGAGATTTCGAACTTGGAGCATCTCAAGCAACTTAAAGGCAAAAGGATTGGGATTGGTGGACCTTGCTGTGCAGAAACAGAAATCTGGAACAGATAGCAAACCCAAACTAACCATCAGCAAGTTCTTCAAGCAACTTTAAGTCTTCTCGTAACCCTTCAATATGTCTGGTTGCCCGAAATTTCAGGACCTTGATGAGGTTCGTTGATTCCCTATTTTTCAAAAACCGCTTAATTTCCTCTCGTTCTTTCTTAGTTAAGATATATAGCCGCATAACAATCTCTTATCTGGTTACAACTACAGTAATAAATAAATACTTCGATTACCACTACAGTAACCGAGGAAATCAAGAATGAACTACGACAATTATCCTGTAGGGGTTCGTAGGCATCAGCCTTTGAGCAACAATTCTTATGCTGATGATAGCCAAAGCGTTGCGAGGGGTTCAAATCCCACCCCCCGCACTGTTGCTCACTTCTGGGTTTAAACTGTCAACTTTCAGAAAGCCGCGAGAATCTTACGCTTCATCAGATTGTACGATCGCATCGCTCGATATATCGAGCAAAGCCTGGAGTTACTAATCATACAGCAACCAAGCTCGCTAGACAATTCATCAAAGTAGACTTTACACAAAAACGTTTTCTCTTATTTTTCTGCGGACAAATTTCTCGATGCTTTCATTACTGGTATGGAACCCTTCTAGCTCTTGTCCGCTCAGCATGAGGAACGAATAAGGTTTGGAAGTGTGACGAAGCATCTCGTCTCGAGAATCCCGTGAGAATCCCGAAGTTGAAACGATTATCGCTAGCTTGATCTTTTCACTGTACGAATCAACTACTGCGACAAAGCTCCTGACCGCTGAAGCGCTCATAGGTCCTTCCAAGTTCTTGCATTCCACTAAGCAATAAGGCGAGTAACTTCTTAGCGCGCCTTTTTCAATCTCAGCTATTAGATCAATTTCGGCGGTCCTCGTTCTTTTTCTGGTTTCTGTAACTTTGACGCCTTTTATGGAGTTTAAGAAGACTCTGAAATAATTCTCGAGGGCAATGCCTCTCTCGTTTGGGGTGGTTTGCCTTCTCTTTACGCCGTTTCTCCAAAGCTGAAGCAGTTGAATTTTCAAGGGTAAATCCTTCATTCCTAGATCTTTAATAGTTTCGTTTGAAGGAAGATTGGATAGCTTGTTTAGGTACTGAGCCAGCATAGATTTCTTGAAGCTGGTTTTGACATCTTCTTCGCCCAATCTGTCATAAACCACATTTAGAAGGATATTGGCATCTTCCAGAACCGTTCTTCCTTTGACGAGCTCTTTTTCCACATTAGTGTAAACTTCATTCAAGTGATCTTTTGAAATGACGACATTGCTGGTTTTGGATTTGACGGCCTTAACTATGGTATTAGCGAAACCAGCATCAACACTTATCGGAGAGAGTGACTGAGACACGGTATTGACTTGCTGACGTAGAGTTTCGTCCGAAAAACCGATAGTTTCCAATTCCTGAAGGATCAATCTTATTCGGTCTCTAATCGGAGGGTGAGTCGCTTGGATACTATCATGAACAAGATAGTCAGGTGAATTGAGAAACAAACAAAGATATGGGGGGCCAAGATAGCGCGCCGATATTATGTCCGGAACGATTTCGCTCGTCCATTCGTAAGCCAATCTGACGGAAGATTCGTCTAATTGTCTGTGCGCCATTGAGTTAAATATATCAGAGGATATTTTTAGGTGCTCGTCGACAATGTGAGCTGCCTCATGTATAAGTGCTGGCAACTTTTTCCAATTGTCAATGTCTATCAGTGGAACTGAAACAAAATACGGTAGTTTCATTAATTTCTGGATTAAGTTGGCATCCAAAACATTCGAAAATCCAGCTACCTCCTTGCCTGGGAAATAGACGCTAAACTCTGATCCTACTGTAAAGAACAGAGCATTCTTTATCTCGAACCTGTCAAGAAAATCATACATAAACGCATTCAATTCTAGGAAGGTATTTGAGGAACCTAGACTGAACTGATGCAAGAAATAAGCTATCCTTTTCAACAAATGATCATAGAATTCGAGGTAGCCCAGAATTGCTTCCATATTTTTGCTTCCGACGCCTGCTTCCACGTCCCGCAAAATTCCGATCTTGTACTCAATGCTTCCTTTCAACCATTCCAGCGCTTCTTCAAAAGTCGATATGTTGAATAGGTTTGGCGATACAGCTTCATTTTTCTTGATGTTTTTTAAGTAGTTCTGGACATCCCTGTGTCTTTCCCTCAATAGTTCGACGTATTTTTTCGAAAGGTATATCAATGAAGCTTCTCGGGACATCTCCATCGTGTCAGCTCCAGTAAAACCGTTTGTGTAAATAGGCAACTGCAGTCTACACACAAGATAATTTCAACATAAATTCTTTTGTATGTTCTGAGCACGTTTTGAGCAGAACATTCGGCAATGTCCAAAAGAACTCTACTCAAACGAACAGATTTTCGCGGATTACCTCTTTTTCGTATTCAGAAAGTCCCGAACCCTCTAGGAAATCCTTGTTACCTATTTTTTCCAATAATTCGCTTTCACCAAGACCCAGCGGCACTGCACGCTCCAACTTTCTAATTGCTGAATTAGGGATTCCATATTCCACCAGAATTGAAAGATCATCCCTAACAAAATCGTTTTCAATCTGCTTTGCGAAGAATGAGTAATCTCCAGCGGACAATCCACATTTTTCGCAGACGAATTTCTGCAGGCTGTTAACTACGCTGAGCCATTTGGGAACTTTGTAGTGGAACCAATGTCTTAGTATGTCAAATGCTTCTCTAATTGAGTCGTCAATAAGTGCTTGCTCCGATTGGTTCTTTTTGTTTGCTTTGAAGTACCGGTATGTGCTTGCCGCTAGCTGCGAAATATCCTGGCTCCTTTTATAGTCATTTGTGACCTTGACTAGTCGTTTGAGAGTCATTGGTCTCGTTGTTTCGGTTTTCTTAAGCAAGTTTTTCCAACCTAATGTCAAGACGTATTCAAGTTGTCGATAGTTTGGAAGACCACTCCAGTAAAGAAGTTCACGTTTCTCTAGAATCTCTTTCTTAAGACAATCAAGAATCGCTGCTTGACCTTTTACTAGGACACCATTTTTCCTGAATAGGTCCCTTTCTTCTTTGGGGATTTTCTGAAGATCATTGTATTGCTCTGTTTGTTTGTTTCTGACGTCTTCTTCATCTAGCTGAATCAATACTTCATCAGAGATTTTCTCGGTTTGTTCAAAAAAAGGTATGTCCACTATAATTCTTTCCTTTTCAGGTGGTCTATTAAAATTAAAAATCCTTCCGACATAATGAATCATCATCCTCCCAGATCTACCCTTAATGTTGTTGTAATCGAAGTAATCTATCGCTTTTCTGTATCCCTTGTACTTGTCAAAAAATACTACATTCTTGGCACTCGTATTTACTCCTTCAATTATCGTTGTTGTGCAGAACAGATAGTTTAGTTTGGGCGCATTAAAGTAACGAATCATCGAAGAGGTTAAATGCCTCTGTAAAGCCCCATCATGTATTCCAATTCCGTGATTTAAGCACTCAATCAATCCCCATCTTTCGTTGACATTTTCCTTAATCCAATCAACAAGATTTAGTTCTTTACTAGCAACATCAGTATTTTTGTCTTTTAGATAGTTGCAGAATTCTCTCGAGAGATATCGCACCTTGTGTGGTGACGAACAATAGATTATCGTTTGCTCGTTTCGTAGACTATAGAGAAGATCGAACAAAGCCTTTTCTTTCGCTGTCTTCTTTTTCCCTCGTTCACCAAAATCCTCTGAGCATTTATCGATCACTCGATTGTCAACCAAAGTGTACGTAGTTGGGAAAAACGTCGCGTTGTATTTTTCAGCAAAACCTGCCGAAATACCGTCGATATTGGGCCCGAGCAAATAGAACTTGCTTTTATGTTTACTAAGCAACAAATTAAAAGCATTATTCAAGACGTCAGATCTTTCTTCATCTCTGTTCGCGCTCAACTTATAGAATTCGTCTACAACGGCGAAGTCTATTTGCGGGAGTTGAGGATATTCCATCACTCTCTCAGCAGTGAACAGAAATATGTTTCCTTTCTCTCTTGAGAAATCTTGAGAAGTTCGCACAATTACCTTGTAATAGTCGCCATATCTCTGCAATTTCTTTCTCGTTTCATCTATTAATGCGAGCGTGGGTTGAATAATAACTATGTTTTTGTACTTTTTGCTCGCCACAACTTCTTGTATTAAAAGGCTTTTTCCAAAGCTTGTTGGAGCACTTGCTATCACATTTCTTCCTTTTTTCAGTAAGTCAGAGAGAAATCTCTGCTCTTCGTGAAAGTAGCACTCATGGAGATAATCTGAGCCATAAGTTCCCTTTCTAATTTCACCAGCCGTGTTCTTGAAGACTAAATTTACCTTTTCTTTTTCAAGATATGGATAGAAGCCTGCAGACTCAATTAAATCCGTCCACATTTCACGGGTCGAAGTATCGATCTTGGTCCAATTATCAAGAACATTTATAATTATTCGTCTTCCCATCTCTTCGGTTTCTGCTTTTCCTAATAATTCTGAACATGTTTTCGCGATATCGAAACTTTTGCTCATATCTACGAGATTTGTAGCCACCAGCTCATCGATTATTTTTTCAACTGAATTCTCCAACATCATCACCTAAATATTCTGAAGCATCCATAATTTCTCGTGCATTTTCCTCACCAGGTCATCCTTGCATTTTACTGGAAAAAGCATTAGGATTATGTTCAAGTTTGTCTTAAGTGGGTGGTCATTATGCTTGTCAAAATAATCCCTTAATTCATTCACCTCTTGTTGATAGTCTGTAATGAACTGAGGCAGAGCTTCATCATTATACTTGACGAAATTCTGGCTTGAATATGTCAGCAGTAGCGGAATGGTTACAGAGTGAAGAACGTCGAGTAGTTTCTTGCTTCTGTGCATTAGATCAAGCCAATATTCTTTATGCGGTATTTCTTTGTAGAGTTTTATTCTCTTTGAGATAATCGCAAATTCGTCTTGAAGATAATCTCGCTTGAAGTGATCTTTCACGTCCTTTAGCAAGGCGCTAATTCCTTTTCTCCCGTTTGTATACAGCTTGGATTCCCCGAGCCACAGGCTTTTTTCTGGAGGATAAATATGCACAGCATCAAAGCCATGTGGAGGCAATCCATAAGAATCCTTGAAGTAAATCTTTGACAACAAAGGAACGGTGTTGTTGAAATCTCTCAAGATGAGATGAAGTACTAATTCGCCAAATTCTCCTCTTTCAAGGTATTCCTTCTCTGCGCTTTCGTCAGAAATGCATCCTCCTTGTTGGTAGATTTCCCACAAATCTCGGAATTCCTTTATTTTGTATATGGATTTTGCAGCTTCACGCAGCTTTTCCACCATGTTAATCGAAGTGATTTTCTCGTCACAATAATATTCAAAAGCAAATTCGGGGATCACATTCGTCAGAAGAGTTATCAATTCATCCAATCGGTAATATTTTTTACCATCATTGTTTGAGTCAAATCCCACAAAATAAGTCTTAAAATGAGCGTCTGATATCTTTTCAGTTATAACTTTCGCTGCTCCAAACGACTGCATGTCCAGTCATTAAGGTTGATCGCTTTTTAACTTTTGGCATGGAAACATGGGCTAGGTTTGTCCAAAATAAAGGAAACATGAGGGAGCCGCCCTATTTCGAGAGCCTTTTAAGCCTAATAAATGTCATAGTTAGCCTGTAACGGCTTGAAATATGACCGAAATTGAAAATAATCCTGAAACAATATCCGATGGCCGACGAGAGTTCGAATCTCTCCGAGGCTAACGCACCTTCAACCCCTCTAAACAATGCAAATCGACCGCCTTTTCGGTATAAAAGCCATAGAAATTGTTGTTTAATCGCGGACAGATAGAACAATTTTCTAGAAGGTTCAAATTCTCGGCTTGATATGAACCCCCAACTTTTACTTGATGGTTATAATTGCTGCGTCCAACTGAACAATAGAATAGCGAACGTTGTGAGATACGATGTTTCAAGAACCCGCAGACTTCTTTTGATGCGATCTGGAGGCATCATTCGAAAGTCAAGTTGTTGAAACACAGGTGAAAGAAGTGAGTGAGCGAAACTGTACTTAATCTAAAATCCGCTTAGAAGGTTAAGCCCAAACTGTCCATCAATTTGGAGCCTTGTTTTGGTTCTCCTTTAATCCTAGGTCCAGAACACTGGACATTGATTCCGAAAATGTCGGCACCGAACCCATCGAATATCAGTGTCGAAATGTTGGGCGGATTGACGTCAACTATTTTTCCAGAATCTACCTCTTCACAATCTGGAACCGTATTTGTTATGCTCACGATTATTTCATCTAATTCACCTATCGGACAAGCAAGTCCATTCGCAAAGAATTCTTGATCGTCTTGCAATAGCCTAATTCTTCTGCGAAAAGGTCCATCAATAGGGGTTTCAGGCGTATTCCACGATTCTTGAATCGTGTACTTGGTAGAAGACAACGACTTGCCTGTGACGATCACTCCTTCATACGTGCCAATTTCTCTTTCCCTGCGCGATAATTCAAAAACTTCTCGATTTATCCCTCCCAGTATCTCAAGTTTCATTCTCTTTTTGGTTTTTGAAGCCCAAGAGCAATATCTGAGAGGTTCCATAGTGAAATGTTCTATCCTCACTCGACTTCCTTCGAGGCGACTGAAATGTTCAAAAGACTTGTAAATATCCTCAAACCCGCTCCAACTCGTAGGAATGCAACTCAAATAGAAGTCTACACCAATATCTAGAACCCAATCTCCCTTCCTATATGCGTAGAGCACCAGAAAGCAGGTTCGATCATAATGTTCGCCGTAACATCCTTGCATTATTCCGCCTACTGCAGCTCTACTATGTTTTCTCAACTCCGTAATCAGATTTTTTGCACCGCAACCATAAGTATACTTGTGGTCTTCGGAAATCGTCCAATTGAGTGATCCATATGTCGAAAGCAAGTAAGAGGCAAACTTCCATTTTTGCTCAACTTCTTGAGCAAATTTTCCAAACTCTTCGATTTCACCATCGCATGGCGGTCTAGAACTGGCGTACACACAAGCTCGAGTTCCCCCGATCTGAGGAGGAGGAACCCATGTGAAATGAGGAATGAATACTGGAATCATCGCAAGCGCCGATAGTATTCCCCTTTTTTCAGTTGTTCGCGAAATTGCAGGTTTCGTTCCAATTATGACGATACTATTATTTCCATTCATGGAAAATCTTTCGCCCAGCCTAATTACTTCGACGGCCCTCCCTAACCCTTCCTTAGTGAGTTTTAGCAAAGCGCAACCCAATTTTTCCCAGTCTTTCTCGCAGGGCACCCTTTCTCCGATTAAGCTGTGATAAATCTCACTGACCTTTCTGTATTTTAGTTGCACTTTTCGGTGTTCACCGTGCTCACGTGCATGAATGAAATGGTGCCTCAATTCACTTATGGATAATCTCATTGAATCTACCCATGGATCACTTGGAAGCCGCTTCCCATCAGCAGAAGACTCGATTATGAACTTGTACAACTTCTCTACGAGCTTATGGAAGTCATCTTCTGATCGGCAAAGAAACGACGACAGTTCAATTACTAGACGTTCATTTTCCAGTACTGTACTGAATATTGGGTCTTTCCCTTGAAATCTAGCTGCCTCATTACACCTTATTCTTGAAGAAACAATGTCAGTAACGATCTCGTTAGTCATGGAGACACCTCATCGATATTACCTCTCCCTTATGTGATATTAAAAAGAGTGTTCCTTAGTGTGCGCTATTTACAGTTGCGCTTCTTCAAAAATCAAGAAAGTCTTTAGAGACTTGAATGGTACGTGCGCGCCTTTAACAACGATTAGAAATGTGTGCAGATTGAAGTGGAATTCGAGACCAATTGGGTTCCGAAAGACGAGGAAGAAGTCAAAAAAATTCATTCAACTTGGGTATGATAACAAGTTCAACGAAAAATAGTGAAAAATGTCAAAGAAAAACTGCAAGGTAGGCAACCAAGAATAGGCTGAGACTAACGCGCCGCTAAAGCTTTGGATGTTTCATAACTGCAGCACGGTTTTGAATGTCGAACGCACATTCTAGGATGGAATTGATTGTTTGGGCAAGTGCAAGTGGGTTCTTGATCATCAGCGCATGAACGAACTCATGCATGAATATTGGTTTCCCAACTTTGCCTCCACGCCTGCTGACAGAATCTGCCACCTTTTTGTAAAGTTTTGGATCCAGATTCCCCATGAATTTCTCTACATCTTCCTTGAAAAAGAAGACTCTATGCTTACATGCATCGTCGGACACTTCCGACTCTATGATCCTGTAGTCTCCATTGCCGCTGTATGAAAAGGCACGCCCTCTGAGGTCAGACTCATCTTGGTTGTCCCCGTCTGCCACCACGGTGTAGGGCACACAAAAATAATTAAGCAGTTTGTGATACTTCGGAAGCCCGCACTTCCCTCCAGCATCCACAATAACGTCCTCGTATGTGTCTGGTTCCATATTGCAAGCGTCCGAAACGGCCTCCAGGAACCCCCGATCTGTCTCCCCTTCAACCAACAGAACATGACGCGCGAAAAATATTCGAGTATCTATCTGGTAGGACAGCCTGTACCTTTCCGTGCTGGACCAAACATTCTTTGTGTCTAACACGGTCGCCACGCTCTCTTTGACAGGTCTGCGAACATGGATGATCGATGCATCTCTCTCAAAAAGAAGATAACGCAACAGTGTGGGCGAATGCGTGATGACTACAAGCTGGTTCGACGGCTGTTTGGCCATCTTAAAGAGGGCTTTCATCTGAGCTGGGTGTAGATTGACGGCGGGCTCGTCGAGTAACACTAAAGAATCTTTCAACCCGATGAGGGCGGTCAATATGAACAGGGATTCGGATATTCCGGCACCCACCTTGTCCATAAAGAACTGTTTTGAGTTTCTTGCGTCTTTGACAACGACGTGGGGATAACGAAAATCATTGTTGGAACCTGGCGCCACCTGTTGAGAAGCCCGGTGCATGCTCAACGGGAGGATCACAACATCAAGGGTGAGATTGGCAAAGAGCGTGCCGAACATATCTTGAATGAGACCAAATCTCTCACGTTCTTCTGGCAGATAAGAATTCTTAAGGCCATACAGATACTCTGCAAGATTCCAACCGTCTGGCTCCAAGATAGCTGGAAGTCTTGTCGAATCAATTATCTCCTGAGCAACCGTTTTTTGTGTGCCTGTGCTCTCTTCGAACTGAAGGGCCTTTCGAAAGAAGATTGTTCCTCCACTGGAAAGGAAAAATGCGTGCTTGAAAATTGCAGCTACCATCTGAGAGAATGAAATACTGTAACCATAGTTTGGACCGAAACTCAGTCCAGCAAACCTGAAAAGCCTATCCAGAACCATCCAGTCAGCTGTAGGATTTGCTAGGTTACTACCGGAAACTGGCGGAACAGGGAAATACCAGCCTTTCGATCCTGCAAGTTGTGACGCATTGGCCGTTTCTGGGTTTTCTGTAGCGAGGCTTTCGATAAACTGGGGAAGTCTATCATGAGGGGTCGAACCTTGTGGAAACGGAAATTCGGGCGCAACAAACGCTGTCGCTTGCGGTGCTTGACTGTAAATCTTCAGACCAAGGCCATCAATGTAGAAGATGCAGATTGGCGATAGCGCTGCATTATTTGAAGGTTGCCAGATCACCTCTATGCGCAAGGTTTTCAATAAGTCTGCAACCTTCATCCGATTCTTGAACGAATGAACAAAGGTTTGCTCAATATTGCCTTGGGTTTTTAATTGATACACACTGAAGAAATCGAGTAGGGTTTCCGCCTCTTCGTCGGAAAACCGAATACAGACCTCCAGTCGCGGGTCGGAAAGACGAGAGAAGATGTCTGCATCGCTGAGCGCAGAACTGATGGTTAAGGTGTCAACAAGCAGCTTGAGTGCACGAAAGATGTTAGATTTGCCCGAGTCGTTCGGACCCACAATCACACTCACTTCGGAGAAAGAAATCGTATCGTGGTCCGAGTTGGCCGCACTGATATCGCCATACGAATACAGGTTTGAGATTCTGAGTCGGTCAATGTGCACCATGAATACAAAAGATGATGTAACTCCTAATGAAGATTATGGGCGGTCGATAATCATGTATTGTCAAGTTGGTATAGAGCGCGCGCTAAGATTCATATTCCTTACATGAACAATTTAACACTTATCAGGTGCTAGGTGACGAGGAGGCTAGGAAATGAAGAATGCAGCGCGTGCTCGGGGCGGTCTCTGGCTTGAATTAGGCACCCAAAATGTCCTCGATGTCTTGTTCTTTGATTACCCCAGTTATAGCGAAGAGCATCTCCAAGTCTTCCTTTGTTATATCTGGGTCCATAAAGTATCGTTTAAGAACGGATAGGAGCAGTTCAGCCCTCATCATGATTATGCTGCTAGCGCCAGAAGACACGCTTATCTTTCTGAGTTGCTTTTCCGAGACATCAAAGTCGCTTGAGATTATCATGAAGTAGATTTTTTCTATTCCCTCTTTCTTCAACTTTTTCTTGTTTTCATCTATATACTCGATTAAGGTTCTATCATCCACTGCATGGAGCGAGAATTTATCCATCCTGCATTTGCAATCATAGATAATTGCATAGTGGTTTTCCTTATCTTTGGCTATCCCGTCAGGACCTCTTTTACCTCTCCCTAATTTCTCAACTTCAAACTTCATAAGTCTGAAAAGAAGGTAGACTTTATCTTCAAAAACGTCCTCAAGCTCCTTCCCAACATATCTTTTTTGGATTGTATCGTCGTTTCTGGCTATCAAGGGCAAATCTGATATTACCGGTGGCAAGAAATCATCCGAAACAACAAGAGGGCCTTTCATTCCTTGCGGTTGTAAGACGACTTTAGTTTTCAGTCTAACCTCAGCATTATAATAGTTCCATACGATGTGTTCGACGTCCCAAAAATTAGTCTTCCTGTTCAGGTTTTGTGCAAAAAGGTCTTTCAAACAGTTGTTCAGTTCAAAAAAAGATTCATAGTATAAATCCAATTGCTCGGTCTCTGTCAGAAAACCGAGATTCTTAAATGATATTTCCAATGAATTGTAGAATATCGGAAACTTTTCTGGGTCTTGAATCTGCCAGAAGTAACTCAGGAAAAACAATGATGACTTAGTTTTCGGCGCCTTCCTTTTAGCCATGCCTTTGGACATCATCGAATGGTTGATATTCCCTACAAATCCGACAAATCTCGCTAGTTTTTCTTTAGCTTCTTTCAAATCCCTCGGAGCTTTCAAACAGTCTAGAAGTGTTTGGTGCAAACTCTGAAGAAGCCCGACTTCCTGTGAGCTGTTGTAGAGCATGTTGAAGAACATCATTCCATTCATGCCCTTGAATCCCCATAACCTATTCCTTTTGTTTATGCTATCAATTTCCAGTTTGAACTTCTCAAGAGTGATCTTTTGATCAAAGAAGCTATTGAGAAGTGGCGCAATTCTGCCGATAACCGTCAACCTCTTTTCGTCTAACTCTTTGCACGGAACTTGCACATCCAAGCTCGGTTCAAGACACCTCTCTCCATTCTTGGTGTAGCTTTCAAGCAGATTCAGTGCAACTTCACGTTCTCGAGAATTAAGGTTCATACAATATAGGTATCTTGGAATCCTTAAAAGTCTTCATCGCATGAATACTAATGGAACATCAGCGCGCCATGAATGACAGTAAGGATCCTTCTAGTGTAAATTGAATGGACAAAACTGCCACTGATTCTTTAAAAGAGCTTACCTATTTCCACTTGCTACTGGATCCGCCTTGCAAAGAGACTGTTTATCAAGGAGAAGTGTGGGTGTGAGTTAGGCTTTTGCTTATTTTTTCTACTTGAAAGCCTAGGCTTCGTAGGAGTGCATTCGAGGATGCGTTTTGTTCGGAGGTTCCTAGTATGACATGGTCCATTCCTTTTTTGTACAGGAAATTCATGGCTCTGGCCGTTAGGGCTGATGCGAGGTGTCTGTTGCGATATTCGGGAAGGGTCGCTGCTGGGCCTAGATAGCCTCTGTTGAGATGCAGATGTTTCATCGCGTCTGTGTCTGGTTTTGCCACGACGGCTGACACGATTCTGCCGTTGATCTCGGCGATCTGCACCCACTCCTCATTAAACGGTGGATCTTCAACCATCCAGTTTTCCAGATCTCCGAGTTGCAGCCTTTTCCATCCAAAACCCCTGTTCATGGCCTCAACGAACTCTTCTTCCTCGTCGGCTCTCAGGCTTCGAAGCGTGGTGTCTTCGTCAACCTTGGGGACGGGTCTTAACCCGTCGAGTTTTGCCTTCATTCGCTGAAAGCCCGGCTGCAACGTGTACCCGCGTTTGATCCAATCGGCTATTCTAGGGCTTCCCTCATCAATCATAATCATGACAGCGCCGGCTTTAGCACTCTTTTCAACAGCGTTCACGAGCATGTCCTCAACGATTCTCCGATTCTGCCCCTTGCCCGCAGCCATCCAAGTAACGTGCTCCGAATCCTCATGAGAGTGAGTCGCTATGAGGCCCAGCACCCTGCCATCCTCTTCCGCCACGAGAATCCTGAGACGGCGACTACGAATTTCGGAACAAACCCTCTCCTCATCGAACAGAATAAACTCAGAGTCATCCCTGTACTCATCATTCAACAAACTGACAACGGCGCGCAAATGCCTCTCAGCGAATTCTACAATCTGGACGGTCATATTCCCTTCAGCAGAAGCAGAAACCGTCTATAAACTTTTTGTGAAGCGCACACTCTTGCTCTCCTATTCGCCCACATTCGACGCCGCTCTAACAGCAAACAGCGCGCGCAACACGGATTAATCAAAACTCGTTTTTATTCGTTTTATTCGTTTTTGTTTTTTTGTTTTCGGAGCGAACATTCATTCGGATAATCGGAAGCATGGTTCGCGAGAAGTCGCGGATTCTGTCGTTGTTGGTGTAGTGTTGAGAACGAACGAAAGAAAAAGGGACTTTGAGCGCGTTAATCAAAACGCGTCTGTTCGTCGTCTTGTATGTCAAGTCGCATAGTCGGAAGTTCAAGTCCTTTAAGCGCGCGCTAGACACGAGACAAACAAGACGGAAGTGAAATCGTCAAAAACGGATGAACCCCGCAAGCGCGCAGTTGCATCTTGCGCGAGAAAAGCAGCCTATTGTCCTATGACTTTAGATGAATCTAATTAAGGTGTTACACAATAGTGCATATAGAAGGTTTAAGAATGAGTGGCCCACAAACAAGCGGAAACAAACCAAATAAAATGGTTAGCAGGAAAGTCGTGTACTCGTTAGGTTTAGCCTGCATAGTCTTGACTGCTCTCGTAGCCTATTTCGCGGTGACTAGCATTTCGCAAGACAGTTACACTAATCTTCAGAACCAAAACAAACAACTGCAAACGTGGCTATCGGGCAATGAAACCTTACTCAATCTGACACAAGCTGACAACGCAAACCTCGCAGAGCAGATAGCGAACCAAAACAACACGATTTCCCAGTTAGAATCTAACATTGCCAGCCTAGAAAACCAAATTGCCAATGACAATGCAACCATCACAAGTCTGGAAAACAGCATTACCCCAAGCGTATGGATCGCCTCGGTATCGAAATTCGAGGTTTGGTCGAGCACTTATCTTTATTTCGATTTCACAGTTAACGTAACAAACAACGGAACAGACACTGTGAACAATATAACCGTAGTGATTGTACCTCACCCTCCTCCGAATGCCAGTTCTCCTTTAAACATCACCTTGGACTTTGGAACAATCGTTGCTGAGGCCAATGAAACCAAACACACAGGAGAATTCGTAGACGACGTTGTGGGTGGCGCAGCTCTCATAAACTCTGCAGTTTTGACTCTCTATGTTGCAAACATTCCCATCAATCAACAAACTCTGCAGGGTTTTATCGAACCGCAATATACTGAGAACAGACAAACCTGGGTCTTTTCATAATAGCGCGCTGGCTTGTCCCTAAATTGAGTTAATGTTTAATTTGGGAAGTGGGGTCTCGTATTTTGTGTTACGTCCAAGCACAGGAGGTGAATCCTTTAGCTGGACAAGATGAACACGAGACCCTAGAAACCCTCTTCAAAAACATAGACTTAAGCTTTGCTAGGAATGTCTTGCGCGGATGCTTTCACGCTTCCGGTGCGGGCAGGCCTCCTAGGAACCCATTGGGGCTCTTCAGAACCTTCATCGTCATGCGAATGAAAGGCGTTCGCAGTCTAAGAGAAATGACCCGCCTACTCGACACGGACCTGCGGCTCAGAAGACTGTGCCTCATCAAACCAGGCGAAGCAGGCTATCCCAGAAGCGTTCTGAGCAGGTTCATTCGCAAAGTCGGAGAAGACAACCTCACCAAGATAATCGAGGAGAAAGTAGTCAAACTCTTGAAACGGAACAACGCAAAAGACGTTGACGCCGTGTTTGACGCTTCCTTCATCAAGGCCTGGAGCACACGCCACCCACTGGACAACCAGAGAGGCCTTTCTGATGGTGATGCAAGGGTTGGAAGAGCAGGCAGAACCTTCGGACTCGGTTACAAGCTGCACCTTTCCATCGACTCCAAGAGCATGCTTCCTCTAACGAACGTTTTTGCCTCGGCAAACCAGAACGAGAAGAAACACTCGCTGAACATACTGGAGAAGACGAAGACTATTCTAAAGCGGTCTGCAGCCAAATTGAGAAGCGTGATAGCTGACAGCCAATACAGCGACGGCAAACTCAGAAACGCCGTCGACGCGACAGTGATTCCTTACCCGGCAAACCAGAAACGCGGCGTAAGAGACATACTCAGGGTGGACAAGAAGTTTCGAACCTACGGGCCTGAAGACCAGAAGAATGAGTATCATAAGAGGCCTCATATAGAGGCGGTCTACAGCTTCCTGAAGAACCAGTACAGCCTATCCATAAACAAAGTCAGAGGAGTAAGAAACGTGGCTTCCTACGCGCTCTACAGCCTACTGTGCCTGGTTCTGAACAGAGAAGCAGCAGAAAACACAGGAAGACCAGACAAAGCAGTCTCACCAACATACTTCAACACATAATAAAGGGACAAGGCAGCGCGCGATTTATAAGTGCGCTCTGATTCTGTTCGGGAGCCTTGAGGGGAATTGGAATTGACGGATCAGAAGTCACGCGGGATTTATCGCAATATCAGCGCGACAAGAATGGTAGCCTCAACACTCGGTGTTTTCGGCGGACTCATGAGTATGGAACACGGTTTTTTTGAAACACTTCAGGGTAATCACTCACCAAACAGCATAATCATAGACGCTATCGGTAACCAAGCAAACAGCGCCTTTCAGGGCAGTGAACCTGCCTTAACGATCATACCCAACTTCTTAGTAACTGGCATACTTGCGATGATTGTCAGCCCTATAGTCATAGTATGGGCGGCCAAGTTTATCCAAAGGAAGAACGGCGTATTCTTCCTGATTCTTCTCTCAACCATCCTTTTTCTGTTTGGAGGAGGACTTGCACCTCTATTAATTCTTGTTATCGCAAGTGCAGTCGCCACCAGGATAAACAAGCCGTTAACGTTTTGGCGCGTGCATCTCTCAGGCAACGCAGGTCGCTTCTTGGCAAAGTTGTGGCCTTATCCATTCATCGTCGTGTTCTTGCCGTCTTTAATCAACGTTCAAAATGCAATTTTTGGGAATTTCTTCGGTTTGAACATTCCGAATTTTTCAGCAATTCTTTTTCTCTTCATTTTTGGGCTACTTCTGCTAAGTGTTGTCAGTGGATTTGCGTATGATATCCAAAAAAAGACCGATTCACATCAGACACCTTCAAAGACCCAGCAAACAAGCCGCACGCGCCCTAATTAATTTAGGGACAAGCCAGCGCGCTATTGCATAAGGCTGCTCACCCAAGCCCAAGCTATGAGACTCAGGAGGATACCCCAAATAATCCCAAAAATAAGCAAGTTTTTAGCCATATCCTTGTCTCTGTCTTTCGTTCCGACATATCCAATCAGCCCCCCAATAATTCCGAAAAAGAACGGTACCAGATACCATAATGACGACGGCGCGTCAACACCGTAGTATTCCTCAGTTTCTTGAAGTTCTGAAGGATTATAAGTGCGCGCGTTAACATTTATTCTGCGAGCTCCGCAATATGGACATGCTACCCATGTTGACTCGATCACTTTCTTGCATTGAAGGCAAACTGTGGTAGGAGTTGTCCCTTCCCTCTCTGACATCTCTATTCCATGATCATTACTGAAGTAGCACCTTAAAAAGACTAATCCTACGAGCACTCTCCATGCGCGCGCGAACCAAACACCTCCAAAAACACAATAGTCTGAGATCCAATTAGCGCGTGCGCTAAGGGCAACCCACGAATATCCTCTTGGGCGAAATCATTAATTAGTCGGCAAGCAAATCATGGAGTTGTGAGTCACGATTGTCGATTAGTAAGAATGGAATCATGCAGGTGCAAAGTGGGCATTCTTTTGCAGAAACATTCGAACGACTAAAGTCCATTGCAGTGTCCCACGGACTCACAATTTTCGCCACAATAGATTTCAGCGAAGACGCCGAACGAGCAGGTTTGAAAATGAATCCCACACGACTGCTTATCTTCGGCAACCCAAAAGCAGGCACTCCACTGATGATCTCCTCACCAACCGTTGCCATCGATTTTCCGCTAAAAGCCCTCGTCTCCGAAGATGAAAACCGGAAAGTTACAATATCCTACAACTCGCCGCAGTACCTAGAGGCGCGCCACAACATTCCAGATGAACTATTAAAAAACATCTCAGGCATAGTGTCAATCGTAGAATCTGCAGCTAAATAGCATAAACATTTTGCTTAGACAGAGCTTAGTTTGGTTCTGAGACCGCGCGCCCTTTTTGTCAGGGGTCGCGGAGAATGTGCTTAACCTTGATTTGGTAATTTTTTAGGAACAGTTCCATCGGGAATGGCTTGCCGTGCCCGGGGTAGACAGTAGTTACTTTTAGATATCTCAGTTTTTCGATGCTGGCCTCAAATCCTGCCTTATCGAAAATACCAAAACCAGGAGCTGGTTTCCCCCCGTTCCTCAGCAGGTCGCCGCAGAACAAATCGCCGCTGGCGGTCAGGATGCCTATGGAACCGTTGGAGTGCCCCGGTATATGAAGGACTCGGGCGTCGAAACCGTACTCCTGCAGATCATTTCCATCCTCAAGAAATACATCTGGCCTGAACCTATCGGATTTCTTGAGCTTGTAGAAACGTAGTAGCGTTCTGACCATGATTCCTTTGAAGTTACGCCCGATTTTCTTGTTAAGAACCGGGTTTCCACTTTCAACCGCATCCAATTCGCCGCGGTTCATGGCTATGCTAGTGCCATACTTCTCTCGGAGATACGCGCAATTGCCCACATGGTCAGAATCTCCATGAGTCACGAAGATGAGCTTCAAATTTCCAGGCTTGCAGCCCGCGCTTTCAAGTTCTTTTTCAATTTCGAAGCGATTCTTTGAAAATCCAGTGTCAATCAGGATAAATCCGCTGTTAACTCTAACAAGATAACAATTTACGCCGCTGAAACTGATGGATCTTATTTCTTGAATCACGGTTTTCCTCTTTCACTGTGTATTTTGTACGGTATTAGTCTCTCCGAACTAAAGCCTCGCGCGCGCTAGCGCGTAAGGCCGATCGTGCATTTTGGCTTCGGCATTGTTTTCTTTTGCCTCCTTGTTCCAGCCTCGACCGCCGAATAGACGCGTCATACTCTTCGCCAGAAAAAGCGGGAGGAAGAGGGCGGAAGCCAGGTCTTCAGCTTCTTCTGACATGGGCTGGCCTTCTGAAAGGTTGACGGAAGCTAACGAAAGACCTCTCGTGAGTTTCCTGGTCATTCCCTTCTTCTCATCCAACGGTTCGCTATTTAGGGCCATACCCGAGCCGACGCGGATTCCGCCTCCCCATTCAAGATTTGACTCTTGAGCAAAGTTGCGGATGATTTTGAGGGCGATGTCCATGTGTTCCTTTTCTGGGAAGCCGCTGTTCATGACGGCAACTAACATCTGCGTTTTCGTTGGAGACACAGCCTTTCGATGTTCATGAATCAGTTCCAAGACTCTGATAGTTGAAGAGGGCAAGCTGTCAACGTACAGTGGAGTGGCAAGGATTATCACGTCAGCGTTATCAACGGAACCCAACAGTTTCTCAGTGCCTTCACACGTTTTCACTAAGCGAGTGGCAAACGCCTCTTCAACTACTAGACTCTTTTCCTCCAGTTTGTCTGCCAGAAATTTTCCGATTACATGAGAGTTGCTTCTTTCGCATCTCGGGCTTGCCGTCAGAAGCAGGACGTTTCTAGGCTGGCTCATGATATTACCTCCACCTTCTTCAGTTGTTCCTCAACGAAGGCGGGTATCTTTTCCGCATTTTCACCACGCTGAAACACGCTCGCAGAATAGGCAGGAGGCCGAAAATTGAGCCTGTTCCGTTCGACTAGCGCTACAAACGTTTCTTCATAATCCATGCCCGATTCTTGCACTCCGATGACTAGGAGTCTCGGATATTTCTTGTAGCGCATCTTGTGATGAATTTGCCCGTGATATGTTTGGAAATATGGCAACAAGATCGGTATGATGCGATCAAGTGCCTTCTTCAGTTCAGAGGAGTATCCGCCGAAGGTAACTGGGGTCAGCCACACCATCAGATCGCTCTGGATGGCTTTTCCAGTCGTTTCCCTCCCATAGTCATCGATCACGCAGGTTCCCGGAGTCTTGACCCAACAGCCGAAACAGCCTACGCAAGGAGCGATCTGCATGTTGCGCAGTTCGATGGGCTCAACGTTCCAGCCCTCTTCGATCAACTGATCGGCAATGTTTTTTTCTATTGCGTTAATTGTCAGATCGCCTTCTTTGGCTCCGTTAAAGATTACGGCTTTCATTTTTTTGGCCCTCCTATCTTGGTTTGAGTGTTCTCTAGCGAACGGCGCAACGCTTGCAGCGTGAACTTCATTGTGGCGTCTTTGTCTACACCTGCCTGTCTCAGAAGCATCTCGAAAGCTGGTGGAAGCAGTATCATGGCTCTGGTCGACTGAGCGAGGAAAATCGATGTCTGTATCGAATTCACGTCGGGTTTTATGGAGCCGTCCTTTATGCCCTTGATCACGGCGTTTAGTAATATTTCGAGGTTTTCGTAGTTTACTTTCATCAATTCCGCTGCGTTTGGGTCGTCGCTGGTTGCAACGGGCAGGCTTTCTGCTTCTTCAAACATGCGAAAATAGTGCGGTTGGCGCTTGTAGAACTCATAATAGGCTTCGCCTATTGCAAAGGCTTTTTCCAATCCGCTCCGGCTTCGGCCTGCTGCGTCCTTAAACATCGCGTTCATTGTGTGAACCCCTCTTAGAGCGACGGCTGAGTACAAGGCTTCTTTGCTCTTGAAGTACAGGTATACTGTGCCCTTCGCAAGCTGGGACTTCTTCGCAATTTCCTCAATGGTTATTTCGTCATAACGTTTAGAGAAGAAAAGCGTCTGGGCAGCATCTACAATGAGCTTGCGGCGTTGCTCTTTCTCCCTTTCTTTCCTTTTGCGGGTTGACATTGTGACCGACATCCATTAATTGACTAACAGTCAATTACTGACCAACAGTCACAAAGTCCTATAAAAACCTATCCATCCAGAACAATGATTCAACTCGAAACACTCGCACTTCCGTGCGCACCATCATTGAACACTCTGCTGTCAATGAAATTGACCAGCGCGGCTAGTCAACGCTAAAACTGCAGAAGATTCAAGCAGGAACAATTGAATGGTTTTGAAAAGGATCCGAAAAAACTACAGGAAAATTTAGCGAACATTCAAGGATGGATAAGGGAAATTGAAGCCTTGTTGAATGCGTTTACACTTTAGCGCGCGCGGAATCTCCTTTCTATATACGGAAACATGTCCTCAATAGATTATTTGCAGATTACAGATTAGTCGGTTTGATACTTTCTAGGATTAGCGAACGCTTGAGGATGAGAAGAATGAAGGGGAAGACGAAGAAGAGGAAAACAAAAGGCGTGGAAGTTGTCTCCGATACTATCAATTGCTTATTAGCGTTTGAACTTGATGGCGATTCTCGCTGTGCCGGAGATGCCTGCCTTAGTGGCTGTTAAAACAGTGGGGTCTCACTTTCAAAAGAGTATCCTCGCCATCGGATAGAGCTGATTCAGCTCGCCCTATGACGCTCAAATGAAAGCTTCCGCCCGCGCTCATCTTGTCTCGTTTATATCTGTTCGGCAGAGCTGGAAGCGAGTACTGATGAATTGAATCCTTTGATTATCAGCCATACCGCAAGAACCATTTCTTGCACGGCTATTGGAAGAGCCAAAACGACCTGGCCCGTCGACAAAGGCCCTATGACGCTGAACATGACCAATAGGCCTGCTATCATTGTCAACGTGGCTCCGACAAGACCCCAAACTGATAACCATCGAGGGACAAGTCTCGTTTGATAGAATATGACATAATACATCAGAGCACCCAAGCAAAAAGCCAGCAGCGACCCCACATTGCCCACCCAGTGATATCCTGCTAGCAGCAATGCGCCCAAGGTTTGATAATACGATGAACTCGGAGCTCCAGCGCTTACGAATTCTTTGCTCAATGTTATCAGTAATAGCAGGCCCATCACGCCTACGATATAGAACACTCCTTCAATAAGCCTGAAACCGACAGCTCCAAGAGCCAGACCTTCATTGTATTTTTTCAGTATTGGATACAGCGAAATTGCAATACTGGCCGATGCAGCAGCAGCGATAAACGCAAGAAGGGCTCCTGCTGTTACTTGGTTTCCATTTGTAGAAACACTAACAAGATAATTCGAAGCATTGATAGGTTCCAAAAACGGCAAGCTCAGTATACTCGCAACCGTCGCAATTATGAACAATACTCCTGCAATTACCGCTATCTTCTTGGCCGTATTCATTTCGTCCACTCTTTTCGGTTAATAGCATACTATTCACTTAAAACCTTCCGTCGGCCCGATCTCATTTCCCGCAGTTGCTCCTGCAAGTGCGTTCGTGAATCATTGATTTACGACTTCAGAAAAGCGTTCAGTGGGAGCGAGTTTCTCTGCTCGCTTTGCAGAAAGAACAACGTCACTCTCCTTCACAGCGGCGAGCGCGCCATAAACTTTTTGTAAAACGAACCATTTTACTCTCCTATCCGTCCACAACCCTGACTCCGCACGCGTACCGGTTTTGGGGAAAAGTTATAGCTGAACCGAAAGTAATTGGCTTGAAGGGTGTTCTGATTGCTTGAGGGTAAACTTGTGAATCTGAGGGTTGTGGAGAAAGAAGACTTGCCGTTATTAGCTGAGTGGCGCAACGATCTTGAGTTTTTCGGTGAATTCGAGCGGTTTCCACAGCTTTCTCGAGCGGAGTTGGAAAGGAGGTACGACGCTCTCACCTCTGACGATAAGTGGTTCTTCATAGAGAAAAAAGACGGCACGAAAATTGGGATTGCCACCCACGGTTTGACAGGAAACCTCCTCGAAATAGGATATATCCTCGTTCCGAATGAGAGAGGAAAGGGCCACTGCACGGAAGCCGTGAAAATAATGGTTGATTACCTGTTTCTCAGCAAAGACACAGTGCGCATCCAAGCCGCAACTGTCACAGGAAATGTAGCCTCTCAGAAGGTCCTGAAGAAAGCTGGCTTCAAGAAAGAAGGAACACTTCGGAAAAGCTACTTCCTGAGAGGCGAATGGACAGACAGCCTAATCTACAGCATCCTCAGAGAAGAATGGAAAGAACCAAAAATACTGACAAAAACCGCTTAAAGAAAGCTAATTTGATAAAAACCTGGCTTGCGCCCACGCGATGTATCGGTTGTTTTGGCAGTTTTGATTTTAACTTTTTCCATGATTCGCTTTTCATATCCTCTCGCGCCCCACATTACGGACGTGACGGAGACTCAAACGAGGTAAGACCTGCCGTACCAACAGTTGGAACGGTGCAGTACTAATGCCTAGGATTAACTAGGAGACTCTAATCTAGAACTAGCATGGAGTGAGATTGAATGAACATGACAAAAATCAAATTTTCGGTTTTGGCAATCGTTTTGCTGATAAGCTTCGCATCCTTGATATGTTTCAGCTCATTATCCCTGGCTCAGACAGGTTCTTACAATAGCGTGCAGGTGTTCATCCAGACGGCCAGCAGCCTTCCAGACTACTTCACCCTCTCCGCCTTCAACACGACCGGCTACATGGTTTCTTCATGCCAAACTCAATATCCAGCAGCCTCGTTCGAGCTTCCCAACGGGCAATACATATTCACCGTCACGGCTGATCAATCCGGCAATAACATCTACTACTCACCCGCGCCCATGGTAGGCACAAATATCGCACAGGGCGTCCCATCATTACAAATCTACGAAGCGCCAGTCGTAGAGTATGGCTACTGGGTTCAGCAGATATCCGGCCCCACAACATTCACAATCTCAACGCAGAACGTCACATCATATCCAACGACCACGCTCACGATACAGGTTTCTTACGCCAACGGAACAGCAGCTCAAGGCGCATCCGTGACCGCATCCATCCTCGGATCCGACTACTACTGGGGCTACGAAAGCAACACCGTCATGTGGAACACCACCCAAGCCGACGGCTCGGCCACCCTCGTGACGCCATTGGCACCCGTCCAAATCGACGCTTGGAACTGGATACCCGTATCGCTACCCCAAAATGAGACAACCATCACCGTCACAGTCGCAGGCGAACAGGTCAATGTAACCGTCTACTGGCAGCCAACCTACGTCGGACTAGCGGCTTCAACGCTAATTCTTCCCCCCCAGAACAGTGCCCAACTCGTCCTGCACGTCCAACAGCCCAGCTACTGGGCAGTGCCGCTCGGAATCCAATCAACCCCGACGCTCGGAGGACAAGCAACAGCCTCATCAAGCCCCACATCAATCCCCGCCACCGTATACCAGCAACAACAAGGAAACCCCATCCTGAAAAACTACCAAGCCCCCTCAACCACGTCCTCGACAACAACACCGACTCAAGCACCAGCATCAGACCCCGATCCAGGCAACGGCCCGCTGTTGATAATCATAGCTGGAGCAAGCATAGCCATAGCAGCAGTGAGCCTGGCAGTCGCAGTTAGAACCAGAACCCGAGAACAAAAAAGCAAAACCTAAATTTCGCGCATGCTACTCTGCCAGTTTCTTTTTCAAGAATTCCCTTCTCTCTTTTCTTTCCAGTTTCTCGATTTCCGCTCTGTATTTCTGGCTAATCAGATTCAGCTTACAGTTCGTGTACAGCGCATCGTAAACAGGGCTTGCCTTGGCAATGGTTTCATAATCGTCTCTTGAAACAATGCCGAAACCGGTCATGACGGCTTCCAACCCGGCTGCTTCAGGAGCCATTTCCAACTTGTCCGTGTCGGCGGCTTGCACAATTCTCGCTAAATCCAAGACCGCCTGATCCTTAATATCGTATTTCTCAACTATTGCGTTGAAACTGCATTTATCGCCATGATGGCCAAGCTCGACGCCCGGTGCGTCATACGGTATTGCCTTCTCTTTTTTGACGGTTTCACCGATCTTCTCTGCTGGAACGAAGAGGAATTCAGCTTTCGGATCGATAAATCGTTTTATTAACCATGGACACGCGGTTCTGTCCACGTGCACGAACTGCCTCGTTACCCACTTCATGCTTTTGAGCCTCCACACATCCTTTTCACACATACGCAGATTAACTACTTTACGCAAAAGAAAACGACAAGAACGAAATCCACACGGAGCCCGAATCGATGGCATCCGACGGCAAGTCTGAGAAAAGAGACGTAAAAGACAGCAAAATGTAGGAGAACCGCGTCAAAATGATTTCAAGCTGGTTCAGAGCATGAATCTGACGTCTGACAAAATGGGAAAAACTGTCTTTTGGACACTCTGCATAATGGGAGTATTCGCAATCCTGAGCTCGACGATGTCCAAGACTCTGCTCAACCCCTTTGCTGCTGCGCTGGGCACGCCCACTGTTTGGTCAGGCTTTGTGGGTGCGGCTTCAACCATACCGGGCATTCTAGTCAGTCTCCCCGCCTCTTCACTATCCGACATCTACGGCAGAAAAAAGTTTCTGCTGGTTTCCGGCTTCGTGTTTGCGAGCGCACCTTTCCTTTACCTTTTCATATCAACATGGTGGCAACTCATACTCGTCAGATTCTACCACGGGTTCGCAACTGCCATCTTCATTCCCGTGGCCGAAGCCTCAATGGCCGAGATGTATCCGTCACAGCGAGGAGAACGCATCTCACTCTTCACCTCTGCAACGTACGTCGGCAGAAGCATAGCACCTTTCCTCGGCGGCTATATACTGTTCAGCACCGCAAGCACTTCCGACCCCCTGTACAACTATCACGTCATGTACCTCGCGGTCGCAGCGGCCGGACTGGCTGCCTTCATCATGGCACTGCTGTTTCTAGCCCAGAGAAAGCCGCCTGTCGCTGCCGCGTCGAGAAACCGAGACAATCTAAGGCGGATGTATGCTGGGTGGGGCGCCTTGGCCAAGAATCGTGCCGTGTTGGCCGTCAGTTTCGTGCAGGCCAGCTTGTACTACTCCTTCGGTATAGTGGACTATTTTCTCTCAGGATACTTGAAGGATACACTGCATTTTGACTTCTTCTCAACGGCCGCCGTTTCGGGCAGCATCATCGTGCTTGCCCTCTTCGTCAGGGCTTACATGGGAAGAGTCTCGGACAGAACGGGAAGACGGACACCGATAATCGTCGGTCTACTAGTGTGTTCCGCCCCGCTAATAATGCTGCCATACACTTCAGACCTTAGGATAATCTTACTGCTCTCGCTCACGTATGGATTTGGCTTCGCTACGGCCACAGCATCCACTTGCCCTCTGATGACAGAGCTTGCACCGAGCCAATTCGTTGGCACTTCAACAGGTTTTCTGGACACCATGATGGATGTGGGGCAGACGATTGGCCCCATAATCGGCGGGTTCATCCTTGGAACGACCCTTGGATACGTTGGCCTGTTTCTATCGCCCACTCTGGTTCTGCTCTCTGCCTGCCTAGTTTTTGCGCTGTCAGGAGCTGCCAACAGAAAAAACCAACTGCGTTGAGGTCTAATGTCTCATCACTGAGGTTACGTAAGCGCTATCACTTCCGCTGATCGTTCGGAATAAGCTTGAGCGCGCGCTACGAGTTGTGCTCAGCACCGGCAAAAAATTTCAGATTCCCACTGCACCGAACATGCCTTTCTTCGCCAGCTTGGCTCGAACGCCTCCTAGAATCCTTTCCGATGCGCCTATTCGCACCAAGAAATGATAGTATTGAAGAAGCATTCTATAATAGAGCAATTGCAAGCCAAGAAGAGTCAACTGCACTGCCATTCCAACAGCTCAATTGCAGTAGAGATTTGCAACTTATTAAAGATTTAGAAGGCGCACGCTACTACCCATAAACCCTTTTCCTGATTCATAGAAATCTCTAATCTGCACAGCAACAAAAGCGCGCCCGACTTAGGGCAGTGAACTGTAAGGATCAGAAGTCTTATATTTACAGCATTGGAACAACCAGTTTGGCGAAAAATCACGTTAAAATCTGAGAATTCACCTCCCATTCCTCCACCACCTCCTACTCCTCCCCCATCAGGAGTAACGCCCAAGAGTCGCATGAAGCTTATCATTGCTTCCACACTCATAATCGTCGTTGTAATCGCAGCCGTTCTAGGCTACTGGCTATTGTTCAGATCTGGAGGAGGAAACCAGTCATGGATTTTCAAAGGAGCCTACGCGAACTATCAGGGACAGGAAACGCTAACAGGCTTGAATTACACTATAAACATGACGATTCACATGGAAGTCTTGGGCTTCAACAGCACAGACGTGGAGATACTCTCAAACACTACGTCAGAAACGGCATTAGGAACGCCCTTCAGCTACAATTATACATCGTGGATGCTTCGCACCAGCGCTAACGACTTCAACGTCGAAGGCGGAAATTTGACTAACAGCTATGACACAACCATCACATTGAGCAACTTGGGAAAACGCAACTGCATAGCCTATGAATACTCGATCGCAGGAACAAATGAGATCATGACAGTATACGTTGACAAAACAGTAGACTTTCCAGTCGAGTGGAGCGTGACTTCAACAGGAACCCCCAGCCTCAACTTTGACGTAACCCTAGTCTCAACAAACATACCTGGCCTGTAGTTAACGCAGTGTTATGAGAATATGTCAGAAGCGTTACCATCAGCAAAGCGCCCGCACTCCTGAAAGGGTTTTAAGATATGTCTGACTTTATTTCACCGTTTTCGTACTTCAGGAGTAGCGTCAAAAAGCCAGCAATAAGCTAAACGATGCTAGCGCGCGCTAGTGTTAAATATAGCGAATCAGAAACGAGCAAGCTGAAGGCGAAGTCTTTGAAGGAAATCGAGTTGAAACTTCTCATTGAGCTTTTGAGGGGAAGTCGGAGAAGCGACAGAGAATTGTCAAAAGTATTGGGGATTTCCCAGCCTACTGTTTCGAGAGTCAGGTTGAGGCTTGAGAAGGAAGGCATAATCAAGGAATACACTATAATTCCCGATTTTGCAAGTCTCGGTTTCCAATTAATGTCCGTGACCTTTCTCAAGTTTGCAGGGCCACTTTCTAGCGAAGGGCTCGAAAGCCTGAGAAAAAACAGTCAGAAACTGAAGGAAAACTATCCTTCCGCAACCATACTTGCCCTAAGCGGAATGGGCATGGACGGCCAACGTGTAATCCTGACTTACCACAAGGACTACTCAGAATACGTTGCCTTTGTAAAGAATGCAAAGAGTGAGCGCGCTCCAGAAATCGTCAGTGAAATCAGAAGCTTCCTCGTAGATTTAAATGACAAGAGCAATTTCATGCCCCTAACATTCTCGTACATGGCCAAGTACCTCCAGAAGACCAATGGAAACTCAGAGAAAGCCCACGCGCCTTCCACTTGAAAACGAATTTGCCGATGATCCGCGTTGCAAGTCCTTGATTAGCGCGCGCCAACCAGACAGACAAGACTTCGTGCCCACAAATCTATTTCAATACTGAACGGGATATGTTTTGTGCGGATGCGTGCACATGGAAGCTGAGTTCGGCTGGATAAAAGTGAACGGAGTCAGATACGAAAAAGACATCATCATACACACCGACGGCACGATAACTAAAAGAGAAAAGAAAAAATCCCGAGATCTAAAGCCCAAGTACGGTCACACTCCTCTCTCTGAACGCGAGCTCATGTTCCTTGAAAATGAAAAGCCCGAAGTAGTGTACATCGGAACGGGCCATCAAGCAGCGCTGCCCATCACGCCTGAAGCCCAACAAATCCTGAAAAAATACGAAACCATCATCCTCCCCACACCCCAGGCAATTGAAAGAATAGACCAAGAGCACCGAAAACTAGCCGCACTCATACACGTAACATGCTAGTGCCCGCTATTCTCCCAGTTCTCGCCAGCCTTATTACTCTATAAGACAATCATTTAATCGACCAAGGAGTAGGGATTGCCATGAAAGTTCGGCTTAGTAAGGTAAACGTCTATTATGAGCCATTCGGGAATGGACGACCATTCGTTGGGCTGCACGGTTTTGGGCCTGATCATCGTTTAATGAAGGGTTGTCTTGCTCCTTGCGGGCCTGCAGGACTCTTCTGTCGGCTATTCCGCTGCCTGGTCTATAATGGACAAGTACCCTCGGATGACGTTCGCCCTACTGGACAAAGCTGGCCATGACCTACAAATCGAACAGGAGACACTATTCAAAGCGCTCGTTAACGAGTGGCTCGACCGCGTCGAAGAATCCACACATTAGATGCTTCAAGCGCGTGCATGCTGAAAGGAGATCATGACGTGGGTTGTTGCTCTATTTGTTTTATTTTCGTCTGTATATACTCTGCAACTTTCTTTTCGGAGTACGCTTGGTCTTCTTCTTGTTTCTTGAGTTCGTTTCTCACCGTTTGAAGCAAGATTGCCGGGTCCACTGGTTTGACGAGAAAGGCGTCAGCATGCTTGTTGACGGACTCTATGGCATTAGCCGTTGAAGGGTATCCCGTGACCATTATCTTAGCCATCTTGGGAACGTTCTCCTTGAACGTGCTCAAAAGCGCCGTTCCATCCATATCTGGAAGTCGATAGTCTAACAAAGCTAAGTTGTAATAATTAGACCGTGCTTTTTCAATCGCTTCTTTCCCCGTTTCAACGACATCAACAATGTATCCTTCTTCCTCCAGGATAAAGGAAATCGTCGTTCTTATGCTGGAGTCATCGTCCACCACGAGAATTCGCTTGCGACCGTTCAACGTCTTTCACCTCCCTTCTCAACCTGCGCCTGGGCTTTTTCAAGAGATGAAATAAAAGCCGCTTCAGGATGCTCACCGGGTTCAAAGGTCAAGCCAAGTTTCTCGTACAATATCTTTAGTATCTCTGCCTCAAGGAACCCCGCTCCTGATCCAAAGATCCTCTCTATTGCCGGAACAAAAAGATCCGTCCGGCTTGCAATATTTTCCTTTCGCAGATTGTACTTGTCCTCAAGATAAGAATAAATTACCTGTTTCGGAGATTCTCCAAGGACTGATAATCCCTTTTCAACCGAATCTGCAAGAATACTCTCAAACTCTAAGTTAGGTTTCACCTGAAACACCCCGAGGCAGACACAATGAAAATGCGCTTGGGCCTAATATTAGCTGTGAATTCTGAGTATTGAGACTCAATTCGCAAAGAAAGCACAAGCCGTCGCGCTCTGAGAAGACTAGAGCAATAGAAGCTCCAAGCGCAAATCGCGCGAGTTTGAATCAATACTACACTTTGTAGCTATATATTGCATGTTCGCAGCATTTAATTACAATCTTTTTTGCATTATATGTTACGTTCGGATTTAAACCTGTCTCAGGAAGTATTCGAGAAAAATGATCGCGGACCAGTTGTTAGGAGCCTTATTCTGGGCGGTCCCATTGGCCTTCACGTTAGCTCTTTCTGTGTTTCTCATTTATCGGGCGCGCAAGGATAAAGACAAACGCAAGCAGAACCCACAGAAAAAAGCCTTGGAGGACCTTGAAGCATCCGAAGAGAGATACAGAAACCTCTGTGAAAACGCTCGAGTCGGCATACTTAGAATGGATCGGAAGGGAACCGTCACCTACGCGAACAGGCTCATAAACGAGTACGGACTGAACAGAGAGGATATCATTGGAAAAAACATGCTCAGATTCATACCCATGAAAAACCGGCCGAAGATGTTCATGGAACACATTAGCGTTGTCCGCGGAAACAACGCTGAGGGCGAAACAGAAATCATAACGCCCAAGGGGAAACGCATCATAGAATACGTAAGCAACCCTGTGAGGCATGACGGAAAGATAATCGGCTGCGAAACGGTAATGCAAGACGTCACCGATAAGAAGGAGATGAAAAAGAAGCTTGAAGAATACGCGGCACGCCTAGAGACGATGGTGGAAGCGAGAACCGTTGAACTGAAAAAAAGCGAGGAAAAGCTCGGCCTCATGGTTGTCCAACAAGCATCGTTGATGCGAAGTTCAGCGGAAATGATTCGTTCAAGCGATATGCGTCAACGTCTTCAAGCCATTGTGGATGCGATTCAGGGTCTAGGTTGGCGAAGAGTCATACTCTCAGTGAGAGATGAGGAACTAGACCTTTCAGAACCTCAGAATCTAGTGACAGCCGGATTAACAGAGAAGGAACAAGAGTTCATTTGGACCAACCGGCAATCGGGTAAGATTTGGCGAGAACGTTTTGGACCCGAATTTGAGCGTTTCAAACTCGGAGAATTCTACTACCTACCCTACAGCGATCCTATGGTCAGAGAGAAGTTCCGCAGAGGAGTCGTGTTCAGCCACCTTAACCCCAAAGAGATGGTCGATTGGAACCCTGATGACCTGCTCTACGCACCGCTTCGTCTCGCAGACGGGCGCATCGTCGCAGTGTTAAGCATTGACGACCCAAACGACGGAAGAAGACCCACCAAGGACACTTTGAAACCATTAGAGCTGTTTCTGCATCAGGCTGCTGTCGCGATTGAAAATGCTCAGTTGATCAAACAGTTGAATGAGGCTAACGCCCAGATCCAACAATACGCAGGGCAACTTGAGGAAAGAGTGAAAGAAAGAACGCAGGAATTGGTTGACGCCCAGAAAAAACTGTTGCAATCTGAGAGACTGGCCGCGATTGGTCAAATTGCGGCAATGGTCGGACACGACCTGCGCAGTCCCTTGGCCGGCATCAGGAACGCGGCTTACATCATCAAAACACGAGCAGGCCCCAAGTTGGATGAAAAAGAGAAACAAATGCTTGAAACAATAGATGACAACGTAACCCACTCGAACAACATCACAAACGACCTGCTAGATTTTTCGAGAGAGATCAAACTCGAAAAACAACTGATAAACCTGAAAGCAGTGGTTCAACACTCATTGATGGCTGCCGGCATACCTACGAACATTGACGTGAAAGATCTGATACCCGACAGTATCATAATAGAAGCCGCAGCGGACAAAATGGAAAGAGTTTTCACGAACATCATCAAGAACGCCGCAGAATCAATGCCAAACGGTGGCCTCTTGACGATAGCCTCAAACACTGGCGGGGAAAATTTGTCCGTCAATTTTACGGACACTGGAGTCGGAATGCCAGATGAAACCTTGCAGAAGCTCTGGACACCCCTCTTCACAACCAAGCCAAGAGGAATTGGACTTGGACTTGTTATTTGCAAGAGATTCATCGAAGCCCACGGTGGCACAATAACCGTTACTAGCACATTAGACAAAGGAACAACCTTCACGATAACCCTGCCTAAGATCCAAGACGACAAGAAGCAGGAAGCAGTTCAGGTGGCTATTGTGCCCGCCACTGAGACACCACAGGTAGTCAGTGAAATCCGGAGTGCTTGACGGGAATGAGAATAGCCTATGCTCCTTCTTTGGTGCACGGCGCGCTAGAATATTTCGACAGCTTCAGTCAATTATCCATAATGCGTTGGGCGGTGGCATCGTGAAGATACGTGCAAAGACAGCTCTCATCATATCAGCCGTGTGCTTATGCACAATAATTGGCGTGTTTCTGTTGTCGCAGACGGTGCTGACCAGCGGCTTTGTGAGTCTGGAAGAAACGACAACTAGTCAAGAAATGGAAAAAGTGGTGAGTTCATTCAATGACACCTTCAACAGTCTGATCCTGTTTGCCAGCGACTATGCACAATGGAATGACACTTACGCATTCATAGAAAACAACAACACCGCATACATCCAGGACAACCTAGTAGACTCCACCTTCCAATACTCAAACGTGGACTTCATGATATACATAAACCAAACAGGAGGAATTGTGTATGCAAAAGCCTACAACCAATCGGCTGAATGCGATATCCCAATTTCCCAAGAACTGATGCACACGATATCAAACAACGAGGAACTCTGGCATTTTGACACCTCAACTGAGAATGTTGCAGGGATATTGACTCTGTCGAATACCACAGTGATGATTTCTTCAGAGCCAATATTGACAAGCGAGGCCAATGGTCCTGTCCGAGGAGCAGTGATCATCGGCAAATACCTGGACCAAGCAAGAATCATCGCCCTGTCCGGAGAGACTCATCTGCCATTAGCTCTGTACAGAACTGACGATCCGTATCTCCCAGACGACTTCCGAGTGGCCAACTCAACATTATCCATTGAAAACCCTCTCTTTGCAAGAGCTCTGAATGGCACAGTAATCGGTGGTTATGCTTTGATAACAGACGTATTCTCGAACCCGGCCATCATTGTCAGGGCCGAGATGCCCAGAACCCTTCTTGCTCAAGGCCAAACAACCATCAACTACTTCCTATTGCTGCTCATCGCTGGCCTAGTGATAGTATTCGCCACCATCATGATTCTCCTTGAAAAAGGTGTACTGTACCGCCTGACCAAGCTGAATGGCGAAATTGGCTCATTAGGCGAGTCCAGCGACCTGTCCAAACGCGTCCAAGTCAAAGGTGATGACGAGATAACATCCCTAGCTCAAAGCCTGAACGCCATGTTGGAAAGAATCGAAAACACGACTACGAAACTCACGAGAGCAGAGAGATTCTCCACGATAGGAGAACTGGCGACGACGGTTGGAAACGACCTTCGCAACCCACTGCAGGGAATCCGTAACGCTACCTATTCTCTGAGAAAAGGCACCCAGCAAGTCGAACAAAGCAGACGCATGCTCGATGAGATTGAAAAAAGCATAACCTACTCGGATAACATAGTGAGAAACCTAGTCGAATACTCGCAGGAGCTTCGACCAGAACTCACAAAAACCACTCCAAAAACGATTGCCACGAAAGCCCTACATTCCATTGAAATCCCAAACAGCATCCACCTAGTCGACAGGACAGAAGATGATGAAACAACAATAATCGCAGACTCAAATCTACTCTCCAGAGCCTTGGCGAATCTGATTCAAAATGCAGTTGAAGCAATGCCCAAGGGCGGAAACTTGACCGTAGAGAGCACACCTTTGAACGACAAAATGGAATTCAACGTCATAGACACGGGCTGCGGATTCCCCGAAGAATTCAAGAACAAAATCGGAAACCCCTTAGTCACAAGAAAAGCAAGAGGCATGGGATTCGGACTAGCAATCACCAAACGCATACTGGAAGCACACGGCGGCAGTTTACAAGCGGAAAGCACAGCAGGAAAAGGCTCAACCTTCAAAATCGTCCTCCCCTTAACGGAGGAAAATGCCACAATTACACAAAACAACCACTACCATCTGCACTAAGTGTAGAAACTCCACAGCAAAAGGCAACCGCGCGCAAAAACGAACGGAGATAATGCTCCCGCTATTTCAATCAGACAAATTCAATTCATAACGTTGGGAGTTGGCCGAATGCGGGGGTTAAGAATTGAGCACGTGTTTACCGGTAAAACTGCAGGCACTTAATGGTGCGCTAGAGGATACCCGTGTTGGAGATAGTGATTGATGGCTTCTTTCCAATGTGTCATCATTTCACAATAGTAATCTTCTGAGAAAGAGTCAAGGTATTGATTTCCTTTCTCCGAAAGAGACGTGACAGTGTAGGTCACGCGAGCCTTGGTGTGACTCGTACCATAAGGTTCACATTTGACTTCAATAATGGTGACTTTGAAACCCGGAGTAACCGTGGTATAGGTTAGACTTGGGTTGTTCCGGTCGAATGTTGAAATAACCCAAATTGTTTCCTTTCCGTCCATGCCTCTGGTCTCAAACACCGTGCCCTGACGAATACCTGACGGAGGGAAAATAATCGAGGGATTCCAATCCTCAGACCACTTCTTCTCACCTATCGGATCAAACAGCCCAAAAACATCAACAATTCCACCGTTTAAGGAAAGCACATGACTTCGAGTAACTTGTCGAGCCACAAAATCATTCATAAAGAACCCCAATTACGTCTGATCGCGCACCCCTTAAGTTTTTTCCCGCAGACACCGTAAACTCACTTGTCATGATTCCTTAAAATTTCTAGGACTGTTTTCAGTTTGATTTCCGATCCTTCCTTGTCCTGGGCTCATGCTACTTCTTCATCGGCTCCACTGCCAAAACTGAACGCTGCCACACCTCATTTCTTCTTTCCCATTCGGTGAAGGTGGACTTGTTTTTATTAATGTCGAGCCGGACGCGCCAGATTCTGAGCGCGCGTGTGTTTCTCTATCTTCTCTTCTGTTTTTTTCCGCCGCGGGCCCTTCTCGTTTGATGCCCTTTCTGTCTGTCGATTGCTTTCCCCATGGGTTTACCTCTCTTACTCGTCTCGGTCACCCCCGCCAGCATGGCATACGACCGTTAATTCTGTTCCTTTCGAATGTTTCTCCATCCAGCCCAGCGCATAGGCTTCTGCCTTCGATGCGGTCGCATATGCTGGTGAGATGGTTTCTCCTTTATCATCAATTCTTACCGGGGGGAACAGCAGCACAACATAGGTGGAGCTGAACTCTTTCTTTGAGACGACCAGATTCTGCCCTGTGGTCTCATTCAAGAATCCACGCTGCCGATCCATTTTTCTCCAGCCCCTCATTATCTTCAAAAGATTATCCCTCCAAAGCTCCTCTCGGTCTGTTCGACTCTGAGACGATGATGGCTTTCTCTTCGCAGCTTGGCTCAGTGATGTTGCTTATATTGCTGACCGAGCCGGTTCTTCCAATATTTAATTGTCTTTGGCCTTTGAACGTGGAAGTCCGTGCATTCTGTATCTGAATGTCGTCTCCGACGGAAATACAGCGTATCTGCTCGTTCCACAGGCACAGTTTGATTGTTCCGGTCTCATCTGCTATCAAAGCGTTTGCTACGCTCGCGGAGTTTCCGTACCGCGTGCAAACCACGTTAGTCTTTGAAATCTCCAAAACCCTGGCCTTCAAATGAATTCGTGTCATGCCGCTCTGCAAATCTCCGATTGCAAAATCCAATGAGCGTCTAGCCTTCTTGGCCAAGTATCTGCATATGCTGTCAGTCTGCATATAGTCTCTGATAGGGTGGCCCTTCTCCAGCAGGAATTCTTTGGTTATTGAAAACTGTGCCACGACTTTGGAATTCGCAAGAATCATAAACATGACCGTATCGTGTGTTTCACCCCGACGCTCAATCGAAAGCTCTCCGCAAGTAGACTTCTTCCTTTCTCCTGCCAGGTTAAACGCGTTGAAGAACTCATCCGGGTCGACCTCGTATTTCGCCGAAAGAAAAGCGAGATACTCGCTAGTTGAAGTTTTCTTTTTCAAACTTTTTCACCATTTTTTCCAAATTTTACATATTTAGGGAAATGCGAACTAATTTCGAAAGCTTCCTGGGTCAGCTACATCGTGAGGTAACCTTTGAGTCTCAACTGTTCAGTCTGATTCTTTCTGTATCGCCAAAATATATCGCCTCGCGTGTCAGATTGGAAATCCCAGGGTGACACTAACACGATATCTCCATCTCGGATCCATACACGCCTCTTCAGTTTGCCTCGGACCCTGCACAATCGATCCTTACCATCCTGGCACTTGACCATGATCCGGTCAAAACCAAGCATTTTGACTGCCATTCCAAGAACATCATCCTTGCCCGGATACAGCATGTTTTCCAAGTTTTCTTCGTTTATCACTTTTCTCTTACCCACTCTTGCACCTCCAAAACCATGATAACATGGCTGATTAATGGTTTTGACTAGTCAGAACGATCAGAGAAAAAGCACACTGCGTTGCTGAACTCTTCCTCTAGAGAATCCTAACTATTAAAAGATGTGTAACCAAGTATATAGGTGTATGTGAGTGAAGATTCAGGAACGCGACGTATGACTCAACACCGCGCTCATGCCAAGGACTGTTTTAAGTCCTCTGGCCTTTATTGCTGACGCGATCAGAATTATTCTTCGCATCAGAGTGTCGCATTTACAGTTTGTAGACGTTCACGGGTTCCTGCTCTTTTCTTCCCTTCCAATCGTCTCCTCGCCGTGCCCATGCCTGTTTCGTATCGAAACTGAAATCCAAGCTCTTGGTTTCTGATCGATTGAGATTGTGCTTCGAGAAGCAGGTCCTGCAGTAAACTGGTTTGCCTTGTGTAGGCTTAAACGGTACAGTTGTGGCTTTGCCGCATTCTGTACATACGGTTTCGAACATTTTTCTTTCCAAGGTTCAAATCACCTCTATTGTGTTAATGTATTTTGAAATGAAAGGGATGAAAACGATGCTAAGCAAATTTCTTGATTTAACTTAGAATCCTCTTCTTGGCGGTCCACGTTTCGAATAGCACTCTCGACAGTAAACAGGTCTGCTTGGGTCAGGTTTGAAAGGTACTTCACAATCTTTTCCACAATCAGCACAGACTGCCTTATGCATTTCTTTCTCGTACAATGACTATTTCAACTCCTATAATGCTGCTGTGCAAAAAGTGCGCTCTAATCTCTTCTTACACGCTGCATTAGAGTTGGCGCCGAGGCTTATAAATAGAGCACTCTCAAACTGAGAAGCAGCACATGTCTAAGAGCAAGATTTCAGCGCCCCACAGTGCATCAGAAGGTTTTTGCAATGGTGCAAGTTTAGGCCTCAGTCGTCTTGAACTTGTGGGATTTGCTGTCTTACCCTTATAAGGTCCGCTAGCAGTATATACAAAAGGGAAGGCACGCCTTCGGGTCACTGCAATTCTTTGCTTTTGCCTAGAAATGGCTTGTTTTGCCTAAGAGGTCATGAACATGTCAAGAATCAATAGATTTTCAGATGGGAATCGTTCCAAATTGGAAATAATGGCGAAGATTTTGAGAGAGGTAAAGAAACCAACTGGAATTACGAGTATTCTGATGAGTTGCAATATGAGCTTTAAACAGTCTGGATACTACTTGGACCTTATGAAGTCAAGCGATCTCATCCAGATGAATTCAACTGATGGGAGAGCGAGATACCGCACGACGGAAACTGGGCAAGAGTTTCTGGAGGCTTATGACAAGATGATTCTCATGTTAGAGCCCAGCGTTTTCGAACACGTCCTGATGTGACAAGCAGCATATGCAGGAGAAACAAGCCGGAAGTTGGTCATTATGATGGCAGAAAACAAATTCTCCGCAGCAGAGTTTGATGATGCAGACGAGCCAAGGGAGTCCGATTGCATCATACCCGCAGAAAATTGGGATACGATGCTCTGGAGAGAAGCATGTTTCGAAGGCAGGAAAAGAAGGCCGCAAGACAGATGGAGAAAGAAACACAGTAGAGGAAAGCGAAAACCTCGAGAACTTTTCTTCTTGAAAGGTTCACAAGTAAGAGGTTGCTGCGCATAGATTATAATATCTGTTCACCATTGATATGCACAAGAGGATGATTTGGTATGAAAAGGGCAAACAAGAAGCAGGCAAGAACGAAACGGTTCATTAGAAGAATGAAAAGTCATGCAAAATGGAAGCATGGAAGAAGCAACGCGGAAAAAATCAGAAGGAAAGAAGCCGTACTCAACCTGAAGACCCAGTAACCCCTGTTTATTTTTCGTAGGCTAGCGCGCGCCACTGCAGCAAGCTCATGCCCTTTTAGGTTCTTTTAGGACGGTTTGTTCCAGTAAGTAGGCATATTTCTTAGTGAACCATTTCTTGACAACTTCAACGAGAAGCAGATAGGCGACGATTAGCCCTGCTAGGGCTGGATAGAACGTCACAGGCGGCGGCGAGAACTTAAATATGGCGCCGAAGGGCCAGTAGGGCAAGACAAAGGCGACTCCCACAACTATTAAGCTGCTCGCCAACAGCCATTTTCCAGGCTTGCTCTTGTAGAAGGGTGTTTTTCTGGTTCTCAGAACAAAAACTACCAGAGTTTGCGTTGACAAGGATTCGATGAACCAGGCTGCTTGGAAAGATGGAACTGCCGCTTTGAACACTACCAACATCAGGAAAAAGGTTAGGAAATCGAAGATAGAGCTTACCGGTCCGAGTATAAGCATGAACCTTCTAATGTAGGAGATGTCCAGTTTCTTCGGCTTCTGAATGTACTCTTCGTCCACATTGTCCGTCGGAATCGTGGCTTCTGACAAGTCGTACATGAGGTTGTTCAAGAGTATCTGAATGGCCGTCATTGGAAGGAAATTAAGGAACAGGGAAGCTCCCGCGACGCTGAACATCGTGCCGAAGTTCGAGCTGACCCCCATCATGATATACTTCATCGTGTTCCCGAACGTTTTCCGGCCCTCCAACACGCCCTGATCAAGCACAGTCAAATCAGGCTTTAACAATATCAGATCTGCAGATTCCTTAGCAACGTCCACCGCGTTCTCCACGGAAATGCTAACGTCCGCCGTCTTCAATGAGGGCGCGTCGTTTATGCCGTCGCCCATGTACCCGACCACGTGCCCGTTCGTCCTCAAGGCTCTGATAACCCTGTCTTTCTGAGCCGGGTTCACCCTGGCAAAAATGTTGTTGTCCTCAACGACTCTGGCCAGAGCGTCGTCTTGGAGTTGAGCTATGTCGCTTCCGAGAACTATCCCTTTCACCTGAAAGCCCAGCTGCTCGCAGGTTGTTCT
Source organism: Bathyarchaeia archaeon (assembly GCA_050010755.1). Classification (GTDB taxonomy): domain Archaea; phylum Thermoproteota; class Bathyarchaeia; order Bathyarchaeales; family Bathycorpusculaceae; genus JBEKCD01. The sequence continues at coordinate 101,972 of JBEKKK010000002.1, forward strand.
CGTCACCAATTCGTTGTCGCCCGTGATGATTTTGAGCGTCACCCCGTCTCGAGCCAACAATCCGATAGATTCCTTTGCACTCTCTTTAGCAGGATCCAGAAAAGACAGGAAGCCCAGAAAAACCATGCCAGTTTCGTCGCTGATGGTATAGTGCGTTTTGTCGTCTCCGACTTTCTTGTACGAGACAGCCAAAACCCTGTAACCCTGCGCGCTCGAGTCCATATATTTCTGCTTGAACTTGTTCTGATAATCGCTTGAAAAATCGTTCAACGTCTCATCGGTTTCGCACTGGGAGCATATCTCAAGGATTTCTTCCGGGGCGCCTTTGGCAATCACGAGTCTCTGCCCCTCATACTCCACGACCACTGAGACGCGTTTTCGGATGAAGTCAAACGGGATCTCGTCGATTTTCACGATGCCCTTCACGTCGAACTCTTTATACTGCACAATGGCGTCATCCAAGGGACTCTTCAGTCCAGCTTCAAAAACACTGTTAAAGTACGCGTATAGCAACACTTTTTCGCTTTCTTTTCCCTCCACATCCGCGAACTGCGTAAGCGTGAGCTTGTTCTCTGTAAGCGTGCCCGTCTTATCCGTGCACAGAACATCCATGTTTCCGAAGTTCTGAATGGCCGCCAACCGCTTCACGATTACGCCCTTTTTGGACATGGCCACAGCGCCTCTAGACAGGTTGATGGACATTATCATGGGCAGAAGCTCCGGCGTCAAGCCCACGGCAAGGGCCACGGCGAAAAGCAGCGAATCAAGAATAGGCCGCGAGCCCGAATAGAAATAGGCGTTAACGAAGAAAACGAAAACCACAAGGAACAAAGTGACCTCGGTCATCAAAGCCCCAAACCTCCTGAGCCCCTTCTCAAACTCAGTCTCAGGCGCCTTTGCCACAAGCTCCTTCGCGATTTTCCCGTACTCCGTCAAGTTGCCAGTCTTCACCACGACCGCGGTTCCGGTTCCGCTAACCACCGACGTGCCTTGAAAAACATAGTTGTTCCACGCCGTAAGATCAGAAGTTTTAACCGCAAGCGGAGCGGCATTCTTTTCAACCGGAAAAGCCTCACCCGTCAACGCCGACTGGTTAAGGTTCAAGTCCTTCGAGCTGATCAGCCTGGAATCCGCAGGAACCATGTCCCCTGCGATCAGAAACGTAATATCACCTGGAACGATTTCTGAAAACTCCACATCCTCCTTCACGCCGTCTCTGAGCACCGCCGCCTTCGAAGTAACCCTCTTCTTCAGCGCTTCTGCGGCGTTCTGAGCCTTAGTTTCCTGATAAACGTCAAGAATAATGCTGAGAAGCACGATAAAAAAAATGATAATCGCGTCCGTTACTTCGCCGACAAATCCAGAGACTAGCCCTGCAATCAACAGGATAAGAACAAGCGGGTTTCTCAAATGGTAAAGAATCTCAACAAGCCCAGTGCGCTTCTGCTTCTTAGCCAACTCGTTAGGACCATAACTTGCGAGGCGGTTCTGAACCTCCTGCGACGAAAGCCCCGACTGAGACGTCTTCAACTGGACCAAAACGTCATCAACGGGCAAAGACAGAAAATCCTCATTATCAGCCATCGAGTCGCCGACCCTAACCCGCGTCAAACTGATGAGCACAGCCTAAGCTTATTAAATTTTAAACAAAGCCCGATTGGCGCGGGTGGCCGCCCATTTGAAAATCCTGATCACCATTGCTAGCGCGCTCGCGCGCCGTCTCAATGATTCTAAGGCTCGAAGAATACGTATGAATAGTAGAAGCTCGTACAATTAACGCCATGTCAACCCGCACAAGAAACGATGACAGTTGTTACAATAGCATCCTCAAACAGCTGAGGTCGATGTCCAACCCTGAAAACGTCAAAGGAATGGCAAGATACGGCATAAGCTCCGAGAACACCCTCGGTGTGTCGATTCCAGCGCTCAGGAAGATAGCCAAGGAAAGTGGAAAGAATCACGAACTCGCCCAGCAACTATGGAAGTCAGGCATCCACGAAGCGAGACTTCTGGCAGCATTCACAGACGAACCCTCAAAAGTCAAAGAAGAACAGATGGACTCATGGGTCAAAGAATTCGACTCATGGGACATCTGCGACCAAGTCTGCTCCAACCTGTTCGACAAGACGCCCTACGCCTACGCAAAAGCCTCCGAATGGAGCTCCGAAAAAGGCGAGTTCGTCAAAAGAGCAGGCTTCGTGCTGATGGCCGCCCTTGTCGTCCACGACAAACAGGCGACCGATGAAAAACTGGAAAAATTCCTCCCCACAATAAAGCGAGAAGCAACAGACGAGAGGAACTTTGTGAGGAAGGCCGTCAACTGGGCCCTCAGACAAATAGGAAAAAAGAACACATACCTGCAGAAAGAAGCCCTGAAAACAGCCAGAGAAATACTCCAGCTTGACTCAAAAAGTGCCCGATGGATAGCAAACGACGCCATCAGAGAACTAGAAAGCAAACAACTCAAAAAATAGCCTCGAACTCCAAAGGCACCAAAGCTCAGGCGACGCCGGCATCATGAACTAGTAGATCATGCTGCTTCTGCCATTTTCAGAAAGTATTGGTGCACTCGGAGGTCGTCGGCCAATTCTGGATGAAAAGTCAAAGCCAACACGTTTCCCTTCTTTGCCCCGATAATGGTGTCCTTGTATTCGGCCCAGACCTTAGTGGTGTTCCAGACTTTTTCTATCGTTGGCGCCCTTATGAACACGGCTTTGAACGGTTTGCCTCCAATCTCAGGAATCTCCACGTAAGCCTCGAAGGAGTCCACTTGCCTGCCGTAAGCGTTCCTCAGAATTTTCGTGTCCAGCAGGCCCAACAGGCTTGTGTTCGTCTGTTTGACCTGTTCGTCCCCTTCCTTGGCCAACAAGATCGTGCCCGCGCACGTTCCCAGGATTGGCAGTCCTTTCCTCGCAAGTTCAACGATTTTCTTTTCCATTCCCGTGCTCAGCATGAGTCTGCCAATAGTTGTCGATTCGCCGCCAGGTATCACGAGGCCCGAAACATCGTTGAGATCTCGCAAGCTTCTCGCATACGCAACGGTGCCGTCGATTTTCGATTTTTTCATCGCTTTTCTTAGAACTTCAACGTGTTCAGAAACAGCGCCCTGTACGGCTAAGACTCCAACCTTCAATTGGTTCCCCGTATTTGCATTTTCTGTTTTTCATCCATTTTCGAAGTGTCGATGCCTTCCATCGGCTCGCCTAAACCTTCAGAAGCCTTTGCCAAAATTTTCGGATCATCATAATGCATCGTGGCTTCAACAATCGCCTTAGCATACCCCTTCGGGTTCTTAGACTTGAACACTCCCGAACCGACGAATATGCCGTCCGCACCGAGCTGCATCATGAGAGCAGCGTCGGAAGGAGTTGAAATACCACCCGCAGCGAAATTGACGACGGGCAATCTGCCTAAATCCCTCGTTTCCGCAACCAGCTCCAGCGGCACACGATACTCCTCCGCCTTTTCCTTCAATCGCAATTTCGACAAATCTTTCAGTGCAGCTATCTCACGATTAACGAGTTTCATGTGTCTCACAGCCTCAACGACGTTTCCAGTTCCAGGCTCACCCTTAGTCCTTATCATCGCCGCCCCCTCGTTAATCCTTCTCAGGGCTTCGCCCAAGTTTCTTGCTCCACAGACGAACGGAATCGTAAACTTTCGCTTGTCAATATGATCTTCCTCATCTGCAGGAGTCAACACTTCACTCTCGTCAGCCATATCCACGCCCAAGGCTTCGAGCACCTGTGCTTCCGCAAAATGCCCAATCCTGCACTTAGCCATGACAGGAATCGTGACCGCACCTATTATCTCCTTAATCTTCTGCGGGTCCGCCATCCTTGCCACTCCACCCTTGGCCCTTATGTCCGCGGGAACCGCCTCCAAAGCCATAACGGAAACAGCCCCAGCGGTCTCAGCAGTCTTAGCCTGCTCTCCGTTCACGACGTCCATTATCACACCGCCCTTGCACATCTTGGCAAACCCTCTCTTCAACCTATCAGTGCCCTTCTCTTCAACAATCTCCTTAGTAACTCTCACACCATCACCACAAACAGCCGTAACGAACACAACGATCAGACAGATTTAAGTTTTCTCTTACCACGCTCCAACACGCTACCTTGTCCCAATATCATTTGAAGTACGGTAGAGACGGTGCATTGACATGCGCATGGCTGTTTGGCGCGGGCAGGCGCGCATTTGTCTTGAATGTAGTTACAGTTATATCGGTTACACGGACTAATGTAAATCGGTGGTTTTCGTTGGCATTTTCGAAGCAGCTCTCTGGCTAGATACTGATTGATTCTTCTGCCAAACGATGTGGGAGCTAATCACTGATTTTGAGGATTTTCCCAGTTGGAACCCGTTCATTCGCCGGGCTTCGGGAGAAGTCAGGACTGAAGCAAGACTAGAAGTGTTCATTCAACCTTCTGGAACCAAAGGCATGACATTCCATCCCAGAGTGCTGAAAGTTGACCCAAACCACGAACTGCGCTGGTTGGGACGTCTCTATCTACCCTAGCTGTTCGATGGCGAACACGCTCTTATAATTGAACCTTCAGGCGAAAATTCTGTCAAGTTCATCCAGCGCGAGAAGTTCATCGGCCTGCTGGTCCCCTTCACTCGCACCCTGCTACGTGACACTCAGCGAGGACTCGAAGAAATGAACACGGCATTGAAACAACAAGCAGAACAACGATAAAACGAAAACATGTCCGACAATCCGCCTAGAGGCTCAACCCACAACTGACAAAACAGCTCTAATGCCTAAGAAACTGTGGAATTCCAAGGACTCTCGGAATGCTAAAAAGGTGATGTCGGAGCCGGGGGATTCCCGCTCTGGCTATTCGTGTTCGATCTGGAGGATTTCCTTCGCCCTCTGAGCAATAGAACGGCTACCAATATGATTGCTACAGCCACGACGACTATTATTGCGATTGTCTCGAGCTCCGGAATTCCGCCGGAAGAAGACTGGGAAATCACCGTGTTTCCAGAAGAATCTGTCTTTACCAGCCAGCCATCGTAAATGCCTATGCCGAATGAACTAGTGAAACCAGCCATTGCGAATCCTCCGTCACTCGTCACTATCAGAGAATTGGCTTCGTCATCTCCTGACCCACCGTAAGTATTGTCCCACTGCATATTTCCCGAAGAGTCGGTTTTAACGAGCCAGAAATCAAAGTCTCCAGCTCCATAAGAGTCCGTGGAGCCTGCGATTGCGTATCCTCCATCACTTGTTTGAACCACTGCCGAGCCAAATTCGTCTCCTGAACCCCCGTATGTGTGGGTCCACAACACGGTTCCGTTCACATCGGTCTTGACCAGCCAGAAATCGTAGCCGCCGGCACCCGTAGAGTTTGTGAATCCTGCCAATGCGTATCCGCCGTCGTTGGTTTGTATCAGAGAGTATGCTTCGTCATCGCCTGAGCCTCCGTAAGTCTGGCTCCACTTAAGGTTGCCTGAAGAGTCCGTCTTGACCAGCCAGAAATCGTCCATGCCCGCCCCGAAAGAGGCTGTGTACCCTGCCAATGCGTATCCGCCGTCGTTGGTTTGTATCAGAGAGTATGCTTCGTCGTCTCCTGTTCCTCCGTACGTCTGATTCCACAGCATGGTCCCGTTTGCGTCGGTTTTGATCAGCCAGAAATCAAAGCTGCCCGCCCCGTAGGAATCCGTGTACCCTGCCAGCGCGTATCCTCCGTCGCTGGTCTGAATCACGGCGGTGACTTCGTTCGTTGCCCTTCCTCCGTACGTCTGATTCCAGACCATATTTCCATCAGCATCAGTCTTGACTAACCAAGCACTGGTCTCGCCAGGGCCGAAAGAATCGGTAGAACCTGCCAGCGCGTATCCTCTGTCGCTCGTCTGGATTACTGAAAATGCAGTATCATCTCCTGTTCCTCCGTACGTCTGATTCCACAGCATGGTCCCGTTTGCGTCGGTTTTGACCAGCCAGAAATCGTAGCCGCCTGCACCTGAGGAGTTTGTGAAGCCGCCCAGTGCATATCCTCCGTCGCTAGTTTGAACAACCGAATAGAATTCATTGTCTCCTGATAGTCCGTATGCCTGAGTGAACTCCAACGTGGATGCCGCTGCAGACCGAATACTAAACGTTAATGCGAGAAGACTGAGAAAAACGATGCCTAGAATGAACCGTGTTTTATTCTTCATAAGCAGTCCCGAACAATTGAATTAAAGTTGGCCTAATTCACAGACTGCCTATAAAGATTTCGGACGAGTTTACGAAGTCAAACGTAGATGAGCGGCACTGATATTTTCAAATTGCGGACAGCGAACTTTAATCTGGGAACGGTCTTGTTTGCGCGTTCAGTCAGTTGAGGTGAATTGTAGAAATTGTTAAAAATCTTTAAGAGTTGCCCTGTGGTCTCGCACGGTGGAAGGTTGCAGTTTGAGCGGTAACCGGGTTGATTTGAAAAAGGAGTGTTTGGGTTAGTTGTCTAAGTCTAGTTTCGATCCGTTGAACGCTTTCATAAGGAAATGGCACCGCTGGATTATCGTCGCATGGATCATCGTGGTCATCGCATGTTTGATTGTGGTTCCACTATTCTTTTCATCAGTTTCTTATAATGTAACTGGCGGTTTTGGCGGGCCCTCGAACAGCGAGTCGCAAAAGGCGGCTAACATTTTGAATGCAGCGTTTCCCAACTCCAACAATGAGAGCATCGACACTGTCCTCGTGGTTCTTCAAGGCCCACAGGTTTACTCCGATACCGTGAGAGCCGCAGTTCTCGGCTTGAACCAAACCATCGCGATCGACACTAGCGTCGCGAATTTCAGCGGGGAATCGAGTGTCTATTCGGTTGAGTACGGCCTGCTGTCTTCATCGGTGCCCAGCTTGGTCCCGCAGGTCGCGAGTCTCGAGCCTGAACTTGCATATGCAAATGCCGAGTTACACTCGTTGGAGCAGAACTTGTCAGCTCTGAGCACGGGCCTGTTTCAATTGGAAGCTGGAATAAACCAGACTGCACAGCTTGTGTACGGTGTTCCCGCGGCTTTTGTTCAGGCCTGGCAGGGAGTGATATCTCAAGGAGTTTCAGACCCATACGCTGCCAATGCTGAAGCCAACGCCACGGTGTTCAACATAACGGACAGTTTTGGAGGCAGTGCCACCTCACTCGGATATTACACTGTGTTCTTTCCTATTTGGAATTCCACTTTTCAAAGTTTACCGAGCTCGACATCAGTGCTCGACCGCGAAGCCTTCGCGATAAATCAATCCGTTTCGATGTTTCTTAACAGTGATCAGGTCGATTCACAGACGGCACAAATGATAACCACAGTTGCTTCAGGCTTGAACGTCACGGATTGGAATCAGGCCGGTGCCGTCGGCAACCTGACAGTTTCAGCTATGTCTTCAAACGTACCTGCACAGTTGACAGCTGCTCTGGGCGTCACGCCCACAGGCCTCGTAGGCCAATTGTACAGTTTGGGCTCTTCGCCCCCTGAAGCTACACTTGCGAATTACACGATTACGCTGTCCGAAAGCAGTTTTGCCCAGATGCTGAATGCCAGCAGTGGCTCTTCTGCCTATCAGTTTTTGTATGCTGCTTACAACTTGGGTCAATCGCCAAGTTTTTCTCAGGTGTGGGACAACGCTTCGGCGTTTGTGGCGGACGGTGCCCAGGCAGTCTTCTCGGGATCACCGCTTTTTTCCGTGAACAACACTTCTCTTGCCAACCTGCTTTCTCTTCTACCGGAGAACGCAACTGTAGCGGAAGTGAACGAAGCGGTTGCCAATGTTGTGTCAACTCAGCCGTTTCAAGATTACCCCTTCGTGCCGACAAATTCACTTACGAAGAATTTTGTCAGTGCGGACAACAGTTCCATGCTTGTTATTCTTGGTTTTTCCTCGTATCCTGACGCAGGAACGATTGCGCACGTGGAGCTGGATGTGCAGGGTTCTAACTTAGGAAATTTGGGGACCGTTTACGTGACGGGTGGTTCGGTCGTTACGCATGACGTTGAGGATGCGTTTTCGCCTGCTTTGGCGCTGACTGTTGGCCCCGGCATCGTGGTTGCAATATTGATTGTTGGCTTGTTGTTCTTGTCACCAGTTGCTGCTTTGCTTCCGGTTCTGATGGGCGGTGTTTCGGTGGAGGTGTCGCTTGCCGCCATCTACGTCGCGATTGTGGGTCTCGGCCACGGCAATATCACGTTTTTGACTCCGACCCTTACGATTCTGTTGATGCTGGGCTTGTCCGTGGACTATGCTGTTTTGCAGCTACGGAGGACTCGGGAAGAGAGATTGCTAGGCAAGTCGGTTGAAGACAGCGTCGGCATTTCCGTGAGATGGGCCGGACAGGCTGTTCTCACCGCCGGAGTCACAGTCATCGTGGCTTACATCGTTATGGCCCTGGCAAACGTTCCCATTTTCAGCAGCGTCGCAACTTCCATCGCATTAGGTGTTGGGATTCTGTTGGCCGTATCACTCACCCTCCTTCCTTCGCTCGAAATTGCTTTGGGCGACAAGGCTTTCTGGCCCGTATTGAAACGCTCTGAGAGTCACGGCGACACCAAGAAAAGGCTGAGGGGGTTAGCGACTGGTGTTTTAAAGAGGAAAGCGCTGGTCGTTGCTGTCATCAGCTTGTTGGCTTTGAGCGCTTTCTACGTGGAGTACAGCACTCCCACCGGCTTGGACTTTTTGAAGTTGATTCCCAATTTTAAGAGCAATCAGGGCTTGACCGTTGTCACGAACAGTTTTGGCAGCGGGACCATATCTCCTACGCAAGTGGTTGTGACGACTCCCACGATGATTACATACGGAAACAACCAGTTTAACCAGACTCTACTCGATCAGATTGAAACGATTTGTCTTGCCGTTGCCGGCACCAAAGGGGTCGTGAGCGTTTCGAGTCCGACGAGGCCCTTCGGTTCTCTCTTCAACTACACTGGCATCGACAGCATGGCTGAGCCGCTGATACTCCAGTACGAGGAGGGCATGTTCTCGATGATCGGCAATGATAACAAGACTGCCTTGATTAACGTGGGCCTTTCGAGCTCTTCTGAGAGTCCCGATGCCGTATCGTCGTTGCTGCAGTTGGAGAATAACGTCGGCAAGGTTTCACTGCTTAGCGGTGTGACAATTCATTACGGCGGAAGTACCCAGTCAATCTATGACAGTGAGTCTTTCATCGCGGGTTTGCTTCCCGAGGTCGTTGCGATTCTTGCTGCTGCCGTGTACGTGATACTGTTTATCCAGTTGAGATCAGCCTTTACTCCTGTCAGGCTGATTTTCACGATTTTGTGCGGATGTGTCTTGTCCCTGGCTCTGCTTTCAGTCGTCTTCTACAGTTGGCTGGGCTTGCCAATCCTCGACTTTGCGCCACTTTTCGTAGTGGTAACCATGCTGGGCGTAGGAATCGACTATGACATTTTCTTCGTTACCAGGATTCGCGAAGAAGCTCTGAACGGTAAATCAGATAACGAGGCGATAAAAACGGCAGTCGAGAAGGTCTGGATAACGATTCTCGGCCTAGGAATTGTGCTGGCAACCGTGTTCGCGTCTCTACTTATCACCGGAATCGCGATTCTTCAAGAAATCAGCCTCACAGTCACAGCTGCCATTCTCCTAGACGTACTTGTCGTAATTCCCTTCTTCGTCCCCTCGCTCATGGGACTCGCACAAAAGTTTAACTGGTGGCCCAGCAAAATACACAGAACCTAACAGGCTGAAAGCAACACACGACAGAATTCTAATTAAAGAGCACTTTTGAAAACGCGCACCCTAAGCCTTTCGCAAATCTCGTCTTGTTCGACTACAGGACGTCTACGAGTACAAAATTCTGATTACCTATGCGCTCAAATTCCACTTTCGTATTTCGCCAAGGCAGCCACTTCCACCGGCACCACTTTTCTGTACACACACTCTGGCCTTTTTATCACACCGTCAACCTTCAAGAGATCTTCAACTCCTATGCCGAACAACTCCTCGTTTTCTTTCAACAACGGCAGGATCCTTTCCCAGTCTTCATTAGAAATCGTGCCTATTTTACCACCGTTGAGCTGATCCTCACCGACTGTCTCTCTGGGATCTCTCAAGTATACCGCGCTGGCTGCGGCGAGAGGAAATAGGTTTCCGCCGGGATAGGGAGTTTCTTGCTCCACCATTTTTCCATGGTCATCAAAGGCTACACCATTGAGAATCGTAAATCCCCTTGCTGCCATGCAGGATTCGCCCATGTAATCTTTGCACGAACCATTCACTATCGCCGTTGCGCTTCCAACCGAATTTATCAGCGGCCTGTCGATTAAATCTCCCAAAATGAACGTTACTCCGCCCTTAGCCCCATACTCAAACGCTTTTCCAGCGTCTCCGAAGACCACTAGCTTTCCTGATCTGAAGCAGTAGGCCACAGAGTCCTGGGCGCTTTCGTGCACATAGAATTCGGGTCCGTCTGCAAAGGCAGCGAGGCAATCGCCGACTCTTCCATAAACGTCGATTCTGACTCTGTCTCTGGCGATAAGACCAGCTCCGAAATCTCTCTGCCCCCTGAAATTGTAGGCGATAATGTTCTTCCAACCCAGTTTGCATGCCCTTTCAAGCAGCTGACACGTGCCTTCTCCTCCCTCGGGAGCGAATGCGGAAACGTCAATGACAAGGGTCTGGTTTGCATGTACCGGGACTTTCAGCTTGTTTCTATCTTCAAACTTGATTAGACGATATTTTCCGTTTGTGTCCAATTCTCCAGAGCGTGTTGAATCGAAAACATCGAACAGTTTTTCCTCAAACAGGGAGACGATGTCGCTTCTTCTTTTTCTGCCGGTGTCGTATCTTCTGTCTATGAGCAGTGTAAGAGTCTCCGCAACGACAGACTTCTCTTCGTCGCCTTTGTCTGCGTATTTTCTCATTGTTTCTGCAAATGAACACACGTCATCAAAACTCCAGCCTCCAATGTTCTTTGCAACGTATGCGAACAGGTCGACGCCTCTCGGTTTATCCTTCAGTTTTTCGTCAATGCATGCAAATTGAGGCGGACTGTGATTTGTTCTCTTCCAATGCTCCTGATGATTCGATGCTGCGATAGGTTTCCCAAACTTGTCCGTGCAATGAAGGTTATTCATTTCATCAACAGTGAAAACAAATGCACCGCCGTCAGTGTAGCTGCCTCCTCTGGCATACCAGTACAGGTCACTCTTTGGATAAAACCTTGAGTCATCCTTCGCCAAGTCCTGTACCATCGCGTCTATCGCCTGCTTCTCGGAACCTATGAAACCTATCTTGGCCTCTCCTTCTTGGAGGGAGAAGACCTGCGGCCTCAGCATCGAAGTGTCCGTTATGCCGATAAGCTGAAACTCTTTTCTGCGGGGATTGTTTCTGGCGATGATGAAGAACCAGGGTCCGTCCGGAGAACAATGGATGTGCGTTGCCTGGATTGCCCTGTAGATTTTCTTCTTGTCTTCTGGAAGCATGGCGAAATCTCTTTCCGTCGTTGGGGCAATCGCTTCAATCGCGTATTCTAGGGGGTATTCATACGTCCGTGTCAAGAGGTCCCAGTACAGGGCGGCGACCTCGGTGTCCGTCAGGAACAGGGGGGAGATGTCTCTCTGCCTCAGGTATTCGGTTATAGAATGATAATTAGCGAAATCGCCATTGTGGACCAAAGCATCGTGCAGGCCTATGAACGGGTGCGAACCTCCAGGGTGCCAAATTTTTCCTTTCGTCGGATATCGTTGATGTCCCAACCAAACGTGTGCCTCAAGGTTTTCGAGCTGGTAGTAGTGCAGAACTTGTTCAGCGTATCCCACAATCTTGAAAACGACGATGTTTTTTCCGTGGGACGCGACGAAGGCTTTCTTGTCGCCCAGAGAGGCATAATATTTCTTGTTCAGGGAAAAACTGTTTCTATAAATGAACTCGTCCTCAGTGACTTCTGGTCGGAGCCCGCCGTATCCGTTCTTTTCAATAAACCCGCGAAGCTTTTCTTCTTTCGCCCTCACGAAGTACCTCCACACCTCTGGAGGTTTGACTTCTAGACCTAGATTTCTGTGGTCCTTCACTTGGATTTTTTCTGCATGATCAACATTGAGGTTGGAGTTTACGAATTGAGACTCAACACTCACCCTTACTTTCGGATCGATGTAAGCAACCTGCATTATGTAGTCTTCTTCCAAGACTCTCTCTGAAATGCCCAGTTGCTTCGCGGAGAGACCGACAGCCGCGATGCCGCCGCCTTTTCCGTTTCCTCTATTGTGCATCTGTATTAGCGGCCGCAACAGGTACTTTCCAGGTATTGGAATAGAACTGGCCGTCCCAAGAACGCCGCATCCGCCTTCCGCCACATTCTCTCGGATCGGGCCGTCAGCGTTGGTGAACAGGGGCTGCTTGACTGAAACCAGTGGACTGCGAGTGTTCCTATCCATAGTTGTCACTTCAGATGATCTAGATGCGCCATGTGATTGAATCTGCCCTTCCTGAATTTCACTTCGTCACAGGGTCGAAGCTCTCTGATATTGTCAAGACCGAGTTTTTTCAGGATGTAGACCCATTGTTTCTTCCATGAGCTGTACAAGTTGATTATCCTCTGAGAACCCCAGTCAACGTCGACGAAATACTTCAGCGCCGAATCTGTTGTGGCTATTCCAGATGGACAGCCTTTTCCTCTTTCGCAGTTTTCGCATCGTTTACATCCAATTGCGACCAGTTCTGCTGTTCCAATCACCGCTCCATCTGCTCCTAAGGCTATGGCCTTGGCTACGTCGAATGCGGTTCTCAGTCCTCCGCTGGCCATAATCGTTATCTGATCTCTGACTCCTTCTCTTACCAGATAATTGTGAACGATTGGTATGGCATATTCAACTGGCATTGCAATGTTCTTCTTTGCTATGTCAGGAGCTGCCCCCGTTCCTCCATACCCGCCGTCTATTTGTAAGATATGGGTTCCCGCGTAGTAGCTTCCAATCGCCACCATGTCAACGTCGATAGGAGTTGAAACCTTCACGGATATCAACGCCTGGGGGTTCACATCTTCCATCAGTTGAACATGCCTATAGTGATCCTCGACAGAATAGACGTTGTGAAAGGGAAATGGAGAAAACAAGCTTATGTACGGAACCACCTCTCGTATCCTTGCAACGTCGGGAGTGACCTTGTCAGCAAGCAGATGTCCTCCCAAGCCTGGTTTCGCGCCCTGTGCGTATTTCAAAACTATGATCTTTGATCTCTTGATTGTTTCGGCGTTCACCCCGAAGTGGCCAGTTGCAACCTGTGTTACAACGTGATCTTTGTACTGAATCAGCTCGTCAGGGTAGCCTCCTTCACCGGTGCTGGTGAACGTGTTCCAAGCCTCGGCAGCTTTGGCTCTTGCAAGCATGACGTTCAGGCTAATCGAGCCGTACGACATGTCCGCGCTGTAGACCGGAATGGGGATCCTCGTCTCTGGTCGTCCATCATTTCTCTTGTTCAGAACTATGGAGGTGTCGCAGTCCTCGGTCTCGGACCGTTCCTCGTCAAAGATGTCTTCGTCGCCTAATTCAAAATCAAATCGTAGCTTGTCAAACCCTCCTCCCGAATCCCCAACTTTGTACTCGTATTTTCTTGAAACTCTTCCAACTTCAGCCTGCTCCCAAGTTGACATTATTAGGTCAGCGGTCCATCGCACGTCGCCGAGGGCAAGGTACTGCGAGCTGATTTTAACGGACAAAGCATTGTCGGGGCATTCTCGGACGCATCGTTGACACGATAGACCTGTACAAGAAATCTTAGGGACGGCTATGCGCAGGTATCCGTTCGGCTTTTGATAGGCTTCATAATCTATAGATGAAGCCCCTATGCAGGTTGGGCAAACTTCCGCGCACTTGCCGCACATTGAACATTTGGACCTCTCGATAATCACTTCGTACTTTTCTATGGAGGCTGGATACTGGGAAGGAGCGGGTTTTACTTCCGGCTTATGGAATAGTTCGTCATGCATCATTCTTTGTCACCGAAGATTCTGGCTTCAAGATCCTCGTAGAACATCGCCCTTCCTATTTCACCTGCTTGTCTTCTCACTTCCCGGAGGCCCATTCCGCCGAGCACTTCCAACAGTTGGTCTCTCCAGGCGCCTATCAGGTTCATGACTCGTTGAGTTGCTAGTTCTGCGTCTCCATCTTCCAGCTTTATAGTACAGCTTTGGCCAAGCGCGTTTTCGTGGCAAACTCTGCATCCTAGGGCGATCTGATACGCCACTCCGACTGCGACTGCGTTGGCCCCGAGGATTATGGATTTGGGAACGTGCGCCGCCTCGGCTATTCCGCCGCTGAAGATCACGGTGATCTTGTCTCGATTGTGCTTGTCTACAAGGTTTGTGTGAACAGACAGGATGGCGTTCTTGATTGTGTCAGGGTCTCGAGCCACAACGTCGTCATAAACGTGAAAATGAACAATATCGCCCCCCAACTCTGCCAGTGCATTTGCCCTCTCAGGGGCCTTTTCATCGTAAATGAACCGGGAAGAGACCAGCGCCGAAGGATTAATCGTTTTAACCTTCGTAAGCTGACCTTCAACGTCGCTATCCTCAAACATGACTTCAACGATTTGCGATTTCTTGACCAAACCCTCAAACTTGTCTATCTCTTCGGCGTTGATTCTGGGTATCAGACTCGCCCTGTAACGAGCCATATCAGAAGAATACTCCCTTGCATTGACTATGGCAAAAGTCTTAAGTCCCGCGGCAGCCCTGGCCAAGGCCAACTGGAGATTGTTGCTCGCTGCGCAATTGAGTGGGGCGTCGAGAATCATGGGTATTGGAATCTCTATTGTTTTTGGAATTTTGGAAACTAGGTTTTTGTTCTCGTCAAATTCGAGGGATTGAAGTCTCCTTCCCAAGTCTACCGAAGTCGAAATGTACTCCCTGCCATGAATCCCATCTCTCGTCGGTCTGACTATCTCCGAAAAATCGAACCAGAAGCTGTCAAAACCAGGTCCCGCAAAGGGGCCATTATACCCTGCGCCCGAAACAGGAACCTTGCCCGTTTCTGCTTCGAAATAGATTGTTTTTATCCTGTCCGGAGAGAAATAAGAATTTCCGAGTTTTTCAAATTCCGGGTTGATTCCGATTGAGATGGCGGCTTTTGGGCATTTCAAGACACACATGTAGCAGCCCCTGCAGAACTCTGCATTGGGCTCTGCTATCTTACCGTCCTCTTTAGTTTCATGCACACTGTATATGCAAGCCTGTGTGCATTCTTGAGCGTCAGTGCAGTTGTTGTAGCGTTTGACTAGAAACTTTGGAGGCAACTTGACTTTTGGAGGTGCTTCCTTCACTGCAATGTGGTATCTCTCGTAAAAGGTTTTCATCAGAAGCACCTTGCATTCGAATTGCAGTTCGGAATCATGTATGCTCAACGCTTTCTATGTGGCCATTTCAATGTGCGTTATATTACTCGGGTCAGCCGTAATGCAGATACTGTTTCAGTATTGCATCCACTTCGTGTGGCTTTCCCTCGAGTTCTTTCCATAACTCACGGTCGTCGTAAGCTTTAAGCTTCTCGATCGTCTTGTCCACAAGTATCGTCGGGAAAACGTCATCTGCCTCATAGAACCGCCTATCAGCCTCAAGGCTGTCTGCAGATTCGTTGCACGAGCACGGCAAAGCTTTGAACCCCTTTTGACAGCTGCTGTTGGCATCTGCACACGAATCTTGGGCAACTTTCAACGCGTCTTTCGGATTCTGCACACCATAGTCAGCAGATACCGCTAGTGCAGCAAGGATAAGATACGTGTTTGCGAAGGCATCTGGGGCTCTGTATTCGAAAGTTCTTCGGCAATCCTCGTTCTTCTGGCTCTCAATCATGTGGTTCCACCACAAGGGAATTCGTATTAAAGCCAGCCGGTTTCTAGCGCCCCAGCAAATGCTCATTGGTGATTCTTTGGTTGAAATGAAACGTAGGTAAGAAATAGGAACAGTGTTTCCAAAAGCCGCAAGGCTCGGTGCAAACCTCAGGATCCCGCCGATCATTTCCAAGGCACAGTCACTGAGGGCTCCATCCTTGCCGACTAGAACATTCTCGTTATCTTTTATTCCGCATATGTGAATGTGCATCCCTGAACCCGCATGTGCCATCGCGATCTTCGGCGAGAAAGAGGCCGACACGCCATGTTTTGAGCAGACGTTTCGTACAATCCACTTTGCAATGGCCAGCGTTTCGGCCATTTCGGCCATGTTTTTTGGGATCAATTCAATTTCGTGCTGTTCAAGCAGCATTTTATCCTCAGTCCATATTCTCCCAGCTTCACTGTGCCCGTATTTCGTTGCAATGCCAACATTAGCCAAGGCGACCGTGATTTCGTTTCTGACGTCTTCAAATCTGGCGAAGGGTGCAGACTCATGATAATTCTTGTCCGGCATCCCCTCGAAAAGTATCTGAGTCTCCAGCCTAGACATAATGTAGAATTCCAACTCGCACATAGCTTTCAAATCGAAGCCGGCTGAAGAGTGCAGCTTCTTCTCAGCGCGTTTCAAGACATTCGCAGGAGCGATGTCCAACGGATTCCCTTTCTCATCTAGATAGTCGCAGAGAATATTCAACGTCGGAACCGTCGCAAAGGGATTGATGAAAACCCTGCCAGTTTTCGGTTTTATGTATATGTCACTTTGACCAGGCTCGATGAAAGAAAACAGGCTCGAACCGTCTACTCTTTCCCCGAAATTCAATATTTCCAACAATTGTTTTTTGTCTGTTGTCGAAAAGCTCAGCGTCTTCAGCCTGCCATCTTCTGGAATGTGACACAAATTCGCAATTTTGATGTTATTATCCGACACAAACTTCACAATTTCCTCGTTCTCTGAAAAACAAAATCTCATGTCCAGACAGGGTCACTCCAGCAACTTAGAATTTGCAGCGTTATGGAAATCCGCTATTTTAGTCTTGCGCGCATGTCACGATATTTCCAACAAAAGACGATCTAGGGAACTCCCTAATCCGTAAGAAGCCCATGAGATGAGTGAAATGGGCCCGTTTTTGTTGCTATGATGTTGGCTGTGGCGCCCTTGTCGGAGCTGATAATGAGAATGTGGCATATGGTTTGATGAACCCTCCAGCTGAAGATTTTGGACCATTTTCCAAACAGACGCGCGCGCATGAGGACGGTGATGAATACCGAAGTCTTCTACTCAGTAAGTGAATGATGCCAAGTGATTATATATTCAGGCAGTCTGAGTCCTCTTTCGCCCAGTCTTTCAACCAGTCTCACGGGCAACGGGCTTAAAATATACGCTGCCCTCATGTAAAATCTCCTAGGCTGCCCAGGCTTAACTTCTTCCTCTAGAGTTATCTGAAGGTCTGATTTTTCCTTCAAGGTTGATTTTTTCGTCCCAGTGATTGACAGAACCGTTCCGTTCATTTTTTTCAGGATGTCACACCAGGCTATGACGGGTTTGGTTTCCCCAGAGTATGACACTAGGATTTCCAAGTCGCCCGGTCTTGGAGGCGGAGTGTTCACACCTCTCGTGATGTGCACGTTGTCTCCGAGCGTACTCTTTATGTGAAAGAGTCTTATGGCCGCCATCTTGACTATCTCGTTTGCTGTGCCTTTCCCCCCTAGAAAAACGTCGGTCCTCCTTTCTAGAATGTCTACGAGCCTTGAGTACGTTTCAGATTCCGCAATAGAGTCAATCAACGGTCCAAGCTTGGCGAACTCTTCTTCACAGAGCTGAAGCACCTCGGGCGGCTCCAGGTTTCTGAACATGGCCTCGGTCATCATAAAAAGGAGGAGGAGACTTCCCAGCTCGAAGATGTCGCCCATTATGCCCGTCTCACTGTAATCAAGCGAGGGTTTCGCTCGGCCTCTCCCCGATAACTCGACAACGTGTCCACATTTGCTAGCAATGTCTGCCAGCGGCGAATTCAGGTTCGAGGTTATGAGCCCCATGGAGAACTTTGACGACTTCTTGTCGCCTATGTACCTGAAAAGGTCCTGCGCCAGGACCAGCGGGTCGGCAGACACTCCGCTTCCAGAGTTTATCAAAAAGAAGATCTTGTTGTAACGCCTCTCAAGCTCGGCCGCGGCGTCGTACATGTTCTTTCCGGGAAAACCAGGATCGTCAGGAGTCAGCACAACCTTGTTTCTCCAGCCTATGTGACTGATGGCTATTTGACTCATGGCCGCGTTCAACGAATACAGCGATCGTCCAGATCCGCCGCACACGACACAGTCCGCTGACTTCAGATCTTCATACAGAGACGCCAACTCTCTCTTCCTGACGCTGAGCAGGTTGTCCCTAATCCTGTTAATGTATCCGATGCGGCTGACCTTGCTTCTAATCTAAACCACACCCGATGTAATCCAAAACTCGGCAACCATATATTTGTCTTGCGAACCCGCGGTCAATGTCCTACGTCCCACCGAACCGCGTTTGGTCTCCATAAACCTTTTCTTGTAGCCCCCGTCTTTGGTTTGGCAAAGCGTGTTGATTAAGCGAAAGTGACGCTGTTGGAAAATGCCATAGAAACAAGTGAGCTTACCAAGCGCTTCAGCAGCCTTGTGGCAGTCGACAAGCTCAACATTTCGGTCGAGAAGGGGGAAGTTTTCGGCCTGCTAGGGCCTAACGGCGCGGGAAAGACGACGACTATTTCGATGCTCTGCACTTTATTGAAGCCAAGTTCCGGCTGGGCAAAGGTTAACGGTTTCGACATCGTCAAGCAAGATACGCAAGTGCGAAACTCAATCGGTATTGTTTTTCAGGATCCGAGCATCGACGACAGGCTCACTGGCAGGGAGAACCTTTACATGCACGCCAACCTCTACGGAGTGCCCACCAGCGAGCAGAAGCCGCGCATTGACAGGGTTTTGAAACTGGTTGAGCTTGACACAAGGGCTGACGATCTCATGCGAACCTACAGCGGCGGGATGAGACGGCGCCTAGAAATTGCCCGAGGACTGATACACTACCCGAAAATCTTGTTCCTAGACGAACCCACTATCGGGCTCGACCCCCAGACACGAGAGCACATCTGGACGTACATTGAAGATTTGAGGAAGGCTCACGAAGTCACAATGATTTTGACGACGCACTACATGGACGAGGCAGACCGGCTCTCAGACCGAATAGCCATAATGGACTACGGCAAGATTGTGGCCTCGGACACACCTGCCAAGCTGAAGGACACGCTTGAAGGCGACGTAATAAGCATCAAGACCAAGGAAGCCGCGAAGCTTTCTTCCCTCATTGCCGGAACGGCAGGCGTTCTGAAAATCAATACGGTGAACGATGGACTTGACCTCACAGTCCGCGGCGGAAAGGCTCTCCTGCCCAGAATAGTGGAAACAGCAGCGAAAAACGGCATCTTCATTGAATCCGTCTCTCTCCGTGAGCCGAACCTCGCAGATGTTTTCCTGCACTACACCGGTAGGGGGATCCGAGCTGAAGGCAGCGATGAGCTTCACGGTATGTCCGCCATCCGGAGGAGACAGATCAAATGACGGAGATGCGGGGAATCTACACGCTCTGGCTGCGAGAAGTCAAGCGTTACCTCCGAGACAGGGCCAGAATCGTGAGCAGCTTCGTCCAGCCCCTCCTTTGGCTAGCCATATTCGGCAAGGGCCTAAGTTCTCTCGCAAGGGGGATTCAGTTGGGCAACCTGACATATCAGCAGTACATTTTCCCAGGCATAGTCGGACAGACGCTTCTGTTCACTTCAATGTTCATGGGCATCTCAGTGATATGGGATAGAGAATTTGGTTTTCTGAAGGAGATAATGGTGGCTCCGATTTCACAATTTTCAGTCTTTTTAGGCAAAATGCTGGGCGATAGCACAGATGCCCTGATTCAAGGAACAATGGTTTTCGTCATGGGCGCCATCTTGGCGTCATTTCTAGGTATTAATCTCAACCTCACTGTTTTTCTGGAATCTCTGCCAATCATGGTTCTCATCACGTTTGGACTAGTGGGTGTCGGCCTCACGGTGGCCAGCTTAATAGAGAGCCTCGAAAGCTTCGGCGTAATACAGAGCTTCATAAACCTACCACTATTCTTCCTGAGCGGGGCGATTATCCCTCTCAGCGGTCCTGGAGTTCCTGAATGGCTGCAAATCGCCTCACGATTCGACCCCTTAACCTACGGCGTGGACGCATTGAGGACGATCATCGATGGCAAAGCTTGGCAACCACTGTACCCGCTATACTTCGACATCGTGATAATCTGCGCCTTTAACATTGCCATGATCATCATCGGAACTCTGATGTTCAGCAGAAGAAAATAGCCGACACTCTCGCGATGTTGCAGCATGACTTTTGGTACAGAGAAAAGATCATGCGGAGCAAAGCAAACCAAAGACAAAGGATTGTCTGGCCGAACCGCGCGGTATGTGAAATACTAGGGCGGGTTTTGCTTGCTCTTGCCCTTTCCGACGCCCCTGTACGTGAGCCCGGCTCTGACCGCGGCTTCTTCGGTGAAGGCGTTTCTTCCATCTACCAGAATCGGTGTTGCCAGTTTCCTCTTCAGCTTTCCGAGATCCAATTGCAGGTATTCTTTATGTTTGGTTGCCAGAATCACCGCGTCCGCGCCCGTCACCGCCTTGTCGAGATCATTTGTGAACGGGAGGTCAAAGTTTCGTACTATCGGGTCGTGAAGCACAGGTTTTGCGCCTCTCTTCTCCAGTTCAGCGTAAAGAGTGGCTGAGGGCGTCTCCCGTGTGTCATCAGAGTTTTCGATGAAAGCCAAGCCCAGTATCGCCACTTTTGCGCCTTTTATCTTCTTAGAGTGCTCTGCCAGCGCGTCCTGAACCAAGTCGATTGTGTGTTTAGGCATCGAGTCGTTGCGTTCGCGGCTGGAAAGGATCACTTTTGGGACAAACTTGTATTCGCCGTACTCGTCTAGACCGTACTTCAACAGCCATGGATCCTTCGGTAGACAGTGTCCTCCAACACCGGCTCCTGGATAATGCATGTTCCTAACAGGGTTTGACGATGGGTTCTTAGGATCATTGGGCAAAGTGTTAACCAGCTCCCGCACCTTGTAAGCATCAACTCCGAGACTTTCGCATATGAGTCCCACCTCGTTTGCAAAAGCGACGTTCACGTCTCTGTACGTGTTTTCCACAACCTTGGCCACTTCGGCAGTGAGTGCATCGGTCGGGATGAGCTTTGCCTTCACAATATGACCGTATAATTCCAGGGCACGTTCAGTGCTCTCTTTATCAATTCCTCCCACTATCCTTGGAAGGTCCACTAGATTTTTGATCAAGCGTCCGACCATCACCCTTTCGTAACAAAAAGCCAGAGAGAAATCCTTCCCCGCCTTCATGCCTGAAGACTTCTCCAGGAGAGGCTTCACGACGTTGCTGGTTGTGCCAGGAGCAACGGTCGACTCAATCGCGACGAGTGTCCCGCGGCGCATGTACTTCCCAACATTCGCACTGACTTCTTCCAAAGACTCGCAGTTGGGAACCTTATTCGCATCGACGGGAGTCTGGACATCTATCAGAATCGCCTCCGAATCCCTACAGACGGACACGTCTTCCACGACCCTGAAGCTGCCCTTCTTCACTACGCGCGCCAAGAGTTCAGACAGGCCAGGTTCGTCTCCGCCGTTGGGGTTCCTGCCCTCGTTCAGCCAGTCGATTTTCCAGCCCGAACGCTTAGATCTACGCTGCACACCCACAACGGTGAAGCCCTCAACGTCGGCGAAAAGCGCGGCCACTGGGATTCCGACATAGCCCATTCCTATGACAACGATTTTCCTGACCATGAATAATGCCAAATGTAAGTTGGCTATATCTCGTTTTTGCTTCTTTTCACGGGATCTGACACGAACTCTTCTATGTTCCTTCTGCACCCGTCCGAAGTTTGACGCCAACGGTTTTTGCAAGTCTTTGCAGATCTTCATCGCTCATCCATTCGGTCTTAAGATACTCGCAGATTCTGTCGTCGTTCATTCCTAGTCTTCTTGCCTCCTCAACCGCGTGGCGGTAGGCTTCAATCTCCGTAGGTCTCTCAATGTAAGCGTAGTCACTGTCAAACAGCTCTTTTCCTTCCATAAACTGTCTAACGTGAACCAACTCGTGGATGATGTCGAGATAGATGTCAACGATGTTACCCTCATTCAGATACCGCGCGCCCATTATAAGGTGGCCGTCCAACTCACTTACTCCCATATAACCCCTTATCCCCGCGAACTCGACCATAAGGTTGCTGAGCACTCTCTCGGTTTCTTCACCGAAAACCTCTCTGACCGCAGCAACCTTTTCAAAACCCTTGAAATACCGCGTGAAGGGATACATTGCAATCTTGACGTCGCGGGGTATCTTGACGTTCAACTGTGATTCTATCTCTGTCAGTCCTCCTCTTGGAGCCTATTTTGGAAGAACCCGAATTAGTAAAGTTTATGCTCTTGAAATAGTCTTGACAATGGCGAAAAACCAAGTAGAGGGGTCCGGTTCACTTGTTCCGCATCAAGACTATGTCTCCAGAGGATTTCGATTTTGCAGTTCAAATCACAGAAAAAATGAACTGGGGCCTCACAAACGCAGACTTCGAGTTCATGCTCGAACTTGAGCCTGAGGGCTGTTTCGTCCTCCTCGAAGACTCGAAAAAGATAGGTCTGGCCACGACCGTCAGCTTCGGAACCTTGGCCTGGTTTGGTAACTTAATCGTCACCGAGAGCCACCGAAAAAAGGGGGCAGGCTCACAACTTGTAAAACATTCGATCCAATATTTGACTCACAAGCGAGTAAAAACCATCGGCCTCTACGCCTATATGGATAGAATCCCTTTCTATGAGAGGCTCGGATTCAAACGCGACTCAGAATTCACAGTTCTGAAAGGAAGAGGCTTATCCTTGCCAGTCAAATCCGATGCGAGGAAGGCAGAGAAACAAGACTTGAAAGAAATCATCGAATTCGACAAATCATGTTTCGGCGCGTCCAGAAGAAAATTGCTTGAACCTATAATTCTTGATGCAGACAACCTATGTTACACTTCTGTCGAAGGGAAGCGTATAATCGGTTACGCCGTGGCCAAAGTGTACAGACACATGGGTGAGATAGGACCGCTGGTATGCCGAAAAGGGCGTGAAGACGTAGCCATCAACCTTTTAAGGTCCGTTCTGAGCAGGTTGGAAGGGTATGAGGTTTCAATGTACGTTCCTAGCGGAGAGAGCACAATCCTCAATTTCCTCAAAACGTTAGGATTTACTGAAAGTTCTCGTGTGGTTAGAATGTTTTTCGGATTGTCCGTTGCCAAAGATTGCATTTGCATGGCCGAATCATTGGAGAGAGGTTGAACCTAATGTCAGAGTTGTCAAGAATAATCGTTGAAGATTTTCTAAAGAGTTCATGGTCATGCATCGAAGCTCTGGTTGGAGAGTTGGCTACTTACAAACCGGATCCGGGAAGAAAGATTCGTTTCTTCCACTTCAAAAATGGGCGAAAGAATGAAGCGACGTTTGACAGTGGCCACTTCTTCTTGAGGGCTTCAGTTGAATATTCAAATCCACAGTTAACGGTAGAAGAAGTCCAAGGAATCATAGCTGCCCGTCTTCTCGAAGTCTGCGGAAACCACTTCTACTACTACGGTCTCCACGCTGTCGACGACAAGGACGTTAATGAGATATGTGAGATGCTCAGTGACCCTTCTCAAGGAGTAATAGTTCCGTTCCTGCTTAACACGGACGAGATTGAACCGGACAGGTATTCGATGAACCCGCTGAAGGAGTCCATAGTGAATAGCGGACAGAGTGCGTTTCCGTGCGCCACGGTCAAGACGGAGTCTCTGGAAATTGACCAGAACTTCGCACAAAAGTATCAGGGGTCATTAATTTGTAAGGAAGAAATCGAACTCATAAGCCGTCACCTCAAGACCTGTAACAACAGTTACGTAGACATGGTCGACGCGGTCAAGTATGAACAATTAGAAAAACTCTCCAAAGCCTTCGGAATAAACCTCAGTGTATATTCAATCCGTATGCCCTTGACCGTTCTCGGCGAAGAGAAACCAGACGGGTTGCTGCATCACATAATCAGACAAACCCACGCGGGTTACGAGTCAATCGAATGCGTCTACAAGTGCATGGGACGAAGCATGAAAAACCTAACAACCCTTCTAACCGTCCCGCACTCAAACAAGGGCTATGCCTCCAAACGTGCTGTCAGGGGAAGAATATACTTCGACGGGGCCAAACTCAAAAGCGTGAAAGTCGACTACAAAACAGCCCTGCTCTACCCGAACGCGATTGACCAGGGTGACGTGAGCATAGCAAAAGCCGACGACACTTTCAACGTTGAAGGAGACAAACTCGCGAACTACGACTTCAAAGAGACTCCTTCCTCACCTCAATTCTTCTTATACTCCCTAGCTTCACCTGAGAACGCCGTCCTATGGCACGGAATCGGAGCCTTCGGGGCTTCCGAGCTGCTCAAAAGCTATGCGACCACCCGCGTAGCCTGCGCTAAAGAACTCATACTCAAAGGGCTGAGCGAGAAGTATGGCATTGCTACAAAAATACCCCTACAATTCAATCTTGTCCCAAAATACATGTGGTTCCATCCTATACATAGAAACATAGATGCAAGCATCGGCTGCGTCCAAAACATGAAAGATCTGGCCGACTTAGGGATGAAAATGGAACGCCTCCAAACAGATCAATACATCCGCACCTAACAGCTAAAACTCTGACTTGCTAGAAGCAGGACAAGTCTTGTTCTGGTCGTAGCAAATGGACGCATAACGTTTTTAAGAAACAAGAGAAGAATTCTGACGGTTGACTTTTCATGTTCTTCAAACAGATCAAGTATCGAGGCGACAACTTTTCATATATCATCGCAGACGCTGCGTCGAAAGAAGCGGCAGTTGTGGATCCCAGCTTCAACGTTGACGCAATAATTCTTGTTCTTAAAGACCAAGATTTCAACTTGAAATACATCATTAACACTCACGGCCACCCTGACCACACTGCTGGGAACGAGGAACTCAAATCCGCCTTCGACTCGAAAATTGTTGCCCACAAACTCTCACACGTAAGGCATGATATCAGCGTAATTGATGGGGACAAGATCCGCCTGGGCGCCATTTCAATCGAAATCATTCACACGCCTGGTCACACTCCTGACGGCATTTGCCTACTAGTCGAGGGCAAGCTGTTGACTGGCGACACACTCTTTGTGGGCGAGTGTGGACGAACTGACCTGCCTGGCAGCAATGTCAAGGACATGTACGTCAGCCTCCTGCAAAGAATAGCAAAACTTAATGACAACGTCGAAGTTTACCCGGGCCATGATTACGGGCCATCCCCAAACTCGACTATTGGGAGAGAAAAACAAACAAATTACACTCTGCAACCGCGAACGCTCCAAGAATTCATCCAATTTATGCAAACGCCATAAAATGAGAAGGCAGAGAACAGATCAGAATTGAGTCTGATATGGCTCAACGATGAGGGCTCAGAACGGTTGCTTGGATCTCAAACTTTCGAACTGCAACATTAAAGAACAGGGAGACCATATGACGAAATAAGTGAAGCATAGGGAATAGCGGGTAAGACATGTTCGATAACTCCGTTTCTTTCGTTCTCGAAACCGAGGTTCCCAACAATTACATAGGAAACATGTTGGACTTTATATACCAAAAATACCTTGTGGCCCAGAAACAGCGTTTCACCAACATATCCAGATCCACCGAGAACGGTGAATCTACCCTGAACTACGATGTGATTGACAAGCATGCGAAGCGCAGCCTGGCTGTAACTGTCAATGGCAGCAACCCTCTCAGAATCAAAATAACTCCCGTCAGCGAAGGCGTAACTGAACAAGCTATAGAAGAAGCCAGACAAGACGTCGCCATCGGAGTTGACTATTTTGAGGAGCAAATCCGGCAGAACACCCTTTACTTCGCATGGAGGGAAGGAGAGGAAATAGTTCCTGAAGTTGTTTCCTCAAAGGAGAAGAAGCCTATCAACCGGCTTTTCCTTGAGACCCAGATCCTTCTCTTTGTTGTCTTCACAACCGTCGGCTTGTTCCTGTTCCTATTCCTCTACAGCTTGAGTTACGGCTGGATAGCTCCAATCGCGGTTCTGGCAATTCAGTTAGTCTTCGTTTTCTACTCTAACAGGTTTATCGAGAGGACGGCTGACTGGCGTATAACTCGAGACAACCCTAGCATCCACCTGCTTGAATACCGCGTACCACTGGGGCAACAAGAAAGCTTCAGAAAAAACTATCCTCCTGACAAACTGAAGAACATAAAGAAAGAAGTGTATGAACAAACTATCCTTAAGAAGGGTGAAATAGATTGCGGAACCACCGGTCAAATCTTCAACAAGTACGGTCTTGAATGCAGCCCAGAAAATCTCTCTGCAAAAAAAGTCAACATCTACGAGCTTGTGGAGAAAACTCGTCAGAAGTTCGGTTTCCCAATGCCAAGAGTCGTTGTTTCCAACACGATGCTTCCCAATGCGGCAGCCTCAGGGCCGAGCCCAAGCCGCGGAACCGTGCTCATCACGACAGGACTCTTGGCTCAGCTTAATGAGGATGAAATCATAAGCGTGTTGGGACATGAGTTCGGCCACCTTAAAGGGCGCGATCCGCTCCTTCTCTTCGGCCTGATGTCGGCGGAGTTTCTCTTCCGATTTTACGTCCTTTTGCCCCTGTTTACGTTCTTATTCACCACGTTGCTCTTCCTCGTGTATTTCTGGGCAGTCATGACCCTCATATTCTTTATTGCTAAGTTCTTCGAGGCTCGAGCAGACCTCACTTCGGCCATAGTTATCCGGCAACCACGCGTCTTGGCCGATGCCCTCGAAAAGATAGGCTTCAAACGGCTGCTGTTCGAACGCGTACCCTCCTATCGCATTCAAGAATGGACTAGTTTGGACCCTCACCCGCCCATCTACTTCCGAGTCGACCGGCTCAGAAAACTCCAAGACACAACAAACATAAAACATCCGCTCTTTCAATCGGCTAAAGAAGTGACCAGAGGTTTCATCAACAGCTTATGATGGGCAGAAGAGCTGCACTCAGCGAAACAGAGTTCGATTTGATTCATGCGTCACAGTCTTCTCAGATGTCAACTAGTATCTGTTCTCCTTCTGTTTTCGTCTGATATACAGGTTCAGACTTCTTTGCGGGTCCTTTCATAACGCTTCCAGTTGTAACGTCGAAAATCGAACCATGACAAGGGCATGTTACATTTCCTCCTTTGAGCGTACCGTCCGACAGCATACAACCCATATGAGTGCAACGATTCCCAATGGCATAGAACTTGCCCTCCAGATTGACAACGACAATTTCCTTGCCACCTCCCTCCACGCCAATCATGCCGCCCGGCTCCAAATCCTTCACAAGGGCGACTTTCAAAAACGTCATCCCGGCTCACCTCCTCAATATTCTCTCAACCCAATGACTAACAACCCGAAAAGATCTTATAAAAAACTTCCCGTATTCGCCATGAAACAGGAAAAAGCTTCTATTCCTGCATTTTGACGTAGACCAAAGATGATGTGGCCAGTAAACCTTTTTATAGAAGGCCCACTCTCTAATGGCCTGTCACATTAATTCATGCTTACCAAAGCTTTTGAAAGCTTTCAGAACTTGCATGCAAAATTTTGTGGCAGGAGAAATGAAACATATGCAGATGCAACACTTTAAAGACTTGCCACTGAGTCCGGAAGTAATGAAGGGCATCGAGGAACTTGGATTCACGGATCTTTTTCCAATTCAAGCTCAGGCCATAACTCCATTACTTGAGGGCAAGGACGTAATCGGACAAGCGCAAACCGGCACCGGCAAGACAGCCGCTTTCGGAGTTCCAATGATTGAACGCTTAGACCCAAATGACAAAAGGGTTCAAGGATTGGTCTTGGAGCCAACGCGTGAACTTGCTGAACAAGTCGCAGAACACATGTACCGGTTCGGCAAATATACTGGGTTCAAGGTTCTGCCAGTCTACGGCGGCGAATCTATCCAGAAACAAATACGCACCCTTGAAGCGGGTGTCCAAATCGTAGTGGGCACGCCTGGCCGCATAATAGACCTGATGGAAAGGCGCGTGCTAAACTTGGCACACGTAAGAATAGTCGTCTTAGACGAAGCTGACAGAATGCTTGACATGGGGTTCATCGAAGACATAGAGTACATCCTCTCGAGGGTTCCGACCAACAGGCAGACCAGCCTCTTCTCGGCAACTATAGAACAGACAGTTATGAACGTGTGTCACAGGTACATGAAGAACCCTGAGAAAATACTAGTTAGCAAGGATGAAATAGCTCTGACGCAGATACACCAGTACTACACCGTTGTAAATCCTCACAGCAAATTTGAAAGCCTCTGCGGCATACTCGAAGCAAACCACATAGGGAGAGCCATAATCTTCTGCAAGACCCGAACAGAGACAAGCTTCTTAGCCGACAAATTGAGGGCAAGAGGATACGATGCAAAACCCCTACACGCTGGCTTCACGCAACCGCAGAGAAACTTCGTCATAGACTGTTTCAGAAGGGGAAAGTTAAAGCTGCTCATTGCAACCGATGTTGCGGCAAGAGGCTTGGATATTCAGGGAATCACCCACATAATCAACTACGACGTTCCATTAGACGCCCTGGTCTACTTCCACAGAATCGGAAGGACTGCGAGGATGGGACTGGAAGGCACGGCCATAACGCTGGTGGGCTACGGAGAACTGGGAGAGCTGGAACAGATTAAGGCCTTGACCAAAACTAACATAGAGGAAATCGAATCGAGCTCCGAATTTGCACGGCATTTATAAGGAACCGCGACACATTATAAAAGCGCGGTAGCGTTCTGTTCTTGAATAGGAAACAGCGACACAACGCTACACAAAACAACCAAAAAAACAAAAAGGAGTGATAAAAATGGCAGAAAATCAAAAGACTGTTTTCATTGGCAGGAAACCGGCAATGAGCTACGTACTGGCGATCATCACGAGCCTCTCACAAAGCAACTCTAAGGAAATAACCTTGAAGGCACGCGGACAAGCTATAACGACAGCTGTTGACGTTGCTGAAATCACTAGAAGCCGGTTCTTAAAAGACCTAAAAGTAAGCAAGATCGCCATAGGAACCGAACAGATGCCACCTCGAGAAGGAGAAAACAGTGCAAGAATGGTTTCTACAATGGAAATAACCTTGGCGAAAGAGTAGAAAAACATTGAGAAACAAAGTATCCGTAGGCGAGTATCTCGCCTTTCTTTCTTTAAAATATGAAGTCGACCCGGATCAGCTTTTTCACGCGTTATGTTTGGCGTGGGAGAACCTGAAAGCCACGTGCGGGGAGATCCTCATTCAGTGCCGCAGCAAGACTCAGGACAAAGCGGTGTTCCTGATGACTAAGGACTCCAAAGTTGTCTCTCAGTTTCCAATACCGAAAGAGTTTCTTTTCGACAACGCCAACCCTATCAGGACGTTGCAGAGGGCCGAAATGTTCGGAAGACGAGCGATCAAGAAGCCTGAAACGACATATTGTTTTCAGATAAAGGATTTGAGGGTCGGCATGAAAAAGATCAGTTTGACGGCAAGGGTGTTGGAGATTCCGAAGCCCACTTTTGTTTTTACGAGGTTTGGCAATTATGCTAGTGTCGCCAATGCCTCTGTGGCTGACGAGACGGGGACGGTGAAGCTGTGTTTGTGGAATGAGCAGATAGAAGCCGTTTCAACCGGAGATATGATTCAGATAGAGAATGCCCACATGTCCCTGTTTAGGGGCGAACGCCAGCTGAGGATTGGGAAGAATGGGAAGCTCAGCATCGTTGAGAAAATGGATTCGGCGAAGCTGGAGAACTGAAGGCTAGGAGCCGTTTTTGCTGGTTTAGTCTCTACTTGCGAGTATCACAATATAGTCGGCGGTGTCTGCGCACTGGTCTGCGGCTTGTTCGATGAATTCGATGAGATCATCGAATATTACCATGGCACCGATGTTCATTTGTTGTCCGTATTTGATGAATGAGGCTTTTGTCTTGAGGTAGTCGTCGTCGATTTGATGTTCGATTTCTTCGACTTTTTGGGCGCCTGTTATGGCTTCCATTGGGGCGACGTTGATTTTCTCTATGCAGACGCGGAGGGCTTGTGCACAGTCTACGAGAAGAGAGGTCATGTGGACGGTTCTGTCCAACATCTCCTGTGGTAGTCGAGTGCCGGCGAGCATTTCCATGCATCGTGCAGCGTCTTTGACGTGGTCGGCGAGTGTGTCGAGTCTTTTTACAAGGTGAAGGAGGTCTTCTCGGTAGTCAGCGAACAGTGCTGCGCCCTTGGACAGTTCCTTGAACACGTCGGTTCTAAGCTTGTCAACCTCCTCTTCTTCTTTGAAGAGGTTTTCGATGCGTTGGAGGGCCTCTTTTTCGTTTCCTTCCGACAGGCTTCGCACTGCCTGATTGAGCAGCGTCACGGTGTCGAGGGCCTTCGCGATCTGATCTTGAGCCAGGTCTAGGGCTTTGGTTCGGCGTCGTCTTTCGAACCAGGCGTAACTTCGCTTCTCCATGCGCGTATCTCCGTTAAATAATACTTTTTGCATTCCACTTATAACCTTTCTTAGAATCTCGTAGAGCGTTATCCCGCTTGAGCGCAAGATCGCAATGGCGTACCGTGCCGATCTCCCTTTTGTCTTTACATCCCGTCGTAATGTTTGGGTGTAAGAAATGATGTTGAAAGAGTACTCGTGAATTCTAAATCAACGTCTTCAGCGCAAGATTGTAATCCGTTGTAATGGCGCCTGTAAATAGTGTGTCCCTTGAAATTCGTGCGTGTTTAGTCTATCTCTGCGCGGGTTGGTGCGGTCAGGGCGAGGGGTTGTTCTTTTCTGACAGCCAGTAGGCTTTTTTCTTTCCTTTTTCGGTTATGACGTGTTCTTTCTTGAAGATTGGCGCTTCGCTTTTGTATCTCTCTACGGCTTGTTCAAGGACTGGAAAGATGTTCTGACGGTGGGAACCTGCCACCAAGACGTAGACGAGGTCTTCGCTCGGGCTGAATTCTCCGAGCAGATGGTGTATTTGGACATCCGTTACGCCTGGCTTTTTTCGCAGGTCGCTGCATATTTTCTCCAGCATTTGGTCTGCCTTCTCTTCGTAGGCTTCCAGTTCCAGTTTTTCGACTTTTTCGCCTTTTTTGTCCTCCTCGCGAACCACTCCGATGAAGAGTGCGATTGCTCCAGCCTTCTTGAAGTTGGGTTCTTTCTTGGCGTTGCCTATCAAGTCGGGAAGAGAGAATGTTCCTTTTTGATGTACTCCCGCTCGTTTTGCCATTATTTCACCATGGGCCTGTCTGTGCTGCTTCCACGGGTTTATTCTGTTGCTTCTTGTCCGGCTGTCTTCATGTATTTGCGCATGTCTTCCGGGGTGGCTGAGGGAACCGGCAGGTCTTTCATCGTGTAAAGGCCGGCTGGGGCGTTTATTACTCTTGGAATTGCATTGACGACGACGGCAACTGTTCCTATGTCGCCGTGGACGCAGGGTTGGATTTTCTGGTTGATGTTTGGGACGCCTTTGATTGTTACTGAGTCGTATTCTTCTCTTGCCCCTATGTAGGCTTGGAAATCTAGGTTTATGGCTTCTCTGTTTTTCACTATGCCTTGTGCTTTCTGTTTCAAGCCAGCCACTTTTCCCGCGTCGACTCTTATGTCCTTGCTTTCAACGGCTTTCTTAGCGATGACTCGCTCGACGGATTGCACGTTTATCTTGTCGAGTTTCCATGCGAGGGCGTTGGCGATCATGCTGATGGATTGTTCGAGACCGACGTGTCCTGTGATGTGTTTCTTGGTGATTTTCTTTTGGAATTCTTCCGTGGTCAGTCCTGCTCCTATCTTTTTCTGGAACGGTACGCGTCTCGTCGCCGCGTTCATGATCCTTGTTACTTCGATTTTGTCTATTTTTTCGCATGCCGAAGTTAGTGTTATGACCAGCGTGTCCATGAGAAAGCCGGGGTTTATCCCGGTGCCTAGGACGGTTGCATCGTGCTTCTTGGCCAGGGCGTCGAGTTTTCTTGCGAGTTCTGGTTCGGAAACGTATGGGTATGAGAGTTCTTCGCAGGTTGATACGACGTTGACGCCTTGTTTTAGGATTGAGGCTATCTGAGGGTACGTGTCTTTGAGGAAGGATGAGGTTGTGTGGATTGCGATGTCCGCCATTGTCCCGTCCCGAAGCGCAGATTCAATGTTTTTTGAAATCTTGGTTCCGACTTTTCGATTCAGTCCTAAGACTTCGCCAATGTCTTTTCCTATCTTGTCTTTGGCCACGTCTACTGCGCCGACTATTTCTACTCCTTCTTTTTCCAGCAAGAACTTGGCGATGAAACCGCCCACAACGCCCATTCCGAACGATATTACTTTTATCTTCTCCATGGTCGTCTGGTCTCCTCGGAGCTTATGTTTTACCGAGGTTGACCATATAAAAGTGTGTCTGGACAGCGTTCGACTTGAATGTTCGTTTAGAACCTTTACGTTTGTAAACTTTTATATCTATGGCATCGCCCACTACTAGAGAGGCCCAATAATTGGAAAGCCCAGTGACCGCTCTTTCCAAAAAGACTCTTGCGAAGATTCTGGACGCTGACAAGCTCAAGTACTGCTTTGAGTGCGGCATCTGTACGGCCAGCTGTTCTATGGCCGAGATGCTTGGAAACGACTACAACCCGCGAGCGCTGCTGGAGCAGGTTTGTCTTAACCCAGAGTCTGTTTTCAACTTGGATGAGCTTTGGCTTTGCGGGTGGTGTTACCGCTGCCAGAAACGTTGCCCTCAAGGTTTGAAACTGCCTGAAATATTCCTCTCGCTTCGATTAATCGCTAAGGAGCACGGCGGCATGAAGGCTTTTGACAGAGCTCTTCAGAAAATAGTTGAGAATGTTCCTCTTCCACTCGTGACGACGCTGGTCTGTTTTCATCCTGAACGCGCTGGGCTAGAGAATGCCAAGGTTCTGGAGAAGATTGAGCAGATGCGCGGCGAATGGCTCAGGGCGAAGAAGCCTGAAAAATCGGGGCGAGCGTCAGAAAAGGTTGCCGTAATCGGTTCGGGACCTGCGGGCCTCACCGTCGCGTACGAGTTGGGCAGAAAGGGTTATTCGATCACGGTGTTTGAGTCTCTTCCTGAACTGGGCGGGATGCTGAGAAAATGTATACCAGAATATCGTTTGCCCAAGAAGATCCTTGCCGAGGAAGTCAAGTTCATAGAAGACTTGGGCGTCGAGGTCAAGACAGGCACAGAGATCGGGAAGGATGTGAGTTTTGAGGATCTGCGAAAGATGGGTTTTCAGGCTGTTTTTGTCGGAGCTGGGGCTCACAAGAGCCAGGGGCTCAAGGTCGAAGGGTGCGACTTGGAAGGAGTGACCGACGCTCTGGATTTTCTGTGGAGTTCGAATTGTGGTAAGAAAACGCGTGTGGGCAAGAACGTTGTCGTTGTCGGGGGTGGCAACGTTGCCATGGACGCGGCAAGAACGGCGAAGCGCAACGGGGCGGAAATGGTGACGGTGCTTTATCGAAGGTCGAGGGATGAGATGCCGGCGAACCCGTGGGAGGTCAAAGAGGCGGAAGATGAGGGCGTGAAGATCGAGTTTTTGGTTTCGCCCAAAAAGGTTCTGGGGGAAAAGGGTAAGGTTTGCGGCTTGGAGTGTGTTCGGATGCAGTTGGGCGAGCCTGACGATTCTGGCAGGAGAAAGGCTGTTACTGCAGAGGGTTCGGATTTCAAGTGGGAGACTGACATGATGGTGCTCGCGATCGGCGAGGCGCCGGACTTGCGGTTCTTGCCGAAGCAGTTTGAGTTAAACGAAGATGGGACGGTTTGGGTCAACCCGGTGACGATGGAGACGAGCGTGCCAGGCGTTTTCGCCGGAGGGGACGCCGTGACCGGCCCTGCCTCGGTGATTGAGGCGATTCGGGATGGGAAGCGCGCCGCGGAGTCTATTGAAAGCCTCCTGGTATCTGAGAGGAGGGTGAGACAGTGACGGAGAAGAAGGAGTCGAAGCAGGAGCAAGAGGAGCAGGTTCGAATCGGAGTCTACGTCTGCCACTGTGGTTTGAACATCGCGGGTTCGGTTGACTGTGAGGAGGTCGCCAAGTATGCGGGAACGTTGCCCAACGTTGTTCTGGCCCAGGACAATCGTTACACGTGTTCGGATCAGGGGCAGGCTGGAATAAAGAACGATATTAAGGAGCACAAGTTGAATCGGGTCGTCGTGGCCTCGTGTTCTCCCCGCCTTCATGAGCCGACGTTCAGGAAAACGTGTGAAGATGCCGGTTTGAACAAGTACTTGTTTGAGATGGCTAACATTCGTGAACACTGCAGTTGGGTTCACCTTTACGACAAGGAGGCTGGTACAGAGAAGGCTAAGGATCTTGTGAAGATGGCTGTGGCCAAGGCTACGTTGCTTGAGCCTGCGGTCGAGGCTGAAGTGCCCATTACTAGAAGGGCCTTGGTCATCGGCGGCGGCGTGGCTGGCATCCAAGCGTCTCTAGATCTCGCTGACACTGGTTACAAGGTGTATCTGGTGGAGAAGGAGCCGAGCATCGGCGGGATGATGGCTAGGATTGACAAGACTTTTCCCACCATGGACTGTTCGATTTGCATTCTTGCTCCGAAGATGTCTGACGCGGGCCATCATCCGAATATTGAGCTGTTGACTAACAGTGAGGTCAGCGAGGTGAAAGGGTACATCGGCAACTTTCACGTGAAGGTGTTGAGGAAGCCGCGTTACGTGACGAAGGATTGCTCGGCCTGCGGAGAGTGCGTGAAGGTCTGTCCAATCGCGGTTCCGAACGAGTTCGACGTTGGTTTGGCGGTTAGGCATGGAATATACACGCCTTTCGCTCAGGCTGTTCCTTCAACTTACATTATCGACATGAACCTGTGCCTCAATAAGGACGGCGTCATCGTGTGCGACAAGTGCGTAAAAGCGTGTGACAGGCAGGCGATAAGCTTCGAGACGAAGCCCGTGACTGAGGAGCTTGAAGTGGGCACGATAATCGTGGCGACTGGAGCAGACGTGTTCGACCCTACTGTGCTGCCTAACCTCGGGTACGGTAAGATTCCCAACGTGATCACATCTCTTGAGTTTGAGAGGCTAATCAACGCTGGCGGACCATCGGGCGGCCATTTGATAAGGCCGAGCGATAGGCAGATTCCCAAGCGTGTAGCGTTTGTTCAATGCGTTGGCTCAAGGTCTGAAAAGACCGGAAAACTGTACTGCAGCAACGTTTGCTGCATGAACACGATCAAGGACAGCCTTTTGATTAAGGAGCATTGGCCAGACACTGAAATCTACGTTTTCTACGTTGACATAAGGGCCTACGGCAAGGGTTTTGAGGACCTGTACAAGCGAGCCAGAAATGCAGGCGTTGTGTTCGTCCGAGGATTGCCGGCGCAGATTGTGGAGGATAAGAAGACGCATAACGTGTGGCTGATAGGCGAGAACACGTTAAGGAACGAAGTTTACAGGATTAACGCTGACATGGCGATTCTGTCGATAGGGCTGGAGGCTAGGAAGGACAGCGAGACGATTCAGCGGTTGCTGACGCTCTCGAGGAACCAGGACGGTTTCTTCTTGGAGGCACATCCGAAGCTCAGACCTGTCGACGCTGCTACGGGCGGCGTTTTCTTCGCCGGTTGCGCCGAGTCTCCAAAGGACATAAAGGACAGTGTGACACAGGCCAGCGCGGCTGCGGCTCGAGCAGGCATACTCATGGCGAAAGGGCACGTGACGGTTGAAGCAATCACGCCCATCACGTTTCCTGAAAAGTGCAAGGCCTGCGGACTCTGCGTGAAGGTCTGCCCTTACAATGCCATCAGTTTGAACAAGGATTTGAAGAGGGTTGAAATCATCGAGGCGGCATGCGGCGGCTGCGGCACGTGCGCGGCCGAGTGCAACTTCGGTGCTTTGACTCAGAAGCACTTCACGGACGAGCAGATAATTGCCCAGATAGATGCGATTACTGAGAATGAGCCTGAGAAGAAGATCGTCGCTTTCTGCTGCAACTGGTGTTCGTATGCAGGCGCGGACTTTGCCGGAGTTAGTCGTATGCAATATCCACCTAACGCGCGGATTATAAGGACGATGTGTTCTGGACGTGTTTCTCAAAAATTTGTCGAAAGGGCTTTCGCGCGTGGCGCCGCCACTGTGCTCGTGTCCGGCTGCCACCTAGGCGACTGTCATTACATCAACGCGAACTACCAGACGCAGAAGCGGATGGAGCGGTTGTGGAAGAAGATGGAGCAGAGCGGTTTGGACAAGCAGCGTCTGCAGCTTCTGTGGGCTTCTGCGGCCGAGGGCGAAAAATTCGCGTCAAAAATGCGTGAGATGAAGACGATAGTGGACAAGGTTAAGCTTGAGGAGATCGAGAAGGGCAAGAAGGTTTTTGCAAAAGTTTTGGAGGGCGACTAGTATGCCAGAAAGGATTCGACATGCCCCGCTTGACCTGGAAAAAGTCAAACCTGCAAAAATGGAGATCCATCTCATCAAGGATGAGTGCAAAGGATGCGGCTACTGCATCGAATACTGTCCCAAGAAGGTGTTGGAACAGTCGGACGAAATAAATGCCAGGGGAGTTCACCCTCCCAGAATCGTGGACGAGAGCCAGTGCATTAACTGCAGCTTCTGCAGCATAGTCTGCCCGGACTTTGCGATTTTCGTTACTGAGAAGAAGAACAAGGAGGAGAAGTGAAATGCCCAAAGCGAAGAGTGCGTTAACTGGCGCCCATTTCCTGAACGGCGACATCGCCTGTGCCGAAGGCGCAATAGCGGCTGGATGCAGGTTTTTTGCAGGTTACCCGATTACGCCAGCAACAGAGATCGCCGAACATCTGTCTATGAGAATGCCCGAATTTGGCGGAATCTACATTCAGATGGAGGATGAGATTGCGTCGATGGCGGCCGTCATCGGTGCTTCTTATTCCGGTTTGAAGGCCATGACCGCGACTTCGGGGCCTGGTTTCAGCCTCATGCAGGAGAACATAGGGCTTGCCGTTATGACGGAGGCTCCGTGCGTGATCGTGGACGTTATGCGAGGCGGTCCGAGCACTGGGCAGCCGACCTTGCCCGGACAGCAGGACGTGATGCAAGCCAAATGGGGTTCGCATGGCGATTATGGCATAATAGCTCTTTCGCCCAGTTCGGTTCAGGAGATGTTCGATTTAACCGTTGAAGCCTTCAACCTTTCTGAGACTTACCGCGTTCCGACCCTGCTGATGGGCGACGAGATAGTGGGTCACATGTGGGAGAAAGTGGTCATTCCTCCTCCCGACAAGATACGAATTGTAAACAGAAAGAAGCCGAACGTTCCACGAGAGAAGTATCTGCCGTTCAAGCCTGACGAAAATCTGGTGCCGTCCATGGCCTGTTTCGGCGAGGGCTTCCGTTTTCACGCGACGGGTTTGACGCACAACGAACACGGTTATCCGAGGACCACGAGTTCCGAGGTTCAGTCTCAACTCGTTCATCGTCTGGTCGACAAGATTCAGAAGAACGCGGACAAGATAGTCAGGGTTGAGGAAGTTATGCTTGAAGACGCCGACATCGTCGTCGTCGCTTACGGCATTGTTGCCCGTGCTGGGCTGAGCGCGATTAGAAAGGCTAGAGAGAAAGGCATCAAGGCAGGATTGTTGAGGCTGATAACACTGTGGCCCTTCCCGGAAAAACAGGTTGCTAAAGCAGCGCAGAGCGCTAGGGCGATTGTTGTGCCAGAGATGAACTGTGGGCAGATGGTCCGAGAGGTTGAGAGAGCTGCAAAAGAGACCCCTGTTGCGTTTCTCTCAAAGTTGGGGGAGGATCCTCACACTCCACTGGAGATTCTTGAGGTCATAAGGAGGAGCAAGTAGATGGTTCAAGAAAATGTTCCGCCGGTCATTTTGCATCCGTTTTCGAAGTATCTGAGAGAAGATATGATGCCGCACATCTGGTGTCAGGGTTGTGGCAACGGTGTATTGTTGAACGCTTTCGTGCACGCGTTGGATGAACTTCAAACGGACTTGGACAAGTTGGTCGTCGTTTCAGGCATTGGCTGCATCGGAAGAAGTGCTGGGTACATGAACACGGATTCCTTCCATACAACACATGGTCGTGCCCTACCCTTTGCAACAGGAGTCAAGTTGGCAAACCCTGAGTTAGAGGTCGTCGTCATAAGTGGTGATGGTGACCTCTTCGCTATAGGAGGAAACCATTTCATTCACGCGGCCAGGAGAAACATCGGCATCAAAGTGCTATGTGCAAACAACCTGAACTACGGCATGACTGGAGGTCAGCAGGGCCCCACCACGCCGCTTGACTCGGTGACCACCACAAGCATGTACGGGAACATCGAGCATCCGTTCAACCTTGTCCACTTGGCGGCAGCCTCGGGCGCCACCTACGTGGCCCGCTGGACATCTTTGCA
Source organism: Bathyarchaeia archaeon (assembly GCA_050010755.1). Taxonomy (GTDB): domain Archaea; phylum Thermoproteota; class Bathyarchaeia; order Bathyarchaeales; family Bathycorpusculaceae; genus JBEKCD01. The sequence goes on from JBEKKK010000002.1 coordinate 140,257, forward strand.
CGTGCGCAGGTTGACGCAGTCTATCAAGAAGATGCTGCAGAAGGAGGGCTTCTGTTTCATTGAGATGCTCTCACCTTGTCCTGAAATCTATGGCCGCTACAACAAGATGCGGTCGGGCCTCGAAATGATGGGCTGGTTCAAAAAGGCCTCAGTTGTCGAAAACTTTTCAGATCCGTCGAAGGCCGATATCACTGCGGACAGGATAGTCGTTGGCGAATTCGTTGATATCAATAAGTTGAGCTACGAGAAGATGCTGCACGAGAAGATTTCAAAGATAAACGAAAAGGCGATGGAAAAGGTGAGTTAGCATGAGAGTCGAGGTTAGGTTCGCAGGCTTCGGAGGCCAGGGAATAATCAAGTCTGGGATAATCGTGGCGGCAGCGGCTTCCATACACTCAGACAAGAACGCTGTTCAAACGCAGTCTTACGGTCCTGAGTCGCGTGGGGGAGCGTGCAAGTCCGAAGTCGTGATTTCTGAGGAAGACATTGATTTCCCGAAGGTTGTCGAGCCCGATGTGTTGGTAGTGATGTCGCAGGCCGCTTACAACGATTACGCAGATGACGTTAAGCCTGGGGGCACGGTGATTCTGGATCCCGACATGATTCCGCGCCGGAAGGAAATGAAGGGCCTAAGGGTCTATCAAGTTCCCGCAACGAAGATTGCGGAGGAACTGGGAAGAAGAATAGTTGCAAACATCGTCATGTTAGGCGCGTTCACCGCCATCACCGAGCTGATGGATGAAAAAGCGTTGAAGGAGTCTGTCAAGGAAAACATTCCCAAGGGAACTGAAGAGTTAAACCTGGCAGCCTTCGACAAGGGATTCGAATACGGAAAGACCTTCAAAAACTAGGTTTACGCGCTCTGCTGAACTTGCGGTTGGGACGCGACAGATACTACTTTTGAGCCCCTGACGCCTACGTGACGCAGTGGAGCGATTTTTTTTGCGTCGTTGTATATGTCAGACGCTATTTTTCCGAGAACGATTTCCTGTGCGAGCTGATCCATCGTGAGGGCGGAGGCTTTTTCTTTCATTATCTTGTCCATTATGGCGCGCAGGATCTTTTCCTGTGATGTTTTGATTCTTGAGAGTGTAAAAGCGCTGACAGCTATTCTCAAGGTGTACCCGTCTTTCGTCGTGACCTTGAACAGGCCGTCAACCTTCGTTGTTCTGCGTCTCACTAGGCTTCGCAGGTAATCCCGCGAGTATTCATGCCCCTTAAACATTGTCTTAGCCGTTTTGCCGTCGATTTCGGTTATCTGGAAGCGCATCTTCAGGTACTGGTGGGCAAAATCGTTCGTAATGTCGTAAAGCGTCGAGTCGATTACTCTTCCGATGAGTTTCTCCGGTTCATCAGCAGGGACTCCGCCAAGCTCGACGTTTCCAAAGTAGGGTGGAGCCGTTACCATGTACCACTGCTTGCTTCGCCACTTGTCGCGCACTTTCTTCGTTTTTGAAGACACTGTTATCCTCCGGGTGCAGCTTGAATGTTCACATCAGACTATTAAAAGTTTTACCGTTTGTACGTTATTTTTTCGATACCGCCCATGTATTTTCTCAGGGCTTCGGGAACCGTTATTGATCCGTCTTCCTGCTGATAGTTTTCGAGGATGGCAACGATTGTTCTTCCTGTTGCGAGGGCTGTTGAGTTCAGGGTGTGGACGAAGCCTTTGGGTGCTTCCCCTTCTTTTTCTCTGTACTTGATGTTTAATCTTCTGGCCTGATAGTCGGTGCAGTTACTGCAAGAAACCAATTCTCGATAGGCGCTCTGCGCCGGCATCCACGCTTCAATGTCGTATTTTTTCGCGGCCACGGTTCCGATGTCGCCCGTGCACACGTTCACAACACGGTACGAAAGCCCGAGTTTCCGAACAATCTCCTCAGCGTTGTGTATCAGTTCTTCATGGATTTTCCACGAGTCTTCAGGCTTGCAGAACACGAACTGTTCAACCTTGTTGAACTGGTGCGTTCGAAAAATCCCCTTCGTGTCCTTGCCATGCGCCCCTGCTTCTTTCCTGAAACAGGGGCTAAATCCTACAAGTTTGAGAGGAAGGTCTTCTGCTCTCAGGACTTCGTCCATGTACATTGACGCCATAGGGTGCTCAGCGGTCGCGATGAGGTACAGGTCTTCGTTTTCAATCTTGTAGAGCACGTCTTCGAAGTCGCTCAGGGCGACTGCTCCTTCGTAGGGTTTGCGTCTGATAAGAAAAGGCGGCTCGATTGGCTCGTAGCCCTTCTTGCTCATTTCTTCCAGGGCGAAGCTGATGATGGCGTTGTCGAGGAAGACGGCTTCGTTCTTGAGATAGAAGAATCTTGCTCCGGCGATTTTTCCCGCCCTCTCGATGTCTATGATGTCAAGGTTAAGGCCTAGGTCTATGTGGCCTTTTACTGGAAAACTGAACTTGGGTGTCTTGCCCCATTTTCTGATTTCAACGTTATCGTTTTCGTCCTTGCCCACGGGCACGGTTTCATGGAGCAGGTTTGGCAGGCGCATCAGCAGGTCGTGCACCTTCTCTTCCCATTCGCTGACGTGCCCTTCGAGAGTGCTGATTTCATTATCCGTTTTTTTTGCCTTGGAGATTTTGTCAGCGGCGTCTTCACCCTTTTTCTTCGTCGTGGCTATCTCGGCGGTTATCTGCTTTCTCTCGTGGCGAAGCTCGTTCAGTCTGGTTAAGCCTTGCCGCCATTGTTTGTCATAATCGATTAGGCTCTCGAGCATTTTCTCGTTTCCAGGATCTCCCCTCTTCTTCAAATTGTTCCTTATAGAGTCTGGGTTTTCCCGAATGAGCTTGATATCAAGCATTTTCCGTCACTTGCAACCTTTACCGTTAGCCCCGAATCGTCTATTTAACGTTGCGATCGAAATTGCACGGGAACCGAACAATGTTTCAGAGGGCCGGTAACTCTTCAGATGCGTCGTCAACGCGATATGAACGGCGCGCGCGGGCGAATTAGATAATTCGGGGAAGTGCTGAATGGGCTTTGTTTTTTGTTGAAACTGTTGGAACGTGAAGTGGCAAAGAGTCTTAACATGTCTGCTGGTTGTTGACGGCAATTGTATCATCGGCTCTTGTGCGCTTGTCGATGAGTTTGGAGAGGTTTGAGCAGGTGTAAGAGCAAGCTGGACCGAAGCCGTTGTCTTGTCTTCACCATCATTAAACGGAATAATCCTGAAATCGTCCTGAAGACGGGCACTTGTACAGTGAGTTTGCATAATGTTATGAGTGAGTTTCGAGTCTGAACAGAGCCTGCTGGAAGCTTCTATTGCATAACACAGCCTCCGCACAGCCTAATTCCGAAAAAACTTTTTTCTCGAATCAAACCTCGCGCCAAACCTAAGCGCGCGCTGCCCTGTGTTATGTCCAAAAACATCGCTGAAGACTCGTGGAGCTTTTTTCCTGTGGAAACTCAAGCAACGTTCGTTGTTCGTTTCGTGTGCGTTAGCTATAAAAGGCAAAGGTTTGCTATTATGAATGGTTGAAGCTTGGGAATCATGAGTGAAGTATCTGAAAGTGGCAAGCCGGTTTCGCCTGAGAAACTTTTGATTGATGATCCCTCCAACTTTCTGTTTCATGCCGCTTTTCTCACTTATTCTGAAGCGTTTGACAAGACTGTTGATCCTGAGGGTAAGAAACAACTCAATGACAGCATCGTGGCTCTTCAGCAGAATCAAATAGACTGCCAAACTTTCTACAGGAATATCAGTCGCTTCCGAGAAGATAATGGGACAGCCCCGCGCACCTTCGGCCGATTGCAAATCAAGACGCAGAGAAAACGAGAGTGGCGCAGACAAACGCAGAAACACGAGAGGATCGAGCGGCACAAGAAATAGACGACTTCCAGCAATTAGCATCCGTGAAGTCTCGAATATCGAAATTTCATGACAAGGCTCATGGGTGAGAGATTTGGAAGCTTGGAAAACTGTCTTGAAAGGAGACTCAACGGAGTGGCTGTTGGGTGAAGAAAATCCTTCCGTGCGTTACTTCACTTTGCGTGACGTTTTAGACAAGAGCGAGAACGATCCAAAGGTAAAGAAATCCAGAAAGGCGATAATGCAGATCGGCCCCGTTCCCAAGATTTTATCCAAACAGAAGAGCGATGGCTACTGGGGAGTTGCTGAAAATTTCTACCGTGGCAAATACAAGTCGACAGTTTGGCAGCTCATGGTTCTGGCAGAGCTTGGGGCGGATCCTGACCACGAGCGAGTGAAAAGTGCTTGCGAATTCATTCTCGAGCATTCCCAAGATATTGAGAGTGGCGGTTTCAGCTACATGAGCGCTTCAACTGGCGGAGGAGCGCATGGCAAGGTGTTACCGTGTCTCACTGGAAATATGATTTGGAGTTTGATCAAACTCGGCTATTTGAAGGATGCAAGAGTTCAGAAAGGAATAGACTGGATAGTCAAGTATCAGAGGTTTGATGACGCAGTGAAAGAGGCGGCGAGTGGGTGGCCTTACGACGGACATGAAAGGTGCTGGGGCAGACACAGCTGTCATATGGGTGTGGTGAAGGCGTTGAAGGCGTTAGCAGAAGTCCCCGCCGATGAAAGATCCGAAGATCTGCAACGTGCTATTCGGAAGGGAACTGAATACTTCCTCCTGCATCACGTGTACAAGAGAAGCCATGACTTAACGCGTGTTTCTAAGCGAGAGTGGCTGCAATTTGGTTTTCCGCTGATGTGGAACACAGACGTCTTGGAGATAATGGGCATCTTGACGAAGCTGGGTTGCCGTGACGAACGCATGCAGGAAGCTGTGGATCTAGTGGTTTCAAAACAAGATCGCCTCGGCAGGTGGAAGCTCGAAAGAAGCTTCAACGGCCGCCTACAAGTAAACATTGAACAGAAGGGCAAGCCGAGTAAGTGGGTCACTCTGAACGCCCTAAAGGTTCTGAAGCAATTCTGCATCTAACCTAGGAAGCACTGAAATAGTACGAAGGCTGGTTCGACCATACAAACGCGTGCTCGACTTTTCTTTTGTTGATCAAGATGGAAATACAGACTTTCTGAAACCAAAGAATACAGCTTTTCTCGAACGGCGTCTAAGCAACCTGAATAGAGCGCGCGCGGCTATGGAAAATTAGCTTAGGTGCCATTCTTGGATAAGCATCCGTTTTCGTCAGGTTTTTGTGAAGCTGTATGTGTGTTTTCCCTTTTTCAAGAGTCGGAATAGACTCTGGCTTGTAATTTTGGAAGTTATTTCACCTTCGTTCAAATGGTGGTCGCTGAAAGATAGTATACCTTCAGGTTTCAGGATTCGGTGCAATTCTGTCAAGACTGAGTCTTGATCCTCTAGGTCGTGAAAGACATCGTAGAGCAGCACAACGTCTATGCTGTTGTCGTGCAGTCCAGTTTTGCAGTCAGAAAAATATAGTTTCTACGTTCTGAAGTTTCTTCTTTGCAGTAAGTCTCTTAACCATTTCAAGGGCGACGGGCATCACATCTAAAGCGTACAATCTGCCGTTTTCTCCTATCAGCTCGGAAACGGGAGCGATGTAGCCTCCAGGTCCACAGCCGTAGTCGAGCACCTTGAAACCTCCCTTAATCCCGACCTCTTTCATTACTTCCATGCGGGGTCTTAGCCTGTCTCGAATTCTGAATTCCAAAGCCATGAGTTTAAACCACAAGTCTGACAATGCCTACTTCCCCCTCGTGCAGCATACTTGCCTAGGGCGTTCGTCATAATTTTCTGGGGCAATATTCAAGTTAGCATTGTTCATTTCGTTTTGCCTCTGAATCACAATAGGATGGTCATCATAATTAGATATTCTGGATAGAAGTGACCAAAGAAATGGTCACAGCAAGCAAGTCAATAAAGGTTAGCAAGCGCACGATTATATCAGGGAAAGAACCAAACGCTGGTTGGAAAAACGGATTTTAGGAACGCGCACGGTTGTGATTTGAGTTTCAGTTTTCTGTTCTATGGCGACTGGGTTTTTTTCGCAATATGATCAATTACAGCAATGCGAGGACACGTACGGCACGTCTAAGTGTGCCCATCTGCATAGTCAACGTCCTTTTTGAGGTTTCGAGACGTAAGACTTTTGTTCTGAGATTATGAACAAGAGTGTGGGCGGTTAGAATGTCTGAGACGAGACTGCTGAGAGATTTATCTAACGCTTTTGGGCCCTCGGGAAACGAGGAACAAGTCCGTGAAATTTTGAAGACAGAGCTGCAACCGTATGCCGACGACGTTAGGGTGGACAAGCTTGGAAACATTCTCTTTTTCCATAATGGACAGGAGAGTTCTCCCAAGATCATGTTGTCAGCGCACATGGACGAGGTTGGAGTCATGGTTACCTTCATAGAGAATGAAGGTTTTCTGCGTTTTCAGGCTCTCGGCGGTATTCCCAACAACACTTTGCCAGGGCAGAGGATACTGTTTCGAGGAGAAGAAAAGGAGCTTAGAGGAATCGTGGGGACTAAGCCGCCGCACATCATGACGCCTGATGAACAGAACAAGGTTATTCCTGTCGAAGATCTCTTCATCGACATAGGGGCCGAAAGCATGGACGCTGCTAAGGCTAAAGGTGCCGACATAGGCATGATGGGAGTTTTTGATGTGGAGTTCACCGAGTTGGGTGAAGGTTACGTCAGAGGCAAGGCCTTGGACGACAGGGCGGGTTGCGCCGTGCTTGTGGAAGCGTTTAAGGTCTTGAAGGATTCGTCCTGCAATTTTGTGGCTGTGGGCTCCGTGCAGGAAGAGCTAGGAATGAGAGGTGCACGCACTGCGGCATGGCAGGTAGACCCCGATTACGGGCTAGCTTTGGAGGGAACGTTTGCAGCCGACGTGCCCGGCACGAGACCCGACAGAGCTTCGGCGAAGCTGAAGGGCGGGCCTGTGATTACGATTATGGACAGGACGGTGTTCACCGATCCTGCCGTGCTCAAAACATTGACGAATGTTGGAAGGGAGAAGGGTATACCCTTCCAGTTCAAGAAGGTGCCTGTTGGAGGAACTGACGCAGGTGCAATCCATCTTACAAAGGCAGGCGTGCCAAGCGGAACTGTCGCGGTGCCCTGTAGATACATTCATGGGCCGGCGGCGATTGCACATGTCGACGACGTTAAAAACACCGTTTCTCTAGTAACAGAGTTCGTAAGAAGCATTTCAGCAAGGCAAAAAACAGGCTAGCGCTCAAGGGGCTTGCGCAAATCCTTGATTTCCCTGCTCTTGCATGCTTAACGGTTGGCCGGTTTCTTCATCAGGTATTCATGCATTGCTTTTGCGGCTTTTTTGCCTGCGCCCATCGCGCTTATGACTGTGGCTTCGCCTGTCACTATGTCGCCTCCTGCGTAGACGCCGTCGATGTTGGTTTTGCCGTTTTCGTCTGCCACTATGGTGCCCCATTTTGTGACGGCTAGTCCTTGTGTTGTGCTTTGTATTATCGGGTTGGGTGTTCTTCCAATGGCGACTATGACCGTGTCAACATCCATAACAAACTCGGAACTCTTGGCTGGAACGGGTCTTCTTCTGCCTGACTCGTCTGGTGGTCCGAGGTCCATGCATATGCATTCCATGGCTTTTACCCAGCCCTTGTCATCGCCGATGAACTTGGTTGGGTTAGCTAGGAACTTGCATGTTATTCCCTCTTCCTCTGCATTTTCCACTTCTTCGCGTCTCGCCGGCAATTCTTCTCTAGAACGGCGGTAGACGATGCAGACTTCTTCGGCGCCCAAGCGCAGTGCGGAACGGGCTGAATCCATTGCAACGTTGCCCCCGCCAATGACGGCCACCTTCCTGCCGATTCTAATCGGCGTGTCACACTCTGGAAAGGTGTAGGCTTTCATCAGGTTGACTCGTATCAGAAATTCGTTTGCAGAGTAGATGCCTCCAAGGTTTTCCCCTGGAACTCCTAGAAACTGGGGCAAACCTGCCCCGGTTCCGATGAAAACTGCGTCGAAGCCTCTCTTGAGCAGTTCAGGAATGGTGAATGTTCTTCCGATGATGCAGCTTGCGCGGATCTCCACGCCGAGTTTCTTGACATAGTCCGCTTCGGCCTCAACGATCGTCTTGGGCAAGCGGAACTCGGGTATTCCATACATGAGCACTCCACCCGGACGATGCAACGCTTCAAAAATAACAACCTCATGCCCCAGTTTCACCAAGTCTGCAGCCGCGGTGAGACCAGCGGGACCGGCGCCTATGATTGCAACGCGCTTGCCAGTGGCTGGAGCCTTTTCCGAGCATGCGATTCCCGTCTTTCTTTCCCAATCGGCGAGGAACCTCTCTAGGCGGCCTATGCTGACAGCGTCGCCTGCCTTGCCGAGCAAGCATACGTTTTGACACTGTTCCTCCTGCGGGCAGACACGGCCGCAGATGGCAGGAAGACAGTTCTTGTCCTTGATCTTCTTTATTGCGGCGCCATAGTCTTTTTCTCTCATCGATTTGATGAACGCTGGAATGTTAACCTCAACTGGGCAACCCTGCACACACTGAGGTTTCGGGCACTGTAGGCAGCGGCCCGCTTCTGCTAGGGCCTGTTCCTCGTTGTAGCCGAGGGCAACTTCGTTGAAGTTTCTTCTGCGGGCTTCAGGTGCCTGTTTTGGAATCTGGACAGCTTGCTTCTGAAGCTTGGGTTTTGCCTTGGGCTCACTCATGGTGGGCGCACCTCTTTTCTTGCAGCCGTTGTAACGCTGCTTTTTCCTCTGACATGTAGGCCGTTTGTCTCTTCAACAATTCTCCGAAATTCACCATGTGAGCGTCAAACTCGGGGCCGTCCACGCATGCAAACCTTGTTCTATCGCCCACGCTTACTCTGCACGCGCCGCACATGCCCATGCCGTCGACCATTATAGGGTTCAAACTCACGATGGTTTTGATGACGTATGGCCTCGTCGTTTCTGCGACAGCCCGCATCATAACGGTAGGGCCTATCGCGTAAACAACGTCAAAATGGTAGCCCTTCTCAATCAGCATCTTCAAGACATCGCTGACGAACCCCTTGTGCCCCTTCGATCCGTCATCGGTCGAGATGTGAAGCTCGTCAGAAACTCTTTTCATGTCATCCTCGAGTATGAGTAACCCTGCTGTCTTTGCCCCCACTATCGACACAACCTTGTTGCCAGCCTGCTTGAAGCCTCTGGCAATCGGAAACGCAGAGGCAGTGCCCACTCCTCCGCCTATGACACACACGGATCCGAACCTCTCTATGTCACTGGGATTCCCCAGGGGACCCAGAACATCAAAAATCACGTCCCTAACGTTGAGCGCACCTAGTTTTTCGGTTGAGACTCCAATCTCAAGAAAGATCAGAGTGATAGTACCTTTCTTCTTGTCCCAGTCCACGATCGTTAAGGGAAATCGCTCGCCATTCTCGTCGATTCTCAGAATGACGAACTGGCCTGGCTGAGCTTTTTGAGCTATCTCGGGCGCTTCGACTTCAATCGATTTGATTTTCGGGGCTAACTCTTTCTTTGAAACGATTTGATGCATGTCCGAGTAAACCCTCTGACAGTCTTGTACGAAGAAGAATCCTAAAAGTATACATGCAAATATAAGAGTTTAGGGACAAGAAACCAAAACATTCCTTTCTCAAAGTGGACACATGCGTATTTGGCATCTCATTTCTCGTGATAATACGGTCTTCTAATAAAGCCGTAGGCCTCCAGTGCAGCCGTTATGCCCTGCCCAACTGCCGTTCCCACCTGTTTGATAGGATGGTTTGTCACGTCTCCGGCAGCAAAGACGCCTTCCAAATTCGTGTGTTGCAGGGCGTCCGTTATGATGTAGCCGTCTTGATCTAACGTCACGCCCGCGTCCTTGACTATTTTGCTGTTAGGGTCTTCGCCCACTTGAATGAAAACTCCGTTAACGGGCAATTCTCTGGTTTCGCCGGTTTTTTTGTCGATTAGCTCGACTTCTTTGACGACTTTGTCGCCACGTATCTCCTTTATTTCTGTGTTCCAAAGAATCTCAACGTTCTTCGTGTTCTTCAGACCTTGGGTAAGGGCTTCTTCGCAGCGGAAGGCTTCTCTCCTGTGAACAATCTTGGTGTCAGCCGCTATGCCCGCCAAGTAAAGAGTTGTCATCGCCGCTGAGTTTCCACCGCCCACCACGAGAACGTTTTTTCCTCGGAAGAAAGGTCCGTCGCAGATTCCGCAATAGCTAACCCCTTTTCCCCGAAATTCATTCTCACCGGGAACGCCCAGCTGGCGATAATGGCTGCCAGTGGCAACCAAGACTGCTTTGGTCTCATAGACTGCCTTCAGAGTTTGAACACGCTTCTTCTCACTCCTAAGATCAAGGCTAACGACCGCTTCGAGCTCATTCAGAGTAACTCCCACACTTTTGGCATGAGCAACCATCTTCTGCGCGAGCTCGATTCCAGTAACGCTTTGAAAGCCCGGGTAATTCTCAACCATGGGCGCGTCTGCTTCCGTGCCTCCAGCCAACTTTTCTTCCAGAACAACTGTCTTGAGGCCGCTTCTCACACTGTAAATTCCAGCCGACAACCCAGCGGCACCAGCACCAATGATGACAAGCTCCAAATCATCCATCTTGAATGTCCTCGCTGATTCATATTGAGGAGGGCACATATCAATTATTCTCTTGCCCGTGCAAACGAAAACCAACACTAGAACGTACGCTCAAGGCGGCGTTGCGGTCCTGTGTTTGAACTCTGGAATGCTAAATCATGGAGCGATGCATGTTGGGTATGTTAGTAATTGATTTCGGGTTTTTCTTTTTCTTCGCATTTTGCAAGCAACATCAGTATCTCGTCTATGATGTGCTTGTCTTTCACGGAGACCGCAAGTGTTCTTGCTTCTTCAAGTTTATTCTGGGCGGTCTTCCAGAGTTCCGCGTACATGTTCCATTTTGCAGATTCAACCAAAGACTCAACCTTGTGAGGTCTGCGTCGCCGCTCATCTTCCCCTATCACTACGTGAATCATAGTATTTCCCACCCTAGTCTTCCCAGTGGCCGTATTCCACCACGAAATCATCAACCTCCTACCGAATATAACGTTTCTGTAAGATCCATCTAGAACAAAGTTCCAATCCCTCGTCCGCCAGTCAGAATGGAATGCATGTATTTCTAGATTCGGTTCTAGTTGTAATACGGTGTGGATGTACATTTCGATTTTCTGTTCATGGATAGGATGGGGGCTCAAGTGTGCGCTGACAGCCCCTCCCCCGGGTCTATGATATGATCCAAATATGAACCGCTAGAACAACGATAATCTAAGCGTCAATTAACAGTTGATTAAAAGTGCAGAGCGGAGAACGCCCGACTTGGCTCTCTCTTGTTTTCTCATAGGTCACGATTTCAATTGAAGATTTAAGTATAAGTTTGGGAGACAATTTATTATGAAAGGGAAACTTGTTTTTGTGCTTTGTTTGCTTTTGTTGCTGTCTTGTTTGTGTTTTGCGAGGTTTGCCCAGCCTGAGGCGAAAGCATCCAGTAGCTTACCAGTTCATAACCTTAACACAGGGTTGAACTACTCGACAATTCAAGAAGCGATAGATGCAAACGAAACGTTGAACGGACAAACGATACTTGTTGATGCTGGCGAATACAACGAAACCGTAGTCATAGACAAGTCCATACAATTAATAGGAGAAAATAGTAGTAATACTGTCATTAACGCCACATATGACACCCCGCCCATTCCCTCTTCCGTTAACCTACTCGATGCTCTCGTAAACATAACGGCTAGTAACGCAGAAATATCTGGATTCAATCTAGCATGGGGCTGGTATTTCGTTGGAATCTCTGCAAGCACCTGCTCTAACATCACCATCACAGACAACAAGATAACCCAAGCTGGGCAAGCCATCAGTTTGACAAACGTCACCCAAAGCACCATAGCTGGAAACGTGTTAATCGGAATGGGTCTTGAAGGAAATAACCTCTTTACACTCGGTTCTTGCTCTGAATGCATCATCGATGGAAACACGATTGAAGGTTCAACCTACCAGGGGATGACCTTGTACTCGTCTAACGACAATGCAATTTATGATAACCTGATAGCTTACAACACATATGGGATACAATTTGGCGGTTCAGATAATGGAAACACAATATACCACAACAATTTTGAAGGAAACTATTTTCAAGTATTTCCAAACATCACTGGAGGAACTAACGGCAATTACTTCAATGAAAGTTCTGAGGGAAATTACTGGAGCGACTACATTGGCAAAGACATTGACCAAGACGGGATTGGCGACACGCCTTATTGGAAACTCGATTATTATCCACTTATGGGACCGTTTGAAGAGTTCTCTGCATCAAACTGCGACGTAAAGACAATCAGCAATTCCACAATATCTGATTTCCAGTTCAACGGTACTGCTGTGCTCTTCAATGTCAGTGGCGAGAACGGCACAACGGGCTTTTGCAGAATAAGCATTCCAACACCCCTAATCAACGGAACCTTAGCAGTTTCGGTCAATGGAACAAAGGTGCCCTACGCCCTTCTACCAGAGTCTAATAGCACGCAAAGCATTCTTTACTTCACCTATCACCATTCAACACAACAGGTTGTCGTAGCCCCAGAGTTTCCATCGATTCCAGCCACGATGCTTTTCATGTTATTAACACTATTTGCAGTCGTAATCACCAAAAAGAAAGCAATGCGGTACAGAATCCACTAGTCAAGCTGAAAGAGGCACAAAACAGACCGCTTTATCTAACGGCGAACACTCGTTCTTTCAGCCATACTTATTGTCATCTGATTGTTTCGATGTCAAGACTTTGGTCATTTTTTCCATTGGTATTTCTAACTAATGACTTTCCTGAACTGGTATAGTGTTGCGCTTAAAGTCACAACTGCTACGAGTCCGATTACTCCCCATGCGGGCAGTATTGTGCGCCAATCATAACCGTTGATCATTAGAGCTCGGCTGGCGTTAACGGCGTAGCTTACAGGATTAAACATCGAAACGTCTGACACCCATGTGGGTAGGAAACTGATTGGGAACAGTGCTGGGCTTAGGAAAAGCAATGGGAAAGTGATGACGCCGCCTATGGCGAATACGGTCTCAGAGCTTCTGGTCTTCATCCCTAATGCTAGAGAAATTCCCGACCAGGCGAGCCCAAAAAATGCAAGCGTGAAGAAGATGAGCAGAATTCCGATGACTCCGGTGGTGACGTGGGCGCCCAAAGCATATGCCAAGCCAAGGATTATAGCGGTCTGGACAACTACCCTAAAGGCGTCACTGCTCAACCTGCCTAGAAGAATCGCAGGACGGCTCACTGGCGTCACGAGCATTTTCGCCAAAAACCCACTGTCTATGTCCGCCACTATCGAATTTCCTGACTGTAGCGCGCTTCCAAACGCGTTTTGCATCAGAATCCCAGCTGCTGCAAACTGAAGATAACTTACCCCTGCCGGTAATATGCCTGGAAAATTGCCGAGCTTTGTTAGTAACTGTGTGAATAGTAGGAGGAATAGGAGGGGTTGGAAGAGAGAAAAGAAGAGTAAGATGGGAGTTCGAATGAGTTTTCTCATGTAACGAACGAATATGTAACGTGTGTCAGAGAACAGCGTCATTTTCGTTTATCTCCTTCCAAACCTTCCAATCATGGCGCTTGGAGCCTTGACGAGATCTTCGGCTCTTATTCGCCTGCCAGTGTGTTTCATAAAAACATCGTCCAGAGAAGGCGAGGAAAACGTCACTGACAGAAGTCGAATGTCACCTCTGTCTAATGCACGCACAATATCTGCTATCAGGAGGCCAGCGTTTTTGGCGTAAACTGTGAAACATTCCTCCGATTCAACTATTTCGTTCACGCCCTTAATGCTCATGATGATCTCCTTTGCTTTAGGGCCGAATTTTTTGCAGTCCTCAAGTGAAATTCTGATTGAGTCTGCGCCAATTTGATGTTTCAGTTCTGTAGGAGAACCGCTGGCAACTATTTTTCCAAAATCGATAATTGAAAGTCGTTTGCACAGCTTGTCGGCTTCTTCAAGGTACTGGGTAGTTAAGAAAATGGTTATCCCTTCTTCCTTGTTCAATTTCTCTAAATAGCTCCAAATTGTCGCTCGTGATTGAGGGTCCAAACCGGTTGTCGGTTCGTCCAAGAACAGTAGCTTAGGTTTATGGATCAAGGCTGTCGCAAGGTCGAGCCGTTTTTTCATGCCTCCGGAATAGTTTCTTCCACGGCGATCAGCGGCGGACTCAAGTCCCACTAGTTCTATAAGTTCCTTGACTCTTGGCTTGATTTCACTGGTTTTCATCTGGTGAAAGTGGCCTTGCAATTCAATGTTCTCCTTGCCTGTGAGATCACCGTCTACAGTGGTTTCTTGACTTTGAACACCGATAATCTTACGGATAGCTGCAGCATCTTTGTCCACGTCAAAACCTGCGACCGTGGCTTTTCCTGAGGTTTTTCTAAGAAGCGTCGTCAATACTTTGATGGTAGTACTTTTTCCAGCGCCATTGGGGCCGAGAAAGCCGAAAAAATCTCCTTCTTGAACGTCAAAAGAAATGTCATCCACTGCTTTCGTTCCGTCTGAGTAGATTAGAACAAGATCTTTAACATCAATAATTCCAGGCATGCCGTCAACTCGACTGCAAAATTAGCACACGCATTATATTAAATGGTCGCATCGACCAAAACGGAACTCCACGTTGGTTCTGAATCTCTCCAGCATCCTGTCAACGACCCGCCAAGGAACTGAGCGTACGTTCTCATTCCCGTCCTTTTCATCCCCTGTTCAGTATTTGTGGATATGTGACTGCAACTCGATCGGCACAGCAGGTGTCTTGGACAGAACTATTCTATTTGGAAAATGAGAGCGCGTGCTGGCATCGGAGTAGCTTGAGAAAGCTAGACTTGCAGGCGTTCAATTACGCAAACAAGTCGGGCACCCGACTGAAGAAGAATGTCCCTATGGCGTGCACAGCTCCGAAGGGGACTTTAAACAGATCAGCGAAAGCGGGCTTTGGCTTGTTTTCACGGCTTTCTTTTTGCAGATTATGACTGCTAGCAGTGTTGCTATCAAGAATAGTGGCAGAACTAGGAATGATGGAAACTCTGGAACTACCGCATATGGAACCGCAAGCGGGTAATAGTCGGTATTGTTTGCGTCAATGACATAGGGAGTGTTCCAGACGCCTGAGCTGTCAACTTGAGTGGCGTTCGGACACTTTGTCAGATAGTCGCTCCAGTAGTTACCCACGCTTCCATTATCCCAAACGTTAGTTGAGTCTGAAGAATAAACTTGGCTAAAAGTGTTGTTTACAAAGTTGTTATTGTAGATTGTGTTGTTAGAAGAAGAATCGAAATAAATGCCAATCGAGTTGTTCGCAAAGTTATTGCCAAACAAAATGTTGTTAAAAGAATAGTCAGAATAAATGCTCCAATCGTTGTTTGTGAAATCGTTGCCAGACAAAGTGTCGTTAGAACAGCTGCCGAGAACGATACCATCGATGGGGTTAGCCGTAACGTTGTTGCCCGATAAAACATCGTTGTTAGAAAAGTCGAGCATAATGCTACCCATCCTGCTGCTCGTTGTAACGGTGTTGCCAGACAAAGTGCAGTTAGAAGAATACTCAAGGTCAATGCTAAAGCCGAAGTTTTCTATGGTCATGTTACGTATGGTCACGTTGCTCTGTCTCGTGACATTTATTCCTGCATTTACTCCACTACCACTTCCGCTTCCCGTCATGGTGCAGCCTGCCCCGTTCAAAACGACGTTGTTTCTCTCAATCAGAATTCCATCAGTGGCGGCGCTGATGTTGCCAGTTAAAGTGTATGTAATGTTGTCTGCCGAATAGATGGGGGCAGTTGACGGGCTTACGCTTCCATCTGCGTTAATGTAGATAGGTGCACTCTCAGCCTTGACAACGTGAATCAATCCCGTTATTGATGACACGGAAAGCAAACACAGAATTGTAAGCAAAACCAAAACAGCCCTGTTCATCCTACGCCACTTCCATTCATAGTCTAGAGATTGATTGAGTCAGTTCATATGACTTTTGTAAGAATCCTCAATTGAAATCGTGAATATGAGAAAATGGCGCCCTCTTCATCAAGCATCATTGGGCAGGATTCAAACTGGCTGATTGATCAATTTGCATCTTCAAAATAATTCGGTTTTCGTTTGAACGCATCTGTCTCGGGCGTGTTATAGTGCTAGATTGAGCAGTTCGGCAATGTCCATGATTTGGATTTTGCCCTCGGAGCCTGTAGTTTTGACGGCGTCTTCAAATGTTAATAGGCAGTATGGGCAGGCTGTGGCCAGGATTTCCGCTCCAGCTTCCACAGCGTCTTTAACGCGGGTTTCCGCTAAGCGTGGACCGGGAATGTCAACCCACATTCTTCCTCCGCCTCCTTCGCAGCAGACGCTTCGAGCTCGGGACCGGTCGAACTCCAACAGTTTGACGCCAGGCACGCTTTCGATAACTTTTCTCGGTTCTTCGTATATGCCGTTTTGTTTGCCTAGGAAGCACGGGTCGTGATAGATGACTTTCTTGTTCACTTCCTTCGAAAACGCCAGTTTTTTATCTTCAATCAGCTTAGCGAGCAGTTGAGTGTGATGTTGTATTTCGAAGCTTGTCTGGTTGTACCTGTTCTTGAACGCGTGATAGCCGTGCGGGCAGCTTGTCACTGCTTGTTTGACATTGTACTTGTTGAAGGTTTTCATGTTCTCTTCAACCAGGAAGTCGAAAAGGCCTTTTTCTCCCATGCCGTAGACTTCGCTTCCGCAGCAGTTTTCTTCGTCGCCTAGAACACCGAAGTTCACCCCAGCCTTTGCAAGGACACACGCTAAGCTCTTGGCGACACTTTGGACTCGCGGATCATAAGCCGAGGTACAACCTACAAAGTATAGAACGTCTGCACCTTGCGACATGTGTTTCAGGTTCAGATCTTGAGCCCATTCTGACCTTTTGTTGCGGATTCTTCCCCATGGGTTGCCGTTCTTGAATATGCTTTCCAGCGCGTCTCTTATCGTCGGGGCGATTTGTCCTTCCTCAACGGCTATTCCGCGGATGTCAATCAAAAACTCGTACGGGTTCAAATCTTTTGGGCAACGGACGCCGCACGTGCTACAGGTTGTGCAGCTCCACAGCTCATTCTGAGAATGCTGAGTGAGCTTGCCCATTGTGGCAACTTCTCGCATGTACTTTCTGACGTTAAGGTTGGCTTTGCGGGCAACTGGGCAACTTCCCGTGCATGTTCCACACTGAATGCATTCGAGAAGCTTGTGTTTCTGAGTGAGTTCTTGAGCGTTCATGTTGCCCATCACTTTTATTTGAATGGGGAGCATAAGATTATTAAAGCGTTTTCCCGTGAATTGTTTGAAACATATCATGCAAAAGGAGATTTCACCCATGGAGAAGAAATCGCCAAAAATCGGCGTTTTCGTCTGCGAATGTGGAGGCAACATCGGGGAAGTTGTGGATGTCAAGACGGTCGTTGATACTGTTAAGACATGGGAAGGTGTTGCCGTAGCAAAATATCACAAGTATCTGTGCTCGAAACCGGCTCAGGAAATGATTCTCGACGCAGTGAAAAAAGAAAATCTGGACCGAGTTGTGGTTGCAAGCTGCACGCCGCGCATGCATCTTGCCACTTTTCAGAGTGTCTTGGAACGGGCTGGATTGAACCCGTTTATGCTTGAATTCGTTAACATAAGGGAGCAGGACTCATGGATATTGGGGCCGCACCCGTCGCCTGAAGCAACGAAGAAAGCCATCAGCTTGATAAGAGGCGGCTACGAGAGAAGCCGCGAGCTTGAGCCTTTGCAGCCTATAAGCGAGAAGGGCTCCAGAGAAATTCTCATCATCGGTGGAGGAATCGCTGGCATAACTTCAGCCCTTGAGCTTGGATATTTGGGTTACAAGGTTGACCTTGTCGAACGAAAGTCCAGCCTAGGCGGCAACATGGCTAAACTGACGAAGGTTTTTCCAACTCTGGACTGTGCCCAGTGCATTCTGACGCCAAGGATGGCGGAAGTGGGAAGAAACACAAACGTCAACCTTTACACTTACGCTGAAGTTGAAGAAGTCAGCGGAAGACCGGGCAACTATGATGTAAAGATACACATGAAACCCCGTGGCGTTGACGTTCAGAAATGCAGAAGTTGCGGTGTCTGCGCAAAAGTTTGTCCGGTACCAGTTTCAGACGAGTTTAATGAAGGTTGGTCCCAACGAAAGGCAGCATACATCGAGTTTCCACAAGCTGTCCCATCAGCCTACACCATCGACTTCAGCGCGTGCACAAAATGCGGAAAATGTGAGCAGCTTTGTCCAGCCAAGGCCATAAGCTTGGCAGATCCTGGAAGCACCGTCAACCTTCACGTCGGCGGCATAATAGTCGCCACCGGCTATCAACTCTATGATGCTAAGAAACTCGAAACCTACGGATACGGCACTTACAAAGACGTTATCACAATGATGGATCTGGAGCGGTTCGTCTCAGCAACAGGGCCGACAAGTGGCTACATCAAGAAAGCCGACGGCACCGACGTTAAACGCATGGCGATAGTGCTCTGTGCAGGCTCACGGGACAAGAACTACGTCCCCTATTGCAGCAGGATCTGCTGCATGTACTCTTTAAAGCAGGCCTTTGTGCTCAAAAAAATGCTCGGCATAGACGTGAGCATCTACTATACGGACATCAGAGCAACGGGCAGAGGCTACGAGGATCTCTACTGGCGAGACCAGGAAGCTGGTGTCACATTTATCCGCGGAAAGGTGGCTGAGGTTTACAAGAACGCCAAGGATGGCAAGCTCGTTGCCGTTGCGGAAGACACGATAACGGGCGAGGTGACCGAGGAAGAGTTCGACATGATTGCCTTGGCCACGCCCATGGTTCCGCCCTCAGGGTTGAAGGAGCTTGCCGAGAAGATGAAAGTCAGCGTCAGCGAAGACGGCTTCGTCACGGAAAAGCATCCTAAACTCGACCCTGTCGATTCGCTTGTTACTGGCATCTATGCGTGCGGTTGCGCCCTAAGTCCAAAAGATGTGAGAGACACGGTTTCGGACGGTTTGGCTGCATCAGCGAAGGCGGCGTTGTTCCTGAAGAGCGACTACGTTACGACAAGTCCGGAGAAAGCTTTCGTCATCAGCGACTTGTGCAACGGCTGCAAAGGTTGTGTTCCAACCTGTCCAACAAACGCGATAAGCATGCAGGACGGAAAAGCCAAGATTGACCCGTTCCTGTGCACAGGCTGCGGCGCGTGCATACCCGTCTGTCCTCAAGAGGCTATCGACTTCAAGAACGCGACGACCAAGGAGATAAGAGCAAGTCTACGAGGAGTACTTGCAGAAAAGCAGCCGGGCGAGGTCAGAGTCGTTGCCTTCGTGGACAAGAACGTTGGCTACACAGGCATGGACTTTCTAGGCCTAGACCGCACAAACTACCCTGAAAACATCCGCATCGTACCAGTCCCAACCACCGCCATCCTGAGCTTGAAACATCTTCTATACGCATTCGCATACGGGGCCGACGGTGTTCTGGTCATCGAAGGAACGCAGGAAATCGACGAAAAGTTTACGAAAAAGAAAATGATCGACATGGGAAAAGAACTGGCGAAATACAATGTTGAAAGCATGAGAGTACGCTACAGCTACGTTCCTCTTCCAGTTTATAAGAAGGCAGCAGAACTTTTCACCATGTTCACGGATAGAATCAAGAAGTTCGGTCCGTTTCCGGAAGAAAAACGCAACGCAATAAAACAAAAGCTTGGCCTGTAAACATCGTCTTCACTTCCATTCAAACAGTGGATATTTTTCTATTTGTCCTTCTCTGTTTTTGACTGTGAAACAGCCTTTTTCTATTCCTAAATAAAAACCAAAGCCTTCCAAAGCAATCTTTACGGTTTTGGTCTTCATTTTCTTCTCTTCTTTAACAAATAAGGATGAAGAAAGCTTCTTATAACATCATACCAAGTTGTATTATAGAAGATAGTTCTAGCGCAGTTGAAATGTGTTGTGCTTGACGTCAAGAGGTAAAGGTTTCTTTACGAAAATGCTTATCTCAGATGATACGGCAGAGACTATTTGGTGGTGTGATGTCCTCTTCTGAAGAAGACTCTTACTCGATGATATTTGCGTCGTTGAAACATCCCATTAGGAGAAAGATACTTCGCATTCTGTCATCTGAAGCGCAGACTTTTTCAGACTTGCAGAAACAGTTCAAGATAGAAAGCTCACATCTCACCTATCACATTGATGGCTTGGGAAACCTTCTCTATAAGACTGAAGACGGTAAGTATGCTTTGTCTTCTCTGGGTGAAGCCGCAATTTCAACGATCACGAAGGTTGAGGACATTCCAACAACTGCGCGTCATCAATCGCAACAAACAAGACCAAAGAGAATCATAGGAAAAAGTGTTGCTATCGCGCTCGGCTTAATCTGTATTGTCCTGATAGCTTCCGTAGCATATTTCATTATATCTGACATTTCGGCACAGAACAGCTTTAACAATCTTCAAAACCAAAACGGACAACTTCAAGCTTGGCTGAATGGAAACGAGACGTTGCTTAATCAGACCCAAACATGGTTGATTGGAAACGGAACGTTGCTTAACCAGACACAAGTCAACAACGCAAATCTGCAAAATCAGAATGCAAATTTAACCAATCAGGTTAACAACCTGAGGGCACCAAACCTAGTTGAAGTCAACTTAACGGCTAATGTGAACCAGACCACGATTAGCGGCGTTCCGTACTTTACACTTCAAGTTTCTGGATACCTTTTCAATACTGGCACGAACACAGCATATGACTGTGAGTTCCAACCTATCTTGTATTACTACCAAAACACAATCCGCAAAGAGACAGTAATGTATATTCTCGGACCTTATCCTCTAGGAAACCTAACAAGTTATTCATGGACAGTTCTAAATTGGTCAATAACCGATGTCGGAACTCTAATAAACTGGACAATAACGCCCGCATGGGATGGACACACAAACGGAATAATCATGTTTCCTTCATTTCTACCTCCCGCTCCGTAATTCACTTTGGGTTTGGGGGGTAAAGTTTTATCTTTTTCTCTCTCCTCTCCATCAAAATAGACGTTTGTTACTTATTTATTCTTCTTTTAGGTTCTGTCAAGTCTTCAGTTGATGGTTGTCCCTGTCAACTTTCGGTTGATGATGTCTAAAAGAGGTTCTGTTAACTCTTCGGCGCTTTAAGAAATTTGTTAACTGTCGGCGCTTTTGTGCATTCTACAAAACCTAAATATCGTGCGTTCGTAATTGTTGCCTTTGGTGAGTTTTTGCCTAAAGATAAACCTCGCAAGTGCATCGAGGAAAAAAAAAGAAGAGCAACTAGACGAACAAACCGAGCGTGACGACTACTGATTCTGTTCAATTAAGGTACATGGTTAATTTTTCTGGGTTCTTCTTTTTTTTGCGATGATGACTGCGGACAAGGCTATGAATATGGAGATAACTAACGTAATTCCAGGTAATGTGCTGGAAAACTCTGGTACTACGCTGAGAATGGAACCTATAGCGTAGAGGTTACCGTCATACGAGCCTACGTAGACTACGCCGTTGTCAATAGCTGGAGAAGAACTCACTTGGTCGCCTGTTGTGTAGCTCCATACGATTGCGCCAGTCGTAGCGTTCAGAGCGTAAAGGTTGTCGTCAGGGTAATCTGATCCTACGTAGACGATGCCGCTGGCAACGGCTGGGGAAGAATACACGAACGCGTTTGTTGTGTAGTTCCATACGAGGGCGCCTGTTGTACTGTTCAGGGCGTAAACAAGCCAGTCGTCTGATCCTACGTATACTATGCCGCTGGCAACGGCGGGAGAAGAGTTCACTTCGCTGCCTGTTGTGTAGTTCCATACGAGAGTGCCAGTGGAAGCGTTCAGGGCATAAACATTCCAGTCGGCTGATCCTACGTAGACTATGTCGCCGGCAACAGCAGGTGAAGATTCTACATAAAAGTCGGTTGTGTAGGTCCATATGAGCTTGCCCGTTGTTGCGTTTAAGGCGTAAACGTTGTAGTCGTCTGAGCCCACGTAGACTATGCCATTAGCAACGGCTGGAGAGGAACTCACCTCATCGCCTGTTGTGTAGTTCCATACGAGTGCGCCAGTCGTGGCGTTTAAGGCGTAAACGTTGTAGTCGTCTGAGCCCACGTAGACCATGCCATTAGCGATAGCGGGGGAAGACTCTACGCCGCCGCCTGTTGTGTAGTTCCACACGAGAGCGCCCGTCGTAGCGTCGAAGGCGTAAACCTTGTCATCGAGTGAACCCACGTAGACGGCGCCGTTGGCAACAGTCGGAGAAGATGAGATGGATTTGCCTGTTGTGTAGTTCCATATGAGTGCGCCCGTCGTGACGTTGAAGGCGTAAAGGTTGCCGTCGTCTGAGCCCACGTAGACTATGCCGTTAGCAACTGCAGGAGAAGACTGCACTTGGTTGCCTGTTGTGTAGTTCCATAGGGTTTGGTTTGTTGTTAGCGCTGGTGATGTGGAATAGCCGGTGTGCGTCAGGTCGTGGTGAAACATCGGCCAGTCGCCTACTGGAGCTGCTCTAGAATAAATATTCGCGGGAAACACTGAGACTAAGAACAAGAGGACTAGCACGAGACTAACAATCATTTCTTTTTTCATTTTTACTTCTCCTTCTATCATGCGAGATTTCGTTTAAACGGGAAGAACGCTCGGCACAGTTTAGCGTGCAGATGGCTCGTATAATTTCTATGATATATATATTATTTATGGTTTGCGATACGATGTTTCAGCGCGCGCGCTTTTCTGTCAATGCGCTATTTCAATGGGCCCGTTTGATCGTATGTAAACTTGGAAGGCGAGTCAAAGCGCATATTCTGGAAACTTCCTTCAAACACGAAATTTCTCTCGGTGGATAGGATTGCAGTAATTTATCGAGAAAACTGGAATGTCGTGCGCATGACTTGAATGTGAGGTCGGTTTCAAGTAAACCTTAAGCATAACTGCAGTGTCCTATTCAAGTCGGTGAATCTCTGTGACTAGGGCTTTGTATCTGGAGGACAGTTATATCAAAGAATGTGATGCTGTTGTTGTTTTGGTGAATGAAGGGAAATACGTTGTCTTGGACCAAACTATTTTCTATCCGAAGGGAGGCGGTCAACCCTGTGATACTGGAAGAATCATCAGTGGAAATGAGGTTTACAACGTCGTTTACGTCGGCAAATTTTCCGGCGAAATCAGTCATGAGGTTGACCGTCTGGGTTTGAAAGCAGTTGACAAAGTTCACTGCGTGTTAGACTGGGACCGGCGGTACAAGCTTATGCGGAGCCACACGGCAGCTCACCTCTTCGCTTCACTGCTTTGCAACGGCACAGGCGCGCTTGTCACAGGCAATCAGCTTGAAACCGACAAAATACGCTTCGACTTCAGCTTAGAACAATTCAATCCTGAAATCCTAGAAAAATACCTGGCCAAAACGAACGAGCTACTCAAGAAAGACACGCCAGTAAGATCCTACGAACTTCCAAAAGAAGAAGCCCTCAAAATCCCCGGAGTAGTAAAAATGGCAGAAGCATTCCCACCGGACATCCCCCGCCTCCGCATCGTAGAACTAGTCGACCTTGACAAACAAGCCGACGGAGGAACTCACGTCAAGAACCTAAAAGAGGTCGGCCAAATAAAACTGCTCAAGACCGAAAACAAAGGAAAAAACAACAGAAGAATATACTTCACCTTAACGCCGTAACCTCCGGGAAACATCACAGAAAATCGGGCGCTTGTTGAAATCAGGCCATACAGAGGCTCCTCTCAACATGCAGGCTAGAATCGATCGGGAATCGATAATGTTTCAAGTGGCAGATCTTAGGCGTGTCTTGGCAAATGCTTTCTGGAAGGAGGCAAAACTTTTCAAACGTCAGATACTTATTCACACTACACTACGCCTTGGGAAGGTGAAAGCCTGTGTCTAAGAGCGAGCTGAGAATCCAGTATTCGGGTCTCATCATATTTGCGGCTCAGCTTATTAGCGTGGTCACAGGTTTGGTGTTCACTCTTTTGCTTTCAAGAAACATGACTCAATCTCAGTATGGTGTATGGGGAAACATCTCCGACGTGACGGGCTACTTCCTGTTGTTTTCAGGGTTTATTCCGTTTTGGGCATTACGGTTTGTCGCTCGGGGAGAAGAAGGTGCAATTAAGACAGCTTTTGTAGCAAACCTCACTTTGGCCATAGCTTCGGCCGCGGCCTACATACCACTAGCCCCTCTTATCGCTGCGAGTCTTCACATCACTGAAACCAGTGTTTATGTCTTGGCATCAGGCCTGGTTGTCACCACCTACGCTGTTAACACGCTTGAATCTTGTTTGCGCGCAAAGCGACCTCAAGCAATAGGGTACGGCCTCCTGCTAGAGGAAGTCGTGAAACTTAGCTTGGCCTATTTGTTCATCGTGAGATTTCACCAACTGTTTATAGGCGCCATGCTGAGCCTCATCCTGGCAGCCGCGTTTCAAACGCTGTTTTATTTGAAGCTCTTCTCGAAGGATCTCCGAGAAAAAGTCCAGTGGAGCTACGCTAGAGAATGGCTCAAGGGTTCCACAGCACTCATTTACAACGCTGTTGGAATACAATTGGGCAATTTCGTTCTCATTCTGCTTCTCATTTACGGAACCCAATCAGGCAGAGGCGACTACCTCGCAGCAACGACATTTGCAACCATCATCGGATATTCCTCGTCCCTAGCTTTCGCGCTCTACCCGAAATTGCTGGCTCAAAACAGCTTGAAAGAAATAACAGCATCTCTAAAAACAGTTTTGATGTTCGCGCTCCCCTTGGTCGCAATCGTGATCTCGATGTCACCGTCCCTTTTAACGGTCCTTAAAATTGATTATCGCGGGGCTTGGCCCGTACTCGTCGTCCTGTCAATCGATGCGCTCATATCTCTGCTATCGACATTCTACACGAACGTGGTTTATGGCGTTGAAAAACTCGACGAAGAAGCAAAAATACCACTCCGAAAACTCGTAAAGAGTAAAATGTTCAAGCTTCTGACATTGCCATACATACAAGCCGCCATCACCCTCCCCACAGTACTGTATATTTTGAGTCAATTCGCGAACGGGCAGGCTGTGCAAGCAGCCACTTACGTGGCAATCATCATCGCGGTTGCCCACGCGATCCTGTTTCTTCTAACATATCTCGTCATGGGATCATCGGTGAGAATAGTTGTCCCTTGGACGAGCATAGGAAAATACGTCTTTGCTTCATCCGTCACTGCGGTTATTCTATACGTGTTGCCTCACCCAGCGACGCTGCTTTTGACAATCGCCACCGCTGTACTGGGAGCAGCAGTATATGCTGCATTGGCTTTGGCAATCGACAGGGATGCGAGAATGCTGGTTCGTTCTATACTGCAGGAATTAGGGTTGATGCCTAAACCAATGGGCTAGTCGGGCGTTAGACCTGCTAGGCATGAAAAATGACTTTTCGGCTTGAGTGAAATAGCTTTAACTGGGGCTTTTCAATGTGGAAGGCAAAGATTTACAAGCAAAAGCTATATGAAAACAGCCTGCTAAAATATGTTCCATCATTTGGAGAGGAAAGCATTTGGACGTAATTGTCTGTGTCAAGCATGTTCCGGAAACTGCTGAGGCAGAGTTGAAAATTGACTCCACCGGCAAAGCCATTGACAAGACAGGCTTGGTATTTGACATCAACGAATGGGACGATTATGCGTTGGAGGAAGCGGTGCGCATGAAGGAAAAGCAGGGAGGAACAGTCACTGCCATAACCATAGGCGCTGAGGACTCTGACACTACCCTTAGAAAATGTCTTGCCCGAGGAGCCGACAAAGCCATAAGGCTTTCAGACCCGAAGTTCAACGATTCAGATGGCTACGCTATAGCAAAAATCTTGCACAGCGTAATCAAGACTCTTCATTTCGACTTAATCCTGACAGGAATGCAAGCAGGCGACGACGGTCAAGCCATCGTGGGCCCCATTCTTGCGGAAATGCTCAAGATCCCTCATGCGACGATGGTAAAAAAAATCGAGCTTGCTCCAGGAATGGCTAAAGTCAACAGAGAACTCGAAGGCGGATTGGAAGAGCAGCTTGAAGTGAAAATGCCCGCGTTGCTTTCGGTTCAGACTGGAATAAACGAGCCAAGATACGTTTCAATAATGGGCATCAGAAAAGCCATGCAGAAAGAAATAAAACTCATGACCCTAGCAGACACCGGGCTAACTGAGAACGATGTCGGTGCAGCAGGCTCGTGGATCAGAATAGAAAAGATGTACGTTCCACCCGTGGAGAAACAGGCAGAATTCATCAAGGGAAGCCCCGACGAAATCGCGACAAGAGTGACTGAAATTCTCAAGTCAAGGGGGTTGATATAAGATGACAGAAATCTTCGTTTTAGCTGAACACCGACAAGGGCAACTCAGAGACATAACCTATGAGATGCTCACGAAAGCGCGAGAACTATCAGAAAAGACTGGCTCAGAACTAACCGCCCTTCTCCTCGGCAAAGACGTGAAAGAACACGCAAAGATGCTGACAGAATACGCGAAAACCGTTGTATTAGTTGAAGATGCCAGACTTGAAAACTTCAACTCTGAAGCTTACAAGAAAATCCTGTCAAACCTAATCACCCAACACAAGCCTCTGCTGGTCATGATGGGCCACACCTCCTACGGCGTGGACCTTGCCCCGAGACTCGCAACAGCGCTGAACCTGCCGCTCGCAACAGACTGCATAGATCTAGCGTTTGAAAACGGCGCGCTTACAATGACTCGGCAAATGTTCGGCGGCAAGGTAAACGTAAAAGCCGCCGCCAGAAGAGCTGAAACCTACATCACAACAGTTCGTCAGGCGACGTTTGCGCCGCAAAAGCCTTCACTGCCTCCAAACGGGCAAATCGTCGAGACAGCTTCAACCCTGACGGAGGAAATAGCCGAAAAGCGTTTCATACAGTATGTCTTGCCTCCCTCCGGCGGGGTTGATATCACGGCCGCTGAAAAACTTGTGGGAATCGGTCGGGGAATAAAAGACGTCGCAAACATGCCAGTAGCCGATGAACTCGCAAAAACATTAGGCGGAGTACTTGCCTGTTCACGCCCAATCGTGGACAAAGGATGGCTTCCCACGGATCGTCAAGTGGGCACTTCCGGAAAGACTGTGAAACCAAAACTGTATCTCGCCCTCGGAATCAGCGGTGCGTTCCAACACGTACTCGGAATGAAAAGCTCAGACCTGATAATAGCCGTGAACAAAGACCCCAAAGCACCAATCTTCAGCTACGCCGACTTCGCTATAGTCGAAGACCTCTTCAAAATTGTTCCCTCACTTAAGAACAAAATAAATGAGTCAAAAACGCAGAAAACATGTAAGTAATTAGGAGAGAAGAACAGATGGACTTCAAACTGAACGATGAACAACAGGAGATAAAACGTGCAGTTCGCGAATTCTGCACCAAAGAATTCACTCCAGAACTTGCTTTGGAGCTTGACCAAAAAGAAGAGTTCCCGATGACCCTCTACAAAAAGGCCGCACAGCTCGGGTTCACCAGCATGAGAATACCGCAGGAATACGAAGGACAAGGGTACGGCGTGTTCGAAGACTGTTTGGCAGTCGAAGAAATGTGCAGAGCAGACCCAGGCCTTGGAGTCGCAGTCTCGCTTGGGAACCTCATGGTGCCAGATGTCCTCCTGAAACATGGAAATGAAGAACAAAAAAAGAAATACATTCCACCCCTTGCGAGGGGCGACAAAATAGCCGCAGCAGCATTCACCGAACCCGAGCACGGCAGCGACATAACACGCATGGACTCAACCGCGGTAAAAAGCGGAAACGAATGGACCATCAACGGAGCAAAAGAATTCATCACAAACGCCACCACCGCTGACACGCTCATCCTACTCTGCCAATCAGACCCAAACGCTCAACCTTCACACCGAGGACAAAGCATCTTCCTCGCAGAGAAAGGCATGTGCGGGCTCGAAGCAACCAAACTGCACGGGAAGATGGGCATAAAACCATGCGTAACAGGCTCGCTTTCAATGGCCGACCTCAAGGTGCCCGAAACCAATCTAGTGGGCGAACAGGGAAAAGGCTTCTACTACACGCTCGAACTCTTCGACGGAACCAGAATAACCGTCGCGGCTCAAGCAGTCGGCACTGCCCAAGGAGCCTTTGAACGAGCACTAGCTTACGCGAAGACTCGGAAACAATTCGGGCAACCTATAATCAGCTTCGAGGGCATCAGCTTCAAACTCGCAGAGATGATGATAAAGATCGAGTCTGCAAGGCTAATGACGTACAAGGCGGCATGGCTCTACGATAAAGAAAAACCGAACGCCGTGGCCACCTCGATGGCCAAGGCCTACGCAGGCCGCGTCGCAATGGAAGTGACGGACGATGCCATACAAATCTTCGGAGGCTATGGTTACCTCGCTGATTACCACGTCGAACGATTCCACAGATGCGCAAAAATAACGGAAATCTATGAAGGCACGAGCGAGATGCAAAAATATACAATAGCCAACTACTTGGCCAAACAATAGCCAGTCCCTTTCTTTCTTTTTCGATTCGCGATCTAGCACAAATTCACAAGTTTTATTACCATTCTCCGTGCACTCTGGAATGTCCAACCGGGGAAACGATAATGACAGTTGAAATTATAAAAAGGGCAGCGGTCATCGGTTCTGGTTCAATGGGCCATGGGATAACTCAACTGTTGGCGATGAACGGGTGCGAAGTCACCATGGTGGATATCAATGATGAAATACTGCAGAAAGCCAAGGAAAAAATAAAGTGGAGCCTCGGCAAATTCGCTGAGAAGAGACGCATAAGACAAGAAGACGCCGACGCGGCACTGGCCCGAATTGCCACCGCTACCAGTTACGAACAAGCAGGCAAGGACATTGATTTTGCAATAGAGGCTTCTCCCGAAAACATGGAGTTGAAGAAAACCGTGCTCGCCAAGCTTGACCAAGTCGCCCCTCCTCATGCTATACTGGCGTCTAATACCTCAACGCTTAGCATCACGGAAATGGGAAAAGCAACGAAACGTCCAGACAAAGTGGCAGGGATGCACTTCTTCAACCCGCCTCAAATGATGGCGTTGGTCGAAGTCATTAAGGGAGATGGCACAAGCCCAGAAACCCTGACAACCTTGGCGGAGCTTGCTAAGAGACTTGGAAAAACACCCATAATCGTGAGAAAGGACGTGCGAGGCTTCGTCGTCAACCGTGTGCTCGGAGCTGTTTTCAACGAGGCCTTCTGGGCTTACCAACGGAAGGAAGCAACCATGGAGGGAATTGACGCTTCAGTAAAGTATACGGGCGGTTTCCCGATGGGATGGTTCGAACTCGCCGACTTTGTCGGACTCGACATAGCCTATGAGGTTGGGAAAATACTCTACGGAGCCTACGGAGAAAGGTTCAAACCGTGCTCAGAAGTAATCGACCCCTTGATAAAAGATCACAAGTTCGGACAGAAAACAGGCGTGGGCTTCTACGACTGGACAAAGGGTCGGCCGAGAATACCCTTTAACATGCTGGACGAGTATGACGTCGACAGGTCATGGGCAGTCGCTGCGAACGAGGCTGCCTGGCTAATTTATGATGACGCCGCAAACCCCGAGGACATCGACACCGGGATGAAACTTGGAACGTACTGGCCCTCGGGTCCATGCGAACACGCAGACAGAGCAGGGCTAGACACGATCGTCGGCAAGCTTAAAGAGCTGTACGCAAAGTACAATATGGAAATGTACAAACCTTGCCCCATAATCGAAGAATATGTGAGCAAGGGTTGGACTGGAAAAAAAGTTGGAAGGGGATTCTACAAATGAAATTCGAGTTGACTGAAGAACAGCTTCACATCAAGAATGCCGTCAGAGAGTTCTGCCAAAAAGAGTTCAAGCTTGAAATGGCGCTGGAGCTTGACAAAAAAGAGGAATATCCGCTGGACCTGTACAAGGCCGCTGCGAAGCTGGGTTTCACAAGCATGGCTTTTCCAGAAGATTACGGTGGTCAAGGATGTGGTCTGCTAGAGACTTGCATCGTAGTGGAAGAAATGTGCAGGGGCGACTCCTCCTTAGGTGTGGCGATTTCGAGCGGTAACTTCGGAAGCGAATTCATACTCGAACACGGATCAAAAGAGCAGAAAGAAAAATACCTGCCCCCCATATGCAAGGGCGACTATCTTTCAGCCGCAGCTTTCACTGAGCCAAACGTGAGCGGAAGCGAAATAACCAAAATGGAAACCGCGGCAACAAAATACGGAAACGAATGGTGGATAAGCGGCCAGAAGACCTTCATAACAAACGCCACTATGGCGGATTTCATCGTTGTCCTCGCACAAACCGACGCTAAAATCAGGCCAACTCACCGTGGAGAAACACTTTTCGTGGTAGAAAAAGGAACCGCGGGCTTCGAAGCCACGAAGCTCCACAACAAAATGGGAATAAGAGCCTCCACGACGGGCGAACTCAACTTCGACAACGTCAAAGTCACAGACTGGAACATAGTCGGCGAACTGAACAAAGGCTTCTACTACTCCATGGCATTCTTCGACAAGACAAGAGTAGGCGTTGCAGCACAAGCCACAGGAATGGCGCAGGGAGCATGGGAAATAGCCTTCAAGTACGCAAAACAGAGAGAAGCCTTCGGAGCTCCGATACTGCAGCACGAAGCAATCGGCGTAACACTCGCTGAGATGGCTACGAAAATCGAAGCCGCAAGACTGCTAACGTACAAAGCGGCTTCATTAGTTGACGAAGGAAAAATGGATCCAATGGCGACGGCGATGGCGAAGTACTACGCTTCTCACGTTGCAATGGAAGCCACGAACGCGGCAATCCAGACTATGGGAGGCTACGGATACTTCGGCGAGTACCGAGTTGAAAAATATCATCGTGACGCAAAAATAACTGAAATCTACGAAGGAACTTCCGAAATCCAGAAGCTACAGGTGCTCAAGTACCTCCTCAGCAAATACTAGCAAACCATCTAAAAAAGTAATATATTCACAGTCAAGATACACTGTAGTAGGTGACACTTGTTGAGCAAATCGTATGAAACCATTAAAGTGGAAAGAGAACAGAACACTTTGTGGATAATACTGAACAGACAACACCGTTTGAACGCATTCAACGACGTTATGCTCGAGGAGCTCAGCGACATACTCGAAACCGCTGAGAAAGACTCCACTGTCAAGTGCGTCGTAATCACTGGTGACGGAGACAGAGCCTTCAGCGCAGGTGCAGACGTAACCATGTTTCCGAAGGCAACCCCTGTGAAAGCCGAAGAATTCTCAAGAGCAGGCCAGAAAACTTTCGGCAAGATAGAAGAAATGAGCAAACCGGTAATCGCGGCGATCAATGGCTTCGCGCTCGGCGGCGGCTTGGAGCTAGCCTTGGCGTGCGACTTCAGAGTGGCTGCAGAACACGCAGAGCTTGGAAGCCCCGAAATTGCCTTGGGGCTAATCCCTGGATGGGGCGGGACCCAAAGACTCGTCAGAACCATAGGATTGCCAAGAGCCAAGGATCTTGTGATGCTCGGAACCAGAGTGAAAGCTGATGAGGCTCTGAGAATAGGATTGGTGCATAAGGTCGTGCATTACGAGAAGCTTCGAGAAGAGGTCGGGGAGATGGCGAAGAAACTTTCAGAAGGTCCGCCGATTGCTATGAAATACGCTAAAAGCGCCCTAAACTACGGAACACAAGTGCCTCTGGAAGCAGGATTGAGATTGGAAGCAGGGTTAATGGGCTTGGCATTTTCCACTGAGGATCTGAAGGAGGGCGTCGAGGCCATGATGTCCAAGAGGAAAGCCGAGTTCAAAGGCAAATGATCTCTCCCCCGCTTTTCACATTTATTTCAAAGTAAACCAAAATTGAAGGATGTGGTTAGGTTGAGAAAGGTAGCGGTTATAGGCGCAGGTTGCTCGAAGTTCGGCGCCAGAAACGATGTAACCATTTCAGAACTCGCTTTTGAAGCAGTCAAGCCCTCTCTCGAGGACGCTGGTCTGGCCGCGGAAGACATGGAATTCGTTGCTCTCGGCTCAGTAGGGGCTGGAGCATGGTACGAAGAGCTTCTTCCAGCAGTCGTGATTTCAGAGTATTGCGGCATGACAAAGGCGGGGCTAGTTCGCTGCGAAGCTGCGTGTGCAAGCGGAAGCGCGGCTTTCTTCACTGCCTATTCGGCTATTGCGAGCGGCCAGGCTGAGATTGCAATGGCGTTGGGCGCTGAAAAGATGAGGGAAATAGATTCTGCTACGGCCATGGAGTGGATCGGAAGAGCGGGGTATTACCTATGGGAATTCCACAACTTCGGCGTCACGTTCCCTGCGTACTATGCACTTTACGCGAGCGCACACATGGCCAAGTACGGGACCACTGAGGAAGACTTGGCCCTAGTTGCCGTTAAGAACCACAAGTACGGTTCAATGAACCCCATCGCGCATCTGCGAAACCGAGTTACCGTTGAAGACGTGTTGTCCTCGATGGTCATCGCCTACCCTCTCAAACTGTTCGACTGCTGCCCCCTAACCGATGGAGCTTCCTCCCTGATTCTTGCTTCTGAGGAAAAAGTCAAGGAACTGAAGATTGACACGCCCATCTGGGTGGCTGGAATAGGCTATTCATCAGGGACAGCAAACCTGAGCAAGAGATCAGACTTCGTCGGGTTGGAGGCCAGTGTACTGGCTTCTCAGAGAGCCTACGCGGCCGCTGGCATCACGCCGGATAAGGTTGAGGCCGCGGAAGTGCATGACTGCTTCACCATCGCGGAGATAATGGCCTACGAAGACATTGGGTTGTGCAAAAAGGGGGAGGGCGTCAAACTCTTGAGGGGAGGACAGACTGAGATAGGCGGAAAGATACCAGTAAACGTGGACGGTGGACTGAAGGCGAAGGGGCATCCAATAGGTACGACGGGTTGTGCAATGATTTACGAGCTGACTAAGCAGCTAAGAGAAGAAGCAGTTGAAAAGACAAGACAGGTACCGTTCAAAAACTACATAGCCCTTGCCCACAACGTCGGCGGAACTGGTCACTACTGCTACGTCACGATACTTAAGAGGTGAGTCATGTGTCGATGCCATCAATCAAATCCAGAAAAATAGACATCGTTCAAGAGATCCCGATAAGCAAGAGTCTGAAGTTCTGGCAGGGCCTCAAAGAAGGAAAAATCTACGCCACCAAGTGCAAAGCTTGTGGAAAAATATTCTTCCCTCCCAACGCCGATTGCCCCGAGTGCTTGACCACAGATTTGGATTGGGTCGAGCTCAGCAACGAAGCAGAAATCGAAACCTTCACGCACGTCGTGATAAGGCCCACCACTTTCCAACAAAACAAGCCATACACCGTAGCAATCGGAAAGCTGAAAGAGGGCGTAAAAGTCCTTGCATGGCTGTCAGGATTCAAACTTTCAGAAATCAAAGTTGGAATGAAAGTGAAACTGGTCGCCAAAACCTCGACGGAAGGAAACCCAACATACGAGTTCGTGCCGCTTCAGCAGTAAAAGCCTCTGCTCGGAAGACTTACTTCCAATTTTCTATCCACTCCATCGTTTTCGAAATCAACTCGTCCTCCTTCTCCTCATATGTGGGGTCTGCAGATTTTATCACTAGAAGTGTTTTCGGATCGTGAGCCGAAGAGAAGACCTCCCGTGCCTCATCTTCACCGTGAATCACGTCCGAGTCTCCAATCACAATTAGTACCGGAACGTTCTTCAGTTTTGAAACTTCTTCACACTCATTCAGTTTCATGAGTTTTTCTCTTACATATCTCAGCCGCAAGTTTATCCCGAAAACTTCAAGTCTGAACAACCTCGAAACGTTCAAGAACCGATCTATTCTGGAAAGTACCAGGAACGTGTAGAGACCTGACTTCCCTCTTGTGCGGGTAATGAACTTCTTAACGTTATAGTCGTGGTCCTTGGGAGGAGACCAGAGGGCAAGCCCCTTTATCCGCTTCTCGTTCTGGGCTGCATAGAGTGACACAGCCGCGCCCAAGCTGTGCCCGACAATGAAAATGCTATCAGGCTTGACCTCAGATCTGGAGGCTAAGTAGTTCAGGGCGCACTTCACGTCTTGTTGTTCACCGAAGCCGTAGTCAAATTCGCCGCTGCTTTTCCCGACTCCGCGAAAATCGAATACAAACGAAACAAACCCGCTCAGGCAGGCTCTTTCAGCCAACATAGAGTAGATTTTCAATCCATGATAGCCGCGAACATCCATAAAGTGACAAATCAGGATTCCAGGCGCAGGATAGTGATCTGGAACTCGCAACTCGCCGTAAAGCTTCGCATTTCCGCATTGTATCCACGCTTCTTCGGTTTTCACTGACGATCCATCCGAGGAAAATATTATTACTTTCAACCGCCCCATATATTTAAGAATAGGGCTGTTTATGTCTGCCAAGAAAAAGAGCAAGAAAGAACCAAGCCCTATCGAAAAACCTTGGTTCAAGTTTTGGCCTGAAGATGTTCCTAAACACATCGAGTACCCTAATGTTCCACTTTCTGAAATTTTGAGAAAAACCGCGGATAAAAATCCCAACCAAACCGCAATAATCTATTTTAACAGAGGAATAACCTACGGAGAGCTGGATGAAGCCTGTGATCGTTTTGCAGCTGCGCTCGCTGCTCTCGAAGTGAAGAAAGGCGATAAAGTCGCAATCTTCCTACCGAACATCCCGCAATTCATAATCTCATATTACGGCACACTGAGGATCGGAGCCATCGAGACCGCTATAAGCCCGTTGTACAAGGAACGCGAGGTAGAGCATCAGCTCAATGATTCAGAAGCTGAAACCATCGTCGTCTTGGATGCGCTTTATCCAATATTGGAGAAAGTTGTTGCAAAAACCAAGGTTAAGAGAGTCATCTTTACAGGCCTGAAAGATTTCATGCCGACCGGCATCGCACTGGTGGGTTCACTGCTCAGAAAGATTCCGTCCTATAAGGTTGAGCAAAAACCTGGAACATACTCCTTCAAAGAACTGCTGAAAAAACATGGCGAGAAGCCTCCGAAAGTTGACATTGTCCCCCCGGAGGATCTAGCCGCCCTGCAGTATACGGGAGGTACGACTGGAATTTCAAAAGGAGCTATGCTAACGCACATGAACCTGGTTTCAAACGCCGTCATGTGTGCCGAATGGCTGAAAGGAAGGAATGCTGAAGAAAAGTTTCTAACGGTTCTGCCCCTGTTCCACATATACGGAATGACGACGGGGATGAATGCTCCAATATACCTCGCCGGAAAAATGGTCTTGCTTCCGCGCTTCGATGCGGCTGTCACCCTTGAAGCCATCGAAAAAAACAAGGTTACAGTGTTCTGTGGCGCTCCAACAATGTACGCGATGCTTCTTGCCCATCCAAAGCTCAACAACTTCGATCTGTCATCTGTTCGCTTCTGCATTTCCGGTTCAGCCCCGCTGCCCCCTGAAATTCAGAAAAAATGGATGGAAGTGACAAAGGGAGTTCTCGTCGAAGGTTACGGGCTGACGGAGTCTTCTCCCGTCACTCACTGTAACCCTCTTGACCCAACCATGAAAACAGTTAAAGTAGGATCCATCGGCCTGCCTTGGCCAGACACGGATGCGAAAATCATGGATGCCGAGACCGGGGAAACGGAGCTGGGTGTCAACCAAGACGGAGAGCTTGCCGTCAAAGGACCTCAAGTTATGAAGGGCTACTGGAAGATACCTGAAGAATCTGGAGCTGTTCTCAGAAACGGCTGGCTCTACACAGGCGACATCGGCAAAATGGATGAAGACGGATACTTCTACATCACAGACAGGAAGAAGGATCTCATCAAATACAAGGGCTACAGCGTCTATCCGAGGGAAATTGAAGACGTCATTTATGAACATCCGGCCGTCAAACTCTGTGCAGTCATCGGTAAACCGGATGCGATCGCAGGTGAGATTCCGAAAGCCTTCATCGTCCTTAAAGAAAGAAAAACTGCAACCGCAGACGATATCAAAGAATTTGCGAACAGTAAGATGGCACCCTACAAGGCAGTGAGAGAAGTCGAATTCAGAACTGAGCTGCCAATGACTCTGGTCGGCAAGGTTCTGAGAAGAGTGCTTCTGGAAGAGGAGAAGGAGAAGACAGCCAAAGCCTGAAACATCGTTAATTCTTTGCTCCTTTCCAAAGAAGGGCTACACAGGCTCGTTTATTTTCTTTCCAGTCCTCTTCGTCCACTCTGCTATGGGCACAGAGAACTGTTTTTCCACGTTAGGTCTGTGTATGCTGTTGTAAGTGCAGAAGCATCTCACCTTGCCATCGGGTGTGGCGTAGTGAATTGCACATCTTTGAACACGATCGATGTCTATGTTCCAAACATCTTGGAAGTGCATGATTCCAATCATAACCATTCTGCGCATAAGGTCTCCCATAGCCTCATAGCTTCCCTTGCGTACAACGTTCCCAATCAAGCTTCTAACAAAATCAGATTTTGCCATCGGCAAAAGCTTGAGCATCTTCATCTTTGCCATCGTCTTTTTGCCCTTAGCTCCTGAGTAAAAGACATCCCAGAAAACGTCGGCAAATTTGTCGACATCTACGTATCGCATAATGGGCTTGTAGGAACCATCCTTATCAATAACCAAGAATGTTGCTGCGCCGCACATGGGACTCATCGTGAACTCCGGATAACTTCTATTCTTGACGACGCCCATTCCCTTAGCAATCGGAACTGGCCAGTCAACCGGTCTCCAGTCAAACCTGCCGACAACGCCTTTCGTTTGTTCCTCTATCTCTTTCATCGTGTCGGGAATGGTTATCCGCATTTTTCGCATTTCCTCTTTTCTGGCCTTTCCAGCCATTGAAACTGGCTGAATGTTGATGCAGCGGATAACATCGTGGTTCTTGATCGCGAAGTCAATTATCTCTCCCAAGTCCTTGTCGTTGACGCCTTTCGCTAGGGTGACGACCAGAACGATTGAGTCTAGTCCTATCTTTCTCGCGTTTTCCAGCACCTTCAACTTTATGGGAAGCATGTCAGCTCTTGCTCTGGTTTTCTTGTAGATGTCTTCTCTCAAACCGTCAAACTGAAGATAAAGGGTGCTCAGCCCTGAGTCCAGCAGTTTCTTAAAATATGTAAGGTCTTCAGCGATGCGAATACCGTTAGTATTAACCTCCACGTGTTCTATGCCTGCTTTTTGGGCCTCCTTTATCAAATCTGGCAGGTCGTTTCTCAACGTCGGTTCTCCTCCGCTGAACTGCAAGGCGTTGCAGGCCCATGGACTATTGGACCTGAGCACTTTTATCATGTCCACAATCTGATCATAGGAAGGTTCATACACGTAGTTGGTGGCTCCCACGTAAGCAAAGCAGATTGGGCAGGCCATGTTGCACCTGTTCGTGACATCGATGATCCCAAGAATCGTCGGCGTCTTGTGTTGGGGACAGATTCCACAGTCGAAAGGACAGCCGTCAACCGTGCTGGTGTGCGGTTTCTCCAAGCCGCCGCCCGCATAGCGGGCACTGTTCCAGTTATCATTGAACCACTTGAAAAGCTCAGCGTCACCCCAGTAGACATCCTCAAACTTGCCATGCTCGGGGCATGTCTTCTCAAGGTAAATCACGCCCTCATCCTCATATATTCTCATAGGAATTCTTTTCATGCATTCTGGACACAGACTCGTCGAGTAGGTCTCGAACTTTGATTCTTGTAGCTTCGCCATTCGAACACTTTCCTAAAGCACGAATAAGTAAAAACTGAAGCTGCTAATAAATGGTAAAGTGAGCGACCACACACCAAGTGCATAAATCAGAACTCAAGAAGTCAGAGACAACTTTCGCGCACTAGGCCTGGCAACCGATTGTTCTCACGCGTTCCACGACTTGTTACCAAGCATTGTTACCCCG
Organism: Bathyarchaeia archaeon; assembly: GCA_050010755.1. Classification (GTDB taxonomy): domain Archaea; phylum Thermoproteota; class Bathyarchaeia; order Bathyarchaeales; family Bathycorpusculaceae; genus JBEKCD01. Next base: position 177,999 of record JBEKKK010000002.1, read on the forward strand.
ATTGTTACCGACGAAAACAGCCGAACCCCAAAGAACAGTTTTTATCTAGAATTTCTACATGGATTATTACTAACAACATTACCACGGTTGTTACCAACAGAGAGGGGGGGCTGGGCCGAAGAGCACGCGTGGCTATTGCTGAACTAATTCCTGGCAAGAGGCATGGTCAAAACGTATATCAAGCATGCTTCTTCACTAACGTTTAGAGTTGGCTGGTCTGTTGCGATTGAAAATTCAAGTCAGTGGTATAGTTCAGGGGGTGGGTTTTCGACCGTTTGTCTATCGAATAGCCTTGCAAAACGGGCTTTCCGGCTACGTTATGAACCGAGCAGATGCCGGAGTTGAAATACTGGTGGAGGGTCAGGAGCAGGCAGTCCAGGAATTCCTAAAGAATTTGAAAGAGAACAAGCCCCCCTTGGCCCAGTTTCATCACATCATCACTTCGGAACTTCCTGGAAGGAATGAATGCACAGGATTCGTTATAAGAAAGAGTTCGAACGAAGCTGAATTGTCAGGTTCGGTCATTCCTCCTGACATAGCCATTTGTGATGACTGCCTAAGAGAGCTTCGAGATCCTGGAAATCCGCGGTTTGAGTACTTCTTCATCACGTGTACGAACTGCGGACCAAGATTCACTATAATCGAGAAGTTACCTTATGATCGTGACAACACGACTATGCGTGCGTTCCCGATGTGCGACTTTTGCCTCAGCGAGTACAAGGATCCTCTGAACAGACGTTTCCACGCACAGACTGTAGCCTGCCCAAAGTGCGGCCCACACGTCTATCTCACAGATGCAAAAGGCGAAGTGTTAAGAGAAAAGGACCCGGTTCGAGAAGCAGGCAAGCTCTTGTCAGAGGGCAACATTCTCGCAATCAAAGGCTACGGAGGTTTCCACGTTGCCGTATCAACAATCAAATTTGAGTCTTTAACGAGACTGAGAGAAGTCAAGCATCGAAGCCAGAAACCCTTCGCTGTCATGGCTCGAAGCATAGAAGCCACCAAAACGTTTGCAGAGGTGAGCAAGAATCAAGCGGAACTCTTGTCTTCATCCGCCCGCCCCATAGTGCTCTTGAACAAGAGCGGAGAATATTACCTGTCCGATTCAGTTGCTCCAGAGCTTCACAATATCGGCGTGATGCTCCCCTATACTGGGCTGCACTACATGCTGTTTGACAAAGTTGAGGACCCCGCTTTCGTCATGACAAGCGCTAACCCACCTAACCAGCCTATAACAAAAGACAATGACGAAGCGTTACGAACCCTCAAAGGCACTGTCGACTTCTTTCTTTTTCACGACCGCGAAATAGCCTATCGTTGTGATGATTCAGTAGTCCGCACTCACGGCGTCAACAGGGTTTTCATAAGACGATCAAGGGGTTACGCGCCCGCTCCCATAACCCTCAGAAGGAAGACAAAACGTTGCGTTTTAGCCCTAGGAGGGGAGTTGAACAACACCTCCTGCATACTGAGCGGTGACAAGGCCTTCTTTTCTCAACACATAGGCGACGTAGACAACGTCGAAACAAGGGCTTTCCTAGACGATGCCACAAGACACCTTATTCGTCTCACAAACAGCAAGATAGATGCGATCGCATGCGATATGCATCCAAAATTCATTACCACACAACTTGCCCATAAGTGGGCAGAAGAGAACAAGTGGCAAACGGTACGCGTGCAACACCATTACGCACACATTGCCGCACTCATGGTTGAGCACAACGTGGGGGAAATTTTGGGCATTTGCTGCGACGGCTACGGCTATGGAATAGGCGGTGAAGCTTGGGGAGGGGAGATACTATTGTGCACCGATGAGGCTTTCGGTTTCAAACGAGTAGCTCATCTCGAAACGCAGCCTCTGATGGGCGGAGACCTAGCTACATATTACCCGCTGAGAATGGCCGCCGGAATTCTACACGGTCACGCCGACTTGGAAGATTGGCTTCTACGAAATAAACAGCACTTTCCACACGGCGAGAAAGAAATCAAGATAATTCTTCAACAGCTGGAAAAAAAACAAAACGCGATAAGAACTACTAGCTGCGGAAGAATATTGGACGCAATTTCAGCCGTTCTGGGCATATGCTATGAACGTACTTACGAGGGCGAACCATCCATGAAACTCGAATCAATGGCAGCAAAAGGCAAGGATGTACTGAAACTCAAGCCGATAATACGAGGCGACACCCTTGACACAACGCAAATGCTTCTGGACATTTTCGAAAATAAAGACAAGCATTCTAAGGCAGACTTGGCGTACTCCGCACAGGCGTATCTGGCCAAAGGTCTAGCGGCGTTGGCAATCGAAAAAGCGTTCGAGAACGACATCAAAATCGTAGGCTTCTCGGGAGGAGTTGCAGCAAACGAAATCCTGACATTGACCTTGGGAGAAATCGTGAAGACTTCAGGCTTGCGATTCCTAGCTCACAGAGACGTTCCGCCTGGCGATAGTGGTTTGTCGTTTGGTCAGGCCGTTGCATCTGCGTTTTTCAATTCCTAGACCATAATGAATTTATCGCTCCAAAAGCGTTCGGATATTCTGATAGAGATGTGTTTGGCGATTCCCGCAAAGGTTTTAACCGTTGAGCATGAAAAGGCCAACGTTGACTTTGGCGGAGGAGTGGTGAGAGAGGTCAACGTAACCCTTGTAACCGTTGGAGTCGGCGACTACGTATTAGTTCATGCAGGCTATGCCATTCAGGTTTTGGACAAGGAAGAGGCGTTGGAGACCCTGCGCTTGTGGAACGAGATTCTTGAATTTGAACCTAATCCACAGTAACAGGATCCAGATGAAATGATTCCAACCGCTAGGTTTAGAGATGAGAATCTTTCGAAACGCGTGGCGCAGAAGATTCATGAAATAGCAAGAGGCTCTCCACTTAAGATATGCCACATTTGCGGCACCCATGAGTGGACAATAACGCATTTTGGCATACGAAGCCTTCTGCCATCAAACATAGAGGTGATAGCGGGTCCAGGCTGCCCCGTTTGCATAGTTCCAGCATCAGAGATCGATGAAGCTGTGGAACTAGCTCTGAAGAAAGTTACGGTAACCTGTTTCGGTGACGTTCTGCGAGTTCCAGGTTCAAAAATGTCTCTTCTGGATGCTAAAGCCGCAGGGGCTGACGTCCGCATTGTCTACAGTGTCGAGGACGCGGTCAGGATGGCTAGAAACGAGGTTGGCAAGGAATTTGCCTTTTTTGCTGTAGGCTTTGAAACCACCGCACCGTCAACTGCCGTCGAATTAGCTGGGAAATCGCCGCCTGAAAACCTGAGTTTTCTAATATCTCATCGGCTAATCCCACCGGCTATGGAGCTTCTCGTAAAGATGAGAGACTTAAGTATCGATGGTTTCATCGCACCAGGCCACGTAAGCACGATAATCGGACTCAAGCCATACGAAATTTTCCCAAAGACCTACAAGATGCCCACAGTTGTGGCGGGTTTCGAGCCTCTCGACGTCCTATTTTCCATTTACATGATTGTGAAACAGATAAGGGAAGGCAAGCCTCAGCTCGAGAACGAGTACGTACGTGCCGTGCATGAGGAGGGAAACCTTAAGGCTCAGGAAGTGATGCGTAAAGTTTTCGACATTTCCGATGGCAACTGGCGTGGGCTAGGAGAAATACCTCATTCCAAACTCCGATTGATTCACCACTATGCAGCATTCGATGCCCTCCTGAAACACAATGTGCGCGTTGAACGTGGCGTCGACGTACAACGAGGTTGTCAGTGTCATCTAGTTATAATCGGCAAAACGAAACCCACAGACTGTCCACTATTCATGAAAACTTGCACGCCACAAAAGCCTGTAGGCGCTTGTATGGTTGGCAGCGAGGGAACGTGCCGTATTTGGGCAAGGACAGTCAAGAAGCTACAGTGAAATGCCGCCCCTAACCAATGACTCTTACAGCCCATCTATTCAAAAGGACTGGAAAAGGTAGATCTAACCCTCTAACATATTCTTGGCACGGGATCGCCTATCGGTCTCGAAATTATTCTCTTTCCGCCTATCGTCGTCTGCATTGCGACGCCTGTGAAATCGTTCGTTGCTTCTCCGATGATTTCTGCCTCTTTTCCAGGAAGTGTTGTCCGCAAAAGCTCCAAGATTTCTTCAGCTCTTTCCTTAACGACCCCTATTACCACTTTCCCTTCATTTCCGATTTCAAGCGGATCCAACCCAAGCATTTCGCACGCTGCCCTCACATCATTTCTGACTGGTATCTTGTCCTCCACTGTCAATATGCCGACCTGCGATTTCTCGCAAAACTCGTTCAACGCGTCGGCCAAACCGCCTCGCGTCGGATCCTTCATGGCTACAATACCTCCGACTTCACCCAGCAAACATTGAATCAATCGGTTCAATGGTTTAACATCGGATCTTATGGCGCTTCCAAAACGCAAACCTTCCTGTGCTGACAAGACGGCTAAGCCATGGTCGCCTATAGTTCCGGACAGGATTATCTTGTCACCAACACAGAGGTTCGAATCCAACGTCCAGCGAGATTTAAAGCCGCTCCTAAATTGTCTCACAACCTTAAAGTTCCTGTCCAAGGCCACTGTTCGCCTCCCAATCCCAGACGTGTTTATTATGCATCCTCCCAGACTTCCTTTCTCCACAACCTTGGTGTCTCCAGTAACGATGCTCACGCTTGCTTCAACACATGTTTGTTGCATGCTCGTCAGTATTCTTTCAAAATCATCCAAAGTTAAACCCTCTTCCAAAACGAATCCACATGCGAGCGCATATGGTTCTCCCCCGACCATTGAAATATCGTTGACTGTGCCAGAAACTGCTAAGCGTCCAATATCACCTCCGGGGAAGAATATTGGTTTCACAACGTGCGAATCGCTCTTGAAAACTACGTCACCAACGACGGCGGCGTCATCCATGGCTTCAAGCGGAACTTCCGCGTTACTGGTTCCTCCGAAATGTTTGATGATGTAGTTCTTGACTAGATCGTGCATGACTGTTCCGCCTGCCCCGTGCAACATCGTGATATGTCCACTCTCTTCGTTCAATCTACCACACTCGCTTTCGACTTGATATCTAACTTCAAAAGTCAAAAATAAACACATCGTACTACAGAGTCGGGCTACTCAAGCCTCGTGCCAAAAGCGCGTTTAAGGAGAGCAAACAGCTCGGCAAACCTTTGCTTTAGAGGAAAACCATATAAATCACCATACTGCTGTTCATTTGCGCAACTGAGGAGAATATGAAGTGCCAAAATGGGGGTACTCAATAGCAGAAGAAGAACTGGATCCGGAGAAAACCGTGAAAGCCAGTGCACGACAGATTAGTGTATCCCATAAATCGGCACGAGAAATTTGCAAAACGATTAATGGTATGATGCTCACTCAGGCGAAGCAGTATCTTAAGGATGTCACTGTGAAAAAGAAACCTGTCCCGTTCAAGCGTTTCAGGAAAAAATCGGGGCATCGGCACGGGTTGGTAAAGGCGTTTGCTGGTAGATATCCGATCAAAGCTGCTGGGAAGATTCTGAAGGTACTTGAGGGAGCTGAGGCTAACGCTGAAAATAAGGGTCTCGACACGGATAGACTGCGTATAATTCACGCGGCTACCAGTCAGGCGATGAAGGTTAAGCGTTTTCAGCCAAGGGCTCAAGGAAGAACCACGCCGAGTTTCAACACTCTTTGCCACGTTGAGATAGCCCTAGAAGAACAGCCAGAGAAGGGAGAAGGAGCCTAGTGTCAGTCGTCAAACACTTCATTACAGACTCCATAAAGAAAACGGAAATCGACGAGTTTCTGCAGAAAAAACTTGAAAGGGCAGGCTATGGCGGCGTTACCATATCGAAGACGCCCTTGGGAACTCACATAGTTGTTTATGCTATGCGACCAGGTTTGGTGATAGGTCGCGGTGGAGAAACCATAAGAGAGCTTGCAAGTATTCTGGAGGAGAAATTCAAGGTTTCAAACCCGCAGATTTCTGTTTCTGAAATCGAAATTCCAGAGTTGAATGCTTACGTAGTTGCCTCACGTGTTGCAAGCGCGCTGCAGAGAGGCGTGCATTTTAGGAGAGCCGGTTTTTGGTCCCTTAACCAAGTCATGGAGGCAGGCGCGTTAGGCGCAGAAATAGTAATTAGCGGAAAATTGAGGACTGAAAGGGCAAGATATGAAAAATTCAAAGCCGGATACTTGGTGAAATGCGGGGACCCATCAATAAAATACATGCAAAGAGCTGAGGTTCATGTTCAACTGAAGCCGGGCATATTCGGCGTAAGAGTCAAGATAATGCCTCCAGACGCAATATTCCCCGACAAGATTAAGATAGTTGAAAAAGTTCCGCCCGAATTGGAACCGAAAGAGGCAGAAGAAACAGAGGCAAAAACCGAGCAGGAACCATCGGTCGAAGAGGAGAAAGCTGAGGAAACAGGCACTGACGTGAAAAGAGAGGAAGGGGAGGGAACCGCTTAGATGCCCGTGCTGCGAATGAAAGAGATACGCGACCTGTCTTCTGTCGAAAGAACGGAGAAGCTGGACGATTTCAGGACGGAGCTTCTTAGAATGAAGACCATGATCGGCGCGGGTGGAACTGTAGAGAATCCGGCGAGGGTTAAGGCTCTCCGCAAGGCAATAGCAAAGATTCTGACAGTCGAACACGAGGAAAAGCACGGAATAAGGAAGACCGAACCAAGAAAGAGGAAAAAGAAATGAACATAACGCCAGACATAATCCGCTGCGAATTCATCGGTACTGAAGTCAGGGTCGCTCGGAGCAGCCATAGAGGCAACGTTGGAATCTGTGGCAAAGTGGCTGGCGAAACAAGAAATACCTTCGCTATCTTGCACGAAGGGAAGAAGAAAACTGTCGCAAAGGACTCGTCTGTCTTTCACTTCAAGTTTCCAGATAGAACGATCGTCGAAGTCAACGGCAGGCTTCTTACGGGAAGACCTGAGGATCGCCTCAAGAAAAATGTTAGGAGATTATGGTGATGTCACTCACTTTCAAGAAGCCCAAGAAAGCCTGTGAAGACACGAACTGTCCGTTTCACGGAGAACTTCCAATTAGAGGCCGCGTGTTTAAAGGAGTTGTTGTCACAGCGAAGATGGAAAAAACTGTGGTTGTAGAACGCGATTACCTTTCATACATTTCAAAGTTCATGAGGTATGAAAGAAGGCGCAGTCGAATACCCTCCCACAACCCACCCTGCATAGACGCAAGAGAAGGAGACCGCGTGATAATAGCTGAGACCCGCCCGATAAGCAAGACAGTGTCATTTGTCGTCGTTGAAAAGTTGGAAGGGAAGTAGAATGGCGGCTAAAGCAAAAGGGCGAGGGTTAGTCGCAAGGGGAATGCTTGGACATGGACCGAAGCTATCGAGAGGATTGCAACCGCCTGCAATTCTGAGATGCGCTGACAATACTGGGGCGAGACACCTGAGGCTAATTCAGGTTATGGGCTATAAGGGAAGGTTGCGCCGTTATCCACGTGCTGCGGTGGGTGACAAGATAACTGTCTCTGTCAGACAAGGAACACCCGACATGCGAAAGAAAATTTTCCAAGCGGTGATCGTGAGACAAAGAAAACCGTTCAGACGGATTGACGGTGTCTGGGTTGCATTCGAAGACAACGCGGCAGTAGTGATAACTCCCGAAGGAGAAATGAAGGGCTCGGAGATTCGGGGTCCAGTGGCAAAAGAGGCGGCAGAAAGATGGCCGAGGATAGCAAGCGCCGCCAGTATAATAATATAGGTTGAGGAAAGCATGCAGAGAGCCAAACCCCTGACGAAGCCGACCAAACAAAGAAAAATGCTCTACCAGGCACCTGCCCACGTGCGACACAGGCTTCTTGCGGCACACCTCTCACCAGGGCTGAGAGCCACACACATAGCGAAAAGTTTTCCAGTTAGAAACGGAGACACCATCCGCGTGATGAGAGGAGACCACAAAGGCTTCGAAGGCAAGATAAGTCGGATAGACCTCAAAAAATACAGAATTTACGTTGAAGGATTGACACGAGAGAAGGTCGACGGAACTACAGTATTCGTTCCAGTGCATCCATCGAAGTTAATGATCACAAAGCTGAACCTTGACGACAAATGGCGAAAAAGGATCTTAGAAAGAAAACTAAAGCCACAAAAGAAACCAGAAAAAGCCCTCAAGAAGCCGAAGGCAGAACCTGTTGAGAAACCTCCAGAAACGGTCGAACTGAAACAACCTGCAGTGGAGGAGAAGGGTGTGGAGGAGAAGGGTGTAGAGGAGAAGGGTGTAGAGGAGAAGGCTGCAGCTGCCACTGGGAGACGACCCAAAAAGAAGGTCTCACAGCCTCGTAAGAAAACGAAGGCAGCCGCAGAGGAAACGGGGGCTCAAGGTGCGGAGATCAAGCTAGAAAAAGAGCCTAAGGTGCAGAAGAAAAGAACCAAGCGTAAGAGCGCCAAGAAAACTGAAGAAGGAGAAGGATAGGCTTGGGCAAGAAGGGGCAATCATCTGGGTTGAAACGAAAACCAGCACCACGATTCTGGCCAATTCACAGGAAGGAATTCACGTGGGTCGTAAAACCCAACTCCGGACCGCACTCCCTTGACAAGTGCATGCCTCTGGCCCTGATGCTGCGCGACACTCTTCGGCTAGCTGAGACAAGGAAAGAGGCCAAGACGATAGTCTCTCAGGGAAGAGTCTACGTGGATGGAAACATTAGGACGAAGGACGATTTCCCGATTGGCCTAATGGACATAGTCTCGATACCGGACGTTGGAAAAAGCTTTTGCGTGCTGCCTTCATATAGGGGCCTGATTTTCAGAGAGATAAACAGTGAAGATGCGAAATTCAAACTCTGCAGAATCGAAGACAAGACGGTTGTCAGCAACGGACAAGTGCAGCTTCATCTTCACGATGGATCCAATATTCTGGTCAAAATTGCTGACCTCAAGAACCCACAGGAAGACGTTTATGACACGTTAGACACTGTGAAAATAAGTCTTCCAGAAAAACAAATCCTTGAACACATCAAAATGAAAGAGAAAGACTTTGCAATAATCACTGGCGGGAAGAACATCGGCAATTGGGGCAGGGCAGTTGAAATTGAGAAGGCAGAAGGCAAGAAACGCAGAAACGCACTCGTGACGATTGAAAATGAAAAAGGAAACCGCTATCAAACAACTTTGAGATTTGTTTTTGCAATAGGCGAGGCGCATCCCTTGATATCCTTAGCGGAGGCAGTCTAGGTGTCGGAAGACGAATTCGCTAAGCAGTGGGAGCAGCAGCCCATGCTTAAGCCAAGGATTGAAAAAGTCACTGTGAACATCAGTGTTGGAAAGTCGGGTGAACCGCTGGAAAAAGCCACGAAAGTCTTGAAAGAAATTACGGGTCAAACTCCATGCAAGAGAAAAGCCAAGAGCAGCATAAGAGATTTCGGGATCAGAAAAGGAGAGTCCATAGCGTGCATCGTCACACTCCGAGAGGAAAAGGCGATTGAGTTCTTGAAGAAAGCTCTGCCGGTCGTTGACAACAAGATTTCGGGACAAAGCTTTGACGGTCAAGGCAACTTTTCCTTCGGTATAAAAGAGCATATTGAGTTGCCTGGCGTAAGATATGACCCTGAGGTTGGAATATTCGGAATGGATGTCTGTGTCTCAGTTACTCGTCCTGGCTATCGTGTTAAGAACCGAAGGTATGGAAGAGCGAAGATTGGTCCAAAGCACGTTTTGACACCTGAAGAATCTAAGGTTTTTGTCAAAGACGCTCTGGGAGTAGAAATTGTCTGAGATAGGTGTGCTGTATGGGTAAACAGAAATCAAAGAAGGATAGAAAATACGGGAAAGGCGCAAGGCCTTGCAGCAGGTGCGGATCCTACGGACCAGTTATCCGGCGTTACAATTTATATCTCTGTCGGCATTGTTTCAGGGAGGTAGCTAAAAAACTCGGATTCAGGAAATATGAGTGAAGGAGGAAAAAGACGTGGACACCTTGGCGAACGGCTTGACCGCCATAATAAACAGTGAGATGCGAAACAAACACGAGTGCATAATCAGCCCAGCCTCTAGGCTTTTGGGCAGAGTTTTGAGGATCATGCAACTGAATGGTTACATCGGCGAGTTCGAGTTTATAGACGATGGCCGTTCTGGCAAATTCAAGGTGCAACTGTTGGGGAGAATCAACAAGTGCGGCGCCATCAAGCCACGTTTTTCAGTTAAGATGGACAGGTTTGAAGAATGGGAGAAAAAGTATCTTCCGTCAAGAGAGGTTGGATTGCTAGTCATTTCAAGCCCGAACGGCGTCCTGTCGCATAAAGAGGCAAGAGAAAAACGCATCGGAGGCAGACTGCTAGCATTCATTTATTGAAGGTGCCCCATAAGTGCGAGCCTTAGAAATATCTGAAAACGTTCAAGTTCCAGAAGATGTAGAAGTCGGTCTGGAAGGCAAAAAGTTCACGGTGAAAGGAGCCAAAGGAACACTGGTTCGTGACTTTTCTTTCGCTCCAATTTCGTTGAAACTTAACGACAGGACCCTTTGCATTCGTGCTGAATGGCCCCGCAAGAAGGAAGCTTCTCTTGTGGGTACGCTTCGTTCACACGTTCAAAACATGATCACTGGCGTAAGAAAGGGCTTCACGTACAAAGTCAAAATAGTTTTCTCACACTTTCCAATTTCGGTGAAACTTAAGGACAAGACCATTCTCATCGAAAACTTCACTGGAGAGAGAAGCCCGAGGAAGGCGAAGATAATAGGCAATGTTCAAATTAAGATTCAAAGCGAAGATGTTTTGGTTCAGGGCATAGATCTGGAAGATGTCAGCCAGACCGCGGCAAACATTGAGCAAGCAACCAGAGTGAAAAGGAAGGATCCACGCATTTTCTTGGACGGCTTATACGTTTATGAGCGAAGTGAGGGGATAGACTGATGGCCCTGCCAAAAGCAACCGCTTCTGAAAAGGCATTGAAGCTGAGAAAGCGGGTCAAAGCGAAGAAACCAAACTTCGTCAGACAAGAGAGTTGGAAGTACATACGTTTGAAAGAAAACTGGCGCAGACCCCATGGTCTGGACAACAAAGTGAGAAAGAGGTTTAAAGGGTGGCCGGCCCGCGTAAGTGCGGGATACAGAGGACCGAAGAGCGCTAGGGCACTTCACCCATCGGGTTTTGAAGACGTCCTAGTGTACAATGTAGACGATCTGAAGCAAATTGACGCGACAACTCAAGCTGTACGAATTGCCCACGCTGTGGGCCAAAGGAAGAGAATTCAAATTCTGACTGAAGCGAGGAAAAAGAAAATAGTCGTCCTTAATCAGAGACAGGTGAAAGAAGCTACTAAGAAAGAGGAAGAGTCCACTGAAGAGACTGAAAAGGATGAGGCTGAGACAGAAGAAGCAAACAATACAGAAAAGCCAACAGAGGAGAAGAAAGTCAGCAAACCTAAGAAAAGGACTGAATAGAAATGACAGACCTCAAGAGTCAACGGCGTCTCGCAGCTCAAGTCCTCAAGATTGGACAGAACCGTGTGTGGATAGATCCTGAAAGGGCAGATGACGTTGAGGCCGCGATAACTCGAGACGAGGTTAGACGGTTGATACACCAGGGAACTATCAAAGCCTCACCGGAAAAGGGCATAAGTCGTGGAAGGGTACGCATTATACGCGAAAAGAAAAAGAAGGGGCGACGAAGCGGACCCGGCAGCAGAACTGGTTCTTCCCATGCAAGAGTGTCAAAGAAACAGGCTTGGATGAGGAAGATCCGAGCTCTACGAAACAAACTTCGCACCTTGAAGACAAAGAAAATGATTGTTGAAAACTCTTATCAGAGGCTCTACAGAATGGCGGGTAGCGGTAGGTTTGAATCAGTTGCTGACCTTGAACGATATATGAAAGCACACGAACTCTGGAGGAAGCGCTAGTGGCAACGAGTTCACGTTACTGCCTGCCGTTCCGTAGGAGAAGAGAAGGAAAAACGGACTTCAAGGCTAGGAAGGCATTCTTGCTTTCTGGAAAGCCTCGACTTGTGGCGCGTTGCAGCATTAACAACGTCAGTGCTCAAATAATCGTGGCTGAACCAAGCGGGGACAAAGTTGTAGTTTCAGCTCAGAGCAAAGAAGTAGCGAGAAAATACGGCTGGAAAGCTCCTAGGGGCAGCGTTCCAGCAGCCTATCTGACTGGCTTCTTGTGTGGGCTAAAAGCTAAGGCTCATGGAGTAGAAGAAGCAATTCTCGACATTGGATTATACCCACCCTCGAAGGGGGCGAGGATATTCGCTGTATTGAAGGGAGTGTTGGACGCTGAAGTGAATGTGCCGCATAGCGAGGAGAAACTTCCCGATGAGCAAAGACTGACAGGTGAGCATATCGCGAAATACGCACAGGATCTAGCATCAGACGCTGAAGAATATCAATCAAGGTTTTCGAACTATTTGAAAGAGAAAACCTCCCCAGAAAGTCTTCCTAAACATGTTGCGCAGGTTAAAACGGATATGATTAAAGCATTTAAGAGCGGAGGCGGCAAGGTTGTCGCGCAGAGGCCAAAGAGACAAAAGAAGAAGAAGTGAGCCTTCAGAAAACTTGGAGCAATGGATTCCAAGAACGCGTCTTGGAAAGATGATCCAGGAAGGGAGAATCACATCTATCGAAGAAGTTTTCATGGCAGGCTTGAAAATTCGGGAACCCCAAATCGTTAACTCGCTGATACCAGATCTTCAGGAGGAGGTCATAAACATAAACTTGGTTCAGAAGCAGACAGACGCCGGGGAAAAGTCAAGGTTCAAAGCGATAGTCGCCGTCGGGAACAGAGATGGTTACATAGGATTGGGTTCTGGAAAGGCGAGCCAAGTGAGGAATGCGATAGAAAAGGCTGCTGTTGATGCGCGTCTCAAGATAATTCCGGTAAGGAGAGGGTGCGGAAGCTGGGAATGTGACTGCGGAAAACTTCACTCAATACCATTCCAGGTGGAAGGCAAGACTGGTGCTGTTCGAGTGGTCTTCGTTCCTGGCCCCAGAGGTCTGGGTTTGGTAGCGAGCGAGGTGTCAAAGGTGATTCTAGGTCTTGCCGGTGTGAAAGACTGTTGGACTAGAAGCTACGGCTCAACAAGAACCATCCCATCCTTTGCATATGCGGTTTTCGAAGCGTTGAAGGAAACATATAGCCTCATAATTCCAACGGACTGGGTGAGATAATTGACTCAACCGATGAGCGACCGCAAATGCCTGGTGGCCATAAGGATTCGTGGAACAATCAGTGCGTCGAGGGAAGCTAGGGAAACTCTCAGAATGCTTAATCTGGCGAGAAACAATCACGCGGTTCTGATTGACGACCGTCCATCATTTCTTGGAATGATCAGTGCAGTGCGAGACTACATCACGTACGGAGAACTCTCAGAAGAAAGCGTTGCTTCTTTAATAAAAGAAAAAGGAAGGCTTGCTGGAAACAAGAAGTTGACAGATGAATATGCTCAGAAGGTTGGGCATAAGTCAGTCGAAGAGCTTGCAGCCGCAGTCGCGTCCTGTCATGTTGAATACTGGAATCTGCCAGGTATACAGCCAGTCTTCAGGCTGCATCCGCCAACCAAGGGCTTTAAGGGAAAAATCAAAAGGGGCTACGGTGCAGGCGGAGAATTAGGTTACCGCGGGGAGAGCATAAACCAGCTTTTGAACCGGATGCTCTAGATTCTCTGTCAGAGCCTTTTTTTCGATTTCTACATTGTTGTTTGCGATACGTTTTATAGTCACCTATGAAATTGCCTCTATTCTAGAGGGGAAGCGATCTTGAGCGCGAAATGGAGGAGAAACAGACCAAACTCGAAAAGGTTTGACATTCTCAAAGTTTTCAGCAAGGTCAAGAACAAGAGTGTTGCCCAAAAGTTTCGGACAAAGGATTCAAGTTTCAAGCGACAAACGAACTCGTACAGGTATAAGGTTCACAGGGTTTATGCGGAAAAGAAGTGCCGAGAGCCGAAACATTTGGTTGATGTCCTTGAAGCGACAGAGGAGATAATAGTTGTTGCTGATTTTGCAGGTTTCAACAGAGAAGACTTGAGAGTGCACGTGAGTGGTGAGAGGTTGACTGTAGTCGCTGAAGCATTGGATCGGAAATATCGCAAAAGTTTAAATCTTCCAAAAAGAGTGATTCCCAGCACCATACGCACAACATATAAGAATGGCGTGCTTGAAATAAGGTTGAAAAAAGCTGAAGAAAAATCAATGAGTAAAATCGCAGGTTAGCAAGATGCCGCATAGACTTAGAAAGATTAGAAAGAACCGAGGTTCAAGGACTCACGGCTGGGGCAGAGTGGGTCAACATAGAAGGACGGGATCGAAAGGAAGACGGAACGCCGGACGACACAAAGCATTATGGTCATACGTCATAAAATACGACCCTGACTATTACAGCAAAGTTGGATTCACATCGCCCAAGAGCCTCAGAAAGGGAGTGAAGATAATAAACGTTGGAACACTGAACGGAATAACCGCCATTTCGACAGAAAAACAGGAAGACAAGACCATCGTGGATTTGGCAGCTCTAGGTTATACGAAACTTCTCGGAACCGGAAAAGTCACAAAGCCACTTGTCATAAGAGTCGCTTCTTGCTCTAAATCCGCGGCTGAAAAGGTGAAGAGCGCAGGTGGGCAAGTCTTAATCGAAAATCTGAAAACTGGAGAGTAGCGGCGGACTCATGGCAGGAAGATTCCTGAGCCTTTTTAAGCCCATTGCAAGGGCTCTTCCAGAAATAAAGGCACCAGAACGTAGGGTTCGATTCAACGAAAAGCTCTTTTGGACAGCGCTGGTTCTGGTAATTTTCTTGGTTATGTCTGAGGTTCCGTTGTACGGTGTTATCTCGACTACAGCGTTAGGACAGCTCACGGCTCTAAGAGTGATTTTCGCTTCGACGCGAGGCACGCTTATGGAGCTTGGAATTGGTCCGATAGTCACTGGTGGGCTGATACTGCAACTGCTGATAGGATCCGACATGATAGAAGCTGATATGAACAACCCTGAAGACAGGGGTTTGTTCACTTCAGCCAACAAAGTATTTGCAATAGTCCTTACTGGAATCCAGGCTTCAGCCTACATAATTGGGGGAATGTACGGCGCGCTAAGCGGCACGCAGGCTATACTCATCTTCTTGCAGTTACTTGCATCCGGAGTCATGGTCTTGCTTATGGATGAACTTGTCCAGAAGGGATGGGGTTTCGGAAGTGGAATAAGCTTGTTCATAATGGCAGGCGTTGCTCAGAAGGTTTTCTTGGACTGTTTCTATGCTAGCCCAGCAGTGGACAACTATGGAAGCTCAGGAGTCTTCGTAGCGCTCATCCAGTCGTTATTCAATCCCAAGGTTTCTGCGTTGGGAATCATAGCGAGATTACCATCAGCGGCGCAGAATACTCAGTATCCCTCAATAGTAGGATTCCTGGCCACCGTGGGAGCCTTTCTCGTCGTGATATATATGGAAGGGGTGAGGGTGGAATTGCCGCTGTCTTATGCAGGTTACAAAGGATATAGAAGCAGATACCCGATAAAGCTGCTTTACGTGTCAAACCTTCCTGTGATTTTTGCATCCGCTCTATTTGCCAACGTATACTTCTTCTCCGAGATATTCTGGAACTCGTACAATCAGAGTAACACCAACTTCTGGCTTAATATACTCGGTCAATTTAGAACAATTCAATCAGGCACAGGTTCAACCGCATCATCGCAGATTATTCCAGCAGGTGGGCTTGTCTACTACGTGACTGCTCCTCGCAACTTCCTGCAAATAGCGGGTGATCCGGGTCAAGCTCTCGGCTACCTTGGAATTCTCGTCGTCTTTTGTGTTGTATTCTCGCTCACATGGCTCGAGGTTGGCGGTTTAGGGCCTTCAACTGTTGCCCAACAGCTCGTAGATTCAGGCATGGAGATTCCGGGGTACAGACGGTCTGGAAAAGCTATTGAAGCAGTTCTTAAGCGATACATTCCAGTCGTCACGGTCATCGGAGGAATAATCGTAGGATTTGTCGCAGGCATTGCGGACTTTTTCAGTGTCTTCGGTTCAGGCATGGGCATCCTACTGTCCGTTGGCATCGTTTATCAGTATTATGAAACATTGATGCAGGAAAGAGCAACTGAAATGTATCCTGCCTTTAGGCGAATATTTGGAGAATGATCCATGAATAGAACCAGGCTTTGGAGGCTGTACAGCTATGTTTCAGGCCTTTCTTGATATTCCACTCAAGAGCGTTCCTTTCTCAACAGTTTTCATACTCGGTCTGTCCGCAGGAATTTCTTTGCTCACAACATTGGTTAACAGGCGTTTGACAGATCCTGAGAAATCAAGGGCTTGGAGGAAGGAGATTTCAGATTGGAACAAAGATCTTCGCGCCGCCAGGGGAAGTAAAGACAAGAAAACTCTGGAGAAGGTCATGAAGAAGCAACAGTATATCATGCAGCTTCAGTCCAAGATGATGTGGCAATCGATGAAGGTTTCCCTTCTGTTTCTGATACCGCTTTTCCTAATGTGGCAGATTTTGGGTGGTTTCTACGGGCCAACGGCAATCGCGTATCTGCCGGGCATTGGGAACCAGCTTGTATTGCCGATTTTTAATATCGCGTTTTCTTCGCTTTTCTGGTGGTATTTGCTGAGTAGTCTTCTTTTCGGAACGGCGTTCCAGCATGCATTCAGACTAATTGAGGTTAGTGAATAATATGCCAAGACCAAGTGAACGTACTAGGAGCAAGAAACGAATAAGCAAAGCTCTTCCAGGCGGAAAAAAGAGTACTGATTACAGGGGAGGAACTGCTACCCTGTCCTGTTGCAGCCTTTGCGGCCGGCAGTTGACAGGGGTGTCTAACACTTCGCCGTTGAAAACGCGTAAACTTAACCGTGGAAAGAGGAGAATTTGGCGCTTGAACGGCGGTCAACTTTGCCACGACTGTCTGAAAACGGGCCTTAAACAAGCTGCCAGAACGCTACAACGATAATCTTTCCGAAGGCAATCTGATGCGCTCCCATGACAAGCGAAGGAGCAAGATTAGAGAATCAGTGGTTATCTGCATTGGAGGGATGGCTGGCAGTGGAAAAAGCACGGTGGCAAGAAGACTGGCTGAGAAATATAAAATGGAGTATCTTTCTGGCGGGGATGCCTTAAAGGCCCTAGCAGTCGAAGAAGGTTACAAATTCCTTGGACCAGGATGGTGGGAAAGCAGTGAAGGGATGCGTTTTTTGGCAGAAAGAGAGAAGGATCACAGGTTCGATGAGGCAGTTGATGGGAAGCTTTTGCAGATGGCGCGCAAAGGCGACGTAATCTTGGACAGTTGGACGATGCCTTGGTTGCTTGAAGGTGCTTTTAAGATATGGCTGGAGGCCTCTTCCGAAAGGAGGGCGGAGAGAATAGCTGAAAGGGACAGATTGACCTTTGAAGAAGCTTTGAATGTTTTGAGGCGCAAGGAGAAACAGACAAAGGCGATATACAAGGAACTCTACGGTTTCAATCTGGGGGAAGATTTCGCGCCTTTTAATTTTATCTTGGACACGAACAGTCTAGAAAGCGACGAAGTCTTCAAGATAGTGTGCATGGTACTGGATAATGTTGTCTTCAAAACGTAAAACTGCTAAAAACACACGACAAAAACAAGAGGTCTTCGGGAGAGCAGTTTTTACGTGCTGGAAGGGAAGGAAAACGTGACTGCGTGAGTAGGAATCTTGTCTCAGGCAACAATTGCGATTGATGAGGGGATCGATTAAGCCCAGCCTAATGCGCGTTGGCCGTCTTTTTTTTTCTAGTGAAGGAAACAGCTATGTCGCGCATTTCTTCCGTCTTGAAGCACTTCTTCATGTCAAACCTTGGTTATGTCGCTCGATGTCTTCAAGCTCGATCGCTTCGCGCAATTTCTGAAGAATTTCGGCGTCGGGCTTCTCTTCTACAGAATGTTCAAGGTCACGAAGTTCTAAAAACGTCCTCCGCATCTCGGCGGTTGTCTCTGTTTTGAATCTCTATATATAGCTTGTGCAGCAGAATTTTTCTGCGCAAGCTTTTTTGGTATTTCGCGTTTGATTTTCATTTTTCGAAAGCTTGGTCGAATCTATTAATTCTGTAGAAGCCGCGCGCTGCGAGCGCCTTCTATCGGTTGCATTTCCTGAAAACAGGTTCTATTTCTTTAGGGTTTTTTGATCTCTCGTTTTGTCCGGTTTACTCTTGCCAGAATTTGTGTTTGGGTATTGTATTTAGCAATTTTCAAGCGGAATTGGTTTCTTTGAATTAGAAGACTGGCGCGGATTTGGCTCATTAGGAAGATTAGGGACACCGTTTTAGCCGCGCTGAATCAAGAATCTTTAGCTTGTTTCTTCTTCAGGAATAGTGTTGCACTTCTCCATCTGTCGGCTGCCACTTGCAGATTGCCCACAACTGTTCCATGGAGGGAATAGAAAATGTAACATAGGTATGTGCATCGTGTACAGTTATGGTAACAGCGCCTTAGACCTTCGAATTTGTCGCTATCCCAGAGGGTGGGCAGGTCTTCGATGGATGCTACGGGATCGTTAACGTGGCAACCGGCAACCCTGCCAAGGTTGTCTATCATAAGAAAGTTTTGAAGCGCGTGACATCTCCAAGTCCTTTTGTTCTCCGAGTAGAGGGTCTTTACGGCTTCGAGTGTTTTGTTTGTGATGAGGATCTGGCCATTGTTTCTTTTGAGCGTGCTTAGATGGTCGCAAAGGTTGACCATGGTTTTTTTGTCTGTTATGACAAATTCGTCGTTTTGTTTCCCAATTTTGAATAATTGATCTCGTTTTTCTGACGGATCGAAAGAGTAGAGGCTGTACCACACAGGGATTTTCTTGGCCAGGAAGTAGTTGGTGATGTCAGTTATTTCGTACAGGTTCATCTGGGAAATGGTCGGTGCGACGCCTACTCGGATTCCTTCTTTGTTCAGTTTTTCAACTGCTTGCATTGCTTTCTTTAATGCGCCCGGAACGCCTCTGATGTAGTCGTTTTTTGTGGGGTTCAAACTGTCTATAGAGATTGCGACGAAGTCAGCTCGGCGTAGCGCATCAATCTTCTGGGCGGCCATGCTTCCGTTGTCGTACACTGTTGTGATGAAGAGTCGTGATGAATACTGTATTATGTCGCCGATGTCTTCTCTGAGGAGAGGGTTTCCGCCAGAAAGCACAATTTCCACGATGCCAAGTTCTTTGAGAATGTCCAATCCCTTTTTGATTTCTCTCGTTGAAAGTTCTGTTGCTTCCTGTTCCTGCCAAACGTTGCATCCTCTACAGCGATAGTTGCATCTTCTTGTGAGCATCCATTGAGCGTGGTAAGGTCTGTTTGGGGTTAATGAACGAACGATAATGGCTCCGGCTTTTTCCATCGTTTTCATCAGCGAACAGGCGTGTGCCTATTTGATGATGGTTTGAACTTGTTTTATAAGTTTCTGGTAACTAAGGAACAATGTGCAGCAGAATCGTGGAAGAGTAGCCCGCGCGTGCCGATCAAGTTGGGGGTTGAACCAGTCGGGTCCTGTCTTGAGATAAGCATTTATTCTATGAGCGATCCAGAATGGTCTGGTTCCCCTTTGTTCCAAAAATGCCCTCCGTGCACGAGAGAGTGACCATGACGAAGTCTGTAGACGTTGTGATACTCACGAAGAATAGTGAGCGACTGTTGAGGGAGTGTATTGATTCTGTTTATAGAAACGTGCCAGTCGCGAATCTGATTGTTGTTGATGGTTACTCCAAGGATGATACGATGCGGATAGTGAAGGAGGTCGAGAAGAAGCATGGCAATGTGATTTTTGTTCAGGACAGGGGGACCAGAGGTAGTGCTAGACAGAAGGCGATGAACGAGGTGAAGAGTGATTGGTTCATGTTTGTCGATAGCGACGTCGTCCTGTCTGAGAATTGGTTTGCCAAGGCGGAAAAGCTGATTAAAGATGACGTGGGCGCGGTTTGGGGAATCGAGATTTGGTCTGTGCTTAGGAAGATGAAGGTTCTGGGGCTTTTTGAGAGGGTTACGATGAAGATTTTTGAAAAGCGGGGTGGGACGCATGATTTGTTGGTTCGTCGCAAGGCTGTTGAAGGTATTCAGGTGCCTTCTCATTTGCATACTTATGAGGATGCGTACATCAAGTCATGGATTTGCAAGAGAGGTTATAAGGTGATCGGGGCCTATGAGCCGTATTGTTTTCATTTTAGACCGAATGATGTGTGGACGGTCGGGCAGAACATCGGCTTCATAGTGAGTGACATCAAGTTTGCTGTTCGTCATCCTTCGCTTCTGCTTTCGTACGGTTTTTACACGGGTATCGTTATGTATCAAATCGTGTCGCACAAGTGTAAGCCTGTGAACTGATTAGGCCTGTGATGCTAATGAGTCGGGGAACGTTTCAAGGCCTGCCATAGCTGATCGGTTTCAGGTCTAGTCAGAGTTTCTGTTTTTCCGTTTTCTTGTATTAGCAATCGTTTTTCTGATGAAGGAAGGAATTCGCCTATTATCTCTGCAGGGATCAGGTTTCTTCTCAGCGTCTCTGCTATTTTTTCTGCGGATGCGGGGTCGGCGGCGATTAGCAGGCTGCCTGAGGCTATTAGTTGGAGGGGGTCTATTTGATAGAAGTCGCATATACTTGCGGTTTCGGGTTCTATTCTTATTTTTTTTCTGTAGATTTTGACGCCTAGGTTTGATGCGTCTGCCATCTCGTGTATGGCTCCGGCTACCCCTCCTTCGGTGGGATCGTGCATGGCGTGTACTCCGCCTGTTCTGAATGCTGTCAGCGCGTCTTTTACTATGCTTATTCGCCCACGGAATTGTTTGGCGTTCTTGAGGAGTTTTTTGTCCAATGCTTTTCTCAATTGTGTATGTCTGTCGGATGCTAGGATCGCTGTGCCTTCTATTCCGGCGCTCTTGGTTAGGATGAGCTTGTCGCCTTGTTTTGCGTCGGCTGCCGTTACGTAGTTGTTTTTCTCGGTTGTTCCCATCGCGCAGCCTACGACTATGGGGGTTTTCAGGCTGGGAGTCGTTTCGCAGTGTCCGCCGACGATTGCTATTCCCAGGTCTTCGGCGGCTGTGCTCATCTGCTTGGTTATTGTCTCGACGGTTGTTCTGGTGGACTTTTCTGGGAGCATTATACATGAGAGTAGGAATCTTGGTTCGCAGCCGAATGTTGCCACGTCGTTTGCGTTGACGTTGACTGCGAGCCAGCCGATTTGGTCCGCGGCTCCAGTTATGGGATCCATGGAAGAGATCAGCGACACGTTCCCCACGTTGATGACGGCACCGTCGACTCCGGCAGAGGGGCCTAGAACTATTTCTGAGCGTGGGGCGCCCAAGTTCCTGAACACTATGTCCTTCAGGATGTCGACGGGGATTTTTCCTGGCGGGAGCGTCATGTCGGTTCACCGTTGTGACGTTATTATGACTGAAGCTTTTAAGCTGTGCCAGAACTGAACGGGTGCGCCCTATCCCCCCTTTTTTTTCTTTACATCAGATGTAATGTTGCATTTAACAGTCAATATGATTTGTTTACGCTAAACTATTTATAGATGTTTCGCATTATAGTATGGTAAGGAAAGCGAAAGAATGAAAAAGATTGTATGCGAACAAGAATTCGACTCGATTCTTACGGAATTCCTCAACGGTTTAAAGCCTCATTCTAAGAACGCTTATTCTCCTTTGTTCAAGTATTGGATTAACTTTAGCGGCATGAACGGAAAAGAAACATTAGAGTTTAGGAAAGCGGACAAAGACGCATTAACCCAAAAGAAGGTTTTAGCGTTTAAGGCGTGGCTCATTGAGAAAGGCAAGAGCGAAAACTTCGCTACTTTAGGCTCTTCGGCGATTAGAGGCTTTTTGGCTTCGCACAGGTTGAAACTCGAATTCACTCGGAGCGAAACGAAAACTCTGCAAGAAACAAACAGAAGCACCCAAGACTATCTTTTCACGAAGGAAGACCTAGCCAAAATGAGTGAGCAAGCCAGCCTTACCGAGCGTTATGTTCTTCTTGTCGGCAAAAGTGTTGGATTAAGGGCGGGAGATTTTCTAACCTTCACTTACGGCGATTTTCGGAGCATCCACATCGAAGGCGAAGCACCAATTAGCTTAGGTGAAGTCGTAACCCAGAAAGAACACATTCCAGCTTACCCATTTCTTGATAGTGACGCTGTGCAAATCGTTAAGGCATTTTTAGAGCGAACCCCAGAC
Organism: Bathyarchaeia archaeon; assembly: GCA_050010755.1. GTDB lineage: Archaea > Thermoproteota > Bathyarchaeia > Bathyarchaeales > Bathycorpusculaceae > JBEKCD01. The sequence continues at coordinate 200,107 of JBEKKK010000002.1, forward strand.
GCTAAAGACAGCGATAAGGTTCTCGATTGGGACGAACAAAGCTTAACCCAATGTCTTCAACGACTGTTCGAAAAGGCTCATCTCGTAGCTGGCGAAAAAAGAGTAAGATTTCACAACCTACGCAAATATCTGATTGATAGGCTTAGTGCTGTAGCTTCTGAAAGTCAATGGAAGCAAATTGTAGGCAAGAAAATCGCTGAGGGTGCTTACATTTCAACCGACCAGCTTAGAGATGTCTATCTTAGAGCTATGCCTTCAATCGTGATTAACGGAAACGGCAAAACCCATGTTAAGATTGAAGAGCTAGAAAAGGCTCTTGCACAAGCTGAGGACGAAAGAAGAACGGAGACCACGAGAAGAGAACAGACGGAGAAAAGGCTTGACGAAGTTTTAAAGATTCTTGCCAAAAGACAGGTTAACTTTGAAGAGCATAAGTTCGAGTCTGGAAAGGTGGTATTTCCAAGTAAGGA
>JBEKKK010000003.1:0-191193 GCA_050010755.1 Bathyarchaeia archaeon
AGATTCCTCCATTGGTGTTTCTCGTAACGTTGTTACCGCTAACAGTGTTGTCTGAAGAACTGTAGAGATCGATGCCAGCAAAGCCGTTTGCCGCAACATAGTTCCCGCTAACAGTGTCGTTCGAAGAAGAGAGAAGATAGATGCCGTAGATGTTTGCTGTAATGTCGTTACCTTTAACAGTGTTGTTTGAAGAATTGTCGAGATCAATTCCTTCATCGCCGTTTGCTATGGTGTTTCCGTTGACAGTGTTGTTTGAAGAGGAGGCAAGGACTATGCCCTCATTTGTGTTTGCTGTTGCAGTATTTCCGCTAACAGTGATGTTCGAAGAAGAGAATAGATAGATGCAAAAAGAAAAGCCTTGGATGTTCGCGTTTTCGATCGTCACGTTGTTTGAGCCACTAAGGCTCAGTCCGTATCCGGTCTGATCACCTTGCACCGTGTATCCCGTTCCGTCAATCCGGATGTTGTTTTTCTCGACAATGATTCCGTTGTAAGCCGGGTAGCTGATGTTTCCCATGAACGAGTACGTGATGTTATCAGGGCTGAATATGGGCGCATACGAGGGGACAATACTCCCGTCGTTCATGATGTAGACAGTTGGACTCACTACTGTGACGGAAGCGTTGTTCGACTGAACGCTTGCCGCGGGGCTGGCACTGTCATTCACAACAGCGTAAACCGTCCAAGAATTGGGCAATGATGGCGTAAACGTCCAAGTCGGGTTAGTCGCGCCAGAAACGGCAGTACCGTTAAGATACCACTGATACGCATATGGTGGAGTACCGCCAACAGCGTTTGCAGTAAAGATTTGATTCCGTTCAACATTCGCTACAACAGAGCTGGGCGAAACAGATACGGAAAGGGGCAACGGTTGAAAAGCATATACATTATCGTCATATGACCCAACGAAGACCATAGTATTTGCAACGGCAGGTGAAGAGTAAACTGAGGAGCCGCTTGTGAAATTCCATATGTAAACGCCGGTAGTTTCATTCAGAGCATAAACCTTGTCGTCCATTGAGCCTATGAAGACCATACCATCAGCAACAGCAGGAGAAGAAAACACCGAAGAGCCAGTTGTAAAGTTCCATATGTAAACGCCGGTAGTTTCATTCAGAGCATAAACCTTGTCGTCCATTGAGTCTACGAAGACCATACCATCAGCAACAGCAGGAGAAGAAAACACCGAAGAGCCAGTTGTAAAGTTCCATATTCGCATGCCCGTTGTAGCATTCAAAGCGTAAACATTATCATCATATGACCCACTCCACGTAGGAACCGGTAGTGAAGTTCCATATGCGAGCTCCACTGGTTTCATTCAGAGCATAAACCCTGTCGTCCATTGAGCCTACGAAAACAACACCGCCAACGACAGACGGAGAAGACTCCACATGAGAACCTGTTGTGAAGTTCCATATATGGGCGCCGGTAGTTTCATTCAGAGCATAAACCCTGTCGTCATATGAGCCTACGAAGACCATACCGTTAGCAACAGCAGGGGAAGAGTCCACCGAAGAGCCGCTTGTGAAGTTCCATGCATACGTTCCAGTAGTCTCATTCAAAGCATAAACCCTGCCGCCCTTTGAGCCTACGAAGACCATACCATCAGCAACAGCAGGAGAAGAAAACACCGAAGAGCCAGTTGTAAAGTTCCATATTCGCATGCCCGTTGTAGCATTCAAAGCGTAAACATTATCATCATATGACCCAAACCGGTAGTGAAGTTCCACAGAGTTTGGTACATTTTTGGCGCTTTTGAATTTGAGTATCCAGTGTGGTTCAAGTCGTGGTGGAACATGGGCCACCAGTCTATTGGGTCTGTGATGGAGTGCCCGGCAGAAAGTTCAGATGCTCCACGAGAGTTGACCATGAAAGAACTACTTGCAGGAAAAATCGAGAGCAAAAACATTGTAACCACTATTAAACCAGCAACGAATATGAAATCAACTATCGGTTTTCTCTTCATTTCTCCCTTCTCCCTATTAAGTGCCTGCGCGCCCGTGCTTATAGAATTTTCCCCTATACAATATTGGATAGCGCCGCTAGCCTTAGGGAGAATTTGCGCGCGCGCCAAGATTCGTTAGCCTTTGTTAGCCTCGCTTAAAGTATATGCTTAATGCCAAAAACAGCCTACCAAAAGCCTTAAGTGTGTTCATCATGTTATGGTGCAGTGTCAAAAATATGTAAGGTGTTGAAGAAGATTGGCAGTTGAAGGTTTCACAGGAAACAGACAACCTGTAGACGCAAAGGTCGGCGAACTGAGTCCCTCATCGCGAGCTGTAAACGTCTTGGCCAAAGTTGTGTCCAAGAGCGAGATAAGAAACATCACAGCCGGAAGAGATGGCGAAGCGCACAAAGTGAGCGACGCTCTAGTGGGCGACGAAACAGGATGCGTATACCTAACCCTATGGGATGACAACATCGAGAAAGTGAAAGAAGGAGACACGGTTAACGTCAAAAACGGCTACATTAACCTGTTCAGAGGCAACATGCGGTTAAACGTCGGCAGATATGGCACTCTGGAAATTGCGGAACAAGCACTCGCGGGTGAGGTTAACACTGAAAACAACGTGTCAAACCAAGTGTACGAACAGCCCCGAAGACCGTTCAGAGGCGGTGGCGGTGGTGGAAGAGGAGGCTACGGTGGAGGAAGAGGCGGGGGCTACGGCGGCGGCGACAGGGACAGACGAGGCGGCGGCTACAGACAAAGGAGATATTAGACACAAAAAAAGAGCTTGTCTTAATACCTTTCCAGCTTCATTTTTCTTGATTTTCTTTTTTCTTAACAAAGAAGTCAAAGCGCCAATTTCTACTGTGTGTTTCCATGCAAGCTTACCGTAACATTTAAAGCTAAATGTCTCGAAACATCAACTTCTTCTTTAGAGGAGAAGATTACAATGCCGCAGATTAAGAAGGAAGAAAGAAAACCCACAGTGGAAGAGTTGTTGGCAAAGGCAAAGAAACCCTCATTGCTATCGCCGCCACTGCACAGATTCTATGAAGGGAAGGTGCAGATAATGCCCAAGTGCGCAGTCTCGAGCCCCGCTGATTTTGCAATATGGTATACCCCTGGCGTAGCCGCTGCATGTAAGGAAATTCAAGCGAATACTGACAAATCGTTTGAACTTACGAACCGTTGGAACTACGTGGCTGTCGTATCGGACGGAACGCGTGTTCTCGGACTGGGTGACATAGGCCCTGAAGCAGGATTGCCAGTGATGGAGGGAAAAGCCCTGCTGTTCAAATACCTGGGCGGTGTTGATGCCTTTCCAATCTGCTTGAAAACCAAGAGTCAGGAAGAGATCGTCAGAACATGCGAGCTTATCCAGCCAACGTTTGGAGGGATAAACCTAGAAGACATAGAAAAACCAAAATGCTTCTATGTTCTCGAGAAAGCCAGAGAGCGACTTCAAATTCCAGTTTGGCATGATGACCAACAGGGAACTGCCACCGTGATTCTTGCAGGACTGATGAACTCTTTCAAAATCGTTGGTAAAGACCCAAAGAAAGCAATGATAACGTTGGTAGGCGCAGGTTCCGCTAACATGAGAACAGCGTACGTCCTGATAAGATGGGGAATCAAGCCCGGGAATATAATACTCGTAGACACCAAGGGCACCATCTATCCAGGAAGAAAAGACATTAAAAAGGACGAAGACCCATGGAAATTTGAGTTAGCTCAGAAGACAAACGCAGAGCACAGAATTGGCACCATAGCCGATGCCTTCAAAGGCGTCGATGCTGTCGTAGCAGCGTCAAAGCCTGGACCAGACACCATAAAGAAAGAATGGATAAGAACTATGGCTCACGACTCCATAATATTCGCATGCGCAAACCCAATTCCTGAAATCTGGCCATGGGAAGCTAAAGAAGCAGGAGCAAAGATCATAGCCACAGGCAGAAGTGACTTTCCCAACCAAGTGAACAACAGCCTTGGATTTCCAGCCATATTCCGAGGAGTGTTAGACGTCAGAGCAAAAACCGTTACGGATGACATGTGCATTGCAGCCGCCCAAGAACTGGCCAAGTTTGCCGAAGAACGCGGAATGAATGAAGAAGACATCCTGCCAAGAATGGAAGAATGGGAAGTTTTCCCACGCGAAGCAGTAGCATGCGCCTTGAAGTCCATTGACGAAGGAGTTGCACGAATCAAGCCCAGCAGAAAGGAACTCTACGAAAAAGCCACCGCGATAATTAAAAACGCACGAGAATCAGTCAAAGTCCTCATGAAACAGGGTCTAATCAAGCCGATGCCTCCCGAAGACAAACTGTTAAAATAGCGAGGGAAACAGGAAATAGAAGCATTCATGCCAAATTCTCCCTTTTTTGTGTCTAAAATTCAGAAAATTATTTAAACTCTTACGTAGAACATAGGGACGGGAGAAAATAACATGCGACTAGATTACGTATTGTACGCAGTTGCAATAGTGTTCTTCATAGTAACCATCGCGGCGGTCGTATACTCGACAGCTGTAGACCAGCAAGTTTGGGTCGTCTCAACCGTCGTGATAGGACTCGCATTCATCGGAGTGGGCTACACGCAGAGACCCAGACAAGCGACAGCCCCACAAATGACAACAAGCGCCCCTCCACCTCCACCATCACAGCCTCAGCCACAACAAGAGCAGCAACAGCCGATGCAACAAGACCAACCGATTCAACAGCAACAACCGATACAACAACCGGAAGTAACAACCGCAATCGCACAGCCAACAGTCACGGACGTTGTGAAAATGGAAGAGCCCAAACCAGCCGTCGAGCCTATTCCGCCTGTTCAACCTGAGGCAGGGGGACTCACCGATGTCAAGGGAATCGGGGAAAAACGTGCCAGCCAACTTAGAGCATTGGGAATACTCAGCGTCAACGACCTGTCAAAAGCCTCAGCCAAAGACTTAGCAGCAAAACTTGAAATCTCACCGAAGATCACCGACAAATGGATCCAAAACGCAAAGGAAATCGGACAGAAACAGTAGCGCTACGTCCAAGCGAATCCAAGCGAGTCTAAATCTTCAAAACTCTTACTATGTTCCTTCTTTCCAGTCTCTTTATGGCGTCCAAGAACTCGTTTCTCTTCTTCCCAGTCAGTTTAAAGGTTCGGATCATTTCTGTCACAGGCATTCCCGAACCTCCCAAGTTGAGGTTCCTTCTGTAGAGATTGTTCACTATCGCCTTTTCGAGTTTTCCGCATCTCCACGTGGTGTTGCGGATCAGAACCACGATGGCTCTGACAAGCCTCTGGCTTTCACCTTTTTTGCCTTTGGTCAAACCTTCTCAACACCAACATGAGACGGAAAAGTTATTAGAGTTTGTGCTTGCAACAAGTAAGTCCTGAATTGCATTGAAAAGGAGATATAAAACTGATGGTGACAGGAAAAGCTGGAAAGATTGTTTTTTCACGTTTGCTTCAAAGCGAGGATGTGTTTGAGTCCATAAAGGACAGGGCAGAGAAATGCGGAATTCGAGCTGGTTTTTTTGTTCTCATCGGAACCGTGAAACACGCTGCGCTTGGATTCTACAAGGACGGCAAGTACGAGACAATACGCCTGGAAGGCCCTTTAGAGGTAGTGTCATGCACGGGCAATGTTGCCGTTGACGAGAAAGGCGAAACTGTTATTCATGCGCATATTGTTGTTTCAAACGAGAAATGTGAGGCCTTCGGGGGCCATTTAATGAAGGGTTCAGAAGTTGGTGCAACAGCCGAACTTGTCATGGTTGAAGCTGTCGACGCGAAAGTTCAGAGAGTCCACGACGAGAAAACTAACCTAAACCTTTTGAAACTTTAGGCAATATCTTCCTCAAGTATATTCCATCAGCCTTTCCATAATAGTTCTGAAGCCTCCCGATCTCTTCGTATCCCAGCTTGCGGTAGAGGCCTATGGCCGCCACGTTGCCTTCCTTGACCTCAAGAAGACAGACTTGAACGCCCTTCTGGACGAAAATTTTCTCCATTTCCTCCAGAAGCATTTCCCCCACCCCTCTCCGACGATAAGAAGGTGAAACGTCTATCGTGAGTATATGACCATTGATTGTTTTTCTGTCCGGATATATCATTGCCACAATGAATCCGACAATCTCCCCATTTTCCTTGGCCATCAAACTTACGGAATTGTAATCAGTTAACAATAGAGAAATCTGCTTCTTTGTGAAGGCTTCCTCCACGAAGCATTCTTTCTCAATTTGATATAGTCTTTCGAGACTCTTTATTGATGCATCTTCCACTGTTAAAGTCATGAACACATCTCTCAAGATTAGAGAATAGCGTAAAATTAAGGCTTGCCAATTTGCTTGTTGCCCACTTTGGCCTTTTTCTCGTTCCAGAGGTGTTTATCCGTAGATGAAGTTGATGGCGCGTTGGTACTAACGAATGACAGCTACGAAGTTTTTGGATCATCATTGTAGAAACTTAAGGCATGAGCAAAGGGCTTGCTGAGCGTCAACGCTCAGGTTTTCTCGCCGATACGATGACATGCGAGTACTCGTCACCCTCGACCGGAAGCATATCCATCGGATTATATGGCCACAAACCAGAATACGTCTTCTCCGTCTCATCAAGTATCAACCCTGCCTTCGCTAAAGCGTCTTTCAATCGTTCTTCACTGGCAATTTGCCCGTAGCCGAGCCGTTCCGCGATTCGCATGCTTTCTGATCCATCTTCATACCATAGGGAGGCGAAAAAGGCCTGGCCTCCAGCACGTAGAACTCGGGCGCATTCCTTGAGCGCCAGCGAAGCTTCAGGCACGTTGTCAAAACCGAAAAACGAGGAAACAGTCGAGAACGCACTTTTCTTGAAAAACAAGTGTTTGGCATCTGCAACGACGAGAGAAAGTTTGTCGTAAGTGCCGGCTTTCAGGGATCTGTTCATCAAGCCCCGCAACGGCCTTTCATCTACGTCCGTTCCTATCACTTCAGAGTCTTCAGAGGATTTTTCGAGCATGGAAAGAAGAAAAGTGCCCATTCCACTTGCAACATCCAAAACCGTATTGTCAGATTGAAGGCTTGAACCGCTCACATATTCGGAAAGCTTTTCCATCATTCTCTTTGTAGCAGCTTTCTGATCGTCCCTAAGGTAGGAGTCATATTGTCGCCTTATTTCTAAGTATTTCTTCTCATCTGCCACGTCAACTTTCCACTCAAATTCCTTCTCAGATAGTTTTGCGTCTTTGAGAAAACCAATTTGCTCCTTAACCTGAAACACGTGCCCTGAAGAACATTTGAAACAACCGTCAACAAAACGGTTGCCGCACATCGTTCCTTCAAAGACCAGAGAGCCAAAACAGACTGGACATGCAAGCAACTTTCCAAGCTCTTCATGCATACTGGTCACAGTCTTAAAGTAGTTGTACCAGTTTCTAAGACTTTCTTATCCAACAGCGTAGAGTCTCAACGAAAGTGCTGTTAGCGAATAACATTATGACTTACTACTTAATCTCTGATACTTGGAACGGGGAAAAATGTTTTTTCCATGGACAGAGACGGTTAGCTTCGGCGCCAACGAAACGAATTGTGGAAGTGGAAAAGCGTGAGCGCGTACTTAAATAGAAAAATCGCTGATTAACGGTCGAAGAGGGATGACCTTAATGGAGACTTTCAAAGAGATTGATATCAAACAAATTCGCCCAAGCAAGCTTAACCCTAGACTGGAGGTTAACATAGAGCGTCTCAATGAGCTGGCTGCTAGCATTGGAGAGGTTGGTCTCCTTGAGCCGATAATTGTCAGGCCTGTGAATGGAGAATTTGAGGTCGTAGTTGGTGAGAGGCGTTACAGGGCTTGCCAGCAGGCCGGTCTTGAAAAGGTGCCCTCGATAGTACGCGAATACGCCGACGATGAGGTCGTGCAACTGAATCTAATAGAAAATGTGCAAAGAGAAGAACTCAGCGCCATCGAAAAGGGAAAGGTCTGCAAGTATTTACTCGAAGAATCCCCGAACAAGTACCCCTCGCAAAAAGCCATAGCTGAGAAAATAGGCGTGAGTCCTGAAACCGTTTCCACCTGGCTGCGAACAAACGAAGTAGTTCCGGAAGAAGCACAAAACTACGTAGCTCCCTCAACCATTTCGGGAGAGGTGCCAGAGGGAAAAATCGATTACCAGACCGCAGTGAGAATTGGAAGATCAATACAAGAACCAGACAAGCGCGTTGAGATCATAAGGAAGCTTGCAGAAAAACGACTCCCCGTCAAAGACAGAAGTCAAGTCATAGAGAGACTCATGCTCGAACCAGAAAAATCCGTTGATGAAGCAATCGAAGAAGTGTCCGAGTCACCCATTACGATGCACTTCACTGCAGAAGACAAGAAAGGCATTATTGATGGCACTAAAACTCAAACATCAATGACAGAAGTACCAGATCAAAAACTCAAGATCGGAGCCCTAGTTCATGCTGCAATCTGGGAACCTAACATCGCAGACCTGCATATCACTTCAGTGGAAAGAAAGAAACTCAAATACTTCAACGAAGAAGATGCCAAAAGAGACGGCGGCTGCACTCTCACGCAATTCAAGAAAAAATGGAAGGAAACCAAGGGACAATGGGACGAAGACCAACTTGTCTACATAATTAGATTTGAAAAAGCCAAATGATTTTCCGAGTGTCGTACAAACGATTATCTAGAGCGCGCTGGAGCCCAAAACATCGCCGCCAGAATTATGAAGTAAGCAAAGTGGCTCTTGGTACGACTTCGATGCATGCGATTAAGTCGCCTCCTTGAAGGTTGCTTCATACTATGTATTTGTCCGTCTTTTCAAAGTTTTTAACGATCTCCATGAACCGCTTCGGAACACTGACGCCTTCCAAGGGTATTCCCTTGAGCAATGACCAAGGGCTTTTCACCGCGACCTGAGTGACGATATAATCCTCGCCGAAGCATTTGCTAGCAACCTCCACGACCAAATTTCGAACAGCCACTTCAGAGAGTTCGCCCAGCGTGTGCAGATATTCATGCACCAAAAGATTGTAAACTAGAGCGTTCACCACGCGTTTGGACTCAACGGCGGCCTCAACTATCTGGACCAAAACACGGTTCAAAACGATGTTGTTCGTGCCCACGGGATGATAAGCCCCCAACTGAACAGGCAAATCATCCAAGAACAGCATTATGCCGCTCCTACGTTTGTGCAACGCGAATTCGACCGTGCCCTTCACGATATCCCACACCTCACCGTAATTCGCCGCAGTCTCTAACCGCCTTCTGTAACCCTCGAACACGGACGGCTTGCTTTCAGCCATGAAACAGCTCCTCAACCGAATCAAAGTTCACATGAATCTTATATGGAGTGCGGACACTGCAGCCTTTAAGTACAAGAAAAAGCTTCAGGTTTGGAAGAGGCTCAAACCTTGACAAAGGACGATGTGAAGGAAATCCTCAGCAAGTACAAGACCGTCGCCGTCGTGGGAGCATCACGCGACCCCTCCAAAGACAGCCACCGCGTGGTCAAGTACTTACAAGAGCAAGGATTCCGAATCATACCCATCAACCCTACGGCGGACAAAATTCTAGGCGAAAAATGTTACAAGAGCCTCCTGGAAATACCCGCTGATATCCAGAAAACAATCGAGATAATCGACGTTTTCAGACCCTCGTCAGAAACACCCGCCATAGTGGAACAGGCTGTCAAACTCAAGGAACGCTACGATAAACCCTACGTGATCTGGATGCAACTAGGAATCATCAACGAACAAGCTGCGGAAACAGCGAGACAAGCAGGAATAACAGTAGTGATGAATCGGTGCATGATGCAGGAACACCGCAAGCTATTCCCGAACTCTTCATGACTGGTTCGTTCAGCAGTCTTATTTATGCGGGAACCTGAATCTCTTGGCCGAACAGGGGTTTGCATTTCCCCTGCTTCTTGTCTAGACAAGCTTTTATGAAGCCGTAGTATTCAGGGTCGGGTCTGCCGGGTCGGCTCTTGAATTCGCCATGAAACTGCGAGGCAAAAAAGAAGAAATGATCAGGCAACTCTAGCAGCTCCATCCTCCTGCCATCCGTGCTTTTCCCGGAGAAAACCAAACCGTTTTTCCTAAGCGTTTCCGAATAGTCAAGGTTGACCTCGAACCTGTGGCGGTGGCGTTCATAAATCTCCTGGCTCTTGTACAGCCTGCTGCCCAGAGTTTCAGGCTCTATGATTATCTTGTGGGCCCCTAACCGCATGGTGGCTCCTTTGATTTCTATTCCCCGCTGTTCGGGCATCAGATCAATCACTGGGTTGGGCGAGTCTGGGTTAATTTCGGTGCTGTTTGCATCCTTTAAGTTGCACACGTGTCGAGCGAATTCTATCACGGCGAGTTGAAAGCCGTAACATATTCCCAGAAAAGGAGTGTCGCTCTCTCTTGCGAATTTTATGGCCATTATCTTTCCTTCCGTGCCCCGTGGGCCGAAGCCGTATGGTACAAAAATTCCGTCAAATCCGTCCAGGGTGTCTGCGCAGTTTGGGTTTTGTTCAAGTTTCTCGGCTTCAAGGTAGCTGACGCAGACTCGCGTGTTGCAAGCTGCCCCCGCGTGTCTGAGGGCTTCACCCATGCTCACGTAGCTGTCTGTCAATCCGGCGTACTTGCCGACCAACGCGATTTTCACTTCGTGTTCTGGTTTCAGAACGGCGTTAACGAATTTCTTCCATTCTTCGAAGTCTTTCTTGCCCTCTGAGAACCCTAGTCTCTTGCACACGAAGTCGCCCATACCTTGTTCGTCGAGGATAATCGGAACCATGTAGACTGTTTCAACGTTGTAGGAACAGAAGACAGCGCTTTCAGGTATGGTTCCGAACAAGGCTATTTTCCTCAAGGCCTCAGCGTCTATCATCTGTGGACTTCTTGCCACGATAGTGTCCGGCTGTATACCGATGCGGCGCAATTCGTTGACGCTGTGTTGCAAGGGCTTCGTCTTCATCTCCTGAGTTACGTCCAGGATGGGCACTAGAGCCACGTGCACGTACAGCGTGTTCTCCATTCCCTCTTCCAACCGCATCTGGCGAATCGCTTCGAGGAAGGGCAGGCCTTCAATGTCTCCAACTGTGCCCCCAACCTCCGTTAACACCACGTCAGCACCCGAATCTTTCGCAACAGTGCGTATACGATGCTTAATCTCATTGGTCACATGCGGAATAATCTGCACGCATCTGCCAAGAAAATCACCACGCCTCTCCTTCTCGATGACAGCCTTATACACCAAACCCGTGGTAATGTTGTTCTCCTTCCGCAGATCCAAATCGAGAAAACGCTCGTACCAGCCCAAGTCCAGATCTGTTTCGCCACCATCATCAGTGACGTACACTTCCCCGTGCATGTAAGGATTCATAGTTCCAGCATCGACGTTCACGTAAGGATCAATCTTAACAACCGAGACCTTCAGGCCCTTCACCTGAAGCATCTTTCCAATCGAAGAAGTCAATATCCCCTTGCCAACCGAGCTCAGAACCCCGCCGGTAACAAAAACGTACTTAACCACGCAGCTCCCCTTGCAATAACAGAACCATAAAGCCGCCGTCAGCATTTAAATTCTTTTGCATATCTCAACCAGCAGGTTCGGCCCAGGGGCACTCATGATATGATAGTCATCAATTCTCTTCACACTCAACTTTTCGTCTTTTCGATGTCCTTCAACGGAAAGGCTTAGCGTGCCACTTTAGGCTTCTGCTTGAGCCAAAAGATCTTCCAGCTGATTCTTGTTTAGTTTTAAACCGTGAAAATATCTTCCTCTAAGTTTCGAGCCTTTCAGAAACGTCTCCTTGACCGCTAACGGCTTATCGAATTGTCTCACGTACTGGAATTCCAGCGCCCTTTTCCAGCCGCCTCTCTCGCATGCGTCCTTGTCCTGTTCAGAAAGGTCATCTTTCTCCCTAGCCCTCTCTATCAACCCGTAACCCACGAGAGCGTCGCCCAAACCGGTCTTGTGCACAAAGAGTATAGTCTGCCCTCGCTTCCACTTTCTGCGCAAGTTCGTAAAGTATATCGCCGTGCCAAAAACCTGATTGACCCATTGCCTTGTAGCAATTCTCAGAATGAAACCTTCAACCTCAGACATGGAGCTCTTCAGTCGAATAGCCAAGTTTTCCTATAAAAGCTCTTGCAGCTTAGCTGGTCAAGACTATCCTCTCTTTCCCTTACGACCATCGCTCGTGCGCTGTGAAATTCCTGACCCGACAAGCTAAGGACATGCTAGAAGCTGCAGGGTCCATAGAAGGATTACTTTTTTCTTACGTAACCCTTAACGTGCACTATCTTGTGTTTTCCGCCAGGTTTACTTCGTGTGTATCCATGTACTTTCATTTTCTCACAAAGGCTGTATCATTAAGTTCATAATAGAAAAGACTTATGAATTCACAATTCATAGTTCGACTCTCTGGCTATTCAACTGCAAGCCTGCGCAAACGAAAAAAGAAAGCAATTTGCTAAAATCTAGGGTATTATTCCTATCTTTATTTCTTTCTTAGAGGTTGAGAGCACATCGAAGGCCTCGCGAATGTGTTCCAAACCGAGTTCACGTGTTATCAGGGGCCTAGCGTCAATGGTTCGCGAGCTTATGAGGTCGAGTGCCCTCCTGAAATGCATTGGGGTAGTGTGAAAGGCACCCAAGATCGTCAACTCGCCGTAATGAACCTGTTCAGCGTTAACCTTGATTTCCGTTCCTGGAGGGCATCCCCCGAATTCCAGGACGACACCGCCCTTCCGCGCCAACTTAAGAGCCTGTTCCCAAGTGGCAGGCAGCCCTATCGCCTCAATGACCACGTCCGCGCCGTAACCGCCGGTTAAGCTTCGCACCCTTTCGACGACATCCTCCCTTTCACCGTTAACCGTCTCGTCCGCACCGAGCTTCGCCGCAGCCTCCAACCGCTCATCCACGAGGTCAATCATTATCACCTTTTGAGCGCCCAATTTTTTAACGGTCAGCAGGTGCAGCAACCCGATAGGCCCCGCTCCTATTATGGCAACCTTGTCACCAAGCTTCACCCCAGCCGCTTCAACTCCGTGCAAAACACACGCCAACGGCTCCGTCACCGCAGCCTCCAAATAAGAAACGTCCTGAGGAATCTCCTGCATGTTCACCAACACCATCCGAGCCGGAACCTTAACGTACTCGGCGTACGCCCCCCACAGCCAAATCATGTTCTCACACAGATTGAACTTGCCCCGCTGACACATCGCACAGTGCAAACAGGGCGCACTGTTACCTGCACGCACACGCATACCCTTCCGCGGCCATTCAAGGCCCTCCCCCACTTCGGCAACTTCCCCCGCCCACTCATGCCCAAAAATCGTCGGAAGCTTTATGATCTTCTCAACGTAACCCCTCTGAAAAATCTTCAGATCCGTCCCACACGTAGTGGCCCCCTTAATCTTAACCAGAACTTCACCAGCACCAACCCCGGGAACCTCAACATCCTCAACCCTCAGATCCTTCACACCATATAGCAACGCAGCCCTCATCACACTTCACGCAGTTGAAACTGTAAGCGCACGTATAAGGAGATTTCCCTCCAGCACAGGCCTCCAACAAATCTAACGTCACTCAAAAAAACCGGCGAATATTCATGCCTAATAAGGTGCAAGTCCCTGCAGCGTTAGCGCGCTTTGAACAGTGATAGGATTCAGTTAGCGCGCTCTTCCTTATTTCGGGATTAATCTTCCGCTTTGTATTGGGGACTTCTTACGCGCGCGTAATGTCAGTTGAGACTGAAATAGCATCAAGAAGTCTCTAAAGGCGAAGAAACTGCTTGCATACGTCCTCGTTTCTTTTCTTTCTCGAGAAGAGGGCGAAAATTGGGAGAAATATTAATGCAATTTCTTGTATTCCTATAGAAAAACCATCCAATGCTCTTTCTACAAGTGGTTTTGTTTACTCCTCTTTATTCAAAGATGCAGTTGCAAGTTGCTTGGCTTTACATTTTTTCAGGTAATCACTCTTAAATCTGCGCAGCTGAGTAGGGTAAAATCCCTTGTGCTGGAGCATGAGATGGAAATATGCCTGCTAATCATAGTTCGCGCGAACAGTAACAAAGTGAGGCAGATAAAGAAATTGCAAGTGACTGAAAATACCAATGGTATTAAGAAGTTTGATTGCTTAGGGGCAGAGAGTTTTCTTGCGCTTCCTCCACCTTCCGTTCAAATGTACTATAAGTGGGCAGAAACGCTTTTTGAGTTGCATCGTTTGCAGGAAGCTTCGAACGCGTACACTGAATGCTTGAAGCTTGATCCTTCAAATTTGAACGCAATGTATAAACGAGGATTAACAAGGGGCCTTTTGAAAAACGTGGAAGGTTCTCTTGATGACTTAAGCTCGGTTCTGCTGCAGCGTTTTGTTAGAAAAGTTCAACTCGCCAAGCAGACCATTTCAGAATCTACAAATCGAGACACAAAAGTAACGGAGTTTCAGCAAGTTGTCCCTGACTGTTCCGAGTTCTTTAAGTCAATGGCCGAGTTTGAGGACCTTGGAAAAGGTCTTCAGCAAACTCTTGATGATCTGTTCAAAGAACCCGATTGCAGAAATTCGCAAAAAGAATTCTCAACAGTCGGAGAAGGAGCACTCGGTACAGATGAAACTGTGAAAAGAGAGAAATCGACGTTGAAAGAAGAGTGGGACTTGGCTTTAAGGAATTCGGAGGTACATTTGGAAGAGATTGGAAAGCTCCTAGATGACGTTGTTGTGTCTAAAAAGTCTGAGAATGTTCGTGAACTTCAGAATTCCAAAAAGAATGAAGCGATTGGATTGGAAATCAACCTTTCTAGTGTTCAGGGGCTTGAAAAGGCAAAGGAAAGGTTATGGAACAATGCGGTGCTTCCCCTGAAAAGGCCTGATTTATTCCTCAAATTCAAAAAGAAGCGTGGCTTCACAATTTTACTGTATGGTCCTCCTGGTTGCGGAAAAACATTGTTGGTTAGGGCTCTGACTGGCGAAACAGGCTCACATCTTGTTTTAGCAAAACTTCACGAGCTCATGGATCCCTACGTCGGACAAACTGAAAGGAACATCCATTACGTTTTTGAAAATGCCCGGGAACTGTTAAAGAAAGGTTGCGAATCCTGTATCGTTTTTCTCGACGAACTCGATGCTATTGGGGTAAACAGGGGTTTGGTCAGTCGCGAAAGCACCGGTTCTCACCGGGACGCCGTAAATCAATTGCTAATGGAGCTAGATGGCGTCGAGAAAAACCCTGAAGGCTTGTTTGTAATCGGGGCTTCGAATAGGCCATGGGATGTTGATGCAGCGTTAAAGCGCAGTGGCAGATTTGGCGAGTGCATTTACATTCCTCCCCCTTCATATGAGGCTAGAAAGCAACTTTTCAAGTATTACGCTGGAAATTGCAAAGGGGGAAAATTGGACTTTGACAGTCTAGCCAAAGCTACTGAGGGGTGTTCTGCCGCGGACATAGAGACCATCGTTGAGGAAGCTAAGATGCGTCCGATACTCAGAGAGCATCAGACCGGCGTTGAAAGTTTGTTGTATACTGAAGATTTTGAGGAAGTTTTGGCTGATCCAGTGTTTGAAAAAGGAACATTGAAGGACTGGTACCTATCGGTCGCGAATGAGCTGTCTCACAAGTCGCTCGATGAGATTCGCTACAAACCCATGGTCGATGAAATAAAAAGGGCCCTTCAGAAGAGCAAGTCAGCCCTTGCAATAACCCCTTGTGCTTAATTGTGCCAAACATCCAGCGCGCGCTAGTGCAATGCAAGGAGCAACGTAGAAATGATGACTTTTCCCCGACAACTTGGTTTCAGCGGTCAACTTTGTCTCGGCAATCACTGCTTTCACAAGGTTGCGCTGAGCTTCTTGCTATCTCAGATACTCAACCATGCGCTTGTGATATAGCTTGCATTCTTTGACGATTTTTTTCCAGTATGGCGGGTAAGTCATACCCATCCCTGCCAGCAACATGAGTTGCGTGGCCTGATCCTGCCTTGTTTCGCTGTATTCTGAGCATCCTGTGCATTGATCGGGGAACTCATTGAAGCACGCACGTTGTACTTCCAACATTATTCCCCCAGAGCACCCGCTCGGGATATCTTCTTCATTAGATAACAAAGGGGCCAAACGAAGATAAAGATGTATGGAGCTATCCTCTATCCTCGTAGCGCGCACGCTCAGCTTTATCCAAAATCTCATTCAGTTTCTCAGGGTTCTCATGTCCTTAGCGCGAGCCATGCCTAAACCGGCGTCGATCTCTATGTATTCATATCTAATTAGGTGCAAGTCCACAATATTAGACAACAAAAAGCGACCACAAAAAGAGAATGGACCATTTTCAACCACTACTCTCGGAAACGCGCACCCGCCAACATCGCGGTTTCCAAAGCGACATCAAAATGCAACATTAATTAACCTCACAAACAAGCGGAAAAAGTCCGCAGTGAGGCACAGTCAAGCCTGTTTTCAACATTGTTTGTCACAAAACAACATTAAAGTCGATAAATCTCGGAATTCTATTTTTATCAATTAATCAGTTGATTAAAAAAGAGGGGGGTTAAAGGCTTTACTATCAACCGTAGTAAAGCCTATCAAAAGTCGTTTGGTGTATCATCACCTAGAGCATATGGTATATTTTTAACAGTCTCAATGTCTGAAGCACTTCGCTATCATAACTTGGCTCTACTTCAATAAGCCCAATCAACTCTTTGAGAATTGTTGGAAACTCCTTCACTTCATCAACTCCCATCTCTTTAGCTTTCTGAATAAACTCCGACTTGCTAGCTTCCTTCGAACCTAGTTGTGATACTACCAAAATCTTTTTGAATTTTTGTGTGCCCAGAACTTGAGAAGCTTTCTCCAATGCTAACGGACTGACGAAACTGAACATCCCTTCCCCATCTTCTATATAAGATAGCGTAATTCTTTCTGTGTGCCAACCACTTACACCAACGATGGCTTTGTCACCATTTGGATGCATTAGAATAAGGTCAATGTCTCCATATCCACTAGATTTCTTACCTGTTTGATTTTTCGGTTTCAGATAGAGAACATCGGTTTGCACGAAATACCCCTTCAGCTCAAAATATTGTCGAACAATTTCCTCATTCACATCAGTCAACGCAACCGCCCATTTCCAAGTGGTTTTCGATTCAAAAAAGCTTTTCTCATATGGATTCTGTCAAGTCTTTTGAGAAAAAAGAGGGGTCGAAAGTGCAGAACAGAAGAGGGTTTATGATTGTGGTGGTTGAATCTCATAAGCTGTCAAAGATGTTATGTTAGCTGTAAATTGAAAGTTAGAATCATAGAGTTCACCGTTGCGGTTGTTATAAACTGTTCCATTGGCTAGACAAGTAAATTCATAAGCTCCATTAGTGGGTTTAGTGTTACCTAAGTCATATGAACGTATTGTACCATTAGACCATTGTAGAGTTAGTGTAACATTCCAAAATGGAGTATCATAGCTTCCGTATGTAAGTCTCATGTAGTTGATTGAATCATAGGGTAGTTGTACCTTCTTCCATGTAATATTAGAAGACTGCCCTACTATCGCATTAGTGCCATTAGACTTGAAGGTTAAGACTAAGCTGAATACAGAGAGAACTAGAGACACTACCACTAAGACTGTTAAGAGTTTTTCATTCATTTCAAATCGCACCTTCATAAGTTACTCGCCATTTTAGACCGTATTTTCTTTGAAAATAGTGATTTTTATTACAAACTCCACAAGCAACTTCTAAATCTTCTGTACTCCTTTCTCCACTTAGGATTCTCCTGTAAAAAGGAGAGCCGCTTACAGGTTTTCCTGATATTTTTTCCTGTTTTTTTGCAGTAGGGTCTTTATGATTTATTTCTAACGCTCTTGGAAAATCGCAACCGCAATAGACACATTTCGGTTGACCTGATTTTGAAATCTTCTGTAAAGCATTCCAACGCATTCTCCAATTACTCGACCTATCTGTCATATAAATGGACACCTTTCTTTGTATTTTATTAGTTGAGGCGAAGGAATTAGATTTTATGGTCACAAATCTCCCACGTTGCAAAACACGGAAATCTTAAATCTGCACAGCAACAGAAGACAAACTAGAGGTTTAAGAATGAGTGAAAGATTGAGAAGCGAGCCTATAGAATTGAAAATGGAAGTCGAGACCCACGATGATACGCTTGGTTTCAAACTATTTGAATCACCAGATAGAGTTTCTTATGGTCAAATAAAGATAATTTGTGATGAAGTTTCTATACGAGCAGAAGGGGGAAGAAACTTTGAAGCACTTGATTTCCCTTCCATCCTTTACGTAACGGCTTTTTTTGGGAAAAATGTTGTTTTACCCATTGCGGTCAGTCTCTTCTCAAGCTATCTATATGACAAACTTAAAGAGAGAAAAGATAACAAATTGAGAATCAATGGCACTCAAGTAGAGATAAATGCAGAGAAAATTGAGCAACTAATACTTATCATTTTGAAACAAGAAAAGGAGAAAGAAGAGAAGTCTTAAATCCGCACAGCAACATAAGACAAACCAGAGGTGATAACAATCACGACTTACTCGAAGAAAGAACAATTCGAAGCTTTTAAGCAATATATGGTCTTAGCCAATGAATTCGAAAAATTATGGATTGAAGCAAGCAAAAACGCATTTGACAATTTAAGACCTCTCGAAGATTGGAGAGACAAAAACTGGAAAGAAATGGAACGACTCAGAAAAGTAGCCTTTAGTGACAGCCCAAGCAAATAACAACTTTTGTTAAGCCCACTTGCCTAAGATTCCCATGATGGACCCAGACTATACACCTAGGGACCGTATAACATCAATTTGGGCTTGGTCTGGCGATAGCGGGGGAGTGTTTGCCGCTTTGGGTGAATGGAGCATGGTTCTTTGTCGTCTGGTTTCGAACCCTATGAACGATTAAACCCTGTTACAGTCATTTTATCCATGCTTTTTTATAGGTGAATAGTTCGTTTAATGTCGTGATAACACTAACTCAAAAGATGAGACGAGATACATACGGGACTTTTTGTCCGAGTTATTTTTAACATCCACAAAATCGACCTATTCAAGAACGCTTAGACTCCATGTGTATTTCCTATGTGGTCCCTCTCTGTGCGTAGTCTCTCTCTGTGCTGTTCGCGTACTACCACCCTAAGGGACCTAGTAGATTAGATGAGTAGATGAGTGTAGAGGTGTAGTGTAGTGTAGTGTTGAGTTGATTAGTATTAGACTACTCTATCTATAACTCTCTCTAACTTTCTACTTCTATCTCTCTCTTCCCCTCTCTGTGCGTACTGTGCGTATGTGTGGAACCGCATTGAAGGTTTGAGCGGTTGAAGTTTGGTTGGCTGTCTGGGTTTGTGGTAAGTGGTAGAGCACGAACAGCGTACAGAGAGAGAGCTAGTGTTTAGGCTTTCTCTTTTTCGGTCATCCCGTGACCGATTTCGAGAAGCATAGAAGTATGAAGTTTAAGCATTTCGTTGTGGTAGGGTTCAATAATCATGAGTGCTTCGAGTGCGTACTTATAGTCTCGTGTCGAGCGTATTTTTAACCCTTTAACACCATGTGCTAGATATTGGTCAAGTAAGGCTTTCGTCTTCACTTTTGGCTTTTTGCTTTCCGTGTCGAGCGTGTCAACATCTAGCTCGTTATAGATTCTCATCCAATAAATGAGAAGCTTACGAAGAGATTTAATTCGGCACTTTCGGCATTTTTGAACGATTTCCTTTTCTAGCTCTTGAATCCTGTCGGCGTGTTTATCGAAAGCGTTTTCTTTCTCGGTCATAAAATCACCAAAAAAAGGGGTTGCTAGGTGTCAAACTTTGACTGTTATGCCGTTTGCTTTGTGCCATAGTTTGAAGAATTCTTGAAGTTCTTTTTGCGTGTCTGGGTCTGGGTTCGGGTGCTCTTTTATGACAGATTCAGCACAGAGTACCACTATATTCTCGTACTTTTCGCACAGATAGTTAAACCGTTGAGCGTCTGAACCGATAAGCCTACCGCATTTATTGCCTATGATGTATTCGCCTTTGCCGTTCATGCTCGGTCACTTCTTCAATATTTGAGCTAGAATTTCTTCTTCGTTTACCATGTCGAGCTTTGCGTCTGGGTTAATTGTGAAAATGGTTCGTTTGAACTTGAAGACTGTGTTCACAACATTTTTGCCGAGAAGGTCGTACATGCCGATATTGTCGCCTATGAGCCAACCGTTTTGCACCATGCAATCAATATAATTCTTTGCACTTCGGGTATCATAGACATGTCCGAACCGCTTTATCATTTCCATTAGTTCGTCAAACTTGAGCGTCTTCTGCCCCAGCTTCTTATAGGCTAACTCGATGCAGTAGCGTTGAAAGAAATCCCAGACGATTTGTTTGGTGTTCATGGTTTGGTCTCTTCCGTAAAGATTGAAGCACACCGTAAGCATTGGTAACGCTGAATTTTGCCTTTCTTTGTTGTTCGGTAGCCAGAGCGGTGAACATCGAAGCTTTTGCACCGTGGACACCTAGCAATGTAGGGTATTGTTTTTTCGGGTTTGGTTTCTTTTGTCATACGACTTCACTGAGTAGGTAGGTTCTACTCGTACTTATTATACTTTGCGGAATTTCGTCCATGCTCAAGCTAGGTGCTAGGTAGGTATTTTTTCCTAAGCTTAATTACTCTCAGAAGAGGTAGGTATTTCACCAATTGATTAATTAAGGCTCGTTTCGTGGTCCGATTGGCGAATGAGTCTCAATAAAACGAATTTTGTTAAAGCAAAAGGAAAGATTTATATGGCAGACTAAAGCGTACTATAGTATAGAACTAAAGGAGCTTAAATCATGACGCAAAACAGAACAACGGCGTGGATTACAACCGAAACCGCCGAAACGCTCAGAATCTTGTCGGAAGCCACGGGCATAGATTCAACAGCAATCTTGCACGAGATTTTCGGAAAGAATGTGAAGCAGATTCTCGCCGACCTGTACGAAGGCAAAAGACTGCTTTTTATGGTCGAATATGATTTGGCGAACAAAGAAATTAAACTCAAATTCTCAAACAGCTTTCTCGGTTTGGTCAATTTTTCTGAGTTGCCCCCCACGGCGAAGAGGTACTATTCAGCCCTCAAAAAGAAAGAAGATGCAGAATTGAGAGGGAATAAGAAATGAACGAACAAGAAAAAGACAAAGACAAGAAAGCGGTAACACACATTCAAATTGATGATTCGGCACTCTTGGAAACAGGAAAAAAACTCGGTGAATTAGAAGAGCGACTTGACCAAATCGAAGGAGAAAAAACAGAAGCTTTCGACCTAGACGCAAAACGGAAAGAGTTGGCTCACGATTTCAACGATAATCGGTTTCTTGAGGCAGAGGATAAAAAAGAGCTTGCCCAAATGGTTGCTGAGGTCGTAAGAGAAACTCAGGAGCTAAGAGCTAATACACCCGCACCTTCTGGTTCAGCACCTCTTAACGATGCCCAATATGGACGCAACCAAAACAGTGATTTGAAAAGCATGAAGTTCGAAAGCCACGAAGCTCTTGTTAGTCATTTGCGTGAGCTTGAGCAAAACGGCACACAAGAGGAAAAAGCTGAGGCAAAACAGGTGTTGGATATTTTGTGGCGTAAGACGGTTGAAGCTATGAAAAACGGTCAAAATATCTCTTATGGTTCGGACACGGACAATCTCAAAAGTGAGGAAGGTAAAAGTCCCGTTCAAGTTGAATTAACAGGTAGTGAACGAAATTCGCCAGACTCCGAGCTACAGAAATATTTAGCTCGTGCGAACGAAAGAGAACGAGAAAAGGCTCGGCAAAAAAGCCAGAATTACTATCTCGAAACTGAGGCAGAAGCTCAGAAACAGAAAGAACGCAATAAGAAGGTAAGCTAAAATGTTAGTGAAAGAAGGAAGAAACATTTCGGTTCCAGTAATTTTCTACCGTGAAAATTCCGACAGTCACGGACGGAGAACCAGAATCTTCTTAGAAACTACATGCACGATAAAGTGCTGGAACGAAGACGACTATGTACATTGGACCGTGAAACTGCTTAAAGGTCACACGGGACGCATGGTAAAACCAGCACCAAACCAGCCTCAAGTGCCAGAAAGATGCTTGAAAATCTATGTTTGCAGAATCGACAAAGACGGCGAAGGTGGTTCAACCGAGCAAATCAGCATTTCTTCAAAATACGATGGTCTCTCAATCAAAATTTCCGAAGACGAAACCGTGATTAGCTCTAAAGAGGCTTTTCAGAAAATATCGAGTGCCTCATGCTTGTTTCTCACAGAAGATTTTGCTCTTCCATGGATTGAAAATTAACGGTGGTGATTGAATGTCGAATAACAACGAAACGGGTTCAGGTCCAACAACGGACATAGATTCTGTGAAGGAAAAACAGAAAAAGAAACATTTCGGGTTTGAGAATCCGATAAAGGAATCAGACGCTTACACGCCGAGTGAAGACGATAAAATCGTTCAAGATGCAGACATGAGCATAGAGCCAAAAATCGAAACCGATTTGCCAGAAGTTGACGGACACAAACAAGCATACGACCCTAAGACGACTGAGTACATCGAAAAAGATACCTATCCGAGCTTCGGACAAGAGCAAGCGGATAAACCACGCAAGAAAGTTGGAAAGGACCCGAAAAACCTACCATGGGACCAAAAAGAATAGACGGTGACGGGACACGGTGGTTTTTCTTACTCCTATTTGGTCACAAATCACGCACATCGGGCATTTTCTGTTTCCACCGTGCCCTCACATTTCATAATAACAAAAGGTGAATAAATATGGATGAAAACGAAGAAGAAGATTCAGAACAAGAAGAAAACGAAAACCCAGAAGACACTGGCGAAACCGAAGAGCTTTCTTATGAGCAAAAATTAGAAAAATGGTTCGCCGAGATTGAGGCAAAAGACGGCGTAGAGGTCGCAAACCAATATCGAAAGAAAATTGCGGCTGAACGAGAGTTGAAACATTGGGCTGATTCTGAAAAGTGGTTGGAATACTTTAGAGAGCTACAGGTGAAACAGATTGACAAAGCCATTATGTTTGATGTTGAACTTACCCAGAGATGCAGAGAATACATGAAGAAGTCGCAAGAGCGTCTTGAAAAGTTCATGGCTGACTCGGATGCTCGTGACGAATTGCTTAACAAAAAAGTTCTTGAGTTGCTCGCTCGAAGTGAAGAAAGAGATAGAAAATACGATGAACGACTCAACGCTGATTTGGATGAGGACGAAAAAAGAGACAGTGCATGGGAAAAGAAAACCTCTGAACTCGCCGCTCTGAAAAAGAGGCTTTACGAAACTCAACTCAAAAAAGTGAGCTAAATTGAAATGTGCCTTCTGTCATCGCAAGCTCTTGTTCTCGAACCCGAAATTAATTAGCAAAGAATCTGAGTCTGGGAAATTTTACCACAAAGATTGCTTGAAGAAAAAGCATCGACTTGAATTCGAAGCCTTAGAGCGAAAGCGTGAAGATGCAAAACAGAAGCACTTTTCAGACGATGGTTTTCTAGTTTGGGAAGGGGAAGATTGAGTGAACACAGTGACAAGTGAGGACGGCATAAGGACGGTATGGCGTGTCTTACTCTCCACCGTGAAAAGTGGCATGACCCTATTCTCTTCGGAGATAGCAAAATCCGTGACCAGCCTCAACTCTGGTGATTCAATGCCGTCCTCACAACTCACACATTAAGGAGTGTGACAAAGTTTCCGTTTAAAGATGCAGAGCAAAAAAAGCGTTATAATCAAATCTACAGGGAGAACCAACGGGAGCTTCGAGAAGAGGCTAGAATCGAGATGCTTCGCACAGTCAACGAGACTATTGCAGAACATAACCCCACCGACATAAACAGTCTTTTGCAACTTGACACGGATTTGCGATTCTATAAGACTTACGGCGATTTTAAACGGGACCATCCAGATGCTCAGTTTTCAGAATTTCTAACTTATCAATCAGACGAAAAAGAGTGGTTGTTCGAGCGACAAAGTGAGAGAGTCTTAGCGGTGCAACGAGCATTAGTTTTCTTGGACGGGTCCGAGCCAAAAATGCGAATCTGGCGTGAAATGTTTCCACGATTCTTTGAGAAGTACGAGCATAAAATAGAGGTTTTACAGTCATGAGCTTAGGGTTTGTCTGTTTTCACCTCACTTGCCCTAGTTCAAGACTAGGTTCGAGAGATACAACTCTCGAATCATATTCACGGTCACTGAGCGTTTCGAGCATGTTGAGGGTGACTCTGGAAAACTCTGCATTTTCAACCCTATGTTGATGACACCTTTCCAGAAGACGAACGGTTAAGTGAAGCACTACGAACTTCACAATTAACCGAGTCGAACCGCTCTCCATGACACTAACGAAAAGTCGGAATGAAGAGGGTTTCGAGACCGCTATAAATCGTCCTCTTTATCTGGGGTTTCATCATCAAACCCTGTTTCGTCTGGGTCCTCTTGCTCTGTGAGGTCTTCGTATGAATCATCTTTTTTCAAGCTTTCAGAACCGCACTTAGGACACCGTGGTTTTTCGTTGGGTTTTGGTGTGAATTTGTGACCGCAATTCTGGCATTCTAGCGTTTCGGTTTGCACGGTTTCGCTTCTTTTAGGTTATATCGACCTTTTCTTTTAGCTCTAGAAATTCTCGTTTGACTGTCGGTAGCTCAAAAAGTTGGCTTATGCTTTTGCTCATGGTGTTCTGGCTCTTCCTAAGAATCTCGATTTCAGCGTCTTTCTCTGCTTGTTGTGTCTTTAACGCTTTGATTTCTTCGTCCTTCTGGGCTAACATCTGTATGAGTTGCTCAGTTGTGGTGCTTAATGCTTCAACCTTCTTTTTGACTTCTCCATTTCCATTTCCCAGAACCAAATCGGGCATAGCTCTGGCGAATAGTTCTCTGAGATTCTTAATGTCGAGATAGGCTCTCTGAGTAGCGTCAACTTTGTGACCGACTATCAAATCCGCTTTTTCACCCGACATAACGCTCTTCAAAGCGTCATTTCCAAATTTCCTCAAGTTATGAAAGCGAACTAAGGCATTTCCCGTTTGAATCTGTGCTTTCTTCACTAGCGATTTCAGAATATCACTAGCGGTTTCGTGGCTCTTAGCGAAGACTCTATCACTATCAGCTTTATCTTTCCCTAGTTCGAGCAATTGCTTAACGACTTGAACAACATCAGAATCTAAGAACGGGTGTGCTTCTACTCTCTTCTTTTCCGTGCCAACTGTGCCGAAATATACGGGTGCTTCTTCGTCTAGGTGAAGGCTTCTAAGTTTTCCGTAAGTAATTGAGGCGAAGTCTTCGATTCTCATCATAAGGCTCTTGTTGCACAAAATCCACTTCTCGGATAGGTCAGCCAGATTCCACATTTTTATTAGGTCATTTCTCGAAAAAAGAAAGTCTTCTGTGCTTCGAATTCTTCCGTTCAGTTTTTCCTTTTGCTCTCTCGTGAGAACTAGCGGCATCCTTTTACTAGAAAAGTAGCCACGGACCGCCGCACAGATTGAGACACTAACATTTATGTTATATTTCTCTGGGATTCTTCCCTTCTGTGGTGTTGTGAGCCAATCGAAGAAAGTTTCGATTTTTTCCTCTTCCCATAATTTCTTTTCTTGAATCAGCTTTTCTCCCGTTATAGTCGGGTCGAACACCAAGAGCTTTCTGAAGTAGCTCTGATATGTGACTCTGCTTTTCTCTCGTTTCTTCATAATGAATGCTTCGATGTCTTGAGGTAGCTCGATAATTTTTTTGCCGTTCTTGGCTTTTATCATGGTCATTCTGTCACATTCCTTAAGATATGATATAGCACCGTGGTTAAAATACTTTTCCGAAGAAATACCATAGTACAACATTACAACTAACCTCACAACCGTAGAGACGGGGGGAAGGCAACATGGACACACATGTGGATCCATTACATCGCAACATTGCATCTGATGTAAAGAAAAAAAGGGGAGGGGTCGAGGGCGGAAGTCCCAGCGTTCACCTCACCATGCCGGCCGCGGCTTTTTCATGCATGAGAAGCGCGTTAACGTTTCATTTGGCTATTTCGTCATGGTACAATCTTAAAACGAGTTCGGCTATTGCGGGAGAAGCAGTCAAGCCTGGAGACTCTATGCCTACCAGGTTTACGAGCCCGAACAGGCCTCTGTCAGCCTCATGCCTTATCACGAAATCCTTGAACCCCATTCCCGGACCCTCAAGCTTCGGCCTCACACCGGCCGAGTCTGCCCTTATCTCCCGTTCGGCTATCGAGGGCAGAAACCTCTCCACGTCTGCGCGAAACTCTTTCTCGCTCGATTCAACCTCATAGCTCACATCGTGAACGTAATACGCGTTAGGACCCAGCCGCACCCCGCCAGCCATGTCAGGAGTCAGGTGGATCCCCAGTCCGGGGCCCTTCGGAACCGGATACACCAACATCCTAACGAGAGGCTTGCCGCTCAGCCTAAAATAGTCCCCCTTACACCAGTGCAGCCTATAGCCAAGCCGGTCGACATCCAACCCCGCCATAGAAGCCACCCTGTCAGAGTAGAGACCTGCACAGTTTATGACCGCCTCCGCTCGGATGGTAAACTTCTCGTCAGTGCTGACTCCGCCCACTTCATAATCGTCGCCGACTTTCTTCATGCTAGTAACTTCGGTTACCGGAACGAACAGGCCGCTGTGCCTCTGAATTTCCGAGTAGAAATGGTTCATCAACTCGTCGGGTTCAAGGATACCCGTTGTCGGCGAATAGAGCGCTCTTTCAACCTCAACCTTAGGTTCCAGCCTTCTAACCTCTTCCTTTCCAATCATCCTCAACTCTTCCACGCCATTAGCCTCCCCCTGCCGCATCAGCCTCTCAAGCTCCTCTATCTCTTCGTCCTCAATGGCCACAGTGAGCTTGCCCAACCTCTTGAAGGGAACCCCATGCTCCTCACACAAGTCGTAGAGCATCCTGTTACCCTTCACACAAAGCTCGGCCTTGAGAGACTTAGGCGGATAATGTATACCCGAATGGATAACCCCGCTGTTGTGCCCACTCGTCTCCTGCCCAAACCTCTTGTTCTTCTCAAGAACATAAACGTCCTGACATTCCTCAGAGAGCCTTGCAGCTACCGCCAGGCCCACCACGCCCGCTCCAACCACGACGATTTTAGCTTTTTCCATTCGTCACAATCAAAAAGCGTCCGCTAATAAACCTTTAGACAGACGTGGCCTTCCATTGCCTTAACATCTCGCTGGAGCGACGCGAAAAGGCTTTTTCAGTTCGTGATGATGACTTTCAGGCTTTGTCTGGTTTCAAGAGCGGTCTTGAAGGCTTCTGCTGTCTCTTGGAGGCTAAACCGATGTGTTATGAGCGGCTTAACGTCTATCCTGCCAGTCTCTAGAAGCTGGAGGGCGATTCTCGTTTCTAGGTGCGACGTCGAGTACGAGGGTATTATCTGCAATTCGGAGAAGAACAATTCTTCGGGACTTATTCGCAGTTGCTCTTCCGGACGTGTGGGTGCAAAGACGCACAGTTTTCCGCCCTTCCTACAGACCTTCATACCCACCTTGTAGGCGTCCAAGTTTGGAGCAGTGATGACCGCGACGTCCACTCCTCTCCCGTCAGTTTCGGCCTTGACAGTTTCGACCAGATCTGCGTTTTTCGGGTTCACAGTGACGTCCGCTCCGTACTGTTCAGCCAGTCGCAGTCGGAAGTCGATGAGATCGCTCACGATTGTCCTTCCGGCCCCATAGATTTTTGAGAGCGCCGTGTGGATGAGGCCTGTCGCTCCCGCGCCGACAACTGCAACCGTGTCGCCTGTTTGCACATTGCACTTCTTTATGGCCCTTATGCAACACGCGACGGGTTCGATGAGAGTCGCCTCCTCATCCGAGACTTTCTCCGGGATTTTCAAAGTGTCGGTCTGAACGTTTACGGCTGGAACTCTGAAGTAATCGGCGAAACCGCCGGGCGTTATGTTCGTTTCATGAAACTGTTTGCATAGTGTGTAATCGCCGTGGAGACAGTAGTGACACTTTAAACATGCAACATGATGGTGAACGAAAACCCGATCACCTGCACCGAACTTCTCAACACTTTTTCCTTTTTTCGCCACAATCCCAGCTGGTTCGTGCCCCAGAACCAATGGGACGCGCGGTTTCAAGTACCAGTCCATGAGGTCTGAGCCGCATATTCCGCACGCTTTCATCTGGACGAGGATCTCATCATCGTTTATCTCTGGAGTTAGAATTTCCTCTGTCCGTATGTCCCTTTGATCATAATACACTGCGGCTTTCATCGTGGCCCAACGTTTTCTTCGCACTTTCACACTTAAGACTTTCCGAGCATCTAGACATGTGCTTTGAGAAGGCATGACGAATTGTTCATCGTTTCAGATGATTTGCTTGATGGTCCTGATTATCGCTTTTTCATCCGGAATCACAAACTGCTCCAAGGGGGGACTGAACGGTATCGGCGTGTCTGCGCCCGTCACTCTCTTTATCGGAGCGTCCAAGTAATCGATGGCTTCTTCAGCCACGACGGAAGCGATTTCGGCACTCACGCCCCCTGTCTTGCAGTCTTCTGAGACGATGACCAGCTTTCCAGTTTTCTTAACTGAATCAACTATGGCTTTCTTGTCCAAGGGCGTCAGCGTTCGAGGGTCAATAACCTCAGCGTCTACTCCTTCATCTTCAAGCGTGGCAGTGGCATTCAGCGCCTTGTGAACCATGTACATCGTGGCGACGACGGTGACGTCCGATCCCTTCTTTTTAACTTCGGCTACTCCGAATGGAATAGTGTACTCTTCTTCGGGCACGTCGCCTTCGACGGGATAAAGCAGTTTGTGTTCGCAGAAAAAGACGGGGTTGTTCCCACGTATGGCCGTTTTCAAGAGTCCCTTGGCATCATAAGGAGTTGAGGGAACGACGACTTGCAGCCCAGGTACGTGCATAAACCAGGCTTCGAGGCTCTGTGAATGATGAGAGGCGATGTTGACACCCGCTCCAAACGGCGTTCTGATTACGAGCGGACACGAAGCTTGACCGCCGAACATGTACCTGATTTTAGCGGCCTGATTCGCGATTTGATCCATGGCCAGAGCGGTAAGGTCCCCGAACATTATTTCGGCGACTGGACGCATCCCCGTTATCGCGGCGCCTACGCCAGTGCCGACTATTGCCGATTCCGATATGGGAGTGTCCCTGACTCTTTCATCTCCGAACTCCTGAGCCAAACCGTCCGTAACTTTGAAGGCTCCACCCCAGTGCCTTCCAATGTCCTCGCCAATCAAGAACACTGAAGAGTCGCGGCGCATTTCTTCTCTCAAGGCTTGACGAAGTGCTTCACGATAGGTTATTCTCGGCATGATAGGCTCACCCCATTAGGCGTAGACATCTTCTAAGGCTTCCTCCGGAGCCGGATATGGACTCTGTAGGGCAAACTTCACGGCCTCTTCGATGTCAGCTGCGACCTTTTCTTCAACCCCTCGAAGCTCGGCTTCAGAAAAAAGAGAATTTTGAAGCAAAGCCTCCTTGAATCGTCTGAGTGGATCCCTGGCCAGCCATTGTTCAACCTCTTCTTTCGGTCTGTATTTTGCGGGATCAACCCTCGAATGGCCCTTGTGACGGTAGGTCTTGCACTCGACAAGGGTCGGTCCGTCTCCTCGGCGGGCGCGGTCGACGGCTTTTTGCGAGGCTTCGAAAACGGCAAGAACATCGTTTCCGTCTACCTTCACGCCTGGAATCCCGTAGGCAGCGGCGCGGTCAGCGATGTTTTCAATATTCATTATTCTTGATTGGCGTGTTCCCATCGCGTAGAGGTTGTTTTCGCAGACAAAAATCACTGGCAACGTCCATGCTGAGGCCATGTTTATGCTTTCGTGGAATGTTCCCTGGTTTGAGGCTCCTTCTCCGAAGAAACATGCTGCGACCTGATCCGTTTTCCTCAGCTTGGCAGACAAGGCAGCCCCCACGGCTATCGGCAACCCGGCTCCTACAACTGCTGTTGCGCCGAGCATGCCCACGGCAAAGTCGGCAATATGCATTGAACCGCCCTTGCCCTTGCAGTAGCCGGTTTTCTTTCCGAGGATCTCTGCCATCGTCCGCTTCAGTTCGGCGCCTTTCGCTATGCAGTGTCCGTGTCCTCTGTGTGTGCTCGTGATGTAATCTTCCTTCCGCAGGCAACTGCAAACGCCCACAGCCACCGCTTCTTCTCCGGCATACAAATGAATAGTTCCAGGAACAAGATTCTGACCGTAAAGCTCGAAGACTTTCTCCTCAAAAGAGCGGATCTCGAGCATTTTTTTGTACATTTCAGCAAGCTTCTCCTTAGACACCGCAAACGTCATGTTTTCCCATCCTCTGCGCCTCAGCTTACCTCCTATTAGCCCACGAGAGTTTTATATAAGTTGATTATAGACCGGCCAAGCGTATGAACATGCACGAACGCGAGTCAAATGAAGCTTACAATAACAAGTAGTTGTGCCAAGGAAGACGGGATTGGGTCGATGTGAACTCCTTGGAACCTTTGACACTGCTTGTTTTCAGTGCGTTTGCGCTTCAATAGCGTAAGCCATATAGAGTGAGGTGCCCTAAAGTGGTTGATGGATTGTGTTGTATGAGGTTTGTAGGGAAATTTGTATTTTGAGGAGGGGAGTTGGATGCAGAAATCCTATTCCAAACTGTTGGGGATAGTCGGAAAGCCTAACACTGGTAAGTCGACGTTCTTCAGTGCAACGACACTTGCGCCTGCGGAGATAGCAAACTATCCGTTTACAACTATAAAGCCAAACAGGGGAGTTGGATACGTTCGAACCCCCTGCGTGCACAAGGAATTCAACGTCGTTGATAATCCTGCCAATTCGGTTTGTTTGGATGGTGTCAGGCTCATTCCCGTAGAATTCATCGATTGTGCCGGTCTCGTGCCCGGCGCCTGGGAAGGAAGGGGGCTTGGCAACCAATTCTTGGACGAAATCAGAAAGGCCGACGCGCTGATTCACATAGTCGACGCGTCTGGGGGGACAGATTGCGAGGGCAGGCTTTGCAAGCCGGGCGAGAACGACCCTTTGGAAGACGTGAAGTTTCTCGAACGCGAAATAACCATGTGGATGGCCAACATGCTAAAAAAGGACTGGCCCAAGATTGCGAGAACGGCTGAGGCTGAATCAAAGGACTTGCTTTCGATGCTTGAAGAGCGGCTGAGCGGATTGTCCATAAAGAGAAGCCACATCTTCGAGGCCATTAGAAAAGCAGGGTTGAACGCTGAAAAACCCACTTTTTGGAGCGATGAAGATTTTTTGAGGTTCGTGGACACGCTCAGGCAAGTTGCAAAGCCTATGCTAATAGTCGCCAACAAAATGGACATGCCGCCCTCCGAAAAGAATCTTGAAAGGCTAAAAGAATCAAATCGCCTCGTCGTTCCTTGCTGTGCAGAGGCGGAGCTCGCCCTCAGGAGAGCCGCCGAAAAACAACTGATAGATTACAGGCCTGGAGACGGCAACTTCAAGATTGGCAAATCGGAAAGCCTCAGCCCCAGTCAAGAAAGAGCGTTGGAAGTCATAAGAGACAAAATACTGCTCCGTTTCGGCTCGACTGGCGTACAAGAAGCGGTGAACATGGCCTATTACAAGCTCCTGAACATGATCACCGTTTACCCTGTTGAGGATTTGGAGCATTTGGCGGATCACACGGGTAGAGTGTTGCCGGACGCTTATCTCGTTCCTTACGGAACGACCGCACGCCAACTCGCTTACATCATTCACACAGAACTCGGAGAAGGTTTCATTTACGCTATCGATGCTCGGGAAAAGAAAAGGGTTGGTGAAGATTACAAGCTAAAGGACAGAGACGTCATATCTATTATCAGTGCTCGTAAGAGAGCTTGAACGTGCTATTCGCCGAAGCGTCTCTTGCGTTTTTGAAATGTTCTTACAGCGCGCAGAAGGTCTATTGAACGGAAATCGGGCCAGTACACGTCCAGAAAACAGAGTTCGCTGTAGGCCGATTGCCACAACAGGAAACCGCTCAGCCGTTCCTCGCCTGAGGTTCGAATTATCAAGTCGGGATCCTGGTTAGGCATGTGCGACGTATAGAGGTGTTGTTCGAACGTTTTCTCGTCAACATTCTGTGGATCCAGCTTTCCGTCATGCACTTCCTCCGCGATTCTCTTGGCCGCGTCCACAATCTCGGCTCTTCCTCCGTAGGCGAAGGCAAAGTTCAAGAAGTGTTTGTCATAATTCTGCGTTGATTTTTCAACCTCCGCTATGACCTGCCTCATGCCCTCTGGCAAGAGATTCACTCTTCCGATGACTTTCACGCGCACCTTGTCTCCGTGTATTCGCTCGTCAGTCAAAAGGTTGCGGAGTCGCCCCTTGAATATGTCCATTATTTCTTCAACCTCGCCAGGGGTACGGTGAAAGTTCTCGGTGGAAAACGCGTAGAGAGTCACAGATTTGACATCGAGCTTGAGGCACCAATCGAGCAATTGCTCAACTTTGTCGGCTCCTTTTGCGTGGCCAAACCATGTGCTCAACACGTTCTCTGAAGCCCACCTTCTGTTTCCGTCCAGAATTATCGCTATATGCTCCGGCTTCGCGCCGTTATCAACCTGACGCCATAACCAGCCCTCGTAAACTCTGTAGACGCCGATAGCAGAAAGCAGTGATTTAATCACCATTCAAACCTCATGGTCCGGTTGCAGCGTTGCACGAATGGATAAGCTCGATTAGTAAATTTTGAGGCGTCTCAATTAAGAGTTTCCCCATTCAAACAGCGTTCTTGTTGATGAACGCACTTGTGGTAGATTCATGAGTCCCCGAACTCTTTGGCTTGTTCTTCCGTCTCTGCGAAGAAGCCCTTTTTGGCTCTGTGAACCGCGAATATTACTAGCACCGAAGCGATGCCTATCAGGATGCCAATGACGACTGCGTAAACGATTTTTCCATAGCCAATTTGAGGAGTAATCAGCAGCTGGCTGGTTGCGATTAGTATCGGCCCTGACCAGCCCACGATGACTATTAGCGCTGCGTTTCGCAACAATCTCGCGTCACGCTCAAGATACCATCTGATGCCTCTTCCCAAGAGTGGAACAATGAGTCCCACAACCAGCAGGGTCGCCGAACCTCCTATGAAGTAACCCACTATTGTTGGCACGTTGCTGAACCAGTGCGCAATTTCGGCCGGGGACACGTTTGTCCCAACGCTTGTCCCACCTAGATACAAGCCTAGCACAAGGCACAAGGCCCCGGCGATTAGAGAGAAGTTTGAGATTTGCACTCTCAGCGGAGGGGGGGAGTATTCCTTCACCCATCTGTATAGGTCTTTAGTAGCCTTGTCAACTCCGAAACCTTTGACGACCAGGAACACGCTTAGAACAAGTGCAAAGGCTATCAAATAATATTGAACCCAACCAATTATGGATAGGATTCCCAGTATCAGGATGAGTAGTCCAGGCAGACCCAAGGCAACGCGTGAATAGCGAGGGTTGTCCATCACGGTTCGAAGATACCGCGAAAAAAGAGCAGCCGTTTCTTCGATTGACTCGCTATGTTTAACGACTATTCTTCGGACAGATGAAACTGGCACCCTTGACTGTACTAGCGGTAAGACAGCTTCGTCTGAATATCCGTCCGTTACCAGAATGACCTCACTCGCTGAGAAACCGTCCAACAACTCGTTTAATCCTGCCACGACTTTTCTGTCGGCGCCAACGCCCCCCAGTTCAGAACCTGAAAGCGTGGCGATTTCCAAGATTTCCCCAGAGTTGTTCTCGGCTTTCAGGCGATCGTAAACGCGTACAGCTTCGAACATTGCGTTTGCATCTGGTTCCTCCGGGTCTTTCAAGGCCAACGCAACCGCGGCGTCCAGGTTTTCTACCCTTCCAACTAGCGGGGTCTCTATCCCAGCCTTTTTTTCCAAATCACCGTCTCTATCAACGCACAGAACGAGGATTCTCTTCTGCTCTTTTTCTTCCTTTTCCTTCATACGTATCTCGTACTGCGATTACAATTGTTGAATACCCAGATTAACCTTGCTCTGTTATTCCCTTTTCCGCTAGAAGTTGAAACTCCTCCCACGTCAACTTCTCGCCGCGCTTCAGCTTCTCCTTTGCCCTGCTTTCGAGCGTTTCACGTAGAACGTTCTCGGATTCTTTTCTTTCTTTCTCAGTTTCTTCCCGAAGTTTTCCTTTTAAGAGTTTGATTTGGTTCATCGTAGTTTTCATTTCCGTCCAGATGGGTTGCATTGTTTCTTTCGCCTGCAAGAACCGTCTGTGCATTTCGTCCGCTTCCGCTTTCAGTGCTTTTGACCCGTCGATTTTCTCAAGCATTTTTCTGTGAGTCTCTTGGCTCTTTTGTGCTTTTTCCGATAATTGTTTGTGCAGATTTTCGGTTTCAGCCTTCATTGTCCTTGTTTCCGTTCGAAGCTGAGCGATTCTCTTCGCTAGTTGCTCGAGCTTCTTGTGGATTGACAGCTGCGTTTCCAGTTGCTTCACTTTTTCGACCAACTCCCTGTCCTCTTGTAGGGTCAAGGAAGTTGTCTGAATTGTCCACTCGAGGCTTTCAATCTCTTTCTGAAGCGCTTCATGACTCTGCGGAGGCTTTCTCTTCGCTAGAATTTTACCATCTTCTCCGAGCTTCTTTATGTCCTCGATTTTCTCGTGAATTAAAGCCTTCATTTCTTCTCGACGTAGCTTCAGATCCTTCACTCGGTTGTTCAACTCGTCTCTCTGGCTTCGAAGATCCAGAACTTCATCACGCAGACTTCTCACTCGGCCGTTGAGCTCGTCGCGCTTCTCCGCAAATCTTCGCGCATCACTCCCAAGCGTGTTCTCCTTGTCTTTCAATGCCGAAAGCTTCTCGTTCAACTCTGCAACCATTTCATTCTTCTGAGATTCTACCATCCGCTCACGACTCTTTAGGTTCTAATCTCAAAGGGCGTTCGGAAAATTTCAACGGTCCTCGCAAAAAAATTTTTCCCGCAGCGTGGTGTTTGTAATTTATTCCAGTATGATTCGTGCATCAACGGCTTTTGCGCCTTTTTCGTAGACGATGACAGGGTTCAGGTCCAACTCTTTGATTTGCATGTGGTCCGTTATCAGTCTGGACGTATTCAGCAGAATCTTGGTAATCGCCTCAATGTCTGCGGGAGGCGTGTTTCGGTAGCCTTTCAGCAGTGGGTAAGCTTTTACCCCGTTTATCATCTCACAAGCATCGTCTTCGGATATGGGCGCAACCCTGAATGTCACATCTTTCAGGACTTCTACGAACACTCCGCCCAACCCAAACATTATGGCGGGGCCGAACTGAGGATCCTTGATGGCGCCCACGATGACCTCTGTTGAAGGTGGGGCCATTTCCTGCACTAAGATTCCTGCAATTCTGGCTTTCGGATCGTGTTTTCTGACGTTCTGCAGTATGCTATTGTACCCTTTGCGCACGTCTTCGGCATTCTTCAGGCTGAGGATGACTCCGCCGATGTCCGATTTGTGAATGATGTCTGGTGACACAATTTTCAAGACCGTTGGGAAGCCGATGGCCTTTGCAAACTTCACTGCTTCATCCTCACTCTTTGCCAACTCGAACTTTGTGACCGGTATGCCATACTCGATACAGACCATTTTCGCTTCAGTCTCGAGAAGAGACTTTCGTCCCTCTTTAGAAGCCTGGGACAATATGCGTGAAGTCTCGTTCAGGATGCTCAACTCCGGTATACGAAATAAGTATCTATCAACGATTTCTAAGCTTAAAACGATTTGCTGTACGTGCTCAGAAAAATTGTAGGAATGCCTGTTTCCGATCTTCGTGTGTTTCAGAGCTGTAACCGCTGCGAGCATCTTGGGAGCTCCGCAGAGCGTGCGAGTAATCCGTCGTTATCTCGTTCTGTTGAATGCTCATCTATGGCTGAATTGCTAGGCTTGCAAACACTTTGGCGTCATTGACGAGGTTCTCTATTACTGAGTATTCGTTTGGCTGATGGGCCACCTCGTCTACGGTGCTCCATACAACAGCTGGAATTCCGACCTGCCTAAAGAAAGCGGCACACGTTCCGCCGCCTATTCCGCCGATTTTTGCTTTGACGTTCATACTTTTCCTTATGGCATCTTTCAGCATGACAACCACTCTTGCCTTTGGATCTGTTGGTTTGGGAGCTATGGTTTTCTGCAGAATTTCAATTTCTATTCGCGCCCCGGTCTTGTTTTCAAATTCTTTGGCAACGTTGCGAATAGTGCTCAGCGCTTCTTCAGCGTCGTATTGCGGGAGTATTCGGGAGTCTAAATGGTTTATGTCTTCCCCTGGCACGATGTTTACGGCATCGACGTTCTTGTCCCTTTTTGTCGGTTCGAAAGTGCTTCCAGGCGGGTCGAAACTCTTGTCCTTACGTGGATATTTCTTGTGGAGAATCTTGTCGAGGGCCAGAGAATACTGCATTGCGACGCGGCTGGCGTTCAGGCCGTCGCCCGGGCGGCTCGCATGAGTTTGTTTTCCAATTGTTCGAATTTTCAACCAAAGGATGCTTTTCTCGGCATTTTCGATGAAGCTTCCATCTCCTCTTCCGCCGTCGGGAACAATCACCAAGTCCTCAGCCTTGAAAAGACGCTGTTTTATCAGGTATTGGATTCCGTAGGTGCTTCCTTGTTCCTCGTCCGCAACGAAACAGAGGCATACCGTTCTTTTTGGCTTCATTTTCAGATTTTTCAATGCTTTGACTGCGAAGATGGAGGCAACCATGGATTGTAAATCGTCCTCGCTGCCCCGTCCATACACTCTGGCATCTTTTATCACTGGTTCGAACGGTTTGGTTACAGTCCAGAGTGATTCTTCTCCAGGCGGTACTATGTCCATATGAGTTATTATCCAAAGTTTATCGGAGGTTTTTTCTCCCATGCACTGGGCGATGATGTTGGGCCGCCTTTTGGAAGGGACTCTTTCGTCAATTGCGTCGTATCGTTCTATCTTGTCGAATCCCACTTCGTTGAGAATCTGAATTAGTTTCTCTGCCCTTTTTGATTCGCCTTCGCCACCATTTTCCGGGGCTATTGCGGGTATGCGAATCAGCTCCATCGAGACCTTCGTCATATCAGTTTTCAATCTTTCCACTTCGGAGAAAACTTTCGAAGATTCCATACAATCCATCGACCAATGCAAACAATGCTGTCTAGTGACCTTTATCTTTTGTCATGGCAAAACATAGAAAAACAGGAGGCAAGAGAAAATGTTGATGTGGGCGTTAGGCCAGTTCTTTTAGGGCTTTCAGACGCTTGATTATGTTGGGGTGTGTCGAGAATACCTCTGCGACTCTGTCGGCTGTTGTCAGCTTTTTTGAAAGTATTTCTTGAACCAGTTTCTGGCTATCGGCCAGCGACATGGAGGATATCTCTGCAGAGTCAGCGTTTGCACGGTCAGGGTCTGTGATGAACAGCGCTTTGAATGCGTGAAGGTTCTTTGTTTGCTGCTTCGACATTCCCATTCTGCTCATGTTTTTGCTTACGTTGACTATTTTTGCGAGCCCGGTTGAGAGTTTTTCTGATCCACCGTCGACGATTGAGGCGCTGTGCCTGTCAGCGTAGTATTCGCGCAGCCTGCTGAGGTTTAGGATAAACAGGTTCATTATGAATGAAAAAGCCATGAAGACCATGCCTATGAGGGCGCCGTTGCCAGAATTCTTTTGGTTTCCTCCAAACATGCCTGAAAGCATGAGAGAGTAACCTATGAAGTAGGCCACAGCGGGTAATAATGAAACGAACATCATCATCTGTACGTCTCTGTGTCTGAGATGCCCCAATTCGTGTCCTACGACCGCCGCGACTTCACCATCGTCCAGTGTTTTCAAAAGTCCGCTTGTGACTGCTATGCGAGTTCCCGCCACGGGTGAGCCGTAGGCAAAAGCGTTTGGAAGGGGAATTTGTGCGAGCATCAGCCTCGGCTTGCTTATTTTGCTCTTTCTGCTGAGGTCGTCAACAACCTCATGCAGTTTCGGCTCTTCAGTTGCAGACATAGCACGCACGTGGTACAAGGCATCGATTATGTAGGGCGAGATAAGCCATTGAACAACGTTAAACCCAATGACCAAGATTCCCAGAATCGCGAACCCAGAAAATCCGCCGTTGAAGAGCCCTGTAAGGCTCAGAATGACCGTGAAGAACAGCGTTGACAGTCCCAATATTAGGGCAAGCGTTGCTGCCATACCCAAACGAAGCTTCCAGATACTCATCAATATACACCGGTCTTTTTCTCATGGGCTAATCCGCGCTTATATTCATTGCTCCGAATTCTTCAGCATTGGGACGATGTTTTTGAAGTTCTGAAAGCTCAACATCTGCTTTTTCGCGAACCAGCATGCTACAGTTAAACGTCGTTTTTGGGCCACTTTGAGAGAAGAGCACACGCTGATCAAATGATGTTGGCTGTACAGTAACATGGTTTTAAGTCGCTTGCACTTTAGTATGCTTTTATGGAATCGCTTGTGGATGATGTGGGAAGTTTCCCATT
This sequence comes from Bathyarchaeia archaeon, assembly GCA_050010755.1. Lineage (GTDB taxonomy): Archaea > Thermoproteota > Bathyarchaeia > Bathyarchaeales > Bathycorpusculaceae > JBEKCD01. Next base: position 38,332 of record JBEKKK010000003.1, read on the forward strand.
GCCGGATTATACGAACAGTGGAGTGTTTGAGGAGGCGTATCGGGCCGCCAGAAAAGCGATAATCGAGGGAAAGCGTCTTGATGAAGACGAGTTTTTGTTGGAAAATTTCAGTAGAATAGTGATTGATTCTTTTAGGAAAAAGGTTGAGGCTGGCCTCGATGTCGTTAACTATCCTCAGCATTATGGCATGGAGAAACAGGTGGCGGATGCTGTCAGAGAATCGATGAATGAGGGCACTTACCTGGTCAATCAGGAGCACGCTGTATTGCCGGAAGTCCGTTTGCTCGGTGATGAGGCAAAGAAACTCTACGAGGAGACAGGTGAGAGGGTGAGGCTCAGAGTGTGTGTCATTGGACCGATTGAACTCTATATGAAGGAAATGGGGTCTGTGGTTCATGAAGATGTGCTTCAGGCGTTGGCAGAAAACATCAGACGGTTTGCAAAGAACTCGATTCTCAACTCAAAATATTTGCAGACCGTCGCGGTTTCATTGGATGAGCCGAGTTTCGGCTTTCAGGACATCCTTACTGACAGAGAGACTGTGCTGAGCGCTTTTGAGACAGCATTCAACTTTGATGGTGTTGCGCGACAGATTCATCTTCATTCGCCGTCCAGGATCGCCGATTTGCTGAAAGTTAAAAACATTGATGTCTTGTCGATTGAGTATGCGGCGACTCCGAAAAACATTGACAGCTTGTCAAAGAGTATGCTTGAGAAGAATGACAAGCAGGTACGGGTGGGCGTGGCGAGGACTGACATAAATTCAATCGTTTCAGAACTTTATGACAGGGGAATTACCAAACCCAGTGCTGAGCAAATGGTTGAGGATGAGAGAATCATAGGAAAAAGGTTTGAGACAGCCTGGAACAAGTACGGAGAAAGGATGACATTCACTGGACCCGACTGCGGTCTGGGAGGATGGCCCTCACAGGAGGCAGCCCAACTTCTGTTAGCCCGAACGGCAAGGGCAGTGAAGACCATGAAGAACAGGTTGAAAGCCTGAGCCTCGATCAGGCGCTACCGAGCGCGTTCAATGTTGGACAGACGAAACGGGTACAGATCAATGGCCACTGAGAAACTTCGTTATCCTTGCGTGCCTTCCGTGCGCTCTGAACGCGGGAAAGCACGGTGGCTTGCTCTATTTTAGTGATAGTACTAGGATTCTTGGTTCTTTGGGCAGGTTGGCCTCTTCGATGTTCGCGATTGGCCCTTTTGTCCTGTCTATATTGTTCTTTCCTTTAGCAAAATCGTTAACCGTCTTCAGGGGGTCAAACGGTGAGGCAAGCTTGGGCATCTTGTAATGCATTGGGATTATCATCTTTGGCTTTAGCTGTTCGCAGACTCTAGTAGCAGTGTCGGGCCCTATTGTGAAGTACCCTCCGACGGGAACGAACAGCACATCGACTTTTCCTATCTCTTCAACCGTTTGAGCGGATAGCTCATGGCCCAAATCTCCAAGATGGCAGAACTGTACTCCGTCCAGGTTGAAGGTGTAAATGCTGTTTTTTCCTCGCTTGGAACCTTTCGTGTCATCATGAAAAGCCGCAATGCCCCTGACAGCGATGCCTTTGATTTTCTTGGACCCCTCAAAGCCTTCCAGGGCCTCTCCTTGTTTTGCCATCACAGGCTTGACGTTGTTGTGGTCTTGGTGACTGTGGGAGCATAGCACGATGTCAGCGGCCGCTTTGGGTTCCGGAATTCCGATTCCCTTGAACGGGTCAATGACTATTGTGACGTTCTTCCCTTGCAGTTCGAAACATGAATGACCGTGCCATACTAATTTAACCATATTGAACTCATCTCCTTCCAAAGGTTTGAAAACAGCGATGTCTATTAAATTTATGATAGAGACATTTATGACTTTCGTGGTTACAATATCCTTAGCGCGCGTAGGCGCCTGGGGGCGCTCTTAGACGACGTAGCGGTTGATTACTTTCTGCATGCTTTTGGGTGTGGCGTGGTTTGCGGCAAGCTGTTTTACAAGTGTCAGCATTTCGGGTTGAAAACGAGCTATGTCTGTCAAGCTCAACAAGCCGACCAAGCGCTTGCCTGCAACTACGGGCAGTTTTTTAATGTTCATCTGAAACATCAACTTAACGGCTTCACCGAGATCCATCTTCGGCTCGGCAACTACCAACGGACTCGACATAATGTCTCGAACCCTAATCTTTGAAACGTCCTTTCCCTCTGCAATCACTCTCTTGAGCATATCTCTCTCGGTGAGAATCCCAGAAACCCTTCCCTTTCTAACGGTGATTAAGCAGCCTATTCCGAACCTGTTCATTGCTACGGCGGCTTCCTTGATCGTCACGTTTACATCTATCTTTTTCACGTCCTTCACCATCACATCCTCAACTCGCAGCGTTGCTTCAGCCTGTTTCTCAACTATTTTTTCAGCTTTCTCTTCATTCTGATACAAAAGCTTCACCGAATCTGTATCAATATCATGCTAGTGCGTACTTAAACATCTGTGCAGAGCACATGCGACAAACAAGAGCCGGCAGGCGGTTTGATGCGAACAGAGACTTTATGGCTCTTTACTTGTCAAACGCGCTATGTCTCCAGCCTTCTCTCGCAGAACATTCATAACTGGTTCCGAACTTCGTTTCGCAAAGTTTTGAAGTGCTTGAATATTCAGGAGAAAATTTGACTTGCAAACCATTGCCTGCACGGGGTTCGGATTCGGACTGTGATGGCGGGCCCGACGGGAATTGAACCCGCGACCTACGGATTAAGAGTCCGCCGCTCTAGCCTGACTGAGCCACGGGCCCGCGTATTTTCTCTTTGAAGAGAACGTGGATTAGAAGATAAAGAGCTTTCGGAATCCTATGGGGATCGGATACGATCCAGAATATTACGGAAGATTTGTTCTCGACGCTAAATGCGGAGATTGGGTTCTCTCGGTTTCTCTGGCAACTGGAGAGTTTCCAACATTCTTCCATTTTTGACTAGTACTTTTATTCAGTCGTAGCGTTTTAGATGGATCATTTTTCTGTAGCTTTTTAGATCTTCAGCCACTTTTTTGAGAAGGTTCAGTTTTTCCATGTTCTTCTGGAAGTCGATGAATTCTTCATGAAACTTCTCTAGCGCTGCGTTGTTCTCCTTCATTGCCCTCATCTTGGGAAAGGCGCTTGGACGAAATGGAGGGTTTTCATCGTTTGTTGGCTACCGACATGGCCATTTTCCGTTATTGAGGAGAAAGGAGAAGGCTTCGAAAAACGGAAAAAAGATGTTCGTGGCCGAATGTGGTGGACCTTCAACCTCTTGCCCCTTCATGTCGTCTTAAGACTTAAGATACAGGTCGCTTATAAAAACTTTACTATATCATAATCTAGTACAGACGCCCTGGACAACGTTGCTGAACGTTAGCCTATGGCCAAGATGCCTTCCATTGTTCTTTTCTCAGGGACGCCCAACTGGTTGGAGAGCCACGATTTCAACAGCAGATTGTATTTTGGCAGTTCTCCGCTGTAGGTCATGATTTGATTGTCTTTCACCGCATCCGCTTGGAAGGTTTTGTCATCTTCCCTGTACATGAAAGACAGTGTCTGAGCCCCTGTAGCCATTGCTTGGAAGTCTTCCCATTGTTTGCATCGAAGGATGAAAGGAGGGCCATGCTCTTCCTTGACCTGCACTGTCTCACGTTTCTGAGGTGCAGGCAGAGTCTCCGTCAGTGGGGTTAGAGGCGTCTCATGCGGGGCTGAAAGATAGGTTATGAGGTTTGTGATCTCGTTCTGGAGCGTGCTCAGTCGTTCCTCGACTTTTTCCACCTTGGTATTCAGCACGCCGGTGTCTCCCATCTTCTCGGTCACGCTTCCAAGCTCGTTTATGAGGCGATCCAAGTCCTTTTCGTGTTCTTTCAGAACATTCACTATGAAATCAAGCGCTTCCAATGCCTCGTCTTTTGATGGAATCCTCTTGGACATCACTGTCTCTCCCTATCTTTTCAAGCTATTAAGTACCCCGCTTGATAAATAAACGTAGCGAATCCTCAAAACATATCCATGTGAAGAGCTATTCCTACTTATTGAGAATAATATTTGTCCTATCGCAAATTATCAAAACGTTTTGTTGCTTAGACATGGGACTTGCGCTGGCCTCGACTCAGTATGTGTTACCTGCAAGGTAAAGTTGGGAGGCAACAATAACAGCGTCATGAATTGTCGGCCTAAAGGACAAAACTGGTGTTCTCGCCTTGTTCGACCTATTTATCTAAAAGTTTATCTCTGCTATAAGAGAATCTTGCTAGGTGGACGAAATGGTCAGGGGCTTTTGTGGCAAGTGCGGAAAAGAAATAGGAGGCTTTATGAAACCTGCCGCCTGGCAATGTCCGTCTTGCAAGAAAGTTTACTGCGAAGCCTGCTGTCCAAGATGGGTGGGTTTGGTGTTCAAGAAGCCAACTTGCCCGAACTGCGGAGTCGAGTGTAAACGATAGCGAAGATAGCGAGGCTAGCCCCCACTATTAGGTTGCATTTTCATAAACTGAGTCTGGATGCGGCTTCGACCAGGCATCAGGATTCTGGTACTTGAATCCCGGCTTGGTCTCTTCGATCTTTTTCTCATCTTTGCTGAGAAATCTTTGCATTTTCGAAAGAAGCTCTTTGTGAGTTCCTTCGTCCCTGATGATGACTTCGAAGATTTCCTTCATATCTTTCAGCTGCACATTGTAGATTTCGTTTATTTCTTTAGTCATATACTCGAGCGTCTTCATTTGAACCAAAACGAAATATTCCTCGCCAAAGTTGCTCTCTAACACTTCCAGTTTCTTGGCAAGTGAAGGCAGCGTCTCTTTGGGTATGTTCTTTTCAGATGAAATTTCGCGTTTAAGATCCCCAATCGTCCTCCAAGTGAGGCCCGTCCTTTTCTGGCAATCCTTTAGGTTGATCTTTGACCCTCCGAGACTTTCGAACATTCCGTTAAGGATGGCTGAGTGTTTTCGACTATCGTAAGCGATGTGCTGTAGCATCGACTTGATCAGCGGAATGTCTACCTTGTCAGCAAGACTCTGATAGAGCCGGTAGGTTTCTTGTTCCAACAAGCTTGAACATTTCAAGAAACCAACGATACCCTCTGGTTTTTTCACAACAACCACCAGCTTCATTGATCTTAAATCAATATGATGATAAAGGGTTTATGAATCAGAAATCAACCGATAATGAGCGTGGCTCTCTAGCTTTTCCGAAGGCATGGTTGTTAGCGGCCATATGTACTCCCCCTCCTAAATTCCGTTTTTGACGGTAATGCGGCTGAGATGGGTATTTCGAATTTCGCTCACGGGAGGGGCTCTAGTGTGCGCTGACGGCCTCCCCCCTCGGTCTACGATATGATCCAAATATGATTCCGGAAGACATGGACCTCTCATAGGCTCATTCAAGCTCGCTGTTCAGGGTTAGGTCCGATTTCCATGCGATCCCATAGCGCGCCCGCAAATGCAAGACTTCTTGAGTTTGATAATGGACCGATGGGGATTTGAACCCCAGACTTCCGCATTGCGAATGCGGCGTTCATACCAGACTGAACTACCGGCCCATGGTTTCTTCCTAAAAGACACGCGGAAAGAAAGCTTGAGCTTTGTTTTATGTTTTTTGTTCGCGTTCAGTCAACTATGAATTATAGCCGCGGGTTTGTTCTGTGAATCTTGGAGGTTTGGAAAATTGTCTAAGTTGTTTCAAGCGGCTGCGCCTTTCGAAATTGACTCCTTTCCCTGAGGCTTCTATGACAACGCTTGAACGCTAATTCCCATCAGCCGCTTCTTTGCGTTCCGCATCAATGGCGATGTAGATTTTCTTTTCGTCTAGTTGGAATTCGTGCCATTCTGTTGCGGTTTCTTCGCGGGTTGTGGGGAGATTGATGTTCTTTGTGCGGGTTAACGCCTTCATCTCTGGCAGGTACGGTTGGAGGAGTTGGGTGGTTTCTTCGTCGAGTTCGGCTATGTGAACGGCATCCAGTACGTCAGTGGGTTTGTACCCGAGTTCTTTTCTCAGTGCCTGGACTCTTCTTGCTAGGTCGCGCATGACTCCTTCGCCCAGCAGCTTCTGGTCGCGGTGAACATCCACGAACGCTTGCGTGTCGTTCTCCGTCGCCGAAGCCCATCCTTCTTCGCTGACTTCGTGTGGGGGCTTTTGAGCATATTCGACTGTTTTGACGTTGGTAAGCTCAAGCAGCAGGTCTTCAACGTTCTTGAGGGCTTTGAGTTTCTCTTCCGGGGCTACTATGATCATTTTGCTGAGGGGCCATCTTCTCTTCAGTTTGGCGCTTTGCCTTGCCGAGTAGGCTAATGACACGGTGTTGAAAAGCGTTTCAAAGTCCTCTTCCACCTGTTTGTTGCGAAGTTCTTCGTTGGGTTTTGGCCAGTTTTCCATGTTAACGGTTTCGGGAAGAGAAGGGTCGAGTCGTCTGTAGATGTTCTGGTGCAGAGCTTCGCTGAGGTATGGCGTGATTGGGTTGAAGAGCAACGTTACAGTCTTTAGCACATGCCACAGTGTCGAGTAGACGGCGAGCCTCCTGTCGAGCGTCTCCGGATCGTCTGACCACAGTTCCTTCCGAACCATCGGCACGTACAGTCTGCTCAAATCTTCAATCACAGCGTCTTCCAGAGCAGCTAGGGCCAAGTTGAACTCACACGTCTCGAGCCTTGCCGTGTACGTCTCTATAGTCTGTTGAAGTCTTGAAAGCAACCATAGGTCTGGGTTCTTCAACTGTTTTCCGCGCTTCGCTGATTCAAGCGTGTGTTTCAAGGGGTCGAAACCGTCGAACTCGGAGTTTTCAGCAAAGAATCTGCTAAGATGGTAAAGCGTGGACAGCACCTGATAGGGACGGCGACTCAGTTCTTGAGGATCAAAATCGTTCGGGTCCGTCGGTGGACACTTTCGAAGCACGTAAAACCTGAACACGTCCGCCGAGTATTTTTCCAGGGCACTGTTGGCCTCTATTATGTTTCCGAGGCTCTTGCTCATTTTTCTGCCCCTGGCATCTTGGGTTAAACCTTGAAGCAGGAACGAATTGTAGGGGGGTTCTGCCTTTCCGGTCAGTATGACGTATTCCAAGAGAAGAGTGTTTGCCCAACCTCTCGTCTGATCCATTGCTTCGGTGAGATAGTCGACCGGCACGTACTTCTTGAATTCTTCATCCGTGAATCTGGCGTAGGGGGATGCTCCGCTGTTGTGCCAAGCGTCGAGCACGAAATCTTCTCTGTGCATTGTTCCTCCGCATTTTTCGCATTTCAGGGTGATGCGGTCTACCCAGGGTTTGTGCAGTTCAAAGTCAGCCGGCGCCTTTTCCAAGGCTCTTGCCAGAAGCTCTTTCTTGCTCGCAACGACGGTTTCTGTTCCGCACTCCTTGCATTTCCATATGGGCAGCGGTGCTCCCCAGACGCGCTCTCTGGATATGCACCATGGTTTGCCCTCTCTTAGGAAGGATAGGAAACGGTTCTTGGGGCTCTCGTAGAAGTAGTTTACCTTTTCGGCGGCTTCCACCACTCTTGAGTTTATCTTGTCGGTTCTCAGGAAGTACTCTTTTCTGGCCAACCATACGAGTTTGTGGTGAGAACGCCAGCACGTTGGATACTCATGTTTGAGCGTTTTTGCTGAGACGAGCAGGCCTCTTTTTCGCAGTTCCTCAATTACTATGGTGTCTGTGTCTCTTGCGAATTTGCTGTTGAAGAAGCCCGAGTCTTTCGTGAACTTCACTTCGTCGTCAAACGGTGCGAAGATTGGAACGCCCCGTTTCTGCGCAGCGAAGAAGTCTTCCTCGCCGTTTCCAGGAGACTGATGCACGACTCCCGTCGCGGTGTTCACATCTACGAAATCCTCAAGTATCACTTTGTGCACGAGCGCGTGCTTCTTCTCAAGCTCTGCCTGTTCAGGAACCAAGTCTTTGAAGGGATACTCGTATCCTGTTCCGTCCAGGCTTTTTCCAATCACCGTCTCCGTAACTTCATATTCTTCTATTCCCAGTTCCTGCATGACAGGCTGGACGCGGGGTTTGGCGAGGATCCACTTTTCATCTTTGACTTTGACTTTCGCGTATTCTGCTTCAGGATGCACGGCCAACATCGTGTCGGTTATGAGGGTGAAGGGCATCGTTGTCCACACGAGGAAGAACTCGTCCCGTTTGCCGGCGAGTCGGAATTTGAAGTAGAGGCTGGGATCTTCGACGATTTTGTATGCTCCTTCGTAGCCTACTTCTGCGCTGCTCAAGCTTGTCTGGCAACCTGGGCAGTAGGCAACCACGTAATGTCCTTCTTCCAGTAGCCCTTGGTCCCATGCGCGCTTGAGGATTTGCCATTCTCTTTCGATGTACTCGTCCTTGTAAGTCCAGTAAGCCTTGTCCTGGTTTATGAAGACGCCGAGTTTGGCGTCGGCCGCTACCCATTCCTTGTGGTATTTCATTATGGCTTTTTTGCATTCCTGGATGAAGCGTTCCATTCCAACTTTTTCCAAGAGTTCCCGCTTGTTCTTCACGCCCAGCAGCTTCTCGACTTCCAGCTCGACAGGCAGGCCTTGGCAGTCCCATCCTGCCCAGAAGGGTATGTAATAGCCTTGCATCGTCTTCCATCGATAGCGAACATCCTTCATTGCCCGGCCTCTTGCATGACCCACGTGAGGAATGCCGTTAAGCGTGGGTGGCCCTTCTACATAGCCCAAAATTCCGTGGTTATTCTTTTCCTTGAAGAGCTCCAGCTTCTGCTGTACGCAATTTGTTGCCCAGAATTCACGTATTTCTTTCTCAAGCTCAAGCGGGTTATAACTTGCGTTCAAGCCTTTTTCAGAAGCAGTTCCGAATTTGACGGTCACCTTTCATCACATTGCACCCGCAAAACACAACACATTAGCCCAAGCCACATATAACCTTTACTTATCAATAATAAATCAAGAGCGAAGGAACGCTTTTCGGACAAATCGAGAAGGAAACTTGCCCCCTTGGCCATTGCAGTACCCTGTAGGACAAGCAAGCGAAATCGTCCGATGAGGAATAGATTGTGTGCCCATCTTCGTTCCGTCGTTCAGTCTAATGGTATTTTCCGCCCTGTGAGGTCGCGTTTCGAGTTTCCAAATTCGGATTTGACTTCTCGCAGTTGTTTTGAGGTAAAAACAGGCCCGTCTGCGCAGACCCGATACTTGCCTATTGTGCAGCTTCCGCAGAGGCCTATGGCGCAGCGCATCAGCCGTTCAAGACTTGCTTCCAAGTTTGTTCGATGCTCTTCGGCGAGTTCGAAGATTTTTCGAAGCATCTTTTCAGGTCCGCACGTGTAGATGATGTTGAACGTTTCTTTTGCCAATATCTGCTCCAGGGGTTCCGTGCACAAGCCTGTGATGCCGCAGCTGCCATCCTCAGTCGATGCAACGAGTCGCACTTGGCTTCTGTTGAAAGACTGCTCAAGTTGGGTCATGAAAAGCAGTTCGTTTCTTGTTTTTGCGCCCAGTATGAAGACTCCTCTTGTTATTCTGGGCAACAATCTGTTGGCCAGAAAAACGAGCGGGGCCGTGCCAGTGCCGCCTGCAACCATGAGCACGCTTCCTTTTACCATTGAGAAACTGTTTCCGAAGGGCCCTCTTACTCCGATGACGTCGCCCTCTTTCGCCTCGTGCAACGCTTTTGTTGCTTGACCCACATTCTTGACTGCCACGGAAACCAGTCCACCTTCTTCGACGCCAAGTATGCTGAGAGGTATTTCGTCCACGCCCGGAATCCACAACATCAGAAACTGGCCAGGCTGAGCCCTCGCACATTGTCCGTCCCTGAAGCTGAAAGTCTTCACAGTTGGACTCTCGACTTTGACGTTCAAAATTTGCGTTGTTCTCAGCCGATTATCTGCGATGCGATAGGCCAACAATATCCTCCACCTTCCCGAAATTCTTCCTCTTGAGATATTTGTCTACCCCAAGGGCGACGCCTCTGAAAACGTTTGATCCCTTGAGCGAAACGGCAGTGCCAATCTGAACCGCTGAAGCTCCTGCGAGCAGAAACTCCACAGCGTCACGCCAGTCCGTGACTCCTCCGCAACCCATTATCGGAACCTTGACCCGTTCAAACGTTTCGTACACGCATCTGAGTGCAACAGGCTTAACGGCGGGCCCGGAAAGTCCACCCAACTTGTTGCTTAGAATCGGCATGGCTGTGTCAACATCTATCGCCATGGCCCTAACCGTGTTCATAATCGTCAGCCCATCCGCGCCCGCTTCAACTGCCGCTTCGGCAACGTCTGCAACGGACGTCACGTTAGGAGACAACTTGACAAAAACTGGTCTGCTTACTGAAGCCTTGACTTTCTTGACCACCTCTGCGAGAGTATCTGGACATTGTCCGATTTCGGATCCGGTGTCCTTGACATGAGGACAGGAAACGTTGAGTTCCACAGCATCGGCACCCACGGCCGTGGCCTCCTCGGCAATAGTCGCGTATTCTTCAGCCGAATAACCGTAGATGCTGAAGATCAAAGGAACGTTGGAGACAGCGGCTTTGATTCGCTTGAACTCTTTGAGGTATTCTTTGATTCCGGGGTTTGGCAGTCCCATGGCGTTGATCAGGCCGCAACTGGCCTGAACAACGGTCGGATTCGAGTAGCCTTCCCGCGGCTTCAGACCGACAGACTTTGTGACGGCAGCCCCTGCACCGCCCTTCACGATGTTTTCCATCGTTTCTGCTGAATAGCCCAAGACTCCGGAAGCCAGAACAGTCGGGTTTGCAAGGTGCAGACCTGCTAGATCAACTGTCAGACGACTTTCTCTCAATTCCACCACCAAGACATTCTTCAAGCACCTTCATTTCTTGATTATCAAAGCACTGTTTCTGTGCAGACGAGGCATATATCTGCTTGCACTTCCAGCCGCGTGAAAGCCTAATTCAAGAAATACAGATCCAACCAGAAAAACTCGGGACTTTCGAGAAAACAATCTTGCAAAAAATGTTGGACGTCCCTCGCTGTGGAACGACCAGCAAGGACGTTACTGCTTTGGCGTCTGTGCCTGCTCTGGCTTTATCTCTTGCTTCTGCTCTGGTTTCTGCATCTTCGGCTTCATCATGTAGGCCCATGCAGCGAGTATAATGCCGATCAAACCGATAATGCCGACGAGACCGTAGTAACCGTATTTCGTAGTAGAGCTTCCGTAAATGCTGAAGACATGAGCTCCTACTTGAATTGCACCGAGTATTATTGCTATTATGATCAGCACTACGCCTAGAGCAAGAACTCCCTTATTCAAATTGTACTGCCGCCTCCTTTCAAATGACTTATAAATAGCAATGTAGGTCGGCGCTTAGCCTATTTTAGCTTTTCCAAAAAGATGCTCGCGAAATCACTGAAGATTTAAACTCAAGTTTAATGATTCGTGCGCTTGCTCCGCGGGCGTTTCCTTTACGCCTTCTCGTTGGGGTGACTCAGCGACGCCCTTTTTTGGGAATGTTCAATTGCGATACATTATTAAAGACAAAGCTGGGGTTAGTGATGCTGAGGAATAATTTATGAAGGCGACGCTGATTGAGTGCTCCTTTGGCATACTTGCTTTCAACGAAGAAGACGAGCTGTTCGAAAAAGTCTTGTTTGAAAAGAAACCCCTTGTGGCAGCGAAAGCCGTTTTGGATATTGAAGCTGGCAAAATAATTGAACCTGTTCAAAGCATGATGGACAATCTCAGGGAACGGGGCTACGGGACCTTCGTCTTCGAGAATCCAACCTTGGCCAAAGCTGTTGAGAAGAGATTCAGCGTTAATGTTGAGGTTGACCAGCGTTCGCGAGCTGGAGAGCTTGTTCGTTCAAGATCTGAAGAGATCGCGACGGAGACAGGCTTCGTTAAGAACGCCGAGGAATTTGGCCTGTGGATGCGTGATTTCGCTATGGAGACTGCCAAGTTGCGGGTTAAGGGTGCAGTGGAGAGGAGGGACTTGGTGGTGGCTCAGGCTATCCAGACTCTCGATGAGTTGGACAAGACGATAAACATGCTCATGGCCCGCGTGAGAGAGTGGTATGGAATACACTTTCCAGAGCTAGATAGGCTGCTCGAGAAGCATGAGACTTACGCGAGGCTAGTGGTGCAGCTGGGCAATAAAGAGAATTTCACGGCTGAAAAACTTGAGACCGAAGAAGTTCCGAAGGCGAAAGCCGAGGGAATCGCCAAAGTGGCCGAAAAATCCATGGGCGCGGATCTCGAACCCGCCGATTTGGCTCAGATTCAAGCCCTCTGCAAGGATGTGACGCGTCTGTATCAGTTGAGGCAGGACTTGGAGGGTTACATCGACAAAACGATGGAGGAAGTCGCTCCTAACACGAAGTACATGGTTGGCGCTCTTCTCGGAGCCCGTTTGATAGCAGTGGCTGGAGGGTTGACAAACCTCGCCAAGAGACCTGCAAGCACAATCCAGATACTGGGCGCTGAGAAAGCCCTTTTCCGTTCGCTGAAAACTGGAACGAGACCCCCAAAGCATGGGATGATTTTCCAGCACACGATAATACACGATGCCAAGAGATGGCAGAGGGGAAAAATTGCCAGGGCATTAGCGGGCAAGCTGGCCATAGCGACGAGAGCGGATGCGTTCGGAAGAAGAGAAATCGGAGCAGAACTGAAGGCAAGCCTTGACAGGCGAATCGACGAAATCCACGAGAAGTACGATCAGCCTCCGCCGATGCCGGTTGCAAAACCTAGAAGCGGAAAGCCCAGAAGGGACAAATGGGGAAAGCATAGGCGTGAACGTTAAAGTAAAGCCGCATCCTCTTTTTGAAGCCATATACCAAGTCATTCTTGAAGACGGCGCGCAAAGACTCGCGACGAAGAATCTTTCCCCTGGAAGAAGCGTCTACGGAGAGAGGCTCGTCAAGTTCGAAGGCGTAGAGTACCGTGTCTGGGACGCGTTTAGAAGCAAACTGGCCGCCGCTATCCTGAAAGGCCTAGACATGGTCCCAATAAAACCTGGGCACACGGTCCTTTATCTGGGAGCGGCTTCGGGCACAACGGCCAGTCACGTTTCAGACATAATCGGCGAAAAAGGCCACGTGTACTGCGTGGAATTCGCCTCAAGATCCATAAGAGATTTGGTGGACAACGTTTGCAAGTACAGGTTCAACATGTCGCCAATACTCGAAGATGCACGGTTTCCAGAGAAATACGCGATGTTCCTAACACGAAGGGCAGATGACATCTACTGCGACATAGCCCAGAGTGAGCAGGCAAAGGTTCTCGCAGACAATGCCGACCGATTTCTCAAGAGGCAAGGATGGATAATGCTCGCAGTGAAATCTCAAAGCATAGACGTGACAAAAGAACCATCCGAAATCTACAAACGCGAAGTGAAAGTGCTGGAAAAACGCGGTTTCCGCACAGAACAAATCCTCCAATTAGAACCCTACGACAAGGCGCACGCGATGGTATTGGCTCAACGTTGAACGGACGGTAAGGATAGAGATTGCCCAAAACGTCTTCAAAGTGATATTCATCGGATAGTTTATATCCTTCATTGCGGTGGGTCTTTCGTGGCGATTTCATGGCTTATTCGGGGAGAGACAGCCTAAACGCCCCAGAATCAATACTTAGAGAAGCTGGGTTTGTCGTTTCTGAACCTTGTCGTTCCAGGCCGAGCTGTTTCGATTTTGCTGCCCGAAAAGGCGAATCTCTGATTTTTACACGAGTCCAACATGACATCGGAAGCTTGTCGATAAGCGATTCGGCAGAATTGAAGGCCATATCCGAGAGCTTTTCGGCACCCTGCCTGTTGTTAGGGGAGGAAGCACGTGAAAAGTCCCTTCAGGATGACACGGTTTACAAGAGACACGGCATATTAGCCGTCACTCCGAGAACGTTCGAGAACTTCGTGATTCACAAGATATGTCCGCTGATTCAGGCCAACCCGGGCGGCTACTATGTCGAAATCGACGGAGAGGCACTGAAACAGAGAAGGCAGAAGCTGGGACTGTCGGCCGGCGAAGTGGCTGAGATGGTGAGCACTTCTCGGAGAACTATCTACGGCTATGAGAGGGGCATGGCAAAAGCTTCGGTGACGGCGGCTTACAACCTGATTTGGGCCCTTGGAATCCCCGTTGCAAAATCAGTGAACATTCTTGAGAAGCCGGAGAATCAACGAAAATCATGCGTGCTGACAACGGCGAGGCTCATGCTCGCAAGGAACAGGATCCTCAACAAGCTTTTCGGGAGATACTTCCGTTATCATGTCACAGCCGTCAAGAAGGCGCCTTTCGATTTCGTGATAAGCGCTCCCGACAAGAGAATAAGGATAATCGGGGGAATAGCGAACAGGAAAGAGCCCGAGCTTGACGCGAGGGTGGATGAGATACTGAGCGTCAGCAAGGTCACGAGAGCGCGTCCGATACTCATAACGGAGGGGGAGCAGCAACTGGAACGGGACATCCCGTGCATCAGCCGCGAAGACGTTTCCAAAATCAAAAGCCCCGAAGACCTGATTGCGAGCTTCACATAAGCTTCGTCTGTTCAGAACCCTTTCCATCTCGAACTCTCTTGGCAGGCTTCCATGATTTTCTAACATAATCCGGATATTCGTCCAGTTTTTCACAGCACTCCTTCAGGAACTTCATGGTTCTCGGATCCGACGGATACCCGGATCCAAAATCTCCGAGAGTCTTCGCGAGCTCCGAAATCTCTTTGTCTCTTTCGACCTTCGCAATAATCGAAGCCGCCGACACCGCAACATAGTTCCTGTCAGCCTTGTGCTCTGAAACGATGTCAACCCTGAAGGACATGCACTCCAAAATGTGCTGCTTAAACCGCTCCTCCAAAACATCAGACGCGTCAACATAAACCTTGTCGGGCCTCAGCGCCTCTATAACCCTTGCCATCGTCTGCGCCTCCAGATAATTCAGCTTGTGAAGCTTCCTACCACTGTTAACCACAACATCGATTTCCCGCGGCGAAAGCTTCACCACATCGAATTTAACAACTATCCTTCTGATTTCAACGGCAAGAACCTCACGCCTGTGCGGCGACAACAACTTAGAATCTTTGACGCCAAGCTCCTTTAGCCTGGGCAAGTCCTCTTCTCTGACCAGAACCCCGGCGATAACCAGCGGCCCTATGACTGCACCGCGCCCCGCGTCATCCACACCGGCAACTAACATCTAACCCCTTCACTCATGTCAAATTTCCTATCTAAACTTCAAAGTTATAATCCTTTATCCCTCGGCAATCCCAGACAGAAACTTAATAGCCTGTCCAATCACGAGCAGGGGCAGGTTCTCCCTGTTTTCCACGGTGACCACACGCACCTCAGCATCGTCCCTGTCTTTGATTCTTGTTAAGAAAGGGTCCGTTGCTTTCCAGTGGACGACTCCTATTAATAGTTTCGGGCTTTCAGCAGCCATGAGCGCGGCCTCCTTGAACTTCTTGGAATGAAGTTCCATAGGGCCGATTTCGTCTATCACGATCACGTCGGACTCTTTGACGGCACTTGTTATCGCTTTGGCTCCGATGTTTTCCAGATCGTTGATGTTCACGCGATACCTCCCAACCTGCGGGCCCTCATTCTGAGAAACGTGCGCAAGCCAGCCCTTTTCTCCTGTGTTGACGTTCAGAATTTCGAACCCAAAACGATCGCGTCCGGCCCGAGCCTCTCGGCTCACCATGCCTCCCACGTTGTAGCCTTCAGCCTTTAAAGATTCGACTATTCTCGATAGGGCAGACGTCTTTCCAACGCCTGGACTGCCAGTTAACAGGAATATCCTCTTCCTCAAACGCCCGCTCTCCAACCAGAATGCTAACCCTTTTCGAGTCCTTGTGTTATTCTATACCAATAGACATCATCAAATTGCACGGGCAACCGAAGCTTTTCGTCGTGTTTCTCCCTGATGAATATACGAACAACTTCTTGAAGCTCCAAGTATTTCTTTTCACTGTCCACATCCTTCACCGCTTTCGGCCAATCGTCGAAGTACTCCGGGTGTTTTCCCTTCAGCTTTTTCTTAAGCATTGCCATCATACGAGTATCGACACCTGCATGCAGCCACTCTACAATTTTCGCACTTCTTGGATAGTCAGGCAGTTGACAGTAATACACAACCACTTTCAAAGCAACGTTGAAGGTTTTTGCAATTTGGCCGTAAGTTGCTGGTCCTCCCTTTATGATTCGCCCATTCCTTAATCTTTTTTGAGCTAGTACTATATTTCCAGATCCCCACTTACAAAATTCTTTATGAATTTCGTCGAATTCTTCTTTGGATTGGGCTTTGAAGATTCTTGGTCCATAATCTTCAACTATCTTCTTTCACAGCTTGGTCTCTGAGCCTTCTTTGAAGAGTCTCATCATAGAAGAAAAGTCCAATCCCATTTCAATTATGTTCCATAACCGCACATCTTCAGGGTTACAGACTGTCGATTCCTCACTCATGCAAATCCCTACCTCTCAGATGCTCACCGCGCGCGCTATTTGTTTGGAGCGACTCTTTTCTCGGCTTTTTTAACTCCAAAGGCCTGTGCCTGCACGGAAACTTCACCTTCAATTTTGCGAAGGTCGTCATATCTCTTCTTGATTTTTTCATGAGCATTTTTGGATTCTTCATGAAGCTTTTTCTTCAAGTTTGGAAATGCGTAAAAATGAGTTTCTGCGTTTAGTGCCAAGCTTTTGCAAATATCCGCTTCTAAGAGTTTGGTTGCGGTTTCTCCTTGCGACCCTATCCACTCGAAAACCTCTTTCACATCATTTTCTGTAGGTTCTTTCTTTTGAAAGGTTTCCTTGAACATAGCATTGAACGTCAATGTAATGAAATGCTCTTCTTTTTCTGGTTTACTCTCTTCTTTTGTTTCTTTCGGCAACTTCCCAATTTCCTCTTTTTTCTCTAAATGCTGCAAGTATTGTTGAGCTGGAAAATTAAAAAAGAACGGGTTTTTCGGGTCATTAGGGATTTTGGTTGCGTGCACTATTTGGCTTTCCACCGAATTAGCTATTACTCTGACAACTGTTGACCCGAGATCTCCTTTAGTTATCCGATACGTAACGTTAGACTCAGAGTATTCTTTGGCTATATTCAAGACGCATTTCATGCTCGCCACAACTCGTCTTGCGTCATTAAGGTTTTTTTGTATCAATATTGTTCTTCTATTGTACAACAAGTCCGTCAGGGCATCCTGCCCTTCTGTACATTCGACATTGTGATCAGTCCAATAGCCGCCCTCAACTATTTGGACTCTTGTCCAATCTGACGTTGTAATAATAACATACGCAATTGGGAATTGAACAATGTCTGAACTCATACCCTTTCCCTCCAAGTATTTTCTACTAATGCTGATAAGTTCTTTTCTGCTATAGCTTTTGCGCACGCTAACCTTAACGCGCGCACTCTTCATTCTTTGCTACATAGGCTTGATTTTCGTAAAAGTTGCCAATTGATCACTGCCTAGCGCTCGCTGGAGGCTCAGAGTGATTCGAATGATTTTTCAACTAGCCGGGTTCGGTTTCGCTTTAGACGCTTTGATATTTGAGCTTACTGGCCTAGCGCCCGACCAGTTCTACATAACCTTAATGACCACAGCAATCTTACTTCTAACACTTGCTGTTGTAAAAAGCGGCGGTAAAGAAAGTTGAATCAAAAAGATAAGAAAAAGTTCCGAGATTCCGCTTCTTTCGGAAAAAGACAGGAATTCATAGTCATCTCTAAACTTCTGAGGAAGGGTTATGACGTGTATCAGACTCTTGTCGATGACCAGCAGATTGACTGTATAATCCGCAAGGGCAAACAGAGCCCACTCTACGCAGACATACAAATCAAAGCAAGGTCAAAGGACTGCTCACCCAAAGATGCGGCAAGATTCGCTGGCTTAGTTATAGAGAACCCAAGACCTAATTACTTCTTCATCTTCTACTCTCAACAGCTCAAGAAGACTTGGATAATTCCGTCCATGGACATTACCAATAGAGAGGCAGGCAGAATAGGCTCCAAGAACGAGAAGGGAATTAACGCAGGAAAATACAGCATAAACATGGCTGGCTACGGCCGGACAGACGATAAGGCGAGAGCGGACGGACCAACCACAAAGAGATTCCAGAAATATGAAGAAAAGAACGGTTACGATCTTCTAGATAAAATGTTGAGTTCAGCGAAGTAAAATATCCGGCACGCGCTAGACTGTTGGTTCATCGTTCTGCAGCTTTGAAAACATGAGCGAGCTGGTTCGCTTCGGAATATACTATCTTGATGAGAAATACTTTCCTAAGACTTTCTTGTTTGCAAATTTCCAGTGTCTAAGATGTGGGTTGTGTTGTAAGAATTATGAAGACATTGAGATTACCAGTAGAGAGCAAGTTCAGAAATGGAAAGAAGAAGGGAAGACAGAAGTATTGAATCATTTAGACGTTATGATCGATGAACCTAGCTTTTTTCACGCTGAGATATATTCAACAACATGGACGGGTTGTCCCATGTGTCGAAAGGTCAGAGGCAAACCGTATTTCATTTGCCGAATCCAATCTGCGAAAGCCCATATTCCAGTTTGCAAGGCCTATTTATGTAGCAAGTCTGTTCCAGTTGCTCACATCGACTTTAAGGATATAGGATTTGATTCAGATGGTCGGCATGGACGAATACTATGCCTTGGTTGAGAAAGACTGGGGCGAGGAATTTGACTACTCAAAATGTGAATTGAGAACCCATCGCAAAAAATAAGTCATTTCCGTGAGTGAAAAAGTTGAAGGTTTCAGCGACTATAGGAAAGAGCGATAAGAATGAGCGCGCAACCATTAATGCAAGTGACATACTATTATTTGGTGAGAAAGTATACAACAAAGAGATCTGGAGAGGCGTTGGTCTTGGAAGTAGAAAACGTGTTCAAAATAGCGATGACCTATTCCAGAGTTCGCGAGTTCCTGACAAGCAAGAGTTGGGAATTCCAAGGAAAGGATGAGGAAATGGAGATGGACTCGTTCAGAAACAAGAAGACCGGGAAGAAGCTGTTCGTCGAGGACATTTCGGAGGACTTTCCAGTGACCTTTCTTATGGGCGAGCTTAGCGTGCCGGAGTTCAGTAACATTGCTAATGAATTGACGCCAGAAATCCAGTTACTGGAAGTTGACAGTAGTTGGGAAGGTAAACCGACGACCATCGTGGTCGCGATGACAGAAGAGCAAGTTAGGAACATGTTCGGCAGAAGAACGAAGATGAGAAAGCTTGCGGTTCACCGCACAGCGTCACAGATTTGAAGCGCGCGCTATTTTTTCATTGTTAATTTGAACGGCTCGTTGTCCACGAAAAACCAGATTGTTCCATCTTGATGCTTGACTGCGCCGCACTTGAGACAGTGCATGTATTCCTTGTGCAACCATTTGTGAACGGGTTTCCAATCGTGACAGCAAGAAGCAACATCCCTTTCAGCAAGAACTATCTTTTCATAACTGTCTTCGTCAGGTTCTGAGAATTTTTCTCTATCTTTGGCCTGTTGCATGGCCAAGCTGTTTATCCTATAGCCCAGGGGTGGTACACCAGGCCCCAAAAACTGGTTCTTGTAGAACCCAGTTTTCGGATCCCACATTTCCATCTGATTCATTCTCATTGCAGTCCCCATCTGCGTTTAAAATCCCACACGTATAAGGATACCGACCGCATGCGCGCACGAAGAGCCAGAAAAGAAAGAATAGAGTGCGTGGACCAGGCAATTCGCATGGACTTTTCAGAGGCCCCTCTAAACGAACCACAAGAAATAGGCTTAGTAGCGCGCGCTAGGAGAATGAGAAAAGCGATTGCAGGAATGCTCGCAACATTTATTTTTACAAGCATCTTTCTGTTGTATACGCCTAGGGTCAGAGCTCAAACTTCGGAAGAGGTCGTGCGCGCGCTTTTCGAGGATTCTCAGCCGCCCCGTATACGTGGATCAACGCAGGCAGCAACTATGTCAGCTATCAAGTTTGTTAGAACAAGGATGAAGGCCGAAAGGATTGTGAACCCAATAATGAAGGGAATGTCCAAGTTCTCTGTAGCACGCGCAACCTGTTCCCCCAAGCCTCCGAAGCCGAAAACGGTCTCCGCGATAATGAGTCCAGTCAGAAGCCCCGCCACTAACATCCCGGAGAGATTTGCAACAGGGATGAGCGCGTTTCTTCGTGCATGTTTGTAGATGACAACTTGTTCGCTGAGACCTTTGGCCCTTGCCATCATTATGTAGGGTTTGCTCATCGTTTCAAGCATGGAAGACCGCATAGCTCTTGTCAGCAGCGCAACACCGATGATAACAACCGTGACCACTGGCAGAACACAATGCCAAAGCGCGTCAAGTGTCAGGTACGGTTGACCGTTTAATACTCCGTCAAACAGGTCTACCCCCGTATAATGCACGTAATGGTTCTTGGGCATCATCGTGAAGACAAACCAAGCGTGCGTCAACGAACCCGAATAGGGGAACCAGTGTAGAATGCCCGAGAACGCTGCTAGAAGCAACATTCCAACGAAGAATGAGGGAAGCGACCATGCGACGATTGATAGGAGTCTCGACGCTTGGTCAATCGGTCCGTTCTTGTGAATCGCCGCTTGAACTCCCAGATATATCCCTATGAAGATAATCAGAGGAGCGGCGAAAAGCACTAATTCGAACGTGAAAGGCCACTTGGTCGCAATCACTTGCGCAACGGGCTCATTGGCGCTGACGGACCAGCCGAGATTTCCTTGGAACACCTGAAACAACCAATGTATGTACTGAATGTAAACAGGATCGCTAAGCCCATATTTCGCAATCGCCGATTGAATGAGGTTGAATGCGTGAGTTTCGCCGTGTATGTAGAAAAGAGCTCTCTGCTCCAGAGGAAAAAGCATGATGATCGCAAAAACCACAAGGGAAACGCCGAACAACACAAAAACAAGCAATAGGAGCCTTCTCACGACATATGCTACGAGGCTTGTCATCTTCACACCTCACGACATATATAGCGCGGGCGCGCGTTTTTTCCAGCAAGAACCATTTTCATGCTACCTACAGAATCAATATGTCATCCACGACTTAATGCCACGCATCAGAACAACCTGTTCTAAAACTAGTACAGCGCTCTTTACGGCTGATGTCTACCTGGCCTGTTCTCGTAACGCGCGCTAGAGAACTAGAACACAAGCTAGGCATAGACTTTTCAGAGGGTCCCTGAACGAACCACAAAGAATAGGTTTATGAACTTCAGGGTTTCTGACTGTAGAGAAAAGGAAGATTAAGAAAGATGTCTATTATTTTGCAAGCCTATAGGTTAAGGTTATTCGCCTAAAAGAGCTTTTCATACCTTTGATAAGGAAACAACCGGATCATGCACAACGAGGATTTACCATCGGATTATCCAACAGAAACAATCGAAGAAGGCAACGTGAAAGCCCTCGTCCCGAAGCTTGAAGCGTTTGTGAAGCTGCCCTCCGACTACGCGCCTTCAAAAGCGCCCGTTTTCTATAACCCAGTTATGGAACTGAACCGTGACGTAGCGGTCTTAGCTCTGCAGGCCTATCAACGAACGGTCTGCCATGAAATCGCAGTGTGTGAACCCCTAACCGGCTGCGGGCTCAGAGGAATTCGTTTTGCAGCCGAGGTGAAGGGCGTCAAGAAGGTGGTGATGAACGACATCAGCGAAAAAGCGTTTCATCTCGCCAGCTTCAACGTGCAGTCAAATAGGCTGGCAAGAAGGGCAACCGTGAAAAATGAGGAAGCAAACCTTCTCCTGAGCCGCTACAGCGCGCCTCACAGACGGTTCGACGCCATCGACATTGATCCCTTCGGCTCCCCAGTTCGTTTCCTAGATTCTGCCGTCCGAGCCTTGCGTGACGGAGGCTTCATCGCCCTGACCGCAACAGACATGGCTCCTCTATGCGGAGTTCACCCGAGGGCTTGCATAAGAAAATACGGTGGAAGACCCCTGAGAACAGAATACTGCCACGAACTGGCCGTGAGACTCTTGGCCGGCTGCTTGGCCACGACAGCGGCAAAACAGGACATCGGCGTAAACGTGGTCTTCAGCCACCGAGCAGAACATTACGTCCGAACCTACGCGACAATAAAATACGGCGCCAAAAACGCTGACGAAAGCATCAAAAACATGGGATACCTGCTACACTGCTTCAACTGTTTCCACAGAGAAAAAGAGAGCACGTTCAAGGTTCAACGTCCCGACAAATGTAGCGAATGCGGCTCAAAACTCAACATTGCGGGACCACTATGGCTCGGCAGACTATATGATTCGCAATTCATTGAACTCATGGAAAAAGAAGCCAACAACCGCAAACTCGGGTCTCAAAGAAAAGTACGGGAAATGCTCAGCATCAGCAAAACCGAAGTCGAAGCCCCAATCACCTATTACGTGGTAGACAGGCTTTGCGATTCCTTGAACCTTCCCGTCCCATCAGTCAAAAAAGTGATTGAAGCGCTAAACAAAAAAGGCTTTCAAGCCTATCCAACACACTTCAACACGCGTGGAATAAGGACAGATGCGCCAGCTTCCACATTAAGAGAAACCCTGCCCTCGTTGGTGAGACAAAACATCGACAAGAATCGAGCTCGACCATAGGTGCAGCGCCCGTCGGGGGTTCAGCCTCTTCCGGTTTCCGTGGCGAAATTATGCTTGAATAAGATGGGAACTCAAGTTTATCAGATTGGAATTCTTTATACCTGTAAACATGAGTGTATCAGGAGAAATGAAAGTTTCCGAAATATGGAATGCATCTGACATCGACTTTGTCTTCCCGAATGGCTTCTCATTCTTTGAACCTTATCTTCAATATTTCGTCAAGGAAGTTCTTGAGATAGGCGGTGAGGCTTATGTATCCAGAACTTCCGCTGGAGCTGTTTCAGGCTTATTCACGTACGACGACTCTGAGAAGGTCGGAACAGTCTACACAAGGTCAAGGGAAGTATTTGACTATTTTTACGAATCAAAGCCGTTTAATTTCCTCTTCGCAGAGATCGGAACTGAGCTCGAAAGTGAAACCTATGATATCTACAACGTATATCTTGAGAATCTCGCCGTCGTTCACAGGTTCAGCTTCGAAATTTCCGTAGCGGAGGAGGAGCACATAGATGAGATAGAACGATTCATGGTCTTGACGCATCCTGGAATAAACAGGAGATGGGTGAAGGTTGCGCTTAAGAACGGAGACAGGTGCCTCCTCGTCAGATTGGGCAACGACATTGCCGGGCTGGGATGGCTTTCACTTGTGAATGGTATCGGAAGATTGCACTCGCTTTATGTGAAACCTCAATTCAGGAATATAGGCATAGGCGAAGACATCTTGTTCGCACGACTTTTCTGGCTCAAAGCAAAGCATGCCCGTTCAGCATTTTCTGAGATTTCTCGTTACAACTTTCCATGCTCAACAATTGCAACCAAAAGTCAGATGAGCGTATCTGGACAGGTTTATCAATATTTTAAGAAGGCATCTAGACAGAAACAAGGAAATGAAAAGTTAGCAGACGAATCTATGTTCTAGGAGCTCCGCAGAAAGGACAGACTGCAGCAGTTGAGTCTATCAGTGCTCCGCAGTAACGGCACTTCACCTTCACGACCTCCTTAATCACGATCTGCTGTACCGGCGGCTGCTTTGGATTCAAGTTGATATCCTCCGGCGGGGGACCTGGCGTGGGGTGATACTGCTGTTGGGAAGGATGTTCCGGAAGCTTTCTACTTCTTCTTAAAATTGCATAAATGATGATCGCAACGATCACGATGACTAGGACTATTGCGGCAATGTAACCAATGTATTGCGTTGGGAATGAAATCCCTCCAGGATTGCTAGTTGCCACCGTTGTCAGGGGATAGCTGGTTGAACTCACGTACAGGTTGTCGGTCAAGGTGAAACCGTCTCCCGAAGAATTGGTATCTTGTTCAACATAATAATATCCTATGATGTACCCTGTCGAGGTATCAAAGTAGGCATTCCAAGTATATGTTGCAGTGAATTGCCCGTATTCATCGTCTCGTTGATAGCTCGAGGCTCCCTGAGCAAAGATCGCACTCACTGTCCTATTCTGCGAAGCAAGGTAATAACTGTAATTGCTGGACGCGACTGTCATCTCAGTGTTCAGAAGTAAAAAGGTGCCACCCACCGGGATCGAGTCATTCATGTAGAACCAGACAGCCGGGTTAACATATCCCGTCTGGTCGTCAGTTCCGTTAACATAAAGGAAGGTACCTGATGAGAAAGTGAAATCTCCAGAAGAGCTATTAGTTTCCGTCGAGCCTGCGCTGTTGCTCCAGGTCCATGAGTAACTGTAGTTAGCAGATACGTTTCCATCTGCACTAACTCCATTCACCGTTTCCATTCCGTTAGTAATCGTCTGTTCGGCGTATCCAGTGTAAGAGCCGGTGCCGTTTCCAAGGCTCACAACCTCGTAATAGGCGAAATGGTCTCCCACCTGAGGAACATACCCTGCGACTGCGTACGCCGGCATGAGTGCTAGTGAGAGTGCTAGTACGACAACGAGAAACGATTTTGAGATCAGCCCATGAAACCTCCAACGCCATGTACATGTGCGGGATGGACGCCGCCGATCCCGCTGAACGTTGAATAGTACGATGTGTGTGCGATAATCAGGGGTCCGTAATACAGGAAGAACAGGTTTGATGGGATATACGTGAATTGCACTGGAGTTTTCTCAATCTTCGCCGTTGGATCAAGGCTCTTGACAAGTTCGTTCTTGATTCCGTGAATCATTCTGACTGAAAGGCTTATCAGTTCGGAACGCTCCAGGCCTGTGGCATAAGACCCGAGCAAGGAATAAGCTTTTTCCATCAGGTCAAGAGTCTCATTAGCCTCAAGGGTCGGTATTGAAGCAAGTATTGCACCTGCCACGACTGGATACTCCAGATAATTCTTGAGTGCGTCCAGAATAATAGTCATCTTGGTCTTCACATCATCTGGTCCCAAATCGGAAATTGATAGATAGGCGGAAGCAAGTTCAGTGTCCTCTGATTTCTCGTATCCCATTGAACTGAACAGTGATCTGAATGATTGGAACTTACCAGGCAGCTGGTCTGAGGAGTCATTAATTATGGACAGTATTGCGGCTGATTCATATGAAGAGGTCATTTTGGAAAATTCCACGAGTTTGTCAGTGGGATATGTGCCGTCAAATCTTCTTCCAAACATAATAATGGCGGCAACACCGGCCGATAGTTGCTTGGGAACTTTAGCGTCGTGCCTGACTTTTTTTTCAAGAGTTATCAAAGTCTCTGACAGACTCTGAAGATCAGAATTTGGCGATTGAGAGGGATCCGCTCTGGATGAGGTCATGATTTCCGCTGCCATCATCTTGTTTTCGATGGTGGAACTGAAATGGTGAAGAACGGCAAGTGAAAGAAGGAATCTTTGATTGATTTGATTCTGGTCGCCCTGAAGCTTCGCCAATCCTATTGACACGCTCCAGAGTTGAGAGGGATCAGTGTTCGGAAATTCGGTTCTGATGTTGGATTCGTAAAAGCTGCCCCTCTCTGCTATAGATCGCAATTCGCCGGACGTCTCCTTGGACTCTTCAATGAAGTCCGAAAACTGGCTATCGGAGACCCTGTAGTTCCTGACATTGAGATCGTTCAGGGTAATTACCCCGAGACCAGTAAGTGCCAAATATCTCCCGTCATACTGCACCATCCTGTCAATCATGGATTTCTTCCCAACAAGCTCCTTTATCTTAGAGTCTATTCCGTCTATGTCAGCTTCTTCTTTGGAGACAACGTTCCTTTCGCTTTCCACAGTCTCAAGTTCAGCTTGCTTCTTATCTTTCCCCTCGAAATGGAACAGGATTGAATGAGTTTTCCTCTCCTCTTCTTCCAGAGTGGCCTCTGCACCTGCTTCTTCCATCTTCTTATCCTGCCACTCTTCGGTCATCTTTGTCAGGTTTGAGACATCGGCTAAAGTCTGATCATAATCTTGTTTCTGCATCACCGAGAGGTAAGCATTGGTGGAGAGAAAATCCATATCAGCCTGTTGAATTTGCGTCGAAACTGATTTTGCAGCTATTTGAGACAAAAATGTTCTTACGTCATTGCATTCCATTTCGGTCACCAGTCAATAATCGGGAATTTCTTAATTAAACGTTGCTCTCCCAGATTGTTACCCACGATTAGTTCAAGACTTTGTCCCTCATGTGCAAGGTCAATGACTTCATCGTCCTTGAGGGCTTCTCTGAGGAGATATTCGAACTGCAATTTCCTGTCCGTTATGATTCCGAACCTTGCGATTCGTTCTCGTTCTATCTGTTCATAAGCGTACATGAATTCGTAGAGTGATCTGTATATCTGATCGTCTATCTTCTCATGGATTTTCTTTTCCCCGACGGTTATCCATTCCAGGCCTTCGAGATCTACGAAGTAAATGGTGCCGTCTGGAGCGAGAACTGCGTCCTTGTCTAGCCAAACATCGTAGAAATCTAGTCCACTGAAGGTTCCATCCTCGTTGCTTTTTATTGACCTAGTGAACAAAGTCAGGAAGGCGATTCCACTCTTGACGAAATTCTTCAGAAACTCTAACGCTTTGTCATTCTCGTCTATTCCGAAGAGGTCAAAGATTGAGCGTATGTTTCCGCCGATTGTGCTGCCAGAATGAAAATAAATCCTCACGTTGGAAGGAACCAGTCTTGTTTCCTGAACCATCCTTCCCCCGAATCTCCGATACCAATATACTTTCTTAATTTCATTCTCAAGGTCTTCAGGAAGAAAAGCTATTTTCACGAGGGGCGCGACTCGAAATCCGTGAATGGAGGTAAGATCAGCCATTTCTGACACTCTCATCGAAGTAGTTGCGTGCTCTAGCCCCTGCCCGCCATACGGGGAACCTCTTAACCATAATTCCCCCGTAATGTATCGCGGAGCTTCTCCCTCGGAATTTACGATTCTGTCTTTGAGTTTGGAATCTTTCAACAGGTTGCATATTTCAGCTTTTCCGAGAACCTGATGAGAAAACGGATTGGTTATTGAACCTATGCCTTTAATCGAAAGATAAAAGTCAGTGCCGTCCATTTCCAAATAAGGCAAAGTGGAAACAGCTCCTCTGTTATCGTCTATAATAAACTCTTTCGCACCCAAAGGGCTGAGACCCGTAAAAGGCCTCATACTATCCGGAAGGTAAATCCTTTCAAATTCAGGCATTTTGAATTCTTGAAAATGCTTGTTTGTCAGTATTTCAGAAGCTTCATAGATGTTCAGACTAAGCGGCAGACCTTTCAACTTCATGAGAATTCGACACTTCGTAAGGATGGTTCAACTCTTAAATGTTCTCGTTCGTCGTCGCTAAAGGAAGAGATTCCCCCTAGCTAACGCAAAATCTAGCATCAGGCATCACGGCGGACATTTTCTATCGTACCTGCGGGCGCAGTTAGGCATGAAACGATGGGCCTTGCCCCCCCAAGTTTATAGAGAGTCTTGCCTGACCCTTGAAACTATACCTAGTGCGCGTTCTCTTCTAAAGGTTGCAACCAGCTCAAACAAGTCTTGCCTTGCGATTCTTGAAAAGAGAAAAAACGGGGAGAGTTCTTTAGCTCCGGTATTCAACCGTTACGAGGCGTAGATTCCTGCCCACTCCGAGGTTGCTACTGCCGTGTTCGACATGCCCGCTGTTATACGTGCGGTTGCGATGCTGCCTGTGAACGTATCGGTGACGACGCAGTATACGTAGGAGGATCCAGCAGGTATGCCGCTCCACGTGAAAGTGGATATTGCCGAGTTTGTCGTTGATGGACCTGCCGTCGGTGCACTGTTCTGGCCGTTTGCCAGTGTGCCATAATACCATTGTATGAGACGGTCTTTGACGTTTCCGTAGCCTGAGGCGCAAGTTGCTGTGAAGGTTATGTTGTCGCCCGCGCTAATTGTAGATGTGATTGGGTTTATTGTTACTAAAGGTCCGAAAGTTCCGATTGGGCTTGTTACACCGAACTGTCTGACTGCATATGCGAGGGATTTCATGTTGACTGTTCTGATGTTCACAAGGTCATCCGTGAACACCCAGTTCGATGGAATAGGCTGCGCGTAGCTAGAGCCGAACGCACGGGCTATTGAGGCGATGTCTTTCATGTTGACTGTTCCGTCACGGTTAACGTCTGCTGGCAGATACTCACTTTGCGGTTGCGTTGCGACAGCCTGGTTTGCTTCTGGGACGTAGTAGAACTTGTATTCGTTGAAGAAGTTGTGGCCTGGATAGATTGGGTTGTAGTACCAGCCCTGAACCCAGTCGTACTCAAAGTGGCGGCCCCAGTATTGAATTAATGTAATGCTCGGGCAGTCAGCTATGGCTAACTGTTGAATTTGGCTGCAAAGCGCCAGTCTCTGCGGACCGTTTGGAAGAGCGATAACCTGGTCAATAAGCCCATCCATCGTCGCGTCAGAGTACAGTTGCCATGATGCGAAAGCGCCTCCAGTGTGGTAGAAAGGCAGCGCAAAGTCGTACGGGTCTGGGAAGTCAACGAGCCAGCCGATAACATACGTAGACAGTTCCTGCGATTCTGCTGCTGTCAGGTAGGTGCCCCAGTCGAGGTTTATGATGTTGACGTGGAAGGTCGGACTTATGCTCTGCACTGCTGTCTGAATCAGAGTGCCCAACTCTTCCGGCATTGCGTTGCCAACCCAATAGGCCAACGTTATCGTGAAACCCGTGCTCATCAGTCCCGGCCACATGTTGAAGTACTGAGTGGCCATGGTCAGGTTGTAGTTGTAGCCAGTGATGCTTGCATTGTATCCGTATAAGCCTGGGATGATGGCTGTTGCTGGTATGAAGCCCTCACCCAACGCCGTAACTGCGAGCTCCCGCGCGTAGTCGATGCTGTACGCGAAGGCCTTCCTCATGTCGATACCGTATGGGTTACCAAATTGTGCGTCACCGAAGAAGTTGCTCGGAATTCCAGCAGGGTTAAAGCTTGCGGGACCTCCGCCAACCGGTGCGTCGATTACTCCGTAAGGAGTCGCGCTCGATATGTTCATTGTGAAGAACAGCGCGTCGACTTCCAGCTCAGCTAGGTTTGCGTAGCAACGGATGCCAGCATCTGGAAGGTTTGTCGATGATGTGGGCAATGGGTAGTAGCTTCCTGTGTAGCCGGCCGAGTAGATGTCACCGATGCTCTCAAATGACGGAACAGCCGCGAAGTCGCAGTCGCCAGATTTGAAGTATCCCTGTGCTACTGACCATGCGTAATTCCATGAGACTTCAATAGTGTTCGCGTAGCCTGCAACCTGCGCACCAGCCTCATTTGGGTAGAAGCACGGAGCTCCGCCCCACCAGTTGGGGTTTCTCGTTGCCGCCCAGTAGTTGCTATAGTAGTTCGGTGTGCTCGCATTCAGCACGAACGGGCCAGAACCGTACTCCATTGGAGTCGGATAGTCCAGAGGCGAGTACGCCGGCTCCCAGTAAGGCAGCCAGCCTGTCAGGTTCATATTGCCCAAACCATAAAGGGAATCATAGAATCCCGGCCAGTCTGGTCGCCCTGCTCCTGTGATGACTTGGTTGTTGACCCACTGCTTGCTCTCGATGGCTGACCATGTCTGGCACAGAATCTGCAGGAACGGTGCGTAAGCGCCTGGGAACATGATGTTGAACCAAACATCCGTAGCGTTATACTCAACACAGTCTCTGACCAGCGCGCCAACCTCTGCAAGCTGCGTCATGTTCGTGAAATCGGCCAATCCTCCAGTTGTCGCATTGTTAAGGCCTCCAGCTTGGTCAAGCAAGGGTTCATCCAGCATCCATTGTGGACCGGATAATCTGTCCTGGAACAACGTGCGTTGGAAGCTGTAAGCAACGTCTGCAGTTGTTAGACTGTAGTTGTATGGAGGCTGGAACTCGACGCCCTGTCGGAGCTTGAAGTCATACTGCCAAAAGTACTGGGCGGTAGACAGGTTTTGAGCGGAGTTTTCAAAGTGCAATCTGGATATGGAGTCAGAGGTCACTGTGTGCACCGGACCATCCGACTCGCTCGTAGCGAGTGCGAATATGTACGGCGTGCTTGAGCTCTCTGTGTTCCACATGAGGAGTGTGTCCATCGTGTTCTGTATGATTTCGCCGCTTGCAGTGTCGTAGATCCATGAGTAGTCAACCGACTGTGGGTTTCCACCCTGAATGGTGATGTCGTACAAGTCCATCGGTCTCTTTATAGTCGGCGATGCCATTACGGTTGGCAGCAGAATCGCCGAAATTCCAAGCAGAACACCTAAAATCAATGCTATCGGCAATAATCTGTTCATTATTGTTCATCCCGCTCAAGTTAAGAAGTTTGCCTATCCCCCAATCAACTCTTAGCGTTCAATCTATTTAAGATTAGGATATTGCCAGGGCATAACGTGCACCAAATGAACCGTCGGATCTTTGGCAATCCGGAATAGTTGCTTAGCACGCGGAACGTATTATTTTCCCCCTCCGCCCCTGAATCATATGAGACGGTTCCACATTTTTAAGGAAAACAAAACCTGATAAACCTGAAATGAATCTGGAATTCGTATTCCACCTTCATAATCCAATTAAATAATCAGCCTGTATCTGACTCACAATGGAGGAAGGTTGTTGAGGCAGAATATCTCATCTAGGCACAGGAAAGAACTTGCCAGCAAGATTGGCAGAGTAATTAAACAGGATACTAAGGTGCTCCCAGAAGACATGCAGAAAATCCTCGCAGACGACTTGGTTACAGCTTTCTTCAACAGACTAAAAGTATTAACCCAAGAGAAGACTGACCAAGCTAACCTTGACCTAACAATGCAGCTCTCGAACGAAACAGTCGAAATCATTCACGGGCATCCCAGACAAAGCTAAGTCTTCAAAAGAGAAGACCGATCTGCTTTGCCGGAAGACAACGCAACGCACATGTTGCGATCAAGTGGGCGCCTCTGAACAAGCGGACGTTTCGAAAAGTATTGGTAGCCGCATTCGCACTTGAACCCAGAAAACTCGTCCGAACGCGGATCTATAATTGGCTTAACCCTGGACAACGGCGCTCTGCACTTTGCCTCTTGCTTATGCTTTTTCCAGAGGATGACGAGTTCATCCAGAGTCAAAGGCGCAGATCTCTTAGCGTGGGCTACGAACCAGAAACTGTACCCACCAAGTGCAGACCAAAGAATACACATAAGCACGTCTAACATCTTGCCTGATGCACCGCCATGGCACCTGAAAACTAACCAAACACAGATATTTAACGCGTGTGAAGCAAGAAAATAGATGACCACTAACTGAAGCTATAAGCCTTAAACCCAGCGAAGAGGTTGTCGTGAACATAACAGCACGTTAGGTTGTTTTGTGCAGCCGAAAGCATTTTGACATCACAGATGCGCAGAAAGTGCAAAATCTGATTGCTTAAAGTCACAAGGGGCGTGCCGGGGGACACTGAAGGGACAATTATTCCCAGAATAGCGCCAACCACCAGACCGAACAGCAAAAACACTAGTATTGCCACGATGGCAATTGCAAGCCCTCCTAACCATCCTGTCCTGAACGTGTGTTTGTACACCCATACCCAAGCCACGAACGCCAGTATGTACCCCAATGCGTAAGCCGCTCCGCCAATGATTCCCTTGAGAAAGAAACTCACGCCAACCACAACTATGAAATAGATTATCGGCCCCAGCAGCGTTGCAGCCATGGCCTCCCCCAACGTGGATCTCCCACCTGTCACAATTTTTCCAGCAAGATAAGCAGGAATCGACACGATTATCCACAGTATAACAAGCCCTATTATTATCGCAATCAGGGTGAGCACAGTGAATCCATTCGGGAATATACTTGCCGAAAGCGACATCATTTCACCCTACTATTTGCGTCTTCATTTTATAACCTTTAAGCACAGAACACTCTCGCCATAGAAACACGCGCGCTCATCTGGCATTCCGCCGAGCGATACGCGCCCTCACTCTTGCTAAGCTCTAGACCATTTTGTCATCGCAGATAAGATCCCAAGATTTCAAAGTCAAACTTCTTGGCCTTCAATACTTTCAGGGCAAACTCAAGAAGCTGCACCCGCACTTTCATCGGCAGCTGAGGATAAGACATTGGCGAAGCCAAGACGAGGCTGCGCCAAGCATAGAAGGGCTGAATAACACTTAGGACTTCTTCGTCGCCAGTCTTGTCCAGATAGTTCCGCCAGAAAAGCAGGAAAAGCCGTTCGAATGGCCCCGACATATCCCCGGACATCGCGGACATCTGGAGAGAATGGAAGATGTAGCTCATGGTCATGGCGCTCACGTCGTCCGCAGGCTCACCCAACTCGCCTCCGAGACGGTTCAACACTGTGAAGTCTAGGGCCTGCCTGAACATCACGTTCCAAGGGTAAAAGTTTCCATGCACCTGAGACAGCCTGTGAGCCTTGTGTTTGAGGTTCCAACGCCACTCTACACACATTTTCTCAAAATTGACGAAGAACTTTTCATCGACGTGCCCTGAACCGACTGTGTAACCGTCCGTCAACCCGAAAATTCCCTCTCCGCGCCCCAGCATATCACGGACACGTCTAACGTATAGACCAGGAGAGTCTTTCTTCTTTACCGAATGAACACCGGCCAGGTAGTCGGACAAGGCCACGCAGCGCTCCTCGTCCAGACTGCAAAATTCGCTAGTCTGTCTTATCCTGTTCAAGTCAGACTGGTACAGTTCACCGTCGACATAGTCGGTCAGGATGAAGAACTCGCAACAATCACCCAACGACTTGAGTCTTCCATTGTCACCGGTGAACGAACCGATGTCAACGGAACGCACGTGGCGGGGCAGCGCGTTAAACGTCGAATGTTGCATCAGCAAGACCGATGCGCGGTCAGCAAAATAGTCATGTCCGAAGTCTGCATGTCGCAAGGTTGCTAGAACCACGCGCCTCGTTTCTCCTCCGACTCGGAACTCGACAAAGTACTGCTCGCCGTAACCGAAGCCCTTCAATTCTGCCAAGTCTTTCGCCTGGCGAAGAGGAACGACGCGAGAAACTTCTACGGACCGCTTGCAAACGCCTGAAAGATACTCCTGCACTCGCTCAACCCTCAACTCAGACAAGAAACCTCACCAGAACAAACAGGGTGTCAAAGAACGGTAAAAACATAACGATACCGCACCAGCGCACTCTTAGCAGGTCGACTGCTTGTCCAAAACGTTAGTGTCAATTTGGAATTTCGTACGGCGTCACGTGAGTTCTAACCGAAGAGCAAGATTGTAAGTGGCGACTATAAAGAAATACGTTGCCTGGTCAACGTTAGCTTCGTTGCCTTCTGCTCGAAATGACGAGTCAAAAAGGCACAAACCGTTGCTATCAATGCCCCAGGAATGAACATAATGACAATCTTGGTCAACAAACTCGCAACTATGAGCAGGACTCCGATGCCTGCCGTTGCCCATAACAGTTTCAGATGATGCTTCGTCCGTGCTATTCGACTGTCAAGGTGGCCTAATACTTTGGCTTCTTCCGTGCGACTGATAGTGTCGAGATACTTGCGTTCACACTCGTATGAGCATATGGGAATTCGCAGCGTGCCGTCGTTGAAGAGAGTTTTGCGGGTTGGTTTTTTGCACACTGTGCAGAGGCTTTGCGATTTCATCGCGCTAGTGGCCACCCATTTTGCTGGCTTCAAACATCATGTGGGCGCGAGCGCTCAGATAGTTGAAGTCGGAAGCCGTTTTTCGAGCGTGCGTCATGGCCTCGGAAAAGTCTGCCATGGGCTCTTCGTCTTCCGTGAGCGTTTCCGATGTTAAATCGTAGTGCACTCCGTTCGTCAGAGTGGCTATCATCTTGGTCGTAAAGTGACCCGTCGCGGTAAGAGGCGTCGGCGAGACCGGCTGAGTGTTAATGACGACCGTGTAGATGTTTTCTTTCTTTATCAGTTGACAGACGGAGACGACGTCCTTGATTGCCTGATCCTCAAACCTCAGGAAAGCCGAGTCCATCAGACCAAACTCGCGAACATCACCGTTCTGCAGGTCACGCCTGAGAGGAACGTTGGCATCGCCGTCGGTAACGATAACCATCGCTGGGATGGTGGAAATGTCCATGCGCTTAGACTCCTTCAACACTGCCAGAGCCCTTGACATTCCGGCAGCCAAGGGTGTGTATCCGCTCAACCGCAGACTCATGAGCTTGCTGGCGACCATCTTCAAGTTTGTCGTCGGATACTGGATCACGATCGCTCCCATCTCCTTAAACGTCACGATTCCCACCTTGTCCCTGTAGCGGTAAGCATCGTTGTGCAGCTTCAGCATGACCTCTCTTATCGTGTCAACGTTCTGGAACATCGATTCGCTCAGATCCAAAGTGAAAATTATCGTTAAAGGAGCGCGATAAATCATCTGCTTCTCCTTAACATCCTGAGGAAGTATAGCGAGAGCCACATCATCGGATTTCTCCCTAGACCACTGGGCCTTGGCCGCGGTCCTGATGGTCGCGGGCAGATGAATGCTTCGCGGCTTGCCCCGAGGAAAATCCCACCCTTGAACTCTGCCCCGCTGAGTAGAAGTCACCGCGACAGCTCTTTTGCCCACGTTGCTCGCTGCATGCTTGGAAACTCTTTTCTTTCTGAGCATAAAATTAAGGTTCAAAATCTTGCTGTCCCTGTACCTGTCGATGAATGGTTTGCCGCCGTCTAATTGAGGTGTGACCCACTCTGGCTTTCCAGCCAACCCCATGTT
Organism: Bathyarchaeia archaeon; assembly: GCA_050010755.1. GTDB lineage: Archaea > Thermoproteota > Bathyarchaeia > Bathyarchaeales > Bathycorpusculaceae > JBEKCD01. The sequence continues at coordinate 72,869 of JBEKKK010000003.1, forward strand.
TCCGCCGCTCTTCACCGAGTCGGATTTGAAGGATGACCTCGCAGGATTAGTCATGAGGTTTGCTTGAAGAAATTTACTAGGAGGCGAGGTTCTCAGTCTGTCGCTATTGTTGCCAACGTCTTTCTCCACGTTAGACGGTTTTTTTCTCAGGCCGAAAGGAAGCAGGGTCTTCCGTTTTTCGTCCTGTGCTTCCTCCGCGTTGGCGCCTTTCTTTTGGTTCGCGTTTCCCTCGCCAGGCTTCTCCTCTTCCTCTTTGCGCCTTTTTTCGAGGACAGCCTGAAACGCCTCTTTTATCTCTTGGTTCGTGGCCGGTTCTACGAAGCCGCCTTCGCGCGTGCGATGGCCCAGGGTGAGCTCCGCCGCCTTGAGTAAATCGTCTTGCTCGACGTCCGTTCGACCATCAAAAGCCGTGAGAGTCTTAGCGGTCTTCGTTATCACTATGTCAGGCCGCATTCCGTCTACCTTGAGCTCCAGACAAAGCTCACAGACGATATCGATGAGCTCGTCGCTTATCCTGACGTCTGCAAGCATCTTCCTAGCGCGATCTATCCTCTGCTTCATATTTTCCTGATCAGAATCGTATTTCTTGACAAACCGTTCTGGATCAGCCTCAAACTCCAAGTTTCTCTTAACAACCTCGATGCGATCTTCCGCCAAGGGGATACGGTTAACTTCAACCGACAGCGCAAGCCTATCCAACAGCTGAGGCCTAATCTGGCCCTCCTCAGGATTCATCGTTCCAATCAGGATAAAACGGGAAGGATGCTTCACAGATATTCCCTCACGCTCCACGATGTTCCAGCCCGTAGCCGCGGCATCCAGCAAATCATCCGCTATGTGATCAGGCAACAGGTTGATTTCATCAACGTACAAAATGTTCTGGTTCGCCTCCGCCAAAATCCCGTGTTCAAGAGCCTCGACACCCATCTTTATGGCCTTTTCCACGTCAAGGCTTCCTACAACATTGTCCTCCGTCGCACCCAAAGGAAGCTCAACAACCCGCATCCTGCTCTCTTCAACCTCAACCTTCCCATCTTGAGCCATCTTGCTCCTGCAAACGTCACACATGTTTGAAACATCATCGGGACTGCAGTTAAACTGACAACCCTTCACCTTTCTAATATTCGAAAGAATGTGTGGCAAAGACCGAACAGCCGTCGTCTTGCCCGAACCCTTCGAACCTCGAATGAGCAACCCACCGATTCTCGGGTTGATAACGTTCAGAATCAAGCCCAGCTTCAAATCATCCATGTCAACTATCGCAGTGAAAGGATAACTCAACCTGTCCTGCATGTCCACCAAACTAAACATAAAACGATGCGCCTTATGAACTTGCCGAAGCCGCCCTCAACAAGGAAGGAACAAACACATTTTCAGAAACGCCTTGACCCCAAACAAAGAGACTTACAATGCAACATTACAAAGCAACGTTACATCTGATGTAAAGAAAAAAAAGGGAGGGGCCGACGTCTCACAGGTCACAGCTTGTTCTCAAACTTTCAATGCCTAGAGGACGTTTCTTGACCTATGAAGCGTTCATCCTGTGTTATTGCCTCATATATTTCGTCGACTAGTTGCGCCCGCTCAGTTATCCAACCGACCTCGTGAACGGTGCCCCCTGTGATTTCTGCTATCGATTCGGTCAGCAGGACGCCTGCGTATTGCCAGTCCACCGTGACCGGGTTCGTGTTAACCACGACCGTGTGAATCCCATCTCTTCTGGCAATCTCTGACACAGAAAGCACATCGTTCACAGCCATGTCCTCATACTTGAAAAACGAAGCGTCCAACGGGTCAAACGTCCGCACCTCACCGGTCTGCAAACTCTTCAACAACGGGATGTTAGCGTTTCCATCCGTCACGATGACCATCACCGGAATCGTCGACCTGTCCCTGCGCTGCTCCTCCTTCAGAACCTCAACGGCCTTGAGCATTCCCGCAGCCAGCGGAGTGAAGCCGCTCACACGCAGCCTCAGAAGCTTGTTTGCCACGACACGAAGGTTAGTTATCGGATGCTGAGCGACAACAGCCGTCATCCCCTTCATCGCCACCACGCCCACCTTGTCCCGGTGACGATAAGCGTCCCCGTGCAGCTTCAGAACAGCCTCCTTCACGCTCCTGATATTATCCATCATAGACTTACTCAAATCAATGACCAAAACGATGGTCATAGGCGCCTTGTAAATCCTAGACTTCTCCCGAATGTCCATAGAAGTTATCCGAAGCGCGGTGTCCGCGGGCTTCTCCCTGAAACCCTGGTTCAGAGCAGCAGCCCTGATAGTCGCTGGAAAATGAATGTCCCTAGGCTTTCCCTTCGGAAACCTCCAGCCGCTGGGCCTCCCCCTGTGAAGTGCGGTCACCGTTTCAGCTCGCTTTCCCGCGTTGACAGTCATGCTTCGCGCCGAACCCTTAGCCCGAAAGTTAAGGGCGAAAGGGGCGCGGAGCCTCCCCTCCATCCTAGTCAGAAGCGGTTCACCCTCCGTCAACGACGAATCTCTCTTAACCGGACTGAAATCATCGCGAACGGCCCTCGCCTCGTCCGGCAAATCCCAGTCCTTCTTGGTAACAGAGGGTTTTCCGCTACCGGTCTCGTCCAAAGTGTAGAGTATGTTCCTGAAACGCTTCGGAACATAGTTGCTCTTCTTTTTTTCCGGATCCTCGTCCTTCTTCTCGTTTGTCTTGAACGGCCAAATGTAGCCCTTGAACTTCTTGGCCTTCTTGTCTGAAGGTTCGAGCTGCGGACCCGGCTTCGCCTCCGCCTGCGACTCCAGAGCCTTGGACGAAAAAGTCTGTCTGATTTCATCCAGCGTAGCAGCTTCCAAGAAACCTCCCTCTCTGGTTCTGTGACTCAGGGCCAGCTCCGCCGCGACGAGAACATGATCCAGTGTGACAGCCGTCTTGTCTTCGAAGGCCGCAATCGTACAGGCGGCTTTGCTTATGACGATGTCTGGTCTCATCCCGTCCACTTTCAGTTCCACGCAGGCCTTACAGATGGCCTCGAGAAGTTTCGGCGGCATCTCGACGTTGGGAAGAACCTCTCTCGCGTGAACTATCTTACTTCTGAGCTCCTCTTGAGCCCTCCTGAATTCTTCATGAAACGCCGCAGGATCCTTTTCAAAACGGACGTTTCGATTAACAATCTCCATCCTGTCCGTAAAAGACGTGACCCGTTCAACACCGACAGACAGCGGAAAACGATCCAAGAGTTGTGGACGAAGTTCACCCTCCTCCGGGTTCATAGTTCCAACAAACACAAATCGCGAAGGATGACTCACCGAGATGCCCTCCCTCTCAACAACGTTCCAGCCCGTCGCCGCAGCATCCAGAAGATCATCCGCTATGTGATCGGGCAGGAGATTGACCTCGTCAACATAAAGAATGTTCTGATTCGCCTCGGCGAGCACACCCGGTTCGAGGGCCTCAACGCCAAGCTTGATGGCCTTTTCAACGTCCAAACTGCCCACGACCCTGTCCTCAGTCGCGCCGAGAGGAAGATCGATTACCCTCATCTCCTTCTCTTCAACAGGCAGCTTCTCACCATTTCGGTAGCGTTCGCCGTGCAGAGGGCACATGTTAGACGGATCATCAGGATTACAGTTGAATTGACAGTCCTTCACCGTTCTTATGTTCGGCAAAACGTCAGCCAAGGCCCTAACCACGGTTGTCTTGCCAGAGCCCTTAGGCCCTTGAATGAGCAGCCCACCCACCTTTGGGTTCACTGCGTTGATGACAATCCCAAGCTTCAACTTATCCATGCCAACTATAGCCGAAAACGGAAACACCACTCTTTTCTGCACGAACTCAACCCCGAACGCAAACGCAACGAAGCACTCTATATAACCTACTGAAACATGAATATAAGAGCGTGACGCTAACTCTCTTCTCCGCTGGAGACAGCTTTGAAAACTGAAAAAATCCTCGTAACCTCAGCCTGGCCCTACGTGAACTATCTTCCCCACTTGGGCACCGTTATGCAGTGTTTGGCTGCCGATGTTGTCGCAAGATATTACAGGCTGAAAGGAGCAGACGTGCTGATGGTGAGCGGATCGGACGAGCATGGAACTCCAACTGAAGTTGAAGCCGTGAGACTGGGCATATCACCAAAACAGTTGACCGACGAGAACCACGCAAAGATTGTCGAATTGTTCGGCAAGTGGGGTCTGTCGTTTGACAATTACACTCGCACCGAAAACCCAGTGCATAAAGAGTTCGTGCAGCAGCACTTGATGAAAATTTACAACAGGGGTTACATTTTCACTCACGAAGCAGAAATGCTCTATTGCGAAAACTGTGACCGCTACCTTCCGGACAGGTACGTTGAAGGAAAGTGTCCCTACTGCGGCCATGAAGGCGCGCGCGGAGACCAGTGTGAAGCCTGCGGACGGCTGCTCGAGACAACTCTCTTAATCGAACCTTATTGTGCAATCTGCAAGAGCAAACCCGTCAGAAGACAGACCACTCACTGGTACTTTGACCTCCCAAAATTTTCAAATGAGATCAGCAAGTACCTCAACGATAACAAACGCTTGCCAGACAACGCCAGAAACTTCAGCCTGAACATCGTGAAAGAAGGATTGAAACCCAGGGCGGTAACCAGAGACGTCAGTTGGGGCATTCCAGCGCCTTTTCCTGGAGCCGAAAACAAGAGCATTTATGTCTGGGTTGAAGCCGTTTTAGGGTACGTCTCGGCGACGATTGAGTACTTCAAGAACAGCAACGAAACAGAAAAATGGAAAGAATACTGGTTTGAAAAGAAATCCAAGACGTTTTACTTCATCGGGAAAGACAATACAATATTCCACACAGTAATCCTGCCAGCTTTGCTCCTAGCATCGGGTGAAGATTACAACCTCCCCTGGAACGTTTCCACGACGGAGTTTCTCCAGTTCAAGGGCGAAAAGCTCTCCAAGAGCCACAGAATCGGCATATGGAGCGACGAGGCGCTGGAGCTTTTCCCAGCTGATTACTGGCGCTTCTACCTCATGGCAACGAGGCCGGAGGCCAAGGACTCGAACTTTTCATGGGAGCTGTTCATCGAAAAAGTCAACGGAGATCTGAACGACACCTTCGGCAATTTCGTGCACAGAACACTCACGTTCATCAGCACGCAGTTCAACGGAGAAATTCCCAAACTCGAAACGCCCGATGAAGATGCTGAACAGGCTCTAGGCGCTCTGAAGAAAAGAGTGCAGACAGTGGCCGACGAGATTGAGAATTGCAGACTGCAGTCTGCCGCGAACATCGTTATGAGCATAAGCCGCAGCGGAAATCAGTACCTGAATGAGAAGGAACCGTGGAAGCTAATGAAGGAGAACCGAAACAAGGCAGCGAACATATTCAACGCGGCGGCACAGATTGTCAAAGCGCTGGCAATAGTTTCGGCTCCGTTCATCCCGTCCTCTGCTGAGGAAATCTGGAAAACCCTCAACCTGCCAGGAACCGTCCACGAGCAGAATTGGGACGAAGCCTTAAAGCCCTTGCCTCCTGGTCACAGAATACTCAAGCCTAAGCCTCTGTTCAAGAAGATAGATGTTGACGAAGCGGAGCTCGCAAAGAGGTTGGAGAAGATCAGAGCGGACCTCACGAGGGCTGCTTGATGCAGTTTTGGGCGTGAACCTTTGCAGTTAAAGATTGACATGCACGTACACTCTTGCTATTCGACGGACTCGGTAATCACGCCAGAAGAGCTTGTCTTCTACGCCAAGAAACGCGGTTTAGACGGAGTCGCAGTGACAGATCATGACAACCTAGAAGGGCCGTTAAAAATAGCCGCCGAAACTGACTTCCTGATCATCCCAGGAATTGAGGTTTGCAGTTCAGACGGCCACGTGCTCGGACTCAATGTCAAGGAACCAATATCCGCGGGGTTGAGTGCAACTGAGACTGTAAACCGGATTCATGACGCCGGCGGCATTGCAGTGGCTTGCCACCCAGTCGGCTTTTTCAAAGGAGGCTTGGGGAAACGCACCAACTCGAGCTTCGATGCTGTTGAGGTGATAAATTCTTCAGCAGTTCCCTTCCGTTATTCCGTGACCCAAAGCGCAAAAATCGCCTCCCGTCTGGGAAAGCCACGATTGGCTGGGAGCGACGCCCACTACGGTCCCGAAATCGGATGCGCCTATACAGTCGTAGACGCCGAGCCTAACGTGAGTGACGTGATAAATGCGATATGCAGGGGTTTTTGTCAACCTTTCGGCAGTGCAATACCTTGGACAGTTAGGTTGAAAAGAATGGTCGAAGCCAATAGAAGAAAGCCTTAGATGTTCCGGTTGAGAGGCTGTTAACATTTTTCCATTTGGTAAAGGCCCAGATCTAGATTGGATGGTTTTTCGGGTTCTGCGTAGGGTTCAAGGTTGAAGAGATGAGGCGCTATTGTACGAAAGCCGCTTAACATATGTGGAGAATTCAGGCCAGTCATGACCAGCGTTACCTTTAGCTTGCCGTTCTGTTCTGGATTGACTCTTGCCCCCCAGATCACCATGGCGCTGCAGTCCATCATCTCGGTCACTATTTCACCAACGCGGTTTGCCTCTTCGATTGTCATTTGATCGTCACCGGTGACGTGGACAAGAGCTCCCGTGGCTCCTGCGTAGTCTACATCTGACAGCGGCGTTCTCAAGGCGTTGCGCACTGCCTCTTCGGCCCTGTTCGGGGCATCAGATTCGCCGACTCCGACGACGGCCACTCCTCCGCGGCTGACTATGGTCTTGAAGTCCGCAAAATCCAGGTTAATCAAGCTTGGAGTTGAAATCGTTTCAACGATACCCTTGATCATGTTCGCCAAAACTTGGTCTGCGACCATGAACGCTTCGCTAATCGGTAGCTGGGGCACTAGATGCATCAACTTGTTGTTGTCGATAACCACGACTGTATCGCACTTTCTTCGCATCTCGCTCAGAGCCGCTGCCGCGCATTCCTTTCTGCCTTTCTCGATTCGAAACGGTGTTGTCACGACGCCGACGGTGATTGCTCCCTTTCGCCTGGCCATGTCAGCGATGACCGGAGCCGCACCCGTCCCTGTTCCGCCGCCCAGACCGGCTGTTATGAACGCTATGTCGATGTGTGAGAGCAAGCCTTCGACGGTTTCCTTGGACTCCTCGATTGCAGCCTTGCCGAGCTTCGGGTCGCCGCCCACTCCTAGTCCCTTGGTGAGTCTCTCGCCTATCAACACCTTTTGGTTTGCCTTCGAAACGTTCAGGTGAAGAGCGTCAGTGTTTATTGCGATGGTCTCTGCACACGCTATGCCAGCCTCCATCAGGCGTGTCACGGTGTTGTTTCCCGCACCCCCGACACCGATGACCACGATTCGGCAGCAACTAGGTTGTCTGATTCCTTCGTTTCCTGTGAAATGCCAGCTGTATTCGAGACCGTTTTCACCCGCGTGCACTTTAGCCAACTTGGTTCCTCCTCCAAAGCTCATCGTTGACCAAGTCACGGATGGCTACCCGAATGGCCTCCGCCCTGTTTGGGTAAAACCTTTCATCTACTAGCTGATCTAACGCCCTGAGGTATGTCTCAGGCACGTAGAGAGTTATCAGTTTCAACTCATCTCCCTCCGAGGCAAAGCTGAAGAAGCTATGTTCCAACTTATGCGTCTGTATAATATGACATAAATATGTGGCAAATATGTAAAGCCCTCGCCTTTTAAAGCTTGCACAATCTCCAGTTCAGATTCTTGTAAATTCCTCCAGAGCCTGACCTTTATCTTTTTATTTCTTGTATGTGCAATTAACGTATTGTGATGAGACACGCAACGGGTTCTCGTAAAGAGTTTCGGTTGCTCAACAAACATGTCTGACGGCGCAGTGCTTCAAGGTTGCTTAGCACGAGCAGGATACGAGCTAGCAGATTCAATTGCGTCCGCGGACGTGGTTATTTTGAACACTTGTGCAGTTAAAGGCCCCACTGAGAATCGAATGATCGAAATTTCGAAGCGAGTTCCCAGAGTAAAAAAACTGATAATCACCGGGTGCCTGCCCCTGGTCAATTATGAGAGGCTTCAAAAAGAGGTGCCGTTCAACGGGATTGTGGGTCCAGCCGCAGGTGAAAAAATCGTCCAAATCGTGAAGCGTGTTTCAAACGGAGAAACGGTCATTGCCCTTCAAAAGGCCGCCGATGATTTACCCTCTCTCAGTCTTCCCCGAGTGCAATCAAATCCTGTGACAAGCATTGTTCCCATAAATTACGGCTGCTTAGGCTCGTGCGCCTATTGCTGTGTCGTTTTTGCCAGAGGCCCTCTGAGAAGCTACGAAGTCCAAGACATCGTGAAAAGAGTTAAAGAGGACCTAGACTCAGGGCTACGGGAGTTCTGGATCACCTCACAGGACACCGCATGCTATGGCAGGGACAACGGGACGAACCTGGCCAATCTGCTTCGAGCCTTATGCGGCATTAAAGAAGATTTCAGGGTTCGCGTAGGCATGATGACTCCAAACAATGTCCTAGACATGCTAGATGAGCTGGTCCAAGCGTTTCATGACGACAGAATTTTCAAGTTCATTCACCTGCCTGTGCAAAGCGGCGACGACGAAGTTCTGAAGCGTATGCGACGATTCTACCGTGTTGAAGACTTTAAAAGGGCGGTAGAGGCCTTCAGAAGAAGCTTTCCAGATATAACCTTGGCAACGGATGTGATTTGCGGTTTTCCAGGCGAAACCCAGGAGGATTTCGGCAGGACTCTGGAGTTGATTGAAGAGGTTAAACCTGACGTGGTGAATGTCTCCAAGTTCTTTGCAAGACCGAAAACTGCTGCTGCTGCGATGAAGGATTCGGTTCCGTTGTCAGAAATCAAGGCTAGAAGCGTCATGGCAAGCGCGTTGGCAAAGAAGCTCTCGTTTGAGAAAAATCAACGCTGGATAGGCTGGACTGGTAAAGTGCTTGTGGACGAGGTTGGCAAGGTCCCAGGTTCTTGGGTTGGTCGAAACCTCGCTTACAAACCAGTCGCGGTTAAGAGCACTTCCAAACTCGCCGGCAAGTTCATACATACAAGAATCACCGAAGCATTTCCGACATATCTCAAAGGCGCCATCGTTCAATAAGTTATTTATGACAAAATGCTCATAGCACTCCTAGAGGTTGAAGGGTTTGAGCGACGAAGAACTTGTGGAAGTTGGGCGAATAACTCATTATTTTTCGAAAATCGACGTGGCGGTGATTGAGCTCAAAGCCGCACTGAGCGTGGGCGACACAATAGCGGTCAAGGGTCCAACGACGGATTTTGAACAGAACGTTGATTCTATGCAGATTGAGCATAAGAACGTTCAGAGGGCCGAAGCGGGACAAAGTATTGGCATGAAAGTGATGCAACGCGTCAGAGAAACAGATGTTGTATACAAGAAAAAATAACCTCCTTTCCTTTTTCCCATTTTGTGTGAAAAAGCCCAGGAACATGTGTCCGCATGAACCATTTCCACTGCAATGCGTGACTGCAAACATTTTCTGAAGCAAGAGGCCGAGCATTTTCTTATTGTACGAACCTGAGTATGTAGTCGTTTACGGTTTGAAGAAACGAGTCTTCCAGTTCTATGCCGTAGTGTTCTGCTAAGACAAAGATTATGTAGAGCAGATCTGAGAGTTCCGTGGCCAGCGCCTCCTTTGTTTTTGTTTTCTCAGGCGGCTTGTATCCCTCTAGCCCCTTGATCTCTGCAGCGACTTCTCCCGCCTCTTCCAGTAAGTCAGTGACCATGACGAAGGGTGTCCATGTCTTGCCGCGTTCTGGGTCAAGCTTTTCATTGATTTTCTTGAAATTTTTCCAACAGAGATGTTGGGCATCGCGTAAAGTCACAGACATGATGGTCAGCCCAAGCCGATTTGTGAAGCTCGCCTAATAATGCTTTTCTTAGCCCCACTTTTCAAAGGAATTATTTGCAGTTGATTGTATAGCGCGCGCCATGTGCAGCATCAGCTACAAGTCCTCGCGTCTAATTAAGCGCCCATACTAAACTCTATATCGCTGTACGCGTGCGTATAAGGAAATGAAGAGTGAAATTAATGCCAGTGAGCAAGTCAGAACTTGTTACGAAACAGGGCTTTCAAGAGGCGAGAGACGCGGTTCTTAAGGCATTGGCAAGTAAGGGCTACCGGATAGAGCAGGATCTGCAAAACCAGATAGTCGCTAAACATCCACTTTCCGCTACTTATTACCCGCACGCCGTCGAAGTGTACATCAATGCTGAACCCGGCAAGACTACGATTCAAGCATCCATAGACCATCGCAGAAGCCAAGCCTACACTGAAGAGTTAAGAGAAGAGATTGCCAAAAACCTGCAACCTCTACCACGAGTGGTTTTCACTTCTACGCAGCCTCCTACAAGCCAAGAACAACTCAACCGCCAAGCGGCGTTAGTTAATCCAAACTTCAACCGCGATGAACAGGTACTCTGGTCTCACAGAGTTACAAAGGGAGTATTCCACAAAGAAATCGTGGAGGAATGGATAATCACTGGGCTGAGAGCCATTAAAAAGTACCCCGTAACAAAAGAGAACCCTCAGGAAAGATTCATATCCATCAGCTTGTCAGACGCTGACGTCGTGGTTATGAGGCAGCATCGTGAAACGAATGGACACCGCGTGGGCACTTTTGCAGGAACCACAGGAGGCGGCTTCTTCACGGGAACCACCACGGGCGTAACTCACAGCACGGGCATAACATACGGAGATCTCGTATTCCTGCAAGACAAAAAAGAAATAATCCGCTTCAGCGGCATAAGCGACCCACAAGACATCAACCGCATGATACAAACAATCAAAAAAGAAAAAACGAGCGTGTAGACGAAGGGAATGTGGGCGTCTTTTTTGCCGTTCAAGCACGAAGGATGTTGCGCTCTCTGATCTAATGGATGCAATGAAATCAGGGGATAATTTCGCAACCGTTGTATTTCATGTATTCGAAATCTGCGGGTTTGACTTTGCCCATTTCAACAAGTTTTCTTATTCTTGGCATTTCGCCACGGATTGCTTGTATCAGGTTGCGCACCGTGTTACATACGTGCGTGTACGCTTCTCGGCTCCAGCGTTTGGTCACTATTGCGTAGAGGCATCGGCCCCCACAAAGTTTGAAGGCGTCACATTCTAGGCATGGTTTGCCCATGTGAACTTTCCGCAGTCTTAGCGGATCTGCCCTACGAATGTGGCCGAGATAGTAATATTTTATTCCCCACATGGTTGGACATGGCACTATATAGCCGTCGGTTTGTATGGCGTAGTTAATCCATCCTCCTCCGCAACGCAAGAAACTGGACTTTTCGTCGAAGAGAAGCTGTTGAGCGATGCCGAGGAGTGGATAGAGCTTAAGAACCTGACCGTTTTCTTCCATGTTATCAACCCAGAATCTTGCAAGTTTTTGAACGCCAGGATTGTAGCTGATCTCACTCCAGTTTTTGAAGTCCCTTCTTTCGAAATCGTTTTTCCAGAAACCGGCGTTCAGTTGCCAATGCACAGAAGAAAATGAGAATTCATCGTTGGCCACTAGCCACTTGGCTTGCTTGTATATGTCGGTCTGCTCCATCACTGTCATTCTGGCAATGAGTTCGCCTTCGAACCCGTTCTTCACTATCAGCTTCAGGTTGTCGATGACTTTTCTGAAAGTTCCTTTTCCCCGGTAAAAGTCAGTGAGCGCCTCATCGCCGTCTATAGAAACGAGAATTGTGTGGAAGCGGTTGACGTATTCGGCTTCCAAGCGGTCGAGGAGCATGCCGTTGGTTTGAATCATGAAAAGTTTTGCTTGGACGTTGTCCATGATTTGTTTTATTTCCTCAGCACAGAGCAGTGGTTCTCCGCCGTAGAAGGTTAAGACACAGTCTGGGTCTTTGGTGCAGAACTTGTTCAGTGACTCGAGGTTATAGCTGATTTTTCTGGGCAGTGAATAGTCGACTTCGAAATTGGAGAAATCCTCGTCTACGTCCTCGCAGGCTTCGCCATAGCAGTATCTGCACTCCAAGTTGCATTCAGTGGTAAGTATCACGTGAAAGAACATGTCCTTCGAGGCAAGAGGATGGACAGCCGCTCTTAAGCGTATTTCTCTTTCACTTTCTTCGCTTTTTCAAGATAGGTTTTCAGTTCCATTTCTTTGATCCTTTTTTCTGAAAGAGTTTCAGGAGCGTAGATGAGCGGCAGCATTGCCAAGAACAGGAAGAAGCTCGCTAATGAAAATGCGGCTGAGGTTTGAAAATTTGCTCCTATGAAGGGTTTCACTAGAGCGGAGAGAAAACTTGCTAGTAGGTAGGGAAGACCTCCCAGAAGATAGTATCTCTCCTTTTGATTGTCCTGTGCAAGATCTCCCCACATGGTCATGAAAAAAACTGCGGCGAACATTCCCCAGGCAACTCCATCAAACAACGTGTATACGTACAACGTGGCTTGTGTTGTTGAGAAAAGGCTGAGAAAAGCGTACTCGAGACCTAGCAAGATGAATCCCATTATTGCGACGCGTTTTCTGCCCACTGTGTCCGCTAGAAAGCCCCCGACTAGGGCGAAAGCACCGGATATGGCGACTTCAACGATTGAAGAAAGGTTCGCTGCGTTGCCGAAGGATTTCTGGAGAATTGGGGCTTCTGCGAAGTTCACGAGTGAGAACAGAACCCAGGGCAACAGGTATAGTATCATGTCTCTGCGTTCCAGGATGGATTTGTACGACTGGGTGTGTGGAGTTGAGTCGGTCTGAAGTTCTTTTCTTGAAGCTAGATAGAACGCCATGAACCCGAAGAGTCTCCATATGGCGAGTACTCCTAGTGACTGTGCGTTAGTTAGATTGCTAGTTAATGCGAGAAGGGCCAGGACGAAGAGCCCGATTGTGCCCCAGGTGAAGCCGCCGTAAGTCCCGCGGTTTTCGACACTCGTCGCATCTCCAAAGTACGCAAGACACGAGGGAAGGCCGACACCAGTTGAAATCCCAAAAACAAGCGAAACCGAAAGATCTATGGAAAAGTTGCTGCCAAGCGAGACTGACAGAAGGGCTGTCATGGCTACTCCGAATAGCATCCATAAAGACAGCCACTTTACTCTTGAACGCCGGAATACCATGGTTCCCACAAACGCTGCGACCGCGATTCCGGCATAGTAAGCTCCAAGAACCAGAAGGTACTCGTTTTGCGCTAACGGAAGAGACTTCGTGAGAAAGTAATTGGTCAGCACGTACCATACGATACTACTGGAAACTAGAAAGAGGGCAGGCGCAAACTTTCGTAAAGGTATCCTCTTCTCGAAGACCCTCGAATGGAGCATTTGCGTCGCGACCCTTAAGAAATCAGTTGATCTCCGTACATAAAACGTTTCTTTACTCTGCAACAGTATTTATGTTCAACAAAAACGCTTAATTAGTAGATGTGTTCTACACATATTCTAGTGAGGGATTGAGATGAAGGCAAAACGAGAAGTTCCAGTTAGATTCTTCCCACCGTAATTTCTACAAATCTTCGAGAGTAGCTTTTACCATGTTTGCAAGTAGTTTCTTTGTTTCTTGATTTCTTATTGATGAAAGTGTCCTCTGCGCTTGACCTATGAGATTCAACATGTGGTTTCTGAGGTTAGCAACGGATTTTGATTCCATCACGATGTCGAGCAACTCTTCAATTTCTTTGTTGGTGAGTTCTTTTTTGCTGAGAAGTCTCTTGACGTCCGTGCTTGAGTCTTTGTCTTGGAAAGCGTAAAGCACGGGAATGGGGTAGGCTTCGGTCTTTATCCGTTGATTGAGTTCTTCGGCCTCGAAGATATCTATGAATTCCTCCCTAAGTGTGGCAAGTGTTCCCATTATTCTTCCGTACCGTGCCAATGCCTTGCACTCTTCAGCAGTTCCTCCACTGAGGATAGCTGCAATATTCATGTCCGCCTCAATGCTCGCTGCTTTATTCTCTATGATCTTGATGTATTCATCTGGAGAAGCATCTAATCTTCGCCTGAGACCCAGCTCGGAGGCGTGGGCATTTCCAACATCGAAAAGCGAGACCCTCAGGGTGGCGAAGATTCTGTCTATTTTCTCGGAAGCCAGCTTGTTAGTAGCTTTTCCCATCAAGGTGAAACCGTATATCATGAACGCGTTTCCCAGCAGAAGTGCGACATTCTCTCCGTATTTGCCGAAGACGGTTGGATAATTGTGCTTGGTTTGCGAACCGTCAATTATGTCGTCATGGATGTCGAAGGATGCACCCAACATCGCTATGGCAACCTGGGCTTCTAAATGGTTTGCAGGATCTCCTCCGACTGCTTCGCAGGCTAGTGAGAAGATTCCGGGGTGCGTAAAATCGTTCCAATATGAGAAGTAGTGCTGCAGAGCTTGACTTAGTTCTTGATACTCGATTTTCTGAGAGAGCATGGACTTCCTTACAAACATTTGGCAATCTTTGCTGCGTTTGATTAGATCCTCGATAATCAATTGCGATTGTTTCTGATTCTTCTTGGCGCCCATGGGATCCAACTTTACTGATTGTTCTATTTAAGACCTAACGGCTAAAAGGACGGGGCACGGCCTAGTTTATACTGCATTTTCTCCTGACTATCAGGTACGCCTCTCCAGGAACGTTACCAGGCGCAGAAATCATGAATTGTTTGTTCTACCCTTTCACTTTGCTTTTGCCGATCATTAAACTCATTTTAGGCTGCTAAATAACAATCAGAGCTGATTATGCTATTTTAGCCTTGAATCTTTGGACGCGAATGTTTCCATAACTTCTGCTATTCAATGTCTTTTCCGCTAAGCTGTTCCTTCAAAATGTCCATGTATGTTTCAATGTATTGTTGACCCTTCCTAGTCAGCGTGTACACCTTTCTCGTTCTTCCACCCTGTCTTTGGTTTTCGCTGGTGACAAAGCTTTCACGTTCCAGCGCGTTCAGTAGCGGATATAAGGCTCCATGTCTGAGGTTAACGCTGAACCTTTTTTCCGCTTGTTTCTTTATCATGTAACCCCACATTGGCTGCGTTTGAAGGAGTCTCAGTATTTGGATGTCAAGAAGGTTTCTGGTGATGCGTTGTACAAGTCCCTCTTTATAGACTTCTGCCAATTAGTTCACGGTCTATTTATGTCCAATTCTGTACTGGTCCATGCTTCAGCTTATTAGATTTACGTTGAAACGGTACGATTGAATATGCCTGGTTATGCTTCTTTATGTCTGGCATAAGCATGAACCTTTATATCGTCGTCTAGGCCGTATAAAGACTCAAGATATGTCATAAGAAAGACGTATCGTATCAACGTCCAACAACAAAACTGTTGGACAAACAAACACAACAGAAGGAAACACAACATGAACAACACAAAAGAAGTACAAGCCAAACTGATGAAAGGCTTGTTGGACCTGATAATACTACAATTCCTGAACGGCCAGCCCATGCACGGTTATCAGATAATCACAAAAATCCGAAAAACCTTCGGAGTCTACTTCGGCCCAAGCACCATATATCCGCTTCTTGGAACGCTGGAAAAAAAGAGATACGTGAAAAGCGAATGGGACATGAGCACCGAAAGACCGAGAAAAGTTTACAAACTGACCACAGATGGCCAGAATCTGCTGAACTTCACAGAAGACTCGCTCAATTTCATTTGCAGAAAAATAGGCAACCCTGGAGTATCCAAAAACGACATGCCGGAAGCCACCGTTCAACACTCAGCACTGCGCCCCTTCCTGAGAAAACTCGAAGAACCAAAACCAATGATGTAGAGCCACAATTCCCCCACTTCTTTAATCGCCCCCAGATGAAGGCCCAACAAGCTCCAAGTCGTTCAAGAGGAGACCATGCAAGCTTGACAGCAATCCAATCTGGGGGCATGAGTCATCTTCTGAACATTGCATAGCAGTAATGTGACTTAGCCTAGATGATGATACATCAAATTAAGTTTTCAGTCTTTCTGACACTTGATTTCTCCTGCTTGCCAACCTGCTGCTTAGCTCAACTGAGTAACGAGAGGGGTTTCTCAGTCTCTTGTACTTCTCTGGAAGCTCTGAAAGATTCTTCAACGTTGTCTTCCTTATCAGTTCAAGCGTTGGCATTTCGCAGGTTACCTGGCCATCTTTCATGACTTCTTTCAAGAGACACTCTCCCTCGATCCTTTCATTTTCCAAACCGATTACGTCTTTGGCATAACTCCCGTTCCTGTCTCGCTTCCGAAAGATCTGTTTCTTTCCTGGCAAAGTCGCTTTGCCCTTGCTCAATTTCATCGTAGGAACGAAATCCCCATCTTCAACTTTCCCCGATAATTTGTACACAACGTCCACATAGGGCCTGTCCAAGGAAGTGCCCATACGCGTTCCAACCCCGAAAGCATCAATCTTTGCTCCTTTTTTCAGCAGCTGCTCGATAGCGTATTCATCCAGGTCTCCGCTTGCAAATATCTTCACATAATCCAAACCGCGATCGTCCAGAATCCTTCTCACCTTCTGGCTAATGCTCAGCAGGTTCCCACTATCCAATCGAACGGCGTTCAGTTTGTAACCTTTCTTCTCCAATTCTTCGGCAACGATGGCCGCGTTTTCTGCGCCTTTCAAATCGTCGTAGGTGTCTATTAGGAAAGTGGAGCTTTCGGGAAAGGTTTTGGCGAAGGCTCTGAAGGAGTCTAGTTCTTTGTCGAAGAACATGATATAGGAGTGCGCCATGGTTCCGAACAGTGGGATGCCGTATTTCATGCCGGCCAGCACGTTTGAAGTTCCTTCGGCCCCCGCTAGGTAACTGCATCTCGCGGCTTTCATACCGGCGTCTGTTCCCTGTGTTCTTCTCAAGCCGAACTCTATGACTGGTCTGCCCTTTGCCGCATGGACAACTCGTGAAGCCTTGGTAGCGATCATGGTTTGAAGGTTCACAGTGTTCAGGATGAATGTTTCAACAAGTTGAGCCTCTATTATCGGCGCGGTCACCCTGATTAAGGGCTCTTCAGGGAAAACTAGTGTTCCTTCGGGAACCGACCACACTTCCCCAGTGAACTTGAAACCTTTTAGGTACTCCAGGAATGGCTCGTTTAGCTTCTTTCCTTTCAGGTAGTTGATGTGTTCCTCGCTGAATTTCATGTTTTCGAGGAAAAGCAATACTTGTTCTAACCCAGCGAAGACAAAGTAGGATCTGTTCGGCGGCAACTTTCTTATGAAAAGATCGAACGTTGCAGTTTCATTTCTTCCGTTTTCAAAATAGCTGGCACACATTGTCAGCTCGTAAAAATCAGTTAAAAGGCTCATGTTTGCCTTGTCGACAAAGTCAAACTGCGGTTTTTTCATCCGACGAACCAAAAGACATTATGCTTTTGGTTTTAAGAATGTTTACGTTACCTTCTTGCTGTTTTGTGCTGTTGATTGTCGAAGAAATTTCAACGCACGTGCTCGGAATGAATGGGTGTTCAGTATTCCAGTTCTCCATTTATGAATTTCCGAGTTATTTCGCTGTGCGGATTTGTGAAGAACGCTTCGGGACCCGCAATTTCCACTATCTTGCCTTCGTAAATGTGCACGACTTCGTTTGCCAGTCGCTTTGCCTGACCTAGATTATGCGTTGCCAGTATGATTATGCCATTCTCTTTTGTTCTGTTAATAATTGACCTCTCGATTATTGTTGCACTGTTCGGGTCCAAGTTGGCGGTGGGTTCGTCCAGAAGCAGGATTTGAGGGTTAAGCAAGAAGGCTCGCGCCAGAGAGATTCTCTGTTGTTCTCCCCCCGACGTTTTCTTTGCTTTTCTTCTCTCGAAATTCCTTAGTCCAACATCCTGCAACGCCCGGGTTATGTCCTTTTTGATTTCTGCATCTTTTTTTCCTCTAATCTTGAGAGCGTACGCCAAGTTGTCGTAAACTGACCTGCTGAACATAGCTGTCTTTTGGAAAACTAGTGAAGCTATCTGACGCAATTCTCTTTCGTTCATCCTCTTGCCGTTGAAAAAAACGCTGCCTTTGTCCTGTTTTTCCAACCCAGCTATGATCCTAAGCAGACTTGTTTTCCCTGCTCCGTTAATTCCCAGCAGTACAATCGTCTTGCCCCCTACGATTTCCAAACTAATATCTTCCAAGGCTTTAACTGAGCCGTAGCTTTTTTTAATATTCTTAAGTTGGAGTTCCACTTTCATCGCCCAGATATTCTCCAAAAACCCAATCCTGAAAAAATGCTTTAAGATTTGTCCTGGTCGGGTTTTTTTCCGAATTTGCCAACGGTTAACTTCCTAGGCGTTTCTCTTTGCCTCACTCTTTCTACAAGATTAATTGCCAAGGTTATCACCACGACTATTGCCATGAGGATTATCGCGTAAGCCATCGCGACATCA
Source organism: Bathyarchaeia archaeon (assembly GCA_050010755.1). Taxonomy (GTDB): domain Archaea; phylum Thermoproteota; class Bathyarchaeia; order Bathyarchaeales; family Bathycorpusculaceae; genus JBEKCD01. Next base: position 91,096 of record JBEKKK010000003.1, read on the forward strand.
AATTCCCCTAAAGTTGTTTCCAATGCAATCGAAGTTGTCAACACCCTCGTTTCCCCTAACAAATTGCCGCCCACTATCATGGCAACCCCTAGCTCTCCGAAACCTCTGTTGAAAGCGGCTGACACCGCCAGTACCATTGACCAGACGGTTTCCCTCATTATGGCCAAATCTGTTCTGAAGCCAGAGGCGCCAAGCGTTAGGGCGAGGTCTTTTACCTGGGTGTCTGCGGTTCCGAGCGCATTGGCCGTGAAGCTGACTATAATCGGTGTCACAAGGATGGATTGGCCGATAGCTATTCCATTGAGCGTGTAGAGAAGGTGGAGAGAGCCGAATTCTCCCTCGTGCGACATGAGGAGGTATAGGAGCAATCCGAGGGCAACTGTGGGAACTCCTATGAGCGAGCTGAAGATTCCTTTGACGACCCATTTTCCTCTGAATGAGTAAAGACCTAAAACGGCTGCGATTGGAATGCTCCACGTGCAAGATAGCAACGTTCCGAGGCCCGTGACATAAAACGACCTGTAGACCGTCGCGTATACCTCGTGGTCGCCGCTGAAGATCAGTTCGAGGGCTTTCCTGAACGCCTGACCTGTGATGTCTTGAAGTTGAGGGTTGAGATAAAAAAGGGGAGTTAGATTCCCGAACTGCGTCACTGGCATTGGACTCATCTGTTTGCCTCTGTCGCTCACCTAGCGCGCGCTGGCGATATAAAGAGCGAGATGTTGCTTATTCAATTCAATCCCAAGAGTAGTCGTACAGAAGGCTTGCGTCGTACCGGTAGGCCGTTGGGCATTCTGTTCCGTTGAAGTAGGCGTAGGCTTTGATCCAGCTCAACAATGTGGAGTTGGCGTTGTTAGCAACCAAGGGAAGGAACGGGGTGAAGAGCGGCGATCCGAATGTTGAAGTTCCGTAGTTGGCAATTATGTTTTCGCCGGGGCTGGACACGAGCCAGTGCTCGAACAGCATTGCAGCGTCGAAGTTCGTGTTCGTTTCGGTGGGGTACAGCGGGTTGTCCACGATTACGCTGTAGACGTTTAGCAGGTCTTTCGTGGCTTGAACCACAATTGTCATCTGGATGTTTCCGTTATGGGTGTTGGTCAGGTAGGAAGCCGTGTCTGATAGTGTGTACCCACCTAGTTCGTTGGCCACGAGCAGCGTGGCTGTCATGCCCTGTCCTGTCGACTTAAACCATGAGGTTTCTGTGGATATCTGGGTGTAATTTATGCCTGCTTCTTTCCATAGCGCTATTTCTTTTGTGTTGGTTCCTGAGCCGTCTGCCCTTGATACCCATATGGCTTTGCCTTCTTCTCCCAATGTTTTGATTTTTTGCAGAGCGGCAACGGGTGTCGAGCCATTTACGTTCGCTGGATCGTTTTGAGGTCCCACCATGATGAAGAAGTTGGATGCTATGATTTTGCGGTTCACGCCGTATCCGCCCGTTAAGAATGGCAGTTCTGACGATGGTGCGTGGACCATCACCATGTCTGCATCACCTCTCTCGGCCGTCGCTATGGCTGCGCCTGTTCCCTGTGAGAGGAAATTGATGGTTATCCAGGGGTATTGTGCTTGAAACGCGGTTTTGAGTGTGTCCTCTACCCCTGTCTCGTAGAGGCTCGTCGTTGACGAAACCGTTAGGGTAGTGGATGGTGGCATCTTGCCTTTCCATCCGAAGTTGCGGGCGACAAGAGCTATGTCCCTTAAGTTTACGACTCCGTCATTGTTGATGTCGGCATCGGGGTTCCATGTCTGACTGACTGGCGTGGTTCCGAACGCCCTCGCGACGATTGCCAGGTCTTTTAGATTCACTGTGAAGTCGATGTTGATGTCTTCTGGTATGGTGATGGCATTTCTCCAGTTGTCCGCGCGTACGATAGGTATCCCATAGTAGGCGCTTAGCAGTAAGGGCAACATGCAAACGATTAGAATCAATGGTTTCTTCAATTTACTACTCAATTTTATTCGTCTCCTTTCTCTGTTTCCATTTGAGTTTCAAATCACTTTTGGATTTGTGCGATAGAGTTAACCGATATGCATATAAAAACATTTCGAGCACGCGCTGCTGGGTAGGACGTTTATCGCGAGAAGAATGCCGGTCATTTCCACTCGATGCTTACTTTGCTATCATGACTTCCGTCGCCTTTACGATGGCTTCGACCTGGTCGCCTATCTTTAGGCCCAAGTCTTCAGCTGCTTCCTTTGAAATCAATGCTGTCACAACGGCTGGAACTGTTATCTCAACTCTGACTTTTGCCATCAAACCATTCTTGTCGATGTTGGTGACTTTTCCTTTCAACTGGTTTCTTGCGCTGATCTTCAATTTTTTCACCTCCTTAATGCTTTCTTCGCCCACGACCTCGTTTACGTAGGTTTCTAGCCGCTTGTACTCAGCCAGGAGACCCTTTCCTACGTCTGTTAATTCAGCCCCTCCTCCTCCTGACCTTCCTCCTCTGAAGGTTTCGACGACTGGTTCACCGATCGCCTTTTCAATCTTCTGCAAGTAGTTCCAAACGTAGCGGTAGGACATTTTCAGTTTTCTGGCAGCGAGCGAAATTGACCTCTCCTTTTCTACTTGCTCCAGAATCTCTGCCCCGCCCTTGCCCACTACGGGTCTTCCATCGTCTTCTATCCATACCTTGTACGAGAACTTGTGCTCTTTTTTGGCAGGCATTCTGGTTTTGTATTACTACCCTATGTTTATAAGTCCTACCTCGCAGTGGCCTCTAGCAAGCCAGTCGGAAGCATTCCCCTTCGAGCTTGTGTTGGGTCATTTTCACATCATTACCCAAGGTTTCGATAGACAAAGATTTCTTGACTTAGTGTGGTAAAGAGTCATTTCTGTTGTTAGGGATGGCCGAGTCTTGATCTGTGATTATTTCTTAGTCTAGTTTTTCGGTCGCTGAGTCAGCTTGTTGTCCACTTTCGATCGCAAGACTTTGCGTGTCCCGAGTTTTTTTCTGAAGGTGAGTGCAGCAATCATTGTGGCAATCATGAAAACAAGAATCAAGGATAGTGCTGGAAACTCTGGCACGGTCGCATTTTGAATTTCGATACTTACGACAAAATGAACCCAGTACTTGCCCTGCGTGAGTAGCCCTTCAGGTCCTACAATGGCAAGTTGGAGGGGAGCCATATCTGAGGTAAGATTTGCATCGTTGTAGTAGTACGCGATAATCGGCGTGAGAGGCTGCGTTTGATTTACTAGTTGCCCAGTAGAATTGTCGAATGTCGTCCAATTGCCACTCAGCTGTAAATAGTTAAGTCTTATGGTGTAGTTGTCTGAGGCGGTGATAAGGAGACTAGTTTCGTTGTTCAATCCGCCCACAAGATTGCACAGGGTTGTTACCAAGATTCCTGTGTAATTGCCAGCATCTTGGGGGATGCCTAACGAATTTAGTATCCCTCCGTAGGCTCTGATAGCTGGCAGATTGCTCAGCCTCGTTTCGTTGATGGTTAATGGCGTGCCGTTTAGAGCCACTAGCGTCAAGTTCAAAGGCGGCAGGTTCGGGTGCACTTCAAGGCTCGTAACGTTCGTCACCCAGAGCTTTCCGTCTGTTAACAAGCCTTCAGGTCCAACGATTGCCAGTTCAAGTGGTCCAGCCGCTGAGGATAGGTTCTGGTCGTTGTAATAGTACGCGAGGATAGGCGTCAAAGTTTGGTTAGCTTGCACTTGGTTGCCTGTCACATTGTCATAGGTGTTTAGTCCTGTCCCGTTCAATGCGTCGTAGCTTAGGGTTTGCAAATAATCCGGTGCTGATATGGTAACGCTGTAACCGTTGCCTATCGTGTTAGGGTCATCGTTTACCATGTTAAGGAACGTCGTAAGTGGCACACCGGTGTAAGTGCCATTGCTCTCTATAGTACCGCCCCCTGTCCTTAGCCCACCGTAACCCTCGTAGGACGCCAGGCTGCCAATTTCGTTCTCATGGAGCACGATTTGGGTGCCGTTAAGAGCCTCAACCGTCAAGGTAATTGGAGGAAGACTGCTCGCAGCATACACGTGCGGCTGCCAAGCAACTGCTCCAATTATGATTATTGAAATTGCAAGAACCATTGCGAACAGACATTTTCCGAAGGATCGGTTTCGGCTCGAAATAATCATGCTCAAGTTTAGACTTCTCCCTTCTACCACTCACTGAATTTGTTCGTTAAGTCTCTGGACGATATAAAAACATTCCGAGCTCGCTCGAAAATCGCCAAAAGAATTAACATCTGATGTTAGAACCACTGATGGGATCAGGTTTAAAATGAGCCTCCTTCTAGGAGGCTGTTTTTCTCTCTTCATTCAGTTCGTGCAGTATTACCAGGGCTTCACCTAATGAGATCTTCAACCTGGCGGCCAAATCCGCAGGCGTTGTCTCAGGCTTTTCGGAGAGAATAACTAATCTCGTGTAGCCTTTGTGGCTCGGATACATCACCAGCGAGTGGACCGCCTCGATTAATATCGGCCACAATTCGTTCTTCGAATAATCCTCCAAGTTCATACGCACCACGTCGAAAAGAACTTACTTGCAAACAAGAATATTCAGTTTGTTCTTTAAGCTTGCACTACGACGTGACGATCATGGAGGAAAGAACCGCGAACCAAACCGCTTTTCGGTTCTTAATTTAAGGAGCAAAGATTTCAATCAGTGGTTCAAAAATAGGAAAACGAGAAAGAATTCAAGCTGTGCTGTAATACGCAATAGAAACGCGTTCCACAAACGTTAATTCCTCAAATTGCCTATTCTTTCCTCCTGAAAGGAGAGAGGAGTCGGTTTGTCTAGGAAGACTGTTTCTATAATGATTCTGTTTTTGTTGGTGATTAGCACACTCACATTGGCTTTTAAGATTCAATCAGTCAAGGCAGACAGCGGAACCGGTACCATCAACAGCGCGCCCGAAACATTTTATTTCCATTCGACACATGCGTCCACTCCAGCTAATCCAATTGATTCTTGGGTTATGGATTTCAGTCCGCCAGCCGGAACATTGTATTCGTATACAACTGGTCCAGGCACTGGCGGAGCAGACGTAGTGTTTTCTTTTGGCCCCGTGGCTCCGCTTTTGACGATAGATTCAGGCAATTGGTCTTGCTACGTATACGTTTCAAACACCACAACTAGTTCTATGATTTTGGATATAGGCGAAAGTACTGGTCAATTCGGTGAATTGTTTACAAGTCTCTGGACAGCCATTTTTTGGGCACCAAAAGCGGGCTGGAACACCATAACTTGGTCTGACTCTTCTTCACGAGTGGTTCATCCTGGGAATTACTTGGCAATTGATACTCGTCTAGCTAGTAATGGGTCAGTAACCTTCCCGCCCCCGCCCCCTGGGTCAATAACATTGCTTTGGGATACTGATACTTACGATAGTCGTCTTGTTAGTCCGCCCGCGCAATCCGGTTCAACGTCTGTCATATGTTCACCAAACTCTGTTTCCCCCGGTTCGTCAGTCACCTGCACTGCTACCGTGTTAGGGTCTAACCCAACGGGAACGGTTACTTGGAGCACAAACAGCAGTACTGGCTCCTTCTATTCTTCCATTTCCACTTTGTCCAGTGGAAGCTGTTCGACCAATTACGCTGACACCAGCGCCGGCAACGTAACGATAACGGCGAGCTACAGTGGAGATCCAGATAATACCCCTAGCAGCGGCACGTGCGTGCTCCAAGTTATACAACATTACAATGTTACTTTTGGTCAGACAGGTGTTGGTTTGGACTTCACTGGCCCAGTGTTGACGGTAGATGGAACGAACTACACTGCGAACGATCTTCCAACGTCGTTCTCATGGGACAACGGCTCAACCCACACCTTCACCTTCCAGTCACCCCTAATCGCCGAGGCGAACGCTGAACAGTATGTTTGGGCAGGCACAAGCGGTTTGTCGGCTACGCAAAGCGGCTCCATAAACGTGACAACAGACGGAAGCATTGTGGGAAGCTACGAGACTCAGTACAACGTAACGTTTGATAGTACAGGTGTTGGTTCTGACTTCACCGGGCCAATTGTAGTCATAGACGGATCTAACTATAACGTCAGCGCCCTTCCAACTTCATTCTGGTATGACAGCGGCTCAACCCACAGCTTCGCATACCAGTCGCCACTAGTTGGCTCGTTAGCGTACTACGAGTGGAACTCTACAACAGGCCTGTCAACGCTGCAATCGGGTTCAATCACCATCACAGGCGCAGGAAACGTGACAGGCAACTACTTGATGCACGAACGAAATCACAGTTACGAACGTAACAGCCATCACTACGTGGGTCTACCAAGGATGGACACCCACGATCAACGTCACAGTCGAGAACGTCGGGGATTTCAACGAATCCGCCGTGTCAGTCACCCTGTACTACGACGTAACAGCCGGCAAGAGCGTAAACACATACCCATTAACCTTGGGCCTCGGACAAAGCCTGACGCTAACATTCACATGGAACACTAATGGCGTACCCTGCCAAAACTACACACTGGCAGCAGTCGCAACAATACCCACAGGCTCGAACACACTCTCAGACGGAAACATATTTATCAGACTTCTGGGCGACGTAAATGGCGACGGAAGAGTCGACCTGAAAGATCTGGCGTTGGTGGCTCGCGCTTTGGGCTCCACTCCTGGCAGGCCAAACTGGAACCCAGCATGCGACTTTTACGGTGACGGCACAGTCAGCATGAAAGACTTGGCACTCGTAGCCAGAAACTTCGGACAACACTACCCCTAACCACTTTTCCTAATTAACAGAAATCTTAAATCTGCACGCCAATAGAATAGGCTAAACAGGGTAAGTGTAAGAATGAATAAGAAAACCTTACCATTAATTGGATATGCGTTACTAATAATAGGAATTGTAATGCTTGTTCTAGGTTATTTTGAAACAGTATATGTTTTTGCTAGTGGTCTTGTGCTGTTTGTGATTGGTATACTTTTGCTTCTTATTCCTCATGCTCTCAAGAATAGAGCTGACAACATTAGACGTGATGAGGACAAATTGGAACAAAAAGAAAAGCCTAACCATGCCGTACAAAGGCTCTAGTTAAGCTGAAAGAGGGTTCATCGCTCCATCAGTCATTGATGAGTCACTTTTCTTTGTTCTCTTACCATCCAAATCACCAAGTGTCTAAGTCTGTTCACGATTCTTTTACCGTCTGTTGATACTAAATAATGACAATCTGACCCGAATTAGCGCACGTAACGAATGTTGGAAAATGACGTTTCACCCTTGGAGTGCGACTCACCGCAAAGTATATCTCGGCAGCAAAGTGAATACAGCCTCCAAATCCATCGGACTTGAGTGAAACTCTATGACCATAAAGGCCGTAATTTTCGATTTGGACGGAACTATTGCAGCCTTTAACCTCGATTACATGACAGTAAGGTCCGAAGTGAGAGGTTTGCTCCTAAGAGCTGGTGTACCGGCATCGGTTCTGTTCGTGAACGAAAGCATTTTTGACATGTTGAACAAAACTGAGATTTTCATGAGGAACACGGGTAAATCGGCGAGAGCCCTGAATAAGGTGCGCAGCGAAGCATTGGCGATAGCTGAGAGACACGAGTTGGAAGCAGCAAAGGTGACGAGCTTACTTCCAAACGTGGTTGAAACACTGAAAACTCTCAGAGAAATGCACTTGAAAATCGGCCTCTGCACCGTCAACAGTGAAAAATCCGCAAACTTCATCCTGAAACGGTTCGGAATCGCCGATTTCTTTGACGCCGTAGTCCCACGCAACAAGGTTAAGCATGTCAAACCCAGCGGCGAACATCTACAGGCAGTTCTGAAAGCTTTGAAAGTGACTCCAAAAGAAGCGTTACTTGTGGGGGATGCAACCCGCGACGTGGAATGCGCCAGAGAGTTGAAAGTGATGGCCGTCGGCCTGCCAACCGGAGTTTCAACCCAAAAACAACTGATGGATGCTGGAGCAAACTATCTCATAACTTCAATCGCTGACCTGCCGAAGCTGGTCGAAACCATCAAACTATTGCCGAGACGAAAACTGAGAGAACACGCAGACTTACTATCAGGTTAAGCGGGTTTGAAGCAAAGCCAGTGTCACCAAACGGTAACGATAATTGTCTCCCGCACAATCGCCTTTTTTTCTCTTTTGCTTTCTCATAGTCACGATTTCAATTGAACAGTCTTCCACAAGTCATAAGAACTGATTCAATTACTCGTAAACTATGCATAGAAGTGAAAATGGATGAACAGAGTTGTTTTTGCTTCGCTCATAATTCTGTGTTTGCTTTCCATATCCTCAATAACGGGGCTGGTACATTTAGCAAAGGCTGACGTTGGAACCATTTACATTTACGCTGACGGGAGCATAGGCCCGTCAACTGCTCCTATTTATTCGGCAGATAAAGTCACGTACACCTTAACGGGCAACATCAACGTCACCAGCGATACGGACGGAATTGACATCGAAAGAAGCAACATTGTTTTGGACGGGGCAGGTTACACCGTGAACGGAAGCGGATTGGCAGGAGGAATAAGGCTCACGGGCACGAACAACGTGACAGTAAGAAACATGACGATAACAAACTTTGACATTGGAATCTCGCTTGACTCCGCTCCAGGCTTTGCCACAGTCTCAACAGGCAATTCTTCTGATAACAATGTTTTGTCTGGCAACAACATCACAAACAACGGACTGGGCATTGGGCTCGGTTCTGCTGATGATAACACTTTATCTGGCAACAACATCACGGCAAACTGGATCGTCGGCATCGAGCTCTTACAATCTGATAACAACACCTTGTCTGGCAACGTGATGGGTAACGAGCACAACCTTTGGGTCTCTGGCACTGTTCTTAGCGACTTTCTACAGTCTATTGACACTTCAAACCTCGTGAACGGCAAGCCAGTTTACTACTTCGTGAACCAGTCGAACATTATTGTAAACCCTGAGGCGTATCCAGAGGTCGGATACTTGGGATTCGCCAACTGTGTCAACGTGACCGTGCAAGGAATGAACCTGACAAACAACGGTCAGGGACTCTTGCTCGCCTACACAAACGGCTCAGAAATCACCGGCAACGACGCCACAAACAACTTTGAGAATGGCATCGACCTCGAATATTCTTCTAACAACACTTTGTCTGGCAACAATGTCACGGCAAACACCTTTGATGGCATTGACGTCGAATATTCTTCTGGTAACGTTTTGTCTGGCAACAACGTTACAGCAAACAACTTTGGTGGTGGCATTTATCTCTACTCTTCTTCTAAAAGCACTTTGTCTGGCAACAACGTCACAAACAACTTTGATGGCATTGGGCTCGACTCTTCTTCTGATAACACTCTGTCCGGCAACAACGTCACGGCAAACACCTTTGAGGGCATTTATCTCCAATCTTCTTCTGAGAACACTTTGTCTGGCGACAACGTCACGGCAAACATCGAGTTTGGCATTTATCTTCAGTCTTCTCCTGGCAACACTTTATCGGGCAACGTGATGGTAGATAATAAATACAACTTTTACGTTGAGGGTTCTGCTTCTTTGGGTGACTGGTTCGAGTCGGTTGACACTTCAAACCTCGTGGACGGTAAGCCAGTCTACTACTTCATGAACCAGTCGAACATTGCGGTAAACCCTGATGCGTATCCAGAGGTCGGGTACTTGGGCTTTGTCAACTGTGCCAACGTGACGGTGCAAGGAATGAACCTGACAAACAGCGGTCAGGGGGTTCAACTTGCGTTCACAAACGACTCAACAGTCACTAACAACAACATTGCAAACAACTGGTACGGCATCTGGCTCTTTTCTTCTTCCAATAATAGCGTAAGCGGAAACAACATAACAGCAAGTGGAAACGTGGATATCTATCTGCAATATTATTCTTCTAACAACAGCATAAGCGGAAACAACATAACAGGCACGAAGGAGGGCATCGAACTCGATGACCTCTGCAACTATAATAGTGTTTTAGGCAACAACATAACCAACCATCAATTAGGCCTTGACATCTGGCTATCTTCAAACAACAATATCTATCAAAACGACCTTGTCAATAACAGCGGACAAGTCATTTCTTACAACTCAACTAACGTTTGGGATAATGGGAGCGCGGGTAACTACTGGAGCGACTATCTCCCAAAGTATCCAAATGCCACTGAAACAGACGGCGTCTGGAACACGCCTTATGTAATCGACTCGAACAACACTGACTACTATCCGCTTACGGTTCCATATGCAACAGTTCCAGAGTTTCCGACGATTCAAGCCACGATGCTTTTCATGCTGGCAACACTGCTGGCAGTAATAATCTACAAAAAGAAAGGCGTGAAAGCAAGAGCCCGTTCTTGACCGCGAGTAGCGCACGCTAGCAGGCTTTGAATATGTATACACAACCACAGAAAACATTATGTTGTCCTGAAAGAGGAAATAGAAAAATGCCAAGGTTTAAAGAAAATTCACACGGGCTTGAAGCAGTATCTGGGCCACTGTGGCCATGGTTGGGCCGCGGCGCATGTTCCGAAATCCATCTTCAGTTCGACTCCTATCTTGATACTTTCTGGAGCCATGCCCTTGATTATTCCAGGGAGCCTCAACCCGTTTGCGAGTTGAACTATGCCCACAGGGTACGGGGCCATCGACTGGAACTGCGCCGGGGCAATGTGAATGATTGTGTAAGTTACTAGTTTTCCCGTGCAGGGGATTTCAGTCCATTCAAAGTCTTTTGAATAACAGTTGTCGCACAGGGGCCTTGGTGGAAGATGCACTTTTCCGCACTTCGTGCACTTGCCTGCTAACAGTTTTCCTTGGTTGATGTGTTTATAGAACTCTTCAATCGTGAAGCGTGCCTGTTCAGTCATTCTCATCCTCTCCTGTAAACGTGAACTGTTGCTGTCGCCCCTGAGCCTCCCACGTTATGAGTCAAACCAATCGTTGCGTCTTTGACCTGCCTCTTCTCCGCTTGCCCAGTCAACTGCAAGTAGATCTCATAAGCTTGGGCCGTGCCCGTAGCGCCCACGGGGTGACCTTTCGCTTTCAACCCTCCACTGGTGTTGACTGGTAATCTTCCTCCCAGCTTTGTTTCTACGTTCTCAACCAATGTCTTTCCTTGACCCGGTTTGCAGAAGCCGAGGTCCTCATAGGCGATGAGTTCGGCTATCGTGAAGCAATCGTGCACTTCAGCAACGTCAAGCTCTCCTGGAGTAATTTGCGCCATTTCATAGGCTTTTCCCGCAGCCACCTTGGCGGCTTCAATCGATGTGAGACTTTTTCTTTCATAAAGTCCTATAGTGTCACTCGCTTGGCCGCTTCCCACGATATCGACCCATGTGTCAGTGAATTTTCTTGCCAGTTCCGGCTTTGTCAAAATAAGGCAACTGGCTCCGTCAGTGATGAGGGAACAGTCGTACAGTTTCAGAGGCCATGCTACCGGCCGTGAGGATAGTGCAGTCTCGAGCGTTATTTCCTTCTGCATGTGAGCTTTCGGGTTGAGGCTTCCGTGATAATGATTTTTCACGGCTATCATGGCAAGATGACGCTCCGTCGTACCGTACTCGTGCATGTGTGCAGTAGCCATCAGCGCATACAAACCGGGAAAAGTCATGCCGTTCCATTGCTCGAACGGAAAGTCCGAGGCCATTGCAAGATACTCTGTAACCTCGGCTGTGGGCAGATGGGTCATTTTCTCAACACCCCCAACCATCACAACATCGCTGAGACCCGAACGCACCGCACAAATTGCGGTCCTCAAGGCTACGCCCGAAGAGGCGCAAGCTGCTTCAGTTCTCGTTGCCGGAACGTGCCCCAACCCTATCCAGTCCGCCATTGTGGCCCCAGTGTGCCCCTGATGCTCATATGATTCCCCCATGTGGCCCACGAAGAGGGCTTCGATGTCCTTTTTTGGATCTAGTTTGGGGCATCGGTCAAAAGCTTCCTTTGCCGCTTCAGCAAATATCTCTCTTGCATACAGTCCTTCAAGCTTCCCGAACTTTGAAAGACCCACAGAGACTATCGAAACCAGTGGTTGTCCCTTCAAGAGTCATCCCCCATGTATTGGCAGCATTAAGCTGGAAATCTGAGTAAAAGCTGAAACGTATATTTAAGCTTCTGCCGTCACCTTTCGCCTTTTGTTTTTTGGAAAAAGAATGTGAAGAATGCAACAAATATAGATCAGAAGATGGAAAATTGGTTGTTGATTACTTCTTTTCTCCGAAGTTCTTTTTGACCCATACTCGTGTTTTGTCCATGTCTTCTCTGAAGCGTTTCAGTTCTTCTGGCGTTCTCTTGGGGGCTACTGGTTCTTCCGCTGGCGTGGCGAACACGTCTAGAAGGTCTCCTTTGGGTTGTTTGGATATGTTTATGTTGACTTTTAGGCCGATGTTGACTTTTTCAGGGTCTATTTCTCGCATGGTCATCGGCAAACAGGTGTTCGTGCCGTCGACTCTTACCATCGCTCCTACGAGTGGTTGCAGGTGTGCCATTGAGGGCCATGCAATCGTCATGATAGTGTAGGAGTGAACTTCTCCCTTCTTCGGAAGCTCGATCCATTTCGTCTCTTCAAGTCTACATTTGGGGTTGAAGCAATGAGCCCTTGGAGGGCAGTACACGAGCCCGCATTTTGGACACTTCGTTCCGTAGAGCTTTCCATCCAAGATTCCCATGAAGAACTGCGATACTTTGCCGTAGCTGTGGTGAAACAGGCTTCCATGCGGTCTGTGGACGATTAGAAACTTGTCAGGTTTCAGGCTGTTCAGCGTCGGTCCATCGTTCATCTCGATTATCTTCCAGCCTTCAGGTGTCCAGCCGCCCCTGCGTTCCCAGTCTGCCCAGTTCTTTTCGTCGATTTTCTTTTCTTTCAGAATCTTTTCGGGTCCAGGTTGCTTCATCTCTCACACCTCCAAGACCACGGCGCCTGCTTGGCATCCTGTGCCGCCGTGCCCGTGAATGAAGGCCTTCTTCGGGTTGTTTAGCTGCCTGTTCGGCGCACCCCACTTCTTCCCTATTTGGTTGCTGAGTTGCCAGTAGCTGTCGACGACTTGGGCAATAGACGTTGAGCCTACTGCATGCCCTTGAGCAGTGAGGGCTCCGCTGAGTTGGCAGGGAAGCTCCCCGCTAGGTTTGATCATGCCTTCGCGAACCATTTTCTTGCCCTCGCCTCTCTTGCAGAAATCGAAATCCTCCAAGCCGGCTAGTATCACGCCTGCGTATGGGTCGAATATTTCCACGAAGCTTATTTCTTTAAGCGGGTTCTTGATGCCAGCGTCTTTGTAAGCCATTCTTGCCGACACTTTCAGAGAGCCAAAGTTGAGCAGATCTGGATATGGTGACAATGGCTTTGGAACCGTTTTCGGCCATATCTTTTCGTCTTCTGGATACAAGCCTTTCCAGGCGGGGTTATCCGGTCGGTCTCCGGCTCTCATCGTGTCGCTGCCGAAACCCACACCTGTAATCCATATGGGGTTATCGGTGAGTTTTTTCGTCATCTCCTCATTAGCCAACAAAAGCGCAGATGCCCCTTCGCTCGTCATCGCACATTCATAATTTCGATACGGCCATGAAATCAACCGCGACTTGTACACGTCATCTACGGTGATTTTGGCGGAACCGTGCTGGGCGGGCCACTGGGCGTAAGGGTTTTCAAGAGAGTTGTTGTGGTTCATTGCAGAAACTTCTGCAAGGTCCTCTTCCCTATCCCCGTAAACGTGCATCCGCCTTGCTTCCATGGTTGCGTAGAAGGCGTTGTACGTGAAGCCAGAAACGAAGTCCCAGTCCGTGTCCCCGGCGATGGCAATCGCTTCGTTCACTTTCTGGATTGGCAGTTCATTCATTTTTTCCCAGCCAACCACGAGAACAACGGGAAACATTCCTGAACGTACCCACAAAGCCGCGTTCACTATAGCATCTATCGGAGTTGCTCCTCCGCCCTCGACCCTGTACGAAGCAACGCCGCTCAAGCCCAAGTAGTCGTTGATTATCCATTGCATGCACTGCTGCTGCTCAAGAATATCGCTGAAATACGAGTAGCAACACGCGTAACCTTTCTTGAGGAAATCACCGAGTTCCAACTCTGGAACGTCGTCAAGTATCATCTTCACGGCCTCTGCACACATCTCCTCTTGCAGCGTGTGCCTAGGAAGGTCAAACCGAGAAATACCGCCCGCAACTATCCCGACTTTCTTCAAGATCTCCACCCCAAATTTAAGACGATGTTAGTGCGATTCAAGAACTATAATACATTTACTATCGACGAACCCTTTTCCTGTACATGTTCGGCGCGCTCATCAACGTCTTTTCGCGCACATGATCAACACGCATAAAGATTAAATTCTGCCAGCAGTTCAATACGAGTTGCAAGTTGCCCGGAAATTGATTGGAAATGAGCTTTTTCAAATGGTTGTCGAACAAACTCAATCCCCCTCGAGCAAGGATTGCCCTCGGAACTCAGAAGAATGAATATGCGCTTGGAGAAGAAGTGAAAGGAGACTTTCAAATCGTTTCTGAAGAAGAGTTCGAGGTAGAACAAATAGCCGTGAATTTGTCGTGCTGGGAGAATCTGAAGAAAACGCGCACAGTTTCCACTCAGGTCGGCAACACTCAAAAGCATAGACAAGAGGAATACTGGGATCAAGCTAAATTGTATTCAGACCAGTTTGTCGTCTGCAATGTTGCACGAATACCTCAGGGTTTCAGCGCCAAGTACCCATTCACTCTGAAAATACCAACAGTTGCGAGAGAAACATACTACAGCGTTGACAACAACGTGAAATGGTGGATGCAGGCAACCGTGAGAGTCAGAGGACGACCAAGCGTAGAAACAGAAAAACGCGAAATCCTAGTTGCAAAACAACAGACCCCTCCTCCGCCTCCACAGATGATTTCAAAAGAGACCATCCGAGAAGTGGTTCTGATACCATGCGCATACTGCGGCGGACTCATGCCCCAGACTTCGCTCTTCTGTCCGAACTGTGGAGCAAGAAGAAGAGTCTGACGAAGCGCATCAACTCCAAGAACACTTTAAAAACCCCATACACAATCCGCTGCCTGGACCTGCGCCTGAACGGGTTTAAGCTTCTAGGGACTCATACCCAAATGGGTTCAAGTCCCTTTGTTTCCTTTGCAAAAAGTGGGGCTACCCGTCCCCATACCTAAACGGGTTCAAAACCTTGGTTTTTTGATCAATCGTTAGTTCATGCACGCAGCCGACCGGACACTGTTAACTAAAGGGAACACCGAAAAAACTCTCTAAGATCCAAGAATTTTTCAGTTGGAAGGCCAGTTCAACATGATAATAACGGGTTTAACAAGTTTTAATAGCAACGCACTGACATTTTCAACCGTTGCATTCAAGTCGTGGTAAAGATGCACTCAGGAAAGCCAAGCGGAACGGCTCTGGCAGCTGCCCGACACCGTGCTGCCCATCAGGTCATAGAGCAAAGCTGCGTTTTCTCGGATCCACTGGCACTGCGAATTCTCGGCGAAGACTCAGAGACTGTTATCCGCGAAGCTGAGAAGCACCCATCTGGACGAAGGATCCGGATGTTCGTCGTTGCGAGAACGCGGTTTGCAGAAGATGCTCTTGCCAAAGCTGTTGGACATGGGGTCCGTCAGCTTGTGATTCTGGGCGCAGGCTTAGATACCTATGCTTATCGCAGCCCGTTTGGTGACCGTCTTCACATTTTTGAAGTAGATCACCCAGCTACGCAATCTTGGAAACGTCAACGTCTCGACGAAGCAGCAATTCCGTTGCCAAATTGGCTGACCTTTGTTCCCCTTGATTTCGAACATGAAAATCTTGCTGACTGCCTATTAACCGCGGGCTTTTATCCCGAGCAGCAAACGTTCTTCACTTGGCTCGGAGTTGTGCCGTATCTCACTGAGCCAGCAATATGGTCCACACTTAGCTACATTGCCAGCTTGTCCAAAGGATCACACGTAGTGTTTGACTATAGCAATCCGCCATCTTCATACTCGCCAAGAAGGCTCATCGCTTACAACAAGCGAGCCGGCCGAGTAGCCAAACTTGGCGAAACTTTCGTTTCTCACTTTGAAACTGAAAAACTCCATAACAAATTGAGAGCCCTAGGTTATGTTCAAATTGAAGACCTCGGACCGCCACAAATAGCGAAACGTTTCTATTCAAACTCAACAAGCCCTGTTGCCAAGAATGGAGGTCACGTCCTCCACGCATCGACCATCAAAGTAACGTTTTAAGAAAAACATGTCCCTTAAGTTGACAGTATCAGCCGACCGCATAACTTTAAGGTTCAAGTCCGACGGGAATTGCTGTCCCAGAGGAAGCGCGCGTTGTTGCGGATCTGCCCTTCCCGCCATCGATATATCTGTATGCTTTTGCTAACATATTGTGATTACTTATTGTGAATATTCGATGTGAACTGACTATTTATGTTCGGGTTGAGCGTGGTCTCTTAGGAATGGGATCTCACATGAATAATGAAATCATCGAGGCACAAGGCCTGACGAAAATCTATGGGAATACGGTCATGGCGGTGAATCAAATCTCCTTTTCTGTAAAAGAGGGAGAGCTGTTTGGTTTTCTTGGACCCAACGGCGCCGGAAAAACCACGACCATCAAGATGCTCACGACGCTTGCTTCCATCACGGCTGGTAGGGCGACCGTAGCAGGCTACGACGTAAGGAAAAAACCTGCGGAAGTCCGCGCTATCGTCGGTATCGTCCCTCAAGAATTTACAGCAGACGACGAGTTAAAAGGAACAGAAAACCTGCTACTGGCTGCGAAGCTTCATCACGTTCCCAACGCTACAGCCCACGAAAGATCGAAGAACTTACTCAAACTCGTAGATCTGGAGGGGGCCGCAGAGCGACGGGTTAAAACTTACTCTGGTGGAATGAGACGACGCCTCCAACTTGCCATGGGTCTCATCCACTCTCCAAAGATTCTTTTTCTCGACGAGCCTACTCTGGGACTCGACGTCCAGACAAGGAGAAACATATGGAACTATATTGAACAGCTCAACCGAGAAAACGGAGTCACAGTCTTCATGACAACCCACTATCTTGAAGAGGCAGACTCGCTCTGCCACAGAATCGCCATAATCGACGGCGGTATCATCAAAGCATCAGGGTCTCCTGCCGAACTGAAGGAAAAACTGGGCGGCGACGTTCTCACGATAGAACTCTCGGACGGCCCAGACATGACAAGCTTCTTCAAAACCATCAGAGACGTTTCCGAAGTAACTAAGATAGGCTCAGCCTACAAAATACGACTTTCAAGAATAGAGCAGGATTTGCCGATTATAGTCGAGGGCGCTACCAAGAAAGGTCTCAACATTACAGGAATCGCGTTGGCCAGACCCTCACTGGATCAGGTGTTCCTAGAAATCACTGGCAACTCCATGCGTGACAACGAGAGAAACGGCGATTCATATGCGCAGCGGGTCATGATAGAGAGGCTGAAATAATAATGATCGCCGACACCATAGCATTGACCGTTCGGGCCCTCAAGAAATGGATAAGAAATCCAGCCGCCATCATGCCGGGCTTATTCATGGCCATCTTCTGGTTGGCACTGTTTGGGAACTCGTTCAACCCAGCCAACTTGATGCCAACGCAGATAGGCAGCACCACGTTGCCGCCGACACTTCTTCAGCAAATCCGCTCTGCGATAGTGGGACAGACTTTCGGCGGTGCCCCGACCTATATAACCTTCCTCACTGCAGGCGTCATCTGCCTCATAATCGTAGTCAACATGGCTTATGGAGGAATCGACATCGTGCTCGACAGACAACTCGGCTACCTAAGCACATTGCTCTCATCGCCAATATCCAGGGCCTCAATATACTTCTCTGGCGTACTCCAAAACTTCGCAAAGGCCATGGTGATAGCCTTCTTGACCTTCATAGTGGCCTTGGTTCTTCCCAACGGCTTGGAGTTATCAGCAGGGTTCAACGTTCTGGATTTTCTCGGCGTTTTCGCCGCCTTCGCTCTACTGGCCTTCGGCTTCTGCTGTCTCTTCACCACTGTAGCCTTCTCAGTCAAGGCTGTCGATTCACTCGTCGCCATAGCCAACTTCGTAGCTTTTCCAGTTGTCTTCATCAGCAACGCCATGTTCCCCACAGCCTCGTTTCCGAACTGGATGAAGAACATCGCTCAGGTCAACCCTGTCAGCAAGGCCGACGAAGCCGCAAGACTACTCATCGTGAACGGAAGCCTCACCACCAACCAACTTTGGCTTTTCATCGCAGACATCGGGTACCTTTTGGTCTTCACACTGGTTCTAGCAGCGCTAGG
Source organism: Bathyarchaeia archaeon (assembly GCA_050010755.1). Classification (GTDB taxonomy): domain Archaea; phylum Thermoproteota; class Bathyarchaeia; order Bathyarchaeales; family Bathycorpusculaceae; genus JBEKCD01. Next base: position 109,296 of record JBEKKK010000003.1, read on the forward strand.
ATATGCAGCAGCAAGGAGAGTTCTGAGAGCCGAATGACTAAAACCCAGAATGAACGAGTTTTCCGAGACCGCCAGAAATATTAGCCAGAATCTAACCGATCCAAAGAGGAGCTAAGAATGTCATCCCTGCAAATCAAATCCGGAGAAACTGCGCAGCTAGATCACGTCAACGGCGATCTCCATGTAGGCCGCAATGCCAAAATCAAGCCCCGTGATGGCAAGCGGGTCACTGTGAATAAGGCCGCCGTTTTTGAGGGCAACGCATCCGTGGAAGGCGATTTCGAATGTGACTCTCTGACAGTGAACGGCAAAGGAACTCTGAGAGTAAACGGCAACCTGAAGATCCACAATAAGCTTGACGTAATGGATTCGTTATTCGCCATGGCCAGGATCACGGCCCTAGAAATAGATGTGGGCGGGAAAGTGACTGCAGGATCCGTCGTTTGCAGCAGGCTAAGGGCTGGCGGTGTCGTGGAAGTAGAGGACACCCTGGAGGCCGAAACTGTTGACGTGGGCAGAAGAGTGACCGCCTCTGGTCAGGTGGCACTGAAAAGCCTTCAAGTTGGGGGTAAGACCGAAATCGGCGGAGGAACCATCACGGAGCTCGCTAAGATGAGCGGAACATTCAGCAGCAGTTCCAAGTTGAACTTCAGTGAGTTACAGGTTTATGGCAAGGCATCGTTGCCAACTGGCTGCAAGGGTCAAAGAATCAGGTCCTTTGGTCGCCTTTGCGTGGACGGTAGCATTACCTGTGAAGAGATAATGGTTGAGGGAGCCGCCGACATTCGAGGAGACTGCCACACTGCAAAGATGGAGGTTGACGGCAGACTTGACGTGTCCGGATCGCTAATGGCCTCTAATATGCTTGAGAGTTTTGGCCAAACAGAGATTGTAGGTCAGTTGCAAGGCAAGAGCCTTCGAGTAGGCGGCAAATTCAAGGCAAGAGAAGTCGTCCTCACTGAAACGGCGGATCTCATGGGCGACGTCAAGACAGAGGATGGACTGAGAGCGAAGTCTCTGATCATCCGAACAGGCACAAGGTGCGAGGGCATAATAGTCGGCGAACGTGTAGAAGTGGGCAAGAGCAGCCTAGTCGTTGCCAACTGGGCGACAAAATGGGCCCACCAATCAATCTCCATAAGGCTAGTAGGCAAAATGACGCAGGTTAACGATGTTTACGGCACGAAAGTGACCCTGGGCAAGGCATCCAAAGCCCGAAGGATATTTGCTCAAGATGTCGAGCTAGAGAACGGATCAATCGCTGAACAAGTGACATACACTGGCGAGCTGAAGAGGAGCGACCACGTTTTCATTAGGCTTCCACCAGAGAAGGCCATCAAGCTTCCTGACCCTCCCCTGAAAGGTTAGAGGAGCAAGTCTCGAAAGCGGGAGGCAAAAAAGGTCCATGAGCGGCAACAACTCCAAGAGGTCAAGAACGGACCTGTACGCGAAGATCCTGGAAGTGCTAATCCGTTATCCCGAAGGAGGAAGAATAACCAGAATGTCCTACGGCGTTGGTGTTCCCGTGGACAGGCTTAGAGCCATGGCCGAAAACCTCTGCTCCTTTGGCCTGGTCAGGAAACTGACTGATGAGGATGAGATATACTACTTTGTTACGCCCCGAGGCTTAGAGTTCCTTGAAACCTACAGGAAAATGAATGGCTTCTTGGCGGCGTTCGACGAAAAATAAGCGCGCAGCATCTCGGTTACTACGTTGTCATCAGAAAATCCATTATGTGCTTTTCCTATCTTCGGAGATGTTATTTGTGTATCGATTCAACTATTAGTTTTTCTGTTCTGCACTTTCACTCTCTTTTTTAAATCAACTAATTAATTGACACTTAGATTATTGGTTGTTCTAGCGGTTCATATTTGGATCATATCGTAGACCGAGTGGAGGGGCCGTCAGCGCACACTAGAAGCCCAATTCTGCCCATGCGCAAAACTCAAAACAAACATCTGGGCCACATTAGGACAAGAAACCGAATTTGGGAACACGCACAGCGCTACCATGAACGGACAGGTTTTATATTTTCATCAGTCTTCCTATCTGATATGCAAATCATACAATTATCAACCGCTCTGCCCCCGAATGAATACTCAACAGAAAAGCTGATAGAATTGTTCCCATGCGAACTTCCGCAGCCCGTAATTCAAAACGTGCTCAACCTCGGAGTCTCAAAACGCCATCTGATTAAGCAGTCAACCCTCACAGACGAGTCAGAAACACCGATGGATGAAACACCTCTCATAGACCTGTGCTCCGAGGCGTGCCAGAAAACCCTTAGGGGAGCCCACCTTCGTCCCACCGACATAGACTGTCTCATCGCTGCTTATGATACAAATCCCTTCCTGAGCCCGGGCCTCAGCCAACTGCTAGTGCCAAGTCTGGGTTTGGATCCTTTCATCAAACATGTCAACGCGCAGGGAATCGCCAGCACGGCATTCACGAAGACTTTACAGCTAGCAGGAGATCACCTTGTTGCCCATCCAAAAGACAACGTGCTGATTTGCGTATCAGGAGTCAGTTCCTACTGGTTCCAAAATCAAGTACAAGGCCTAAATGGCGTGATGGAAATCGGCAAGATCAGCTCGATAAAGAACAACAGAAGAAAGCAAACGGAGCTAAGAAAGTGGGTGGCCACGATGCAATCCTTTCTTTTCGGGGACGGCGTGGCTGCAGCCCTGGTATCGGAAAAAAGAGAGGGTATGAAGGTCGACGAGATAGCCGAACTGACAAACATCGATTCAAAAGACTACCTTGCGGGTTATGCTAGACTCTCCTTCCTGAACGAGCCCTTCAAGTTCGGCTTCGATTCACACTTAGGCAAAGAAATCCCAGACTTAGGCGTCAAGTACACAAGTCTGGTTCTTGACAGGTTGTTCGGAAAGAATCTAGAGAAGAGAACAAGAAGTGCGAAGAAGTGGGCCGTTCACACAGGCAGCGAAAAGATACTCGACGCTCTTGCTGAACACCACGATGTTGAAAAGGAGAAGCTGAGAGAATCCCACGAAGTGCTAAATGAGTACGGCAACCTTGCAGGTGCAAGCCTGCCCTTCATAGTCAACCGAATAGACTCGAAGAACAAGTTCTCAAGCGGAGACACCATATTAATGCTAGGCTACGGCTGGGGATTCTCCGCGTCGGCAGGTCTACTCGAATATTGCAGTTAAAGACTTGAACCTCGATTCGGTTGAGAGCTCACGGAGCTGATTGCTCTCACGATTTTTGAACCGATAATAAAATATCTTCCTACATCAATTGGGATAGTAACTCAAGCTAGCTCATGGCATTTATTGGAGGCAGAACGCTGGAATGTTTGACAAGAGAAAAATCGAAGAAGTAAGCAAAGAACGTATACGCTGGGAACAGACGACTTTGCCGAGCTGGATTAAGCAATCCAGTGAAAGGAAAAAAGAATTTCGGAATACTTCTAACATGCTGATCAACAGGTTGTACACGCCTGAAGATGTCAAAGGGCTTGATTATCTGAAGGATATTGGTTTTCCAGGAGAATTTCCGTTCCTGCGCGGCGTGCATGCCACTATGTACCGTGGTCGATTCTGGACCATGCGCCAGTTTGCAGGGTTCGGGACAGCAGCACAGACAAACAAACGCTTCAAGTACCTCCTAAAGGAAGGAGAAACGGGACTCAGCATAGCCTTCGACTATCCGACAATAATGGGCTACGACTCCGATCACCCCATGGGAAAGGGCGAGGTCGGCATATGCGGCGTAGCCATTTCCTCGCTGAGAGACATGGAAGCTCTGCTCGACGGAATTCCCTTGGACAAAGTCACAACGTCTATGACGATAAACGGCCCTGCAACCATGCTGCTCGCCATGTACGTTGCCGTAGGCGATGAGCAACATGTGCCAAGAGAGAAACTTGGAGGAACGACCCAGAACGACAACCTGAAAGAGTACTTCGCTCAGAAGCTCTGCATATACCCACCGAAACCGTCCCTCAAACTGACAACCGACATCATAGAGTACTGCACGCGGCACCTGCCAAGGTGGAACCCCATAAGCATAAGCGGATACCACATCAGGGAGGCCGGCGCAAACGCCGTGCAGGAACTAGCATTCACCATCTACGATGGAATATCCTACGTAGAATCCACACAGCAGAGAGGCCTGAAAGTCGACGACTTCGCTCAACGATTGTCATTCTTCTTCGCCTCACACAACGATTTCTTCGAAGAACTCGCCAAGTTCAGAGCAGCTCGAAGAATATGGGCAAAACTGATGAAAGAACGCTTCCACGCCAAGAACCCACGATCGATGTGGATGCGCATGCACGTTCAGACTTCAGGATGCACACTCACGGCTCAGCAACCACTGAACAACATTACCCGCACCACGATCCAGGCCTTTGCAGCGGTTCTGGGAGGAACACAATCACTGCACACAAACTCCTTCGACGAAGCACTAGCCCTGCCCAGCGAGAATGCCGTCAGAGTCGCTCTCAGAACCCAGCAGATAATAGCCCACGAAAGCGGCGCAACCAACACAATCGACCCCATGGCCGGTTCATACTACGTTGAAGCCCTCACGAACGAGATGGAAGAAAAAGCGATGGAGTACATCCAAAAAGTCGACGACATGGGAGGAGCCATAGTCGCAATAGAAAAGGGATTCTTCCAGAAAGAAATAGCCGACAGCTCCTACAAATACCAGAGAGAAATAGACGAGAAGAAACGGACCATAGTCGGCGTGAACGACTACAGAATCGAGAAAGACAAGTACCCAATAGAACTGCTCAGGGTAGACCCAAAAGTCGAAAAAGAACAACTAGCCGACCTCAACCGCCTCAGAAAAACGCGAAACAACAAGAAAGTCGAAGCAACCCTTAACAAGCTAGAGCGCTCGGCAGAGAAGGATGAAAACCTCATGCCCGCGATAATCGAAGCAGTAAAAACCTACGCGACTCTGGGCGAAATTTGCGAGGTACTGCGGAAAGTTTATGGAGAATACAAGGAGTTAATCGTGATTTAAAGAGGCGAAAGCAATGGAAGATACAAGAAAAATCAGAGTTCTAATCGCGAAACCCGGCCTTGACAGTCACGACAGAGGCGCCAAAGTCGTGGCCAGAGCCCTAAGAGACGCCGGCATGGAAGTCATCTACACGGGACTCAGACAAACCCCGGAACAAATCGCAGAAACAGCCCTGCAAGAAGACGTGGACGTCATAGGCCTAAGCATTCTCTCAGGCGCCCACAAAACCCTCTTCCCCAGAATAATGAACCTCCTCAAAAAACAAGGGCTAACAGACGTGATGGTCTTCGCCGGAGGAATAATCCCCGAAGAAGACGTTACCGAAATGAAAAAACTGGGCATAAAAGAAATCTTCGGACCAGGAACAACGACCGAACAGATAATACATTACGTGACGGACAACCTCCCAAAAAGAGACTAAGCACTCACGATGTGCAAAAGTTTTGACCAGAACTCAAGAAATCGCACAGGGTGTTCTGAAAGGCGATCGCAGAAGCATAGCAAAAGCCATAACAATCATCGAGAACAGCACGCCTGAAGCCCAAGAACTCATTGCAACCGTTTTTCCCCACACGGGAAGAGCCCACATCATAGGCTTAACCGGAGCCGGCGGAGCTGGAAAAAGCACGCTCATCGAGAAAATCATCCGCGAATACAGACAAAAAGGCAAAACAGTGGGCATTATCGCCGTAGACCCCACGAGTCCCTTCACAGGAGGGGCATTCCTAGGCGACAGAATCCGTATGCAAGAATTGAGCACCGACGAGGGCGTCTACATAAGAAGCATGGCAACCCGCAACTACGCGGGCGGAGTATCAAAAGCAACAAAGGACGCAGCAAAAATACTGGACGCCGCAGGAAAAGACATAGTCATCGTCGAAACCGCCGGTGCCGGCCAGTCTGAAGTCGAGATCGTCAACGTAGCCCAAACAATCGTTGTCATGCACGCTCCAGGGCTCGGAGACGAGATACAAGCGATAAAAGCGGGAATAATGGAAATAGCAGACATATTCGTGATAAACAAAGCCGACCGAGAAAACGCAGACAAGACCGCCACAGACATACAAGCGATGCTCCAGATGAGCAACAAGAAAGACGGATGGAAACCGCCCGTGCTCAAAACAGTGGCGCTCACCGGCGAAGGCGTCCCAGAACTCATCGAAAAAATCGAAGAACACAGATGCTTCCTCGAAACAGACACGAAGCACAGAGAAAACCTGTTGAAAACCAAGGCCGAAGCAGAGCTGATAGAAGCCATAAAAGAAAGGATATCCAAGGTACTCGTAAACCAGCTTAAGAGAGAAGGAAAACTCGACAAACTCCTCAGCGAAATCGTCGAAAAAAAGACAGACCCAGCTTCCGCGGCTGAAAAACTCGTCAGGAAAACGATTAACCATGTCTAAACTCGAGAAAGGACTCATCCAAGTTTACACCGGAAACGGAAAAGGAAAAACATCCGCAGCCTTCGGCCTAGCGCTGAGAGCAACAGGCAGAGGGCTCAGCGTATACGTGATCCAGTTCATCAAGGGCGGGTTCGACTACGGCGAACTCCACATTCTGGACAAACTTCCCAACATCACCCTCAAAGCCTTCGGAAGAGGCAAGTTCATAACGGCAAAGCCACCTGAAAAAGAAGACATCAAACTCGCCGAAGAAGCCCTCAAACTGGCAAAAGAAATCACAGAAGCCGGAGAACACGACATCGTCATACTCGACGAAATCAACGTCGCCATAGACCTAAAACTCATAAAACTCCAAGAAGTCATCGAAATCATAAAAAAGAAACCCGACAACGTTGAAATCATCCTAACCGGCCGCAACGCACCAGAAGAAATAATCAACCTCGCAGACCTCGTCACGGAGCTCAAGGACATCAAGCACCCATTCCATAAAGGCTTCAAAGCCCGAAAAGGAATCGAATACTAAATTTTCACACGACGCGGCGCGCGCGCAATAGCAACATTTCTTCTAACCATTTTCTTTGGTGGTTGTATTGTTTCGCTCAATTTTGAACCTCTAGTTTGTCTTCTGTTGCTGTGCCGACAAGATTTCTGTCTTTGAGGTTTTGCGGAAAAGTTATAGCTAACTCGGTCTTTCTAGTTCCGATTTCTAACTCAGATAGTGGTCAAACTAGCTTAAAAGGACTGATAGAAGAATCCTCTAGCCTCAGTTAATCAGAGAAGCTAACCAATTGTGATTTTTGGTTGGCTCTTAGATTTTGTCTCCTCAACTTCTTTCTTGAGGTCTTCAAATTCCTTCTTCATTGTTTGACCAATATCTTTAATGGCTAAAAGACCCATCAAAAGAAATAGAATAGTCGAACCGACAAAGGAAAGGGGCAACCAACCATCTAAGTTTTGTTTTTCCCAATTCACTAGCCATCCGTAACTCATCAAAGTAGAAACCACATAGCCGAAAAAGGTAATTCCCATTCCCCAGCTTAGATAAACAGGGAATCCACCCTGTTCTTCAATAGTTGTCAGTTTGGTTTTCAGTTCGCTCAACTTTTCTGGTGATATGCGAGTGTCAGCTTTACGAGCACCTTCTTTGAACTTTTGAAGTGTTTCATAAACATCTTCCGCCCTATGACTGAAAATTCTCTTGTACAAAGGAATAATCAATGCAAATACAGCAAGAACAAGACCCGCACCTGTTATGCTGGCTTGAAGTAGGGTCAAAACTAGGTTTTCATCAAGCATAGAGTATTATATTCAACTGCTAGAACATAGGTTTTTCTAATTTGCATCCTTTCACAAATCTTTAAATCGCTATAGCAATACAAGACAAGCTAGGGGTTCAAAAATGAGTCAAACAAAACCGAGCGAAACGAAACCAAAGAAAATGGTTAGTAGAAGTCTCGCTATTACGCTAGGAATAGTCTGCATTCTATTGATAGCTGGCTTAGGTGGAGCAATCGCTTACTACACTAATACAATCAACAACAAAGATTCAACATACAATGACTATGTTTCAACGCATCATCACACCGATTCCGATTACGGTTCATTGAATACACAGAACACAAACCTACAAAACCAAGTAAATGGTCTCAATACCGCTCTCAACTTGGGCAATTCCACGGTCTGGGTTAGTGACCAAACGGTAAGTCAACCTGCTGGGGGTCTCGGAATTTCTTACACAACTTGGGCAGAATCAGCAAGCTATGCAGGATATGTTTCAATTAGCGTCACATCGTCAACAACTGCCAGCACCGATGCGAATGTAGTCTACTCTGCGTATGGCGTTAGCTATAACAATCCAATAACTGTTGGAACAAGTGGAACAGCAAACTTTCCCGTCTTGCCCTCTTCAAGCATAACAGTCGAAGTCGGAAACGGAAACTTAGTTGGCGGAGCAACAGAAACCGTAACAATAACATATTACTACTAAACCATCTCTCTTTTTCTAGCCTAAACCATACGATACAAAAGGTTCTAGTCAAGCTGATTGAGGAATAGAACTATTTTCGTTGTCTAGTTGGCTTGAGGCTCGGTCCGAGCGGGGTTAAAGTAAGGCTCTAGTTAGAAGTCTCAAACCCCTTCGTCTGTTTGGGTGAGTGAAAAAGTCGAGTCGTAGTTGACCCATATTTCCCAAACTTCATCGTCATCTTTCATCGGACCTTCTCAGCCAAATCATCGATGATTGTGAATAGTGGACCGAGAGAAGGTAGGTGCTCGTCACTCGGTCCAAGAGTCTTGAAACCTAGCGAAACACAGTAAGGTGGACGAGTGCTAGACTTCACGACTGTTCAACCTCTTCTTTTTTCTGGACCCATTTCTCGAAAAACTTAGGAAATGTTTTTCTCCACTCCCGCATTTTAGGTTCTGAACCGTCCAAGTATTCCAAAGCTTTTGAGACAGCTTCAACCCGCTCTGATTTTCGCTCAAACACCCATTCTTTTTGGTCGCATTGATAGTCTTGGAATTCTGGAAAGCTGGCGTTCGGATGGTCCCTTCGATAATCGGAAAAAGTTTTGTAGAATGTTAAGTCTGTATCGATTAGCAACAGCCCGTTTACATCTGAGGGAAAGAGCTTGGAAATAGTTTCGTTTACTGTTCTCAACATCTCGATTCTAGCCGATTCTCTTACTTCTTTTTGTTGCTCTCGGTAGTGCTGATTATACAGACGCTTTTGCTCTGCATCTTTAAACGGAAACTTTGTCACACCCCTTAGTGAATTGTGAAGGACTGCATTGAATCACCTAAAGTTGAGTTTTAGGTTACGGATTTTTCTATCTCCTAAGAGAATAGGGTCACGACACACACCATGGTAGGGAGTAATTCGTGCCATACCGTCCTTATGCAGTCCTGTCACTGTGCTCAATCGCTCCCTTCCCAGATTTGCACTAAGGTTGTTTGTTCTCTCTGAGTCTTAGCCTCTTTTTCTTGTCGTTTTCGAATTCGCTCTTGTTTTCTTTCATACTTGAGACTGTGGTCGATGGAGCAAAACGGAAAATCACCCACCCATGTAACAAGAGGACGGGGTATTTTTCGTTTACAATATTTACATTTAGGCAAGAGCTTTCTTCTTCCTTTCTCGTTCGAGTTTCAAATCGGCGATTTCATTAAGTTTCTTCTGGAATTCAGCGTCTTCTTTGTCGTCCTTTTCGAGACCAGCCATAATCTTATCGTTGAAAGCTCGGTCCCGCTCTTCGATTCTCTCAAGCATTTCCAGAGTTTTTTGGTGAAGCTCATAATCTCGTGAATCTATATCGTTGAGTCTTGCCAAAACATTATTGTGAAGCTCTTCGTTTTCCTTTTCTCGTTTCTGTAGAAAGTCAATCACGAGCTTACGCCAGTAGCCTTCGAAAGCCTCAGCATCTAGGAAAAGCTTGAATTCTTTTGCGGTAGCGTAGCGTTTTCTCACTTGATTAGCATACTCGATTCCGTGGGTTTTCTCTAAGGCTTTGCAGTAGTCGTCAACTTGCTTCTCGAAAGATACTTCTTGGTTTTGCTGTTCTTGCTGGTCGATTTCGTCCTCTGAGTTTTCTTCCTGTTCTGAATCTTCTTGGTTTTCGTTTTCTTCGTCCATACTATCACCTTTTTGTTACTATGAAATGTGAAGGCACGGCAGACTGAAAATGTCCGAAAGAGGCGTGATTTGTGCAAATAGGAGTAAGACCACCGTGCCCGTCACCGTTCTATTCGAAGGGTAGGGTTTTATGGGGCTGTTTTGGTTGAAGTCGTTTCTTGCCTTCTTTGATTGGGTAACTGTCGCCTTCGGTGTATTCCTCTTCGGGGTTCTGTTCCTGTTTGTTGCCATCATCTGATTTGATGTCTGTTTGAATTGTTGGGTGCTGTGACATATCAGCGTCTTGAGTTACAGCGTTGTCTTGTGGTGTGTAAGCATCAGCCTTAACTTCGTTGAAGTAGCTGGGGTCGTTGTAGTGTTTGTCCCTCTGTTTCTTTTTTGTTTCGTCCACATTCAACGATTCTTTATTGCCCGTTTCTTGATTGTTGCTCATGATTTTTTCACCACCTTTGTCAATTTTCTATCCACGGAAGAGCAAAATCTTCTGTGAGAAACAAACAACTGGCACTTGATATTTTTTCGAATGCCTCTTTTGAGCTAATCACTTTTTCGTCTTCGGAAATTTTGATTGAGAGACCGTCATATTTCGAGCCAATCGAAATTTGCTCGGTACAACCTTCGCCTTCTTTATCGATTCGGCATACATAGATTTTCAAGCATCTTTCTGGCGTTTGTGGTTTGTCTGGGGCAAGTTTTATCATGCGTCCCGTGTGACCTTTAAGCAGTTTCACGGTCCAATTGACATAATCGTCTTCATTCCAGCACTTGATGTTTACAGAGGTTTCTAAGAAGATTCTGGTTCGCCTTCCGTGCGAATCGGCATTTTCACGGTAGAAAATTATCGGCACTGTGATGTTTCTTCCTTCTTTGACTAACATTTTAGCTTACCTTCTTCTGGCGTTCTTTCTGTCTCTGAGCTTCTGCCTCAGTTTCGAGATAGTAATTTTGACTTCTTTCCCTAGCCTTTTGTCGTTCTCGTTCGTTGCATCTGGCTAAATATCTTTGAAGCTCACTGTTAGGGTCGTTCTTTTCCGAACCCGTTAATTCAACTTGAACGGCACTTTTGCCCTCTTCTGATTTAGGATTATCACCGTTCGAACCGTAGCTGATATTTTGCCCGTTTTTCATAGCTTCAACCGTCTTACGCCATAATGCGTCCAACACCTGTTTAGCCTCAGCCTTTTCCTCTTGTGTGCCGTTTTGCTCAAGCTCACGCAAATGACTAACCATCGCCTCATGGCTTTCGAACTTCATGCTTTTCAAATCGCTGTTTTGGTTGCGTCCGAGTTGAGCGTCATTCATAGGTGCTGTGCCACTCGGTGCACCACGAGCTTCATCACGGAGCTTAACCAAGTTCGCAATAGCTGAATCCAAGTCTGCCTTTGTTGAAACATCACCTAAAGTCAAACCCAATTTCGCATAATCTTGGGCAAGACGCTGTTTTGTTTCGTCAAAGAACTTCTGAGCCTCTTCTGCACCTTCGAGACCTTTCGTCAAAAATTCGTTTTCGACTTTCTTTTGAGCTATCTCTTGAGCCATCTCTTTCATTGCGGTATCGTCTATATGCACTTCGAGCTTGTGCTTTTTCTGATTGTCTTCGGTGCTCATGCTTTAACACCTTTCAATTCTTTTCTGAGTTTTTGAGCAAGCTCTTTGTTTCCAGCAAGCTCGGCATCTTCGACTTTTTGAAGGTCGGAATAGTATTTTTGCGCCTCTGGCGGGAGTTGACTTAGGTTGCAAAGTCCGAGAAAACTGTTCGAGAATTTCAGATGAATTTCTTTGTTTGGCAAATCATACTCGGTACAGAAAAGCAGTCTTTTGCCTTCGTACAGGTCGGCGAGAATCTGCTTCACATTCTTTCCGAAAATCTCGTGTAGGATTGCCGTTGAATCTATGCCCGTAGCTTGAGTCAAGATTCTGAGCGTTTCGGCGGTTTCGGTTGTAATCCACGCCGTAGTTCTGTTTTGCGTCATGATTATCAGTCCTTTTGTCTATAATATAGCGTGCTAAGGTCAACTATATAAACTTAACGGTTCAGTTAGTGGCTTACGCCCTATCTTAGCCACTACAGGTAGCGGTTAGAAGAAAAAGAAGCTCAAAAATTAAGCTATTGATTAAACGGACCCCGAATCGAACCGTAAACCTTAAATATTTGGGTTGCTACTCTATATTGAGTAAGCACAAATCAATCTAGCACGGGGATTGTCAACTCTCTTCATGTCGTACACTTTTTTCCCGTGCTTAAAATCACTAGCCGTAGTGCCTCATTCTTTGTTCTGGACACTAGCGAACCCGTAAAGCTTATATATAAAGGTTTGCGTTTCTTCCATCATACGACATAGAAGAGAAAACGATAGAATGCCAGCACCTAACATTGAAAACAACATCTGTCCGATTTGCGAAGCACGAGAAAAGAAGAACGGAAAAACTAAGCTCGGCAAAATTCGGTTCAGATGTCCTCATTGCGGTTTCAACGAGACAATAGGCTCGGTAGCTCACAACAGAAGCAAGAGGTCACAAACATGAGCTTCGGCATTATGAGAGACATCAGAAGACAGCAACAAAAAGAATATGCTCAGTCACCGCTCTATCAACTGAAAGCTCGAACAAGAGCAAAAACAAAAGCGCACCACTTGAGAAAAGACTTTTGCGAAACATGTGGTTCAACCACGGACCTAGACACACACCACTTCACATACGAATTCGAATGGAGCTACAAAGACTGTGTAACCGTGTGCTCAAAATGTCACGGAATAATAGAAACATGGATGCACAAATTCGGACCAGACGAAACACGAGCCTTCGTCATCGACATAACAATCAAACGAACAAACCCACAACTAACAATCGACACCGACAAACCAAGCATTCACGAACCAACACTAACCCTAACTCAGAGGACTTAACGACTGTGCCAATACGGACCTAACAATCGTGCCAATGAACGAGCGGGAACAAGTGAAGGTTCAAAAGTAGAAGACACTATCGTACAACAACGACACTAACAGCAACTTTATCTTTTCAGTAAGAATGCTTGATTTTGCTATAGACACACCAACAGCACCACAACAGAAAGTGTTAGTCATCTACACAGCACTAAGAGGGACTTCGAGATAATACACATGGAGTCTAAGCGTTCTTGAATAGGTCGAAAATGTGGATGTTTTTCTACACTAGGTTGTTTTGGTACACTACCACCCTACCTCTAGCCCTCTATGGGGAATTTATCGGTAAAATCTGGAAATATTGGAATCGCCTAGCTGGAATGCTGGAAAAATGGCTTATGAATCTTTGATGGAATCCGAGCCAATAATGAGCCGAAAATCATTGAAAAACCGTGGAAAATGCCGTCTGGAAAAATCGGTCCGTAAAATCTAATCTGAATCGAAAGTGCGCTTATGTATTAGGTGAGGTAGGTTCTGGGGGTGGGTCTGTTTCTGGGCTGTTGACCTGTCGAACGAGTTAATCAATAGCTTAATTAACCCAGAATAGGCTCCGTATCCTATGAAAGCCGTGATTCTTGACCCGTTCGCCGTGTCCATGCCGTTTCATCGTCCGTTGCTGTTCTTCTATATAAACCGTTCGGTCTGGGCTTAATATATGTTGCGGAAAAATTAACCAATTAGTTAAACTGCTTGGCTAATTCGTCCATCCTCAGAGCTACAATTCATATCGCAAAGTTTACGATACCAAACCACGAATTAAGCCCAAAGAATGCCGCAAAAAGCAATAAACCAGAACTATAAAGTCAAAGTTACATTAAACCCTAACCTCAAAACAAAAACAGTTAAACAGCTTCAAAGTCCATGATAACAAGCCAAAACAAACCCAAAACAGCCACAAAACCCCCCTACCACTTCAAAACTCGAAGAAAAGGACAGGATTATGGTCCGTACCTGTATGATGTAGTGGTGGGTTGGGAATCTTGGAAAATTGAGCTAAAAGAGGATTGGCTCTTATTCTTCTTCGTCCTCTTCTTTCTCTTCCTTCTCTTCTTTCTCTTGTATCTTAGGCTCTCGCCTATAGGTTTGAAATAAGTCGTCTGTGTAACCTAAACGAAACATAGCGTCTTTGAATTGATGTTTCGCTCTTGAAATCTTCTTTTTTTCGCTCCAATCCTTTCGCTCTAAAATCTCGACCCCGTACCTCAATATTTGCAGAATAGTTTGGAAGTGAGGCGGTTTCATGTCTTCAATTTTTGTTTTTCTTCTCACATTGAACCCTCTAGTTTGTTTTCTGTTGCTGTGGAGATTTAAGGTTTTTTGATGTTGACAAACAGGGAGAAAAAAGGGTTTAAAGGTCGTCCTCTGGGTCTGGGTCCTCATCATCGAATCCTGTTTCGTCTGGGTCCTCTGGTTCTTCTTCGTTCAAGTTTTCACCGTCCTAACAAAACTTGTATAGGCTCTTCGTGAGGTGCTGTGTATATTGGCATTTCAAAGCACAAGTCGTTGTTTTTGCTAACCGCTTGAACGCTCTGTTTAGTCGCCGTTTTGATTTGCTTCATAATGTCCATGAATTCTTCGGTGTTGAATCCTATGTTTTCCGTGTAGATTTCCCAGATTTCAACTTTGTCTTTCTCTTCTTTGCCTTTGTCGTTGACCCAATACCCTGTAGCTTTTGGAATAATGGTTAATCCGTGAAACATTTTCACCAAAGATTTCCGTAACCGTTCTAACACTTGAGCGTTTGGCATTTCCGTCTTGACTACAAAGATTTGTATCTTCATGCTCTCACCTCTACTCGTCTTCGTTCGTTGACATATTCCTCTATTACCTCTTTGTCGGTTCGTAGGTCTGGACCTGTCATTTTTGCGGATTCAAATTGGTGAGTTTCTTTCTCGATGAGCTTGCGTAATGCAGACATTACTAGGTCGAGAGCTTCTTCTATGTTGTTTACTCGACCATTTCCGTTCGTGTGTTCCAGAGGCATTGAATCGATAACCTTCTTCCACGAATCTTTGAGGTCGTTTCTGTCGAGCATGTAGGTTAGGAGAGATTTGTCAACACTCTTGAACGAGAGAATTTTCACAATCGGCTCGGACAAACCTAGATTGATTGCTTGAGAAATCCAGATTTTTCTGAAAAGATGTTGATTGAGCCGTTTCTGAAACCCAGCAACTCGGCAAGCGTTCGCAATCATTTTGTCGATTCCCCTCTGGCTAGTCGGTAGCTGAATGTTCGCCTCTTTCAATTGTCGAAACAGAGCCTTAGTTTCTTCACTGATGTAGCATTTGCCGACTACATTCTCTTTTTGGCTGATTAAAACGAATTCTCCCGTTTCGATTTGTTCGGGCGTTATCTTCAACAAATCGCTCATTCTTGCGGGACAATCTCGACTGAGGCTCAACCACGCTTTAGCCGAAATATCGCCGAGTCTGAAAACTTTCTGAATATCGTCTAAGCTGGGTCGCCAATTCTCAACTTTAATGCCGATAGCTGGAAGCTTGTTCTTTAGGTTCAACGGTTCTTTGATGTAAGCGAAGAAGCTCTGAACGGACACAACTCTAGCCCTAGCTGAATTCTTGTTCAAGCCTTTCTCTTTCTGCAACCATTGGAAAAATTGAAGCACCTTCGTTTCGGCTTTGGGCAAGCCTCTAAGCTCTTCGGCTTTACTCATCCCTAGAAACTCTAGGAAATAGCCCATTCCCTTCTTATAATGAATCTTCGTGCTTGCCCCTAGAATCTGGCTCAACCACTCTTCTTCTAGTCCCATATCATAACTCATTTTTCCCATCTCCCTTAACTTTTATGAAGTAGAAATCAGAACTGGAGGGTAAGGTTCATAGCTGAACCGAGATAGACTACTTTGTGTGGCAATTGCTGGGTGTTATGAATGGTTGACATTTCAGAGATGTCTACGATAGTGGCAGCAGTAGGCGTGTTGATAGGTGTGGTTCTTACTGTCGTGGAGCTGAGAAATCTAGTCAGGCAGAGACAGACAGACCTTATAATGAAACTTTACTCGGATTTCGACAATATCGAATTCCAGAAGGTATGGCGGGAGGTTTTGAACAGAGAAGCCAAGTACGTTCATGATTATGAGAATAAATATGGCTTCGCTGAATTAACCGCAGTTGGCATGTTCTTTGAAGGAATCGGTATTCTTCTTAAAAGAAAACTCATAGACATAGACCTAGTTGACGACATGTTCACTTCGCCTATCAAATGGACATGGGAAAAAATAAAGGATATAACATTAGAAGCCAGAAAGGACAGAAATCAACCAGAGATATTGGAGTGGTTCGAATATCTTTACAATGAAATGAAGAAAAGATAACAACGACAGTAGGGTTTTCTCTACGCTCTTTCTAAGCTTGTTTGACCCGTTGATTCCAGCGTTTTTCTGTTCTGCACTTTCGATATATTCTTTTCTTTAGTCTAGTCTCTCGGTCCTCAAGGTTTTAGTTTAGTCTAGGCTTTAGTGCCTCAGTGCCTCTTAATCACTGGTGGTAAACTTACACAAAGTAACCCCTTTCTTTTTCTAGTTAATCTCTGTCAAAGGATAGTACGTTTATGACTACTAAAGTAGAAGAACAGCTTTATAGAAAGGTAGTTAAATCTAAGACTGTTCCAGAGACTAAGACTGATTAAGACTACCATAGAATAATCTTTTCAAACAGTTCTATAAAGTATGTCCTAGACAGTGATAACATCGTTTGTCACAAAACAACATCACAACTAACCTCACAAACGCAGAGCCGGGGGGTCTCACCACTCAACATGGAAATTTACGCTTACACATTACAAAGCAACATTACAACAGACGTAAAGAAAAAAAGGGGAGGGGGACACAGTCAACATTTGAAATCGTCCACTCCGACGGAATGTCAAACCCAGACACGAACAGAGAGAGAAGACAGACACTAAAACCATGCAAACAACATTTTCTGCCATTTTCGGAAACACGCGTCACCGCCAACATGGACACACACGTGGATCCATTACGCGTATCCATTACATCTGATGTGTGTGAAAAAAAGGGAGGGGCACCGTTCACCATCGAAATCTAACACAACCTCAGACGCAAACACGAAGAAAAAGGGCGAACTCAACTACCGCCAGGATCAAGTTTCAGCCTCTTTTCGGAACGCAGACGCGCAACATTGAAACCTTACAATGCAACATTACAAAGCAACATTACATCTGATGTAAAGAAAAAAAAGGGAGGGGCCAAAACGGGCAAGTCTCTTGTAACTCGGTTGAAAGGAATAGAGAGGTTTTCTCCCAAATTGCTTTAATAAGAGATTTTAGCCTTTATAGGAGAGGCCTAGAGGCAAAAACATTAATGCTGATCCAAGAGGTCATCCTCGAAAACTTCATGTCCTACGAGTACGCGAGAGTACCGTTCAGGCCCGGCGTGAACGTCATCTGCGGACCCAACGGCTCAGGAAAGTCCTCGCTGTTACTCGCAATCTCCGTGGCCCTTGGACAGTCTTACACGGAACGTTCCAGGAAACTCAGCGACCTCATACGCTGGAACAAGGAACAAGCCCGTGTCACCCTGATTCTGGACAACAGCAGACAGGGCAAGAACAGACCCGTGCAGAAATTCAACAAAGACCAACTCTTCCTCACAAGAGTCCTCCGCCGAGACGGAAACTACTGGTTCGAACTCGAAAACCGAGCCGTCACAAAAAACGACGTTGAAAGACTCCTAGGTAAGCTGGGCGTCGACCCGGACAACATACTCATCATAATGCACCAGAACATGGTCGAACAGTTCACCGTGCTCTCACTTCAGGAGAAACTGCGCATAGTAGAAGCAGCCGTCGGGCTCGAACCCTACCGCGAAAACGTGCTCCAAGCCCAAAGAAAACTAACCCACATACTCAGCCAAGAAGACTCCATGAGCAAACTCCTAGAGACAGCAGAACAGACCCTCAACTACTGGAGAGAACAATACGACAGATACCAAGAAAAGAAACAACTGCAAACAAAAAGAAGATTCCTCGAAAGAGAACTCGCCTGGGCAGAAGCCTCAAGAAGAGAAGAAACACTCAGACAAATAGAAACCAACAGGAAAAAGCTCCACGAAGCCCTAACACATATAGAAGAAGAACAAAAAACCGTCAAGGGCAACCTGCAAGACCAACAGGACGAAAGCGGAAAACTCAAAAACGGCTGGAAACTACTCATCGATGAACGACTGAGCCTGGAACGCGAAAGAGCCACAAACGCCTCAACAATCTCGCTATGCGAACAACTACAAACCGAAACAGCCATGATACACTCCCTCGTCGAAACTCATTCCGCCAAAACAGATTCCAAAGCCAGAGAAAACTCACAATTCAAACTCCTAAGAAGCGGATACCTAAAAGATCTAATACAGAACTCCAACGAGAGACTGTCAAAACTAAACAACCAGATAACCGGAAACGAAACAAAAACCCAAGAACTCGAAGAAACGGCCGAAAAAGTCAACGGCCAAGTCCTAGAAATCCGAATCAAACTAGCCCTATTACAGTATCGCAGGGAAACAGCAGAGGCCAACCTGAAAGAACTGGAGAAATCACTCTCAGACGCTCGAGCACGAGCAGAAGAATCAACAAAGAAAGCAGAACAAGTCGGCGCCCGAATCGCCGCGATAAAAGAAGTCGGAGAAATTCTGGACGAAATAAGAATGACCGAAGGACACCTAGCCGCATTATCCGACGTCTCGGAAGACGTAGAACGCATGTACGAATCCTACTCAAAACTCTACCTGGAACTGAAGGAGAAAGCCCAACTCGTCGCCGAAAACCGCGAAAAAACCCTGGAAGAAGTAAAGACCAGGATGCAGTCCTGGCGAACCGTCATACACAACCTTCTCAACCGCGTCAACCTCGAATACCAAAAAACCCTAGTTCAAACCCAAGCAGTCGGCGAAGTCAGGCTCGCCAACGAGAGCGACATAGAAGGAGCCGGCCTCGAAATACTCGTAGGCTTCAAAGGAGGCAAACCAGTTCCGCTGGACTCCTACACACAAAGCGGCGGCGAGAGAACCACCGCCATGATGAGTTTCCTCCTAGCCCTACAGCAGCACGTCCGCTCACCCTTCCGCGCCGTCGACGAATACGACATACACATGGACCCAAAAAACCGCGAGCTGATCGCACAGATACTCATCTCTTCTGTAAACGACTCCACCGCGCAATACCTCATCATAACACCCAGCCAAATAACATTCGCAAAAGAAGACGTGAACATAATAACAGTGCAAAACATCGACGGCAAATCGATAATCCGAGAGGTGATCTAACGCTCCCCGAGAGAGAACAGAAAAAACTCGGAAGGGAAAAGCTTCAACGCATAATCGACACATGCAAATCCATCGAAGGACGCTCACTCGACCCCTTCACAGTAGACGTTAAGGACAACGTTGACACCCTCAAAAAATACTTCCCAGAATGGAAAATTCCAGAAGACCTGTGTCTAGATGCCGAAACGATACATCAACTGGCATCCATCATAAAACTTCAAAGCGAATGGGTCAAACACCGCTCCACGACTCTATACACGGACCCGTTCCTACTAGACGAAAAAATCAGACGAATACAAAAAATAGACATCGTCAGAACCTTCATCAAAGTCTGGCACCCGATAATCGAGCTGGAACAAATCTCGATCCAAAGCCTGGCAGAAGCATTGACATACTGGGAAAGCCTAGTCCCACTAAACGAAAGATGGAACGAAATGACGCCGACACAAACAGCGTCTGGCACAGCAACCAGAGAAGAACTTGTCAACCAGAGAATCCTACGCGACGAAGCCTTTTCCCAGGAATTAGAAGATTTCTGGCAAGAACTGAAAAAACAGGTTGCCCAGACCGGGAAAAACGGGAAGATCCGATACCAAAGCTTCGTCTATGCAGACACTTACGGAGAAACCGCGAACAGAGCCTACATGACAAGTTTTCTCATCACCTACGGTTACGCAACCCTGGAAATTCACCCTCTAGAGGAAGAAATGTTCATAGCGCCTTACGAAAAACCAACAGTCAAAACCGGCAACAAACAACTGGTTTCGATTCCCATAGCCCTAACCGCAGAAGATTGGAAGAAATGGAAGAGGGAGAAATAGAGTGAGCAAGAGAAAGGCATACTACACGAGCAAGGTCAAACGAGCCACCCACATGCTGTTCTACAAGAGACACAAGAAACCAGGAGTCAAGGGCTGGGAACTTCGAAAGACAATAGGCTCAGACTACCCGAAAGTACTGAGAATAATGGACGATTTCCTGAAACCGCTCGACCTGCAAATCAAAACAGTCTTCGAAGAAGGAAAGCAGGTTGAAAAACCCACTCAGGAACAGTTGGACAAAGCCAGATTCCTCGTAGAACTACGAGGGGAACTGGCACCAAAAGAAGCCAAAATGATCGGCTGGCGAATAGACGACCTAGCAGGACTGGCGATCGCCATCTCCTACATAATATCCAAAAAAGGAAAATCCCCCAGAAAAGAAGTCGACGAACTACTACGGGAAAAACTCCCCGGATGGAAAGTAGCCATCAACATCGACAGATACGTAAAATATGGGTACCTAGCCCAAGACGAAAACCAACAACTATACCTAGACTGGAGAACGACCGCAGAGGTAGATCAAAAAGCTCTAGTAGATTTGCTTCTAAAAACCGAACCGTAATTTGCTAATATCTATTTTCTTATCCGATGGTACAAAAAAGCCAAACCAGCTAAGACGATTACAGCGGCAAGAATGAGCAGCGGACTACCCATAAACTGGGCGCCAAAAGACTCATCCGCAACGCGAACAAGCCCGGCCAAAGCGAACATCAGAAAATACCAGAACAAGCCTGACACCGCATCAAGTCCCACGATATAACCTTCCGAATTCATGTTATGCTAACATTTTGTATTTGGAAGTACCTCTTCATCAAGAACCGCAAGCGCTCAGCGTTACGGCCGTTCTTCCCTATGGCCACGCCCTTGTCCTTGGGATTTACAGCTACAACAGCGATGGTTTTGCCGTCAGGCCTTTCAGTCAGACGAACTTCCTGGACCAAAGCTGGTTTCAAAGCGTTCTTAATGAACTGCGCAGGCTCTTCTGCATACTCGATTATTTCGTGTTTCTTCCCCGTCATCCTCTCCAGCGTGTGAATGTTTCTCCCTCCTCTTCCAATTGCAACCCCGACCTGGCCTTGTCCAACAACGTAAAGCACCCGTCCCTGCTCTTCATCGATTATACAGTCTTTGACACTTGCGCTTGTTATGCTCTCAAAAAGCGCGATGTAACGCATTTCGTTGCTCGTGAACTTTATTCCGCTAGTCATTCGTTTCCTCCGCTGAGTTCCTCACTTTCAGGGGTCTCCGTCAGCTTAAGGATTTCTGAGTCACCTGGCTCTCTTATACTTAACGCTGAGACGCTGAAGGGCTTACCGCACACTGCAGCTAGGTCCAGCGACGTACCCTTGTAGATTATCATGGGGACCTTCGAGAGTTTTGAATAGTACTCCACGTCCCCACGAACATCTTTCGGACAGTTTGAGGCCAGGATTATCAGCTTGACTTTACCTGTTTGAGCATTCTGCACCGCAGAAGCTGCTCCGAGAGACACCTTGCCAGTTTTTACGGCCGTGGTGATTGCTTTGTCTACGTCTATCATTTCTTCTTCTCCTTTTTCTCGAACGTCGACATGAATAGCTCAACTAAGCCCGTGCCGATTGGTATTGATTGGCCCACTATTACGTTTTCGGTCACTCCTGCCAAGGGGTCGCTTTCACCTTTAACAGCTGCTTCAACGATGTTTGGAACCGTGATTTCAAACGCTGCTCTGGCCAACACACTTGACTTCTTTCCGCTTATTCCATGTCTGCCTATCTGTTGCACCTCTCCTGTAGAGGTCATCATGTCTGCAACGAGCATCACGTGACGGTTATCCACATCCAACCCTTGCTCTTCTAAGACCCCCTTAGCCTCGTGAACCAATGCGTTCCTGGAAGCTTCGATTCCTATGGTCTTGGCGATTTCATGCACGTTATTCGTCGTGGTCCTCGACGTGTCCACTCCTGGAACCTCCAAAACCTTTGGCAGGTTTGAACCGTCGGTGTTGATGACCCATTCTCCATGTTCCTCGCTGACCAGCACTCGTTTTATGCCGGGCACGCCTTTAACGTGAAAAACTGAGACCTTGCCCAGCAGTTTCCTGATTGTTTCAACTTTCTTGGGCTGTATGAGTATGTTGTTTCCTTTCGTCTTCGTCGTGGCGTTGGGTATTTGCAGTCTGTCCTTCAGCTCCTGCATTGTTATTCCACGATCATCCATCATGGTTTTGCTGGGTTCGATCACTATCTCGTCATGCACTGGATCTATGTATACGGCTTCAGCCACGTTTTCCAACGTTGTATAGATTATGTCCCGGGCAACCTTGACCGCAGCGTCTCGGCTCTTTCTGTATTCCGGACTCAGATAAATCGTCATTACTGGTGTTGACGGAATTCTTCTGGCGTCAACAATTTCAATCAATCTTGGCAAACCGAGAGTCACGTTTTGCTCCTTGACTCCAGCATAGTGGAATGTCCTTAGCGTCATCTGAGTGCCTGGTTCGCCGATGGACTGTGCAGCCACGATGCCAACAGCCTCACCTGGCTCCATCAAAGCGCGCTTGTAGCGATCAACAGTTAACCCGATTGCTTTCTCAACACTTGCCGTGCTCAGTTTATATTTGACCAAGTTTTGTTTAAGTTCATCCCTCAGAATAGGCGTGAGTTGTGCTTCCACTTTCTCCAACTCTTTCTTGACAAATTCAGCGGATGCTGGTTTTCCTCTCTCCTTGCCGATTCTTATTTGGTCAACCAAACGAGTTACGTTCACTGCTTTGCCATGGTCACTCTTGGCGGGGTCAACGCCATCTTCGCCGTATTGGAATTGAATTATGTCGCCTGTTGAGTTTCTCACAGTCCCATCGTATTCCAAACGTATGTGCTCTAACGCGTTAATCAGTCTTCTTTGCATGTAACCGCTCTGCTGAGTTCTGACGGCTGTGTCCACCAAACCTTCTCTTCCGCCCATAGCATGGAAGAAAAACTCGATGACATCAAGACCGTGCTGATATGACGAGTAAACGAAACCCCTCGCTTTTGGACGTTGATCTCCTGCCTGAAAATGCGGCAAAGCACGATCGACGTATCCTCGCAGAATTCGCTTTCCACGTACGGCCTGCTGACCGACGCACGCACTTATTTGGCCGATGTTCAAGCTGGAACCCCTGGCACCTGTCCTCGTCATCACTATGCCCGAGTTATCCAACGTGAAATCTTCATCTGCTATCTTTCCAGATTCGTCTCTCGCTTTTGCCAGCTCGTTCATTACATATATTTCGAAAGAGTCTTCGATTGTTTGGCCTGGAAGCCTAGATAGCGTGCCTTTGCGATAACTTTCAATCAATTCCTCTATTCTCTTCTCAATCTTCTCCATAGTTTTAGCTATTCTGTCCTCGGCCTTCGCAGAAAGCACCAGCTCGTCGTATGAATAAGTGAAACCTCGCATTGAAATGAAAACCTTTAACATTCTAGTAATCTTGTTAAGAAAGTCTCTCCCAGATTCCGTTCCATAATCCTTTATTATCCGGTGGAGAAGACTTTCAGACTGTTCGGCCCCTATTGAACGCCTATCTATCACTCCGCTAACCAGTTCACCGTTCCGCACAACCACATAAGCATCGTACTGGCATTCTTCCTCCAAGCATTTTACGCATCCCTGACAGATATTTGCTTTCAAAATGTAATTCATATCCTTAGGCAGGAACAGGCTGAAAATCTGTTTTCCGCTCCAAAGTGGTTGGGGCGTCTTGATTTTCGGTTCTGGGACCGGACCCTCGTATTTCGCGGACAGCAACAGCTTGTTGACTTCGTTCCGCGTCACGTAGTTTGATTTTCTTGTGAACAGATAGGCAGAAGTTATAAAATCCCTTATCGCACCTATTATTGGACCTCCGAATCGAGGTGACAGAATCTGATCCTGAACTTGCATCAGCAAAAGTGCCTCAGTTCTTGCTTCTTCGCTTTGCGGTACGTGCAGGTTCATTTCATCTCCGTCAAAGTCCGCGTTGTAAGGCGGGCAAACGCACAGATGTAGTCGGAAAGTTTTGTAGGGTAATACGCGCACGTAATGCGCCATTATTGACATGCGGTGGAGTGAGGGCTGGCGGTTGAAGATGGCCGTATCACCGTCTCTGAGATGCCTCTCCACAACGAAGCCCAGTTCAACGGCTTCGGCGATCTTTTCCCTGTCCACTACGAACTCGAGCCTTATCCGTTTGCCGTCCGGCCTGATTATGTAAAGGGCTCCAGGGTACTTTTCAGGCCCGTTAGTGACTAGTTTCCGCATCTCTTCAATGTTCCATTCAGTGACTTTCTCTGGAACTGACAAGTGCATGGCAACTTCCAGTGGGACACCAACTTCGTTTATGTCAAGGTTCGGATCAGGAGAGACCACAGTTCGAGCTGAGAAATCTACTCTTTTTCCTGAAAGGTTGCTCCTGAACCTTCCTTCCTTTCCCTTGAGTCTTTGTGAGAGAGTCTTCAGTGCTCGTCCGCTCCGATGTCTCGCGGGCGGTATTCCCGAGGCTTCGTTGTTGAAGTATGTTGTCACATGATACTGCAGGAGCTCTGACAGATCTTGGATTATGAGCGTCGGGGCACCTGCATCCATGTTTTCCTTCAGTCTCTGATTGATTCGAATTATGTCCACAAGTTTGTGCGTCAGGTCATCCTCTGAACGTATACCAGATTCCAGTGTTATTGATGGACGAACGTAAACCGGAGGAACTGGCAAAACTTGCAGAACCATCCACTCAGGCCTTGCCGTATTCGGATTGAATCCCAAGAGCTGAAGATCCTCATTAGGTATGCGTTCCATTCTCTCCCGAACCATGCTAGGAGTCAATGGTTCCGAACCGCTATCCGGAATCTGCTCACTGAACTTCGTGGGTTTTTCGAAGGTTATTTTGAACTGTACACCTGCGCAATGAGGACATTGTTTCCTCTTCGTCTCTTGCATAATTGTTTTGTAGACTTCATCCGGAACCAAACCTAAGAGTTCCCTAGTTTTTTCAATCCTTGCTTGAACTTTCTTGATGGTTTCATCGGGAAGCAAGATGCGCCCGCAGTTTCGACATGTGCACTTGAGGAGATCGAATATTATCTTGGTGAATTCTATGTGTATTATAGGAACCGCGAGTTCTATGTGGCCGAAGTGACCGGGACAGCGAATCGCTGTGTTGCCGCATGTCTTGCATCTCTGTCTTGGTTCAAGGGTTCCAAGTCTTCCGTCCATCAATCCAGCCGTGATCGGCGCACCATCTTCGTCGTAAGTGTCAGGTGTTTGAATCTCAACAACCGAAAGCTTGCGAACGTCTTGCGGCGAAAACATGCCGAAATCTATCTCGTCTACGACCTTATGGATTATTTCTTCAACAGCCATTTCATGCCTTCTCCTTGAGCTTCAGTTTGGGCGATATGCAAAGGCTCATCAATTCTTGCAGCAGAAGCTTAAACGCATACGAGACCACCACTGGAGAGATTTTCGATTTATCTTCGCAGAGTTTGCATACGTACTTTCTCTGTTTCATGTCGTAATAGGCTATATGCCCGCAACTTTCGCATATGTAAAGAGTGTACTTGTCCGATTCCTCCAGCAATCTGTCCCTCAGAAGCATAGCGGCTCCGTGACCAATCAGACAGTCACGTTCCATTTCACCGAACCTTAGACCCCCGCCCCTTGCTCTTCCCTCTGTGGGCTGCCTGGTCAGCATCTGGACCTGTCCTCTCGCTCTTGCATGAATCTTGTCGGCAACCATGTGATGCAGCTTCTGGTAATGTATCACTCCTACGTAAATGTCCGCGACAAACTTTTCACCCGTGACGCCACTGTAAAATACTTCGGCGCCAGTGTTGCTATAGCCCAACTTGACGAGTTCTTTCCTAAGTTGGTCAGGCGTTTCATTAGAGAAGGGAGTTCCGTCCACAGGGCTACCTCTCATTGATGCCACCTTTCCAGCTAGTGATTCAATAAACTGGCCAACTGTCATCCTTGAGGGGATAGCGTGCGGGTTGACTATTATGTCCGGAACTATTCCATCCTCCGTGAAGGGCATGTCTTCTTGGGGAACTATCAAACCAATTACACCCTTTTGTCCGTGTCGAGAAGCAAACTTGTCGCCCAACTCCGGAACGCGTTGGTCACGAACCCTCACCTTTACCAGCTTGCTCCCTTCTCCTGATGCCGTCACGAAAATAGCGTCAACTATACCCGTTTCCGACGGGCGCATGTCTACCGAAGTGTCGCGCATAGAAGGACCTTTAACCTCGAATTCCTTGTACTCTTCAAGAAACCTAGGCGGACTGATTCTGCCGATGAGAACGTCGCCCCCCGTCACAGCTGACTCGAGACCTATTATTCCGTCTGGTTCCAGCAGTCGGTAGTACTGTTCACCCCTGTACCCTCGTGTTCCAGCTTCTGGCAACGTGAACTTGTCCTTCAACCCTCCTAGGTACTGGCGGCACTCGGCTTCATAAATGCGGAAGAAAGTTGAGCGTCCCAAGCCTCTTTCTATCGAAGCTTTGTTGAACACCAACGCGTCTTCCATGTTGTACCCTTCATACGACAAGACGGCCACAACACAGTTTTGGCCAGACGGTCGGAGTTTGTAACCCATCGTTTCCATCAGAGCCGTCTCGGCGATGGGGAGTTGCGGATAGTGTAGAATGTGCGAACGGGAGTCCACGCGTTGCTGAAAGTTCGTCGAGTAGACTCCTAGAGCTTGCTTTGCCATCGCGGCTTGATAGGAATTGCGTGGTGATTGGTTGTGCTCAGCATATGGGATGGTTGAAGCGCAGATCCCGAGAATCGTGTACATTGCAATTTCCAAGTGCGTATGTGAAGGCTCTAGCTCTTCAGGGCACAAGGCGATGTAGGCGTTTTCCTCTTCCTCAGCGTCTATATATTCTATTATGCCGTTCTTGATTAGATCTTCCCATGCCCACTCGCCGGAGCTTATCTTTTCGACATGCTCTTTTCGGAGTTTGGGAACGCCGTTCTCGACTATTATCAGGGGCCGCCTAACCCTTCCTTCGTCACAGTTTACATACAGTTCTTCCCTCTCGCCCTGAGCTTTTGTGAAATAAGCCACGTTGACTTCGGTCGATATTTCTCCCCTCCTCCTCCGTTCAACGAGTTCTCGAGCTAATTCTCCTGGTGAGCCGAAATATCCAATTATGTTTCCGTCTACGAAGACTTTTGAACCAGAGAGTCTTAAGGTTTCATCTGCCTCCAGTACTGCCCGAACGCCAGAACTGAACAGCAGCTGCTTTATTTTATCGGGATTTACGCCCACTGAGATAGTTGCGGACAATGCTAGGTTCTTGACCAATCCGCAGTTTGAGCCTTCAGGCGTTTCGTTGGGGCACAGGCGACCCCAGTGTGTTGCGTGCAGATCCCTTGCCTCGAAGTTTGGTTGACTTCTGCTCAGAGGCGACTGCAACCTGCGCAGGTGGCTCAGAGTAGAGATGTGGTTCGTCCTATCCAAGAGTTGAGTTATGCCAACTCTTCCTCTTCCCCAGTTTCCAGTCGCAAGCGCGTGCTGAAATCTTTCGGAAATTATTCCAGGGCGCACGGCTGCTGAAACGGTTATTATCGGCCCCTTCACGCCTATGCGTTCTAGCTGATATTTTATGTCGCGCGTGAGGTTTCTAAAGGCTACCCTGAAAAGGTCGGCGAGCAAGGGTCCTGCAAGCCTCAGTCGCTTGTTCTTGAAATGGTCCTTGTCATCGATTTTTCGTCGTTCAAGTTGCAGCTCAATGGCTCTGCAAGCCATCTCACTCAAGAACAATGCTTTATCTTTTCTGCTCTGGTCCGTTCTGCCAATATGCGGCAGAAAGTTTTTGTCTATCGCCGTTTCGGCTTTCTGGACTCGATATTCTTCCACTTGCCCGTGCGCCACACGATTCCCGATGAACAGAATCGCGTCTTTTGCTGTGTCTACTCCTAAGGCTTTTTCGTAGGAAGGCTCTAAAGAGGTTTGTACGTCCTTGTCCAGAGAAATTGATTCTGCGATTTCTTTGTCTGATTCTAGTCCCAGGGCACGCATTAGCACGACGAACGGGATTTCCGAGGGCACTCCTGGGATTGAAACGTATATTGCCGCGTCAGATTTTATCTTTAATTCTATTCTTGCCCTGAAACCAACGGTGGTTGAGAAAATCTTTGATTGGTATACCGGCGTTGCGCCCTTTTCGTCTATGTCCACGATTATGCGGTTCGGGGCCAGGTCTTCCATGGCTACTATTACGCGTTCGGAACCGTTAACTACAAAGTAGCCGCCAGGGTCGTCTGGATCTTCTCCGCATGCTATCAGTTCTTCTCTTGAAAGTTGAGACAAGAAGCACAGTTTCGACTTGAGCATTACGGGTATGTTTCCGACGTAGACGAGTTCTGTGTCTTGTTCCCTGCCGTCTATGACGGGTGTCATCTCGAGAGCTACGGGGGCGGCGTATGTTAGGTTTCGCAGTCTGGCCTCCATCGGGTAGATTTCGTGTTTTGTGCCGTCCACTTCTGTCGCGTATGGTCCGGTGATTCTGGTCTGAGGGTCTATGATCCAAATTTGACCCAGCTTGACCTTGTAGGGGCTCTCGGGAACTTCTATTGGGATTTCGCCTATTTCGTCGATTACTTCCTGAAGGCCTCGGTCGATGAACTCGTTATAAGAGTCCAGATGTTGGCGTACCAAGCCCTTGTCCTTGAAGAAAGCGTTCAGCAGTAGGTGTGTGTCTTCTTTTGATACTTCAGCCATGTTTAATCATCCCCCGCAGCTTCACGTTGGACGTGAATGAAAGAGATCGTTTCGATGCGGGTTTCATCAAATTCTTGATTTCCTCCAACTATGGATCATTCCGACTTGAAAAATGGTCACCAATATTTAAGGAGCTAGAAACGTAACTTATATGCTGTCTAATAAACTTTTTGTCCTTCGGCACGCGTTTCAGTTTGCTCCGTCGATCTGGAAAATTATTGGCAGTTCGAAGCGAAACGCATTAGTGGCTAGCGTCACAAGTTAGTGTGTGTGAGTTCAAGGTGGAACAGAGATTCAGGGCAACGATCGTGTGGCTGATTTTGAACGGAAAAGCTGAAGAAGCGTTGGAAATTCTGGCTAGGAAATATGGTGTCAGAGTTCCCATTGTGAAAGTCGGTTTGCCCAAGAGGGATAAGAGGAAGGCGCTGGGATGTTATAACGGCAGGAAGAGGACTATTTTCGTTTTGAACAGTGACACGTTGAGAAATCCATTCGTGATTCTGCACGAGTTTTACCATCATCTCAGGACTGGCGGCGATGCGAGGCATCGAGGAACTGAGAAGTATGCGAATGTTTTTGCGAATGAGTTCCTAGAAGCTTATAGGTCGATGGCAATTGCAGAATCGGGAAATGATTAATAAGAAAGAGCGGAAAATCTAACTGGGCGCAGCGGTAACCAAGCCAGGTCAAAGGTGAAGGACTCAAGATCGGTTTTCTTGGCCTGAAATGGCCCCTATGAGCCATCCTTTCCCGTAGGGGTTCGCCGGTTCAAATCCGGCCCGCTGCACTTTTAAGCCTACCTCGGGCTGGATAAAGCGGCATAGGAATTCAGGATGATTTACAGTTTTGCAGGGGCGATTGGGAAAACTTGCTTTCGCGGCGGGCCACTCCCCTTTTTTTCTTTACGTCTGTTGTAATGTTGCTTTGTAATGTGTAAGCGTAAATTTCCATGTATCGTGCAGAGTGTTCCGGAAAACGGGTTAAAAATGGATTATGCGCGTTAATGTCGGCCCTGTCTGTGTGAGTTTAGGCTTGAGTTCGTGTTGGATTGGGATTTCACCAGTGAACGGTTGACCCCCTCCCTTTTTTTCTTTACATCAGACGTATTGCTGCGGCGTAAACCGTGATGTGAGTGCGTATTAATACGTGCGAGTTTCGGAGTGAGAGATATCTGACAGTGGGGATGAGATAATCGTTTAGAACTCTAGATATGATCAGCCTGATTCAACATGTCGCGCCGTTTTTGACTCTCTTGGTATTGCGACGTCGGTGTAGTTCAGTCGAACACCATGTGAGAAAGGCTTATATTACGATTCACGACATCGATGTCTCTGCACGGTTGGCGTTGAGAAAACATGAGGAAGAAAATAGAGTTAGAAGTGCGCAGGGGAAACCAAAACTCAAAGTTTGAACCGCTCCTCGAAGAGTCTGTCTTTCGCGAATTTGTTGTCAATAGATTGCAGACATAGCGTGTAGGCGATAAAACACACCCAAACAATCCCTCCAGACGATGGGATCTGGACAAATCTCGCTTTTCAAAGAAACACGTGTTCGTTTTTGGTCCCTTAATCTTTCTTTTCAGCCCTTGTGCTGTCCAATTTCTTCAGAGTGGGAACCAGAAAAATGGAAGTCTGGGGGTAAATGCATATATCTCTCTGAATCGTTTAAAACGTTGCGCTGTTTGTCGTCTAAGGCGGAAAAATGACCCTCGCAGACGAGATATTGAAGCTGAAGAAAGAGAAGAATGCAATAATTTTGGCGCATAATTATCAGAGAGAAGAGGTTCAAGATATTGCGGACTACATTGGGGACAGCATAGAGCTGGGCAGGAAAGCCATGGAGGAGAAAGATGCGAAGATCATAGTTTTCTCTGCTGTTGATTTCATGGCTGAGTCGGCGGCGATCCTTAATCCTGGCAAAAAGGTTTTGCTACCGACGCTTGGTGCGCGATGTCCTATGGCGCAGATGCTCACCGTCGAAGAGATTAAGAGGGCGAAGTTGCACCATCCGCTCGTGCCCGTGGTTTTGTACGTTAACACTCTGGCAGTAGCCAAGGCCTACTGTGACATTTGTTGCACGTCGGCTAATGCTGTTGATGTGGTTGCGTCGGTAGATGCGGACACGGTGCTCTTCGGTCCAGACCGCAATCTTGCTGAATATGTGCAGAGGAAGACTGGAAAGACCGTTATCCCTATCCCTGAATGGGGATTTTGTCCGACGCACTTGCTCTTTCAATCGGAGGATGTCCAGGTGCTGAAGAGTAGATATCCGGAAGCCAAGGTTATGGTGCATCCCGAGTGCACGTTTGAAATGCAGAAAGCCGCCGACTTTGTCGGAAGCACGTCACAAATGTGCAGGTATGCGAGAGAGTGTGAGGCTGAAACGTTTATAGTGGGAACTGAGGAAGGAATACTTCACAGATTAAAGAAAGATAATCCACGGAAGAAGTTCCTCTTAGCCTACGAAGAGGCAGTCTGCCCGACCATGAAGCTGAACACGCTTGACAGGATTTACACGGCTTTGAAAGAAGAGAAATATGTAGTGACTGTCCCCGAGCCTGTCGCAAGGCAGGCGAGGAAGGCCTTGCAGAGAATGTTTGACCTAAAATGCAGATAGAATGCTATACAGAAAAACCACCATCCTTGAACTTTCACTCGTTTTTTGGCGGCACGGTTATCTCTTGGTTTTCGAATATGGTCAGCTTTGCCCTTGACTGCTATCGTCTCAAGATAGTGTGTTTGGCTAGGGTGGTGTGCATCGTAGAACAGATGATGCGTGTAAATCTGTGTTGTGGGTGGCTGAGCGCATTTTCGAGCTCTCCCGACTTCGTGATCATAAAGGATCATCATGAGCCCCGCTTGACATCCAGCAGCGCGCTAAGAGATGCCCATGGGGCTGATTCTAAGGGCTTGCCGCAAGGATCGTATGTTTGAAGGAAGAGCAACTTTTTGAGTTGGAAGAGTGATATGTGTTCTTGCAATGACCCTCTTGGCGGAGCTGGTTTGACTTGGAAGATTTGAGAATAGCGAAGAAGCATCTCGTAGAGGAAGGTTTGACGCTTTCCATCGTCAAGGATGGGTGTGTGCTCTTTGAGACTGGTTCGCATGGGATTTCGGGCTTGTTGAGGGCGATTCAAGAGGTTGGTGAGCGGCTTAGGGGGGCTTCTGTTGCGGACAAGGTTGTTGGCAGGGCGATTGCACTCTTGTGTCTCTTTGCTGGGGTTGGAGGGGTGTATGGTTCGGTCATGAGTGGGGCGGCGGAGGAGTTGTTTGAGGAGAATGGGGTTCATGCTGAATGGGCGGAGTTGATTGGAAGCGTGCTCGACGAGTGCAAGTCGGCGACGTGTCCGTTTGAGAGGTTGGCTGGGGGAATCTCGGATCCTGAGGAGGCTTACAAAAAACTTAAAGCTCTGCAGGATTCTCTAAAGCATGGTAGGTTGGGAGACAAAGTTGGGAAGCGAGGAGTCTGAGGAGAAGGAACTGGAACGTTTGAGGAATAAGAAGTTGGGTGAGCTGGGGGAGAAGAAGCAGGAAGTGTGTGATACACCAGTTCACATTACGGATTCTAGCTTTAAGGAGATAACTGGCAAGCATGGGGTGGCGCTGGTGGATTTTTGGGCGTCGTGGTGTGGGCCGTGTCGGTCATTGGCTCCGACGATTGAGGAGTTGGCTAAGGATTATGCGGGCAGGATTCTTGTGGGGAAGCTTAACGTGGATGAGAATCCGCAGACTGCGGAGTGTTTTCAGGTTTTCAGTATTCCGACGATGCTGATTATGAAGAATGGTGAAGAAGTGGACAGGATTGTGGGTTGCGTTCAGAAGAAATATATAGAGGCTGCTTTGAAGAAGCACATGGAGTAGGTTTGGGCATGGACTTACCGGAGAGTCGGATGATAGGCGCGCTGTTGCTTCTTCTGGGTGTTTCTGCGTTGGCTGTGGGTGCTTACACTGGCCAGCTGAGCGTCATAGTGAACCTGCTTGAGAAGATGTTCCCGTAATCGTTGCTGAGCAGGAGTTTTTCTGTTGTGCCGAACTGTTTCGGCTCGGTTTGTCTATTGAACGGGTGGGTGTTTGTTTGAGTCCGCCGGTTGTTGAGGGCAAGGACGGGGAGGGTGAGGCCGTTCTGGAGGCGGCTAAATTCATGTTGGCGGCTGCGCGAACTGCTCCTAAGACGGCGGGTGTGGATGACATTGTGGCGTTGGTTGTCTACGGGGCGGAGAAGGATGTCGTCGCCACTGCGATGGAGGAGATGGGGCAGGAGAGGGGGATAGAGGGTTTCAGGCGTGATGCGAAGAACGTTAGGGATTCTTTTGCCGTTGTTCTGATAGGCGTCAGGGGGGACAGGAGCCTAGGCTTGGATTGTGGAGCTTGCGGCTATGGGGGTTGCCGAGAGTTTGATGAGGCTACAAGGAGGAAGGGCGGGGACTTCGTGGGTCCTTCGTGCGTGTTTAAGATCTTGGACTTGGGGATTGCGTTGGGGTCGGCTGTGAAGACGGCGAGTTTGCTTGATGTTGATAACCGGATTATGTATCGGGTCGGGGCGGCTGCTGTGAGGCTGAAGCTGCTGCCTGAGGCGACGGTTGTTATGGGGATTCCGGTTTCGGTGAGGGGTAAGAACATCTATTTTGACAGGCCTGCGAAGATGTGACCGGGTCTTCGGTGAGCCTGCACTTTTTTGTGTTGTTTTGTTATGGGCTTCGGGTGAGTTGCTGATGTGGGGTTTGGTTCTGGCGGTTGAGGGCGTGTTGGGGTTTGGTTAGGTTTGGGTTTTTGTTTTTTCGTACATTTTTTCGAGTGTCCAGCGGATGCTTGATTTGAGTTCTTTGAGTCTTTCTGGGTCGATGTTTTTTATTTGTATTTCGCGGATGGTGTCGCCTTCTCTGAGGATGTTGTAGCAGAGGATTTTGTCTGGTGGTAGTTGTCCGTTTCTGGCGAGTTCGTTGTCTCTTTCTTGCATTTTGAGTAGGATTTTTTGTAGGAGGAACTGGTTGAAGGGTGGGGTGTTGAAATTGAAGTTTTTGTCGTCGGCGAGGACGACGCGGAGTCTGTCTTCTTCGACGTGCATGTGTGCCAAGAGTTCGCCGGTGTTTGTCTGGAGCGGTGTGATGTTGTCGAGTTCCTGTTCGATATGGGTTTCGCTTGTTGTTTCTGTTGTTGGTGTTTCTGTTCTTGTTGGTTCTTCTTGGATTTCTGGGCGTTTGAAGCCTTTTTCGAGGAGGAGGGTGTCGAGGGTTTCGAGCATGGCTTGTGAGTCTTTGAGTTCGGTGGTGAGGTTTTCGATTTTGGTTTCGAGTTTTTTCTTGAATTCGACGAGGCGTTTTATTCGATCAGCGTCTGTTGACAATTCTTGTTCACTGTCCTAGCAGTAAGTGCTTGTTTGGCTTATCAATTCTTTGCGTCGTGTTTGTGGTCGTTGTTGTTTTTGTTGTTGTGGCGTGGCGGGGTCGGCTGTGTTTTTTGATGTTTGTGTTTTGGGCTGTTTTTCTGTTTTTGGGTTTGCATCAGTCTCAGGCCTCGACTGGATTCGACTGGATTCGACTTGAAATGACTTGATTCGACTCTGTTCGACTTGGTTTGACTCGTTTCGACCTGTTTCGTCTCGGGCGCATGTTGTTCGTGATGGTGCAGAACTGTCTGTTTGGTTACTCTTGCTTCATTCTTTTCGGAAGAGCTATAGCGGAACTTGGTATTCTATAGAATGTGAGAGAGCAATGTGGGTCCATTTTGATTTTAAGTGCAGAGTTGACGAGCAGATACGGCTGCATAAGAAGTTCAGACCGTTGATTTCTAAGTGGCGAGGTCCTCTTGTGAACGGCTGTGTCTTGACCTATCACTTCGAATCTCCGCGCACTCCAGATGACTCGCTTTACGTGTGCCTCAGCATACCTTCGATGAAGCCAGTCGAGAGTCGCAGTTTGTACATTTCAGAAGAGCAGAGAGAACATATACCAAGCGAAATCCGGGATACGATGTCTGATTTTTCTTCAAGATTCCTCATCGACCCTCAGCGGGACAGGCTGGAGATTAAGGATTATGAGTTTGAGCTTGGCAAACCTGAGGTGTTATCTGAATACAATGCTTCTGTAGATGAAATATTGAACTTCGTTTCGAGAGGAACTGACGTGGCCCTCGAACTGCTGGATGACGCCAGGACGAAACAGCTCAGTTGGACGAACGACAAGGAACTGGCGGACACCCTCAAGGAGCGCATAGATGCTCGTCTAACAAGTGAAAACGAGAGAAACAGGGGATTTCATTTTGTCTGCAATTCGATGTGCTTTGGAGGGCACATTGAGAATTATCTGAGGGGTATACTGAATCAATCCTTCGACGGGGAAGACTACTGGGCGTTAGGATACCTGTACGAGTTAGAGAAGAGCGGCAACATCAAGGAAGCCTTCCAGAGATTTCTCCCAGTAACCGAGCTGAATCCCATGTTTTTCCTCCGCACAACTTACACAATGTCGAGACAAAAACGCTGGGAGTCATATTGAAGTTCACCAAGCTAACTCTTACCTGGCCTGTCGACCGCCTTATCGCATCATATGGAGCTAGGAAATTATGATAATCGCAAATTACGAATTCTCCCTTTTCTTTTCGAATATGGGCAGCGGTCAGCGGTGAGGGCGTTAAACATTGAATTGGCATGATAAGAAAAACTTTGGTTATGGGTAGTATTGTCCGAAGTTTCTGGCTACGAGGGCTATGTCTTTCATTTTGATTTTTCCTGAAAGTTTGACTTCGTTTTCCTCAAACGTATAGTCAAAGTATGTTTCAATTGAAGCAACCCCCGACATTCTAGTCGTGTTGGTGCCCGTTCTTTAGGTTTCGGCTCGCTTCTGAAAGCGCAGGTGTTCCTAGGTGCTTGCGCTAAATGTTAATGAGCTTGTGGCGCATAATATAACTGGGAAGAGGTTGGGGCATGAACAAGAAATCAAGAGAACTGTTTTTAGCTCTGTTTGTCGCGGTGACGCTGCTGGGCAACTTGCCAATAATCATGCCTACGGTCAAGGCTCAGCCGCCTGCACCATGCATGTATCTTGTGGGCGCATCGGGTACTAGTAATCAGACTTTTTACGCGAACGCTGCTTCGGTGGGGAGTCTTTTCAATGTTACCGGGTGGGTGAACACGACGGAGACCAGCACGGGGTGGTCTGCTGCATTGGATTTCAACGCTTCACAGCTTCAGTTCGTGAAGGAAGTGTTCAGCGGCTCGGGAGGCGCGGAAAGTCAGTGGTTCCAAAACTCCGGTATTCCCACGGCTGACATTATTCCCGAGTCGGCGACTTGGAACAACACGGCTGGGACTATAGGCGAGCCTGGGGGTTTTGGCGAATCAGCGCTTGTGCCATATGTCACAACGAGCAATCTTGGCAGCCTGTTCATCATAGAGTTTAACATCACGCAGGCTCCTCCGTCGGGGGGCTCACTCTCAAGCATCATCCAATGGGACGCGAACGTTTCGTGCGCCTTCGATGAAAACGGCATCACCGAGTCAGGGTTCAACTATGGCAACTGCACTTACACTTTCTATGGGAGCGTTGTCCCATCTGAGGACGTTGCCATCACCAACGTGACCAGGTACAAGACTGTAGTCGGACAAGGCTACGGGGTAAACGTGACCGTTACAGCAGCAGACTTGGGCCAAGACACAGAAACGTTCAATGTCACAGTCTACGCAAACACAACCGTTGCTGTTTCCCAGAATGTCACGCTATCGGCTGGAACGTACGGAAACGTCACGTTTGTTTGGAACACCACGGGCTTTGCTAGAGGCAACTACACTATCAGTGCCTACGCTTGGCCTGTTCCAGGCGAAACGAACACGACGAACAACAACTGCACAGGAGGCTGGGTAATTGTTTCTATCGTTGGAGACATCACG
The DNA here is from genome assembly GCA_050010755.1 of Bathyarchaeia archaeon. Taxonomy (GTDB): domain Archaea; phylum Thermoproteota; class Bathyarchaeia; order Bathyarchaeales; family Bathycorpusculaceae; genus JBEKCD01. The sequence continues at coordinate 145,993 of JBEKKK010000003.1, forward strand.
GGTCTGAACGGTTGGCCCGACGGACAGGTTAACATGCGAGACGTAGCCACGGTAGCCAGAGCCTTCGGCTCCAAGCCTGGATCAGGCAACTGGAACCCCAACGCAGATATTAACAACGACGGCACAGTTGACATGAAAGACATAGCCCTCGTCGTCCGAAACTTCGGACAACACGCCCCATAATCCCCTTCTAGCGAGCGCTAGAGGTTTGTTTCAGAAAGGTAGATAAGCGCCCAAATCGAAATACCCATGTAGCGTTGCTCGGGGAGGAGGGTAGTTTGAAGAGGACAGTTTCTGGGATACTGTTCATGCTGCTTTTGATAGCGACGTTCACACTTGCATTTGACCTCGGACCCGCCTCGGCGCGCGCGCTAGCTGTTCCTCCAACAATCAGGAATATTTCTCAGGTTCCTGACGTAAACAGCGTTAATGACAGCCAAGCTGTGGCAGTGTCGGCTAACGTGACGGACAACAGCGGCACAGGATTTGCGAACGTTACCCTCGTCTATTCACCCGATGGTTGGACTATAAACTCCACTGCTGCAATGACGCCGAACGGTGCAACTGGGTTGTACGGTGGCACCATTCCAGGATTTTTGAGCGGAACGGTCGTCTACTATGTCATCCAGGCCTACGACAACAGCGGAGGCTTTACGGAAAGTACGCGCGGGACCTATACAGTCGTCTCAAAAGCGCAGGCGGTGCTGGTTACAGAGATAACACCCAGCACTACGTGGGTTTACCAAGGGCATGTTGTCAACGTCAACGTAACGGTCAGCAACGTCGGAGGTTCTGCCGAAAAGGTTTGGGTCACCCTGTTCTACAACTTAGCAGCCGAACTAATCATAGGTGCATATACCTCCGCCGTTATCCTGAATATGGGGCAAAACTACACGTTTCCGTTCACATGGAACACAACAGGCATACCCATCAACTATCCTGGCTACACGCTGACAGCAGTGGCCATGATTAGCGGAGGCTCGAACACACTCTCCGGGAACATAACGGTCAGACTCATTGGCGATGTCAACGGGGACGGAAAGGTTGATCTGAGAGACCTCGCGTTGGCTGCTAGAGCATTCGGTTCCACTCCAACAAGTCCAAACTGGAACCCAGCCGCAGACATAAACGGCGACGGCAAGGTCGACTTGAAAGACATCGCGTTGATAGCCAGAAACTTCGGACAACGCTACTCATAATCCCTTTTTGCAGCGATGCTCGGTATAGCGCGTGCTGGCTTTGTCTTGTGAAGTCGGTTCGTTTCGAGTAAGGTTTGGGCCGTCATGGGTGTTGTTTGTTTCTTGGGCCGTTTTGCGGGTGTGTGGTTAGGCGAGTTGTGACAGTGTGTTGCTGGTTAGGGTGATTTCCGTATCTAGTGGGGCTTGGTATGATTGTATTTCGATTTTGAGCTCGTTCTGGAGGTAGGTTTCGAATTCATGGAACACAGGACTGTCTGTGTTGTTGAGTTTAATGCACTTGTTTTTTCCGTGTTGTACGGAGCTGAGGTCGAAGAGGGCTATGTTTTTGGAGTAGTCGGGTTTTTTGAGGACGGTGTTGTACATGTCTTGTGAGGGCGGTTCTGAGAAGAGCCAGGCTTGGTGGGATTGTTCAACGACTGTGTAGAGGAGTCCTTTGTGGACTATGCATTTTCTGTTTGTGATTATGGTTTTGAATGAGGCTGGGTTGACGTTTTTGGCTGAGAGGAAGTTGTGGTATTCGTTGTCGAGTTCGACCCAGTCTTCGTTTTCGGATGTTCTCCAGCCGCGGAGTCGGCAAAACTGTTTGAAGCTGGTGACGATTTCCCATATTCTGGAAATGTTCATAATCTTTCCCCGAGTTGGAGCCTTGTTCTAGAACAAAGTTCTATTCTATCGGCCGAAGGAATTAAGTGTTTCTGTAACCACTTTCCGCAAAAATGAATATTTTCAGTCCAATTATTTGCGGTTTTAATTGCAAATACATGCGTTACACACAAATTCGCGGACAAATGGCGGCTATGGGTTTTTCCATGGAAATGTCTAGGAACACGCTCTTTTGATGATAAGGAATAAATTCATACGAGTTCACTCTGAATGGCGGAGACGCAGGAATTGAGAGTCAAGAACAATACGGTTTCCTTGGATGCCATGGACATCGAGATTCTGAGAGCACTGCAGAAGGATAGCAGCGAAACATACGCTGCCATGGGCAAGCGGTTTGGAATCGCTCATTCAACGGTGCGTGACAGGATACGGAAGATGGAGCAGCAGGGGGTAATACAGAACTATACGGCCACCATCGACGCTGAGAAGATTGGATTAAGAAACATAACAGCGATGATGACGGTTTACACGGATCCCAAGGAAACTGAGAGAGTGGCTGAGAAGTTGGCAGCGCTGCCAGAAGTTCTCGAGGCCTACACGTCCCTTTCAGAAGAACTCCTTATCATCGCAAAAGTGTCGGCGGCAAGCCAGGAAAACCTACATGAGTTCATAGCCAACTCTGTCGCTCCCCTGCCTGGAGTCTCGAGAATTCGCACGTCAATCATCACGAAAAAGTTTAAAGAAACCCAATTTTCAATCACAGAGGCGTCAAAAAAGGTAAATTTATAAAAGAGTATGCGATATCAAACACGGACTGACGAGTTATGACTATGAATACGGATTCAAAGATCCTCAAAACAGTTCCGAGGGAGAAAGCGTTCTATTTCTTCACGTCGATTGGAAACTACACTGGATCGAGCGCAGCGTCCCTGAAGGAATTCATGGGAAGAATAAACGAGGTTAACGTGAAGTCCTTGGAGTTTCACCTGGGCCGCGGAGACTTTGAAAAATGGGTAGCAGAGGTCCTGCAGGATCAAGAACTCGCGGGCGAAATCAAAAGGTTGCAGAAGCTAAACCTCACGGGCAACGGCCTGAGGGACCAACTCAGCTTTGTCGTTTCGCGACGTGTGAAAAGATTGACAACTCAACCTACCCCTAGCCGCTACTAAGAGCTCATACAAATTATCCAGCTCGCCTGCGGACAAAGACTGGCGAGATTTAAGAAAGCCGTCTTCGCTCTTGCGTCTTAGCTTTTCGTTCTAGATGAGTCTAACCATTGGCAAAAAACGTTTCTAAAACAGTGGAAGGAACAAGCCTGTCTCAATAAGCCGTCGTACGCGTGCCAAAGAACCTAACCACTATGGCCATGTCTTTCATGTTAACTTTACCGTCACAGTTTACGTCTGCGGCCAGGTTCCAGTTTGGACTGCCCGGGGTGGAGCCGAAGGCGCGGGCTACCAGAATTATATCTTTCATGTCGATTTTTCCGTCCCCGTTTACGTCGCCTCTGAGCCTGACAGTTATGTTGCCGTCAATAAATGTGTTCGAACCCGTTGGTATGGTTGCCACAGCTGCTAATGTATAAATGCCCACTGGCACGCCCACAGTACTCCAAACGAACGTGTGTGTGTAGTTTTGGTTCATCTCGAGATGAATTTGAAGCGCTCCTATGACCTGGTTGGCCGTTATGTTATAGTAGAGGGTGATCATCGCGTCTTCGGCGAAGTCTCCGATGTTCCAGACTGTGACGGTGATGTTGGCGCATTCATGTGGAATGACGGGTATGTCTTGGTAAGTCCACGGTGGCCCCGTGACGCTTGTCACGATGACTTCGTGGATGCCTGTTATGTAAATGCCTGTTATTGTTCCGCATTCCTCAGTTACGTTGAGCGATGCCGACTCTAGCGTCGACAAGCCGGTGGTCGAATTCCAATGGTATGTCGTCACGCTGCCGACCAATCGCGGCAGAAACTCGAAGGTGTGAGTGGACCCGACGAGCCATATGAACGACAAAGGCAGCTGCGCCGCAGAATATCCGACGGAGTCTACGATGACCACGGTACCATTGTAGTCAGAACCTACTCCAAGCTGATCAAATGTGACTGAAGCCTTCGGCGGTACGCTGATGGGAAGTATCTCGATGATAGGGCCAACCCACTCCGTAGCGATTGCCACGCCACCATCGATGGGATCTTTCCCGTCATAGACGCTGACAATTACCGTAGCTGCGCCTGAGAACGCCGACTTCGGAATGCAACTGCTGCAAACGGGTACGCTAATTGTCCAGTTCTTGTACTCACCCCATGCTGCACCTTCCACAGTCGTCGTGAACTCTGCAGTTCCTATCGTAACATTCAGGTTGTCTGATATTTCAGCCAGAATAAGAATGGGGTATGGTTGACTAGTCGGGAGTTGTTGCATGTAGTATGAGCCGTAGGTCACGTAAACGTTAACGGGGTCGCCGTGGCCGTATCCAGGAGGTGGACCTGGCTCGGGCGGTGGATTGTCCGTCGTGACGTTCCAGACGTGCACGATGTAGTCATACTGGAATTGCATCGAATCTTCGACAAACTGATCGGCAACCTGAACTATCGTGGTCACCGTCCAAGTTCCAAGCAGACCGTCCGGGTTTGGGGATTGCCATGGCATTCTAACACTGACGCTGGCAACCCCAATCGAGTCTGTCACACTACCGAGCGTAGCGTACAACGCGGAGTTTGGTTCCTGAATTTCGAAGGCAACCGTCTCGTTTTGCACCGGAACGCTGTTTGCGGTTACGAAAGCATTTAGGTATATCAAGGTCTGAGGCTCAACTACGTCCATCGGATTGTTGGGACCTTCTCCGCCGTATGGAGCTGGGAACGCTAAATCGGTTTGCTCAATGATGCCAACCAGGTTTCCATGGCCACCGTTTACTGCCCCACCGTATAGGTCCACATTCAAACCTGATTGAGTCTTCGCATACTGGAATTGCATCATATCCTCGGCTGACTGATTGGCAGCTTGTATTGTTGCGTTCACGGTCCAGGTGCCAAGAAGACTCTCTGGGTTTGTTGATGGCCATGGCATCCTAGCACTGACGCTGGCAACCCCAATCGAGTCTGTAAAACCCATAAGTGTAGTGTACAATGTAGAGTTTACTTCTTCACCGTAAATGGGTTCAAAAATTTCGAAGGCAACCGTCTCGTTTTGCACCGGAGCGCTGTTTTCGGTTACGTACGCGTTCAGGTAGATCAACGTTTGAGGCTCAACGGCGTTCATCGGATTGTTCGAGCCTTGTCCACCAAAAGGAGCCTGAAACGCCAAATCGATTAGCTCGTGGACGCCAACCAAGCCTCCAGTGCCGCCGTTCACCGCCCCACCATAAAGATCGACAGCCAAAGTTGATAGAGCCCCAACTGGAAGAGCCCTAACGCACATGAAGGCTAGGGTAATGATAATCAAAAATAGAATAGTCACTTTGGCCCTCAATGAAAGCCCTTTCCCTCTCCCTTCTACAACTATTTCACGGTTACGTTGATTTAAATGTTTGCTCCACTAGAGTCTGCACGTCAGTTTGAACGAATCTTTGCTCAACTTGGGGAAGGACTAGTAGGTCGCTTGGCTGCCAAAGAACCTGACTACTAAGGCCATGTCTTTCATGTCAACGACACCGTCACAGTTTATGTCAGCGGCCGGGTTCCAGTTGGAGCTGTTCGGAGTGGATCCGAAGGCACGGGCCACCAACACGATGTCTCTCAAGTCGACCCTTCCGTCTCCGTTCACATCGCCTTTGATTCTGACGGTTATGTTACCGTCTACGTAGATGAAGGAACCCGTTGGTATCGTTGCCACGGCCGTCAACGTGTAGGTTCGAGTTGGTATGCCAACAGTCTTCCAAATAAAAAGATGAGTGAAGTTTTGTCCTACTTCAAGATGGACCTGGAACGAGCCTACGAGTTGATTGGCGGTTATATTATAATAGAGGTAGACCGTTGCGTTTTCGGGAAAGTCTCCCACGTTCTCGACCGTGACAGTGATGTTGGCACATTCATGAGGGATCACGGGTATGTCCTGGTACGTGTATGTTGGCGCCGAGACGTTAGTGATGATAACTGCGTGGAGGCCGGTTACGTAGTTGCCTATTATGTTTTCGCAGACAGCGGTCACGGTGATCGATGCCGACTGTAGGGTAAACAGACCGGTGGTGGAAACCCACTGGTACTTCCTGATACTGCCGACCAATGGTGACAGAAACGTGAAGTTGTGCGTGGAGCTGAGTATCCATATGAATGAAACAGGCAGTTGCGACAAGGAGTAGTTGACTCCGTCGACGATAAGCACGGTGCCATTGAAATCTGTGCCGACTCCCGTTACAAAAAAGGTTAGTGAACCTTTCGGCGGGACGCTTATGGGGAGTATCTCAACCGTTGGACCTACCCACTCTGGCGTGATTGCCACACCGCCCTCTGATGGTTCTAATCCATCGAAGACGGAGATAGACACGGTGGCTAGGCCTGCGGCGGCGAACTTCGGTACGTCCAGGTTAACGTTAATTGTAGAGTTCTTGTACTCACCCCATGCTGCTCCTCCAACTGTTGTGGTGATTTCTGCGGTTCCTATCGTCACGTTCAGGTTGTCTGTTACTTCGGCTAGGATGAGGACCGGGTACGGTTGGCTGGTCGGCAGTTGTTGCATGTAGTATGAGCCGTAGGTCACGTGGATGTTTAGAGGGTCGCCGTGGCCGTATCCCGCGGGGGGGCCAGGCTCGGGCAACGGGTTGTCCGTTGTTACGTTCCAGACGTGGACGATATAGTCATACTGGAATTGCATCATATCCTCGGCTGACTTTGCCGCAACTTGTACTGTTGCATTCACGGTCCACGTGCCAAGCAGACCGTCCGGGTTTGCGGATGGCCACGGCATCCTAGTGCTGAAGCTGGCAACTCCCATCGAGTCTGTCACATTCCAAAGTTCAGCGTACGACGTAAAGTTTGGTTCCTGCAGCAGGAAGGTAACGTTCTCATTTGACAACGGAAAGCTGTTTTCCGTAACGTATGCGTTCAAGTAGACCAGCGTTTGAGGCTCAACGACGTCCATCGGATTGTTAGGGCCCTCTCCGCCGTATGGAGCTGGGAACGCTAAATCGGTTTGCTCAATGATGCCAACAAGGTTTCCATGACCACCGTTCACTGCACCCCCGTATAGGTCCACAGTCAAACCTGATAGAGCCTTCACAGGAGCAATCTCGGTGCACATGAAGGCGAAGGCAACACTGATCAACAAGAACAACATTAATGTTCTTCTAATAGAAAGCCCTCCGCCCCTTTGCTTCAACAATCATTTCATCCCTGAATACGATTGCTCAATACTTGCCCAATCATTTGCGAACTCTATCTTTCGCTCCAACGCGCACTAGTAGGTCGTAAAGGCGCCTATGTTTCTGGCTATTAGAGCTAAGTCTTTCATGTCAACTACGCCGTCGCCGTTTATGTCAGCTGCCGGGTTCCAGTTCGGGCTGCTTGGGCTTTGGCCGAAAAGCATTGCCACGGTCGCGATGTCCCTTAAATCAACTCTCCCGTCGCCGTTGACATCGCCAACAAGTCTGACGGTTATGTTACCGCCGATAAACGTGCCCGAACCCGAGGGTATCGTTACCACCGCTGCTAGCGTGTATGTGTGGCACGACACGGTTCCAGTGTTCCACATAAATGTGAGCGTGAAGTTTTGTCCTTTCTGCAGGAACACAGGGTATGCGCTTATGCGACCGGTTGCCGTTTTGTTGTAGTATGTGATGATGACCCACGCGCTTTCGTTGAATTGCCCGATGTCGCTGACTGTGACGCTGATGTTGACGCTGAACCCGTGATAGACCCACAGGGGCGCCGTTATATTTGTAACTACAACGTTATGGGCGCCAGTCGTGTAGTCGCCAATCACGCTTCCAGGGCCGCCGATGGTTATTGTGGCAGACTGCAGAGTCGACAAGCCCGTTGTAGAGGTCCAGAAGTACTGCTTTGCAGGCGAAACGACGACGAGTGGCGACTGGAACGCGAAACTGTGCGTTGAGCCACTGTTGTACCAGAATGAAGTCGGCAGACTACTGACGCTATAGTTTGAGCCGTCTACGATGATCACTGTGCCCGTGAAGTCCGAGCCAACGCCTGATTGATTGAAAGTGACATAATATTGGGTCACGTAGTTCGCGGTCACTGTCTTATTTCCGTCCATCATAACCGTCGTTGATGGTGAGCTTGGGCTGGTTATTTCCTGCATGTTAGTTGTTGTCCAGCCGGTGAATTGGTATTGGGAAATACTGGACATTATCGTGACGCTCTGGTTTGCCGTTATTGGCGCTGAAGAACCTGCAGAATAGAGCCCCTGTCCAGTGGGAGTGCCGATGTCAGGCGGGTTTGTGACCACCGTTAGGAAATACTGCGCAGTCGTAAAGGTTATAGCTTGACTTACGTTGGCGCTGCTGACCGTGATAGAACCAGACGCTGGAGAGGCCGCGTAGCCTAGGACAATGCCGACGGTGTATGGATAACCGCCATTGCTGATCCCTGAGAATGTGATAGTATCGGACGTTGAAGACTGTGTCACTCCGTTAAACGTCACGTTCCACATTGTGCCGGATGTTAAGCCGCTTTCGGTGAAGGACACAGAAAAAGTCTGCCCTGAGACAAAGTTGGCAGTTATCGTGCCTGGACTGCTGACGTTTGCCGTTGTGGAAGCTGATGATGGATTGCTCAATGTTATTGATCCCGTGGTCGTCCAGTTGGAGAACTTGAAGCCAGAGTTGGGCGTCGCGGATATCGGAAGCCCTCCAGCGTCCTCCCAGACATTCGTTCCCGATGGAGTAGTTGTTCCGCCTCCCGAAGGACTGACGGCAAACGATACTTCGTACTGAGTTTTGTAAGAGCCAGTCACGGTCTCGGTTGCTGAGACTGTTAAGGGCGAAGTGACGTTAACTCCCGTGTTGACGAACTGTTTGCCAGAAACGCTGCTTGAAACATTGGTCTGATACGCAAAGAGTAGAGTGTCTCCAGTGTTGGCTGAAGTGATATTCGGCAGTTGGCTGAAAGTCTTCGCTGTGCCATTAACGGTTACAACCGTTCCAGAAGCAGAACTGTCCAGGCCAGATTGGGCGAAGGTGATCTGCTGTTTCGAAACAACGCTACTGCTGAAAGTGTAGGTGCAGTTGCCGTAATTGAATCCTGGCTCTTCGATGCCAAGATTATCAAAACCGTAAGAAAGGAGAGAGTCCCATTGGATGATGCTTGAGAGTGAGCCGCCCGGCGCAGGAGCCTGAGTGATATTAAACTCTACGATGAACAAACTGCCAACGTCGATTGTGGCTAGGCCCGTACCCAAAATTGTTTCGCCAAAACCGTTAGGCTCGCCAATCGTGCCATCTGTGTTGTTCCAGACCGAGGGCTCTTGAACAAGGCTCGAAACGGCAATCCCGTTGGTCTCCATCCACAGGCTTTCTTTGCCCCCTGTGCCACTGAACGTAGCGGTCACTACTTGAAGCTGTGACGGGTCGAAGAATAGTCCAGCAGACCAACCAGAGCTGCTGTCGGGGGCATCGATCCAACCGGTCACGTTGAATAGTGTGCCCACTGAAGCAGTGTTGGTGCTGAAAGTTTCGGTGCTCGGGTCAAGGTATAGTGATGGTTGGGGGGGCTGAGCCTTTACTCTTGGCGTGACCACTTGAAGGCCTAAAATCTGTAAACCGACCATTAACATTGCCATGACAACTAGAGTCGAAATAATCTTGCTCAGTTTTCTATTCATTTTTTACGCCATTCTCCTTTATTCGAATGAAATTTGCTATGGCGCAAGGCTCGCGCCTTCTGTCTTTCTCTCTTACCCTCATCTATCAAGTTTTGCGACCGAGCCTATTATTGTTTCTGGAATAATCCTCCATGTCGTATTTCGTTCAGAATATCGCTAGGCCGCGATCCTTTGAAGCATGAGCATCTAAGCGAGCTATCCTTTGGGCTGAAGCCTTTTCATGATGATATATCAGAGTTGAACATATAGAGGTATCTTACATAGCTGATTAAATAGTTCCGTGTTCATGATTTTTTTGAAGTTAAAAGGAAGGAGTAGGCTTCGATGCGCGATTTGACGGGAGGTTAGCGCTGAAAAGCCGCCAGAAACTGGCAGTGTTGTGAATGACTCTATGCAAACGGAAGCTGCGAGAACTCAACGTTTTGAAGCATAGAGCGTGCGTCATACTCGTGATGCTTCTGGTGATCACGCTTGCTTCCACCGTTGTGGGCGTCAAGATTGTTCCTGCGAAGGCTCAATCGGGCAGCTACGTGGATATCTTCACTCAGAGGGGTGGTGAGGGAGCAAACCAGTCAAGCGACATGTTTGGACCGCAAGAGATTGTCCAGTTGTACGCGGCGGTTGCAGCGAACGAGGAACCTGTCGATGGCGTCTTGGTCACGTTTGGCATAACCGAGCCGATGCCTGTTTCGAACGGAATCGCATTCATCAGAACGGCGACAACCAATGCTAGCGGGGTGGCAGAGACGGATTTTTCGTTGCATTCTATGGGTCAGAATGAAGCCTTTGGAACTTGGACAGCTGATGCAACTGTTGATGTTGCCGGAATGATCCTGACGGATAGCTTGACTTTCACAGTAGAATGGACGGTCGAAGTTGTTTCTGTCAGAACAGTCGATGCGAACCCCCCGAACTACAGCGGGTTCCCTCCTTCCCGCACTTCCTGGGGGGAGACTGGATGGGTCGGCCTTGAAATAGCCCTGAGGAATAATTTGATGAACATTCAGAATGTTTCTATAGCGATTTCCCTCGTTGATAATTTGTTGACGACCGTGAATTATACGCAGATAGATGGCTTTCTCATGCCCCCGAACGGAAAGATCGTCTACATCTTCAGAAACATTGGGATTCCAAAACACGCTGCACCAGGAAACGCATCAGTCCTCGTTGACGTTTTTAACCAAGAAAACGTATCGCTCTCTCCTCAAGCTTCAGCCAGCCTGCTAATAGATATCGGCAACCCGGCTTTTCCGAATTTCATCGATGACTCAGTGGTTTACGCTTATCTAACTCCGACGTTTGTCGAAGTCGGCGGCCAGATCAACGCGACAGTGCTCATAAGAAATGAAGGAACCGTCATTCTTAACGATATTATTGTGGACATGGAAGTCGACAACAGCATCGTGTCTGAACAGACGATTGCCTCGCTCGAGCCATACGACTACGAATTTCAAAGCGTGCTCCTGAACACCACCGGGCTCTCTGAAGGAATCCACGTTTTCTCTGTAAACGCCACCATTTTTCCCGAGGAAGCGGATCTCACCGACAACAACTACTCGGTACCCTTCATAATCGGGCCTGCTCAGACCCGAATAACTTTCGACCAATCGGGCGTGGGCCAAGATTTCAGCGGCACCATAGTCGTCGTCGACTCGGTCGGCTATTCTGCGGCGCAACTGCCAGTTTCGTTCGCATGGAGCGTCGGCTCCACCCACAGTTTCGCATTCGAGACACCCCTTCGTGTAAACGCAAACGCCAAGCAGTATCTTTGGTCGAGCACGACTGGCCTGTCAACGGTCGAAAATGACACCATCACAGTATCAACTTCCGGAAACATAACAGGAAATTACAGGACACAATACTACCTGACTGTCACCTCGCCACACGATTCTCCCATTCCATCAAGCGGCTGGTTCGACTCTGGAAGCACAATACCCGCATCTGTGACCTCCCCAGTGTCCGCAGATTCTGCAACCCAGTACGTCTGTACGGGTTGGACAGGCACTGGAAGCGTTCTAGCTTCTGGGTCCGCCACATCACTTACCTTCACCATCACTGAGCCCTCGAGCATAACTTGGAACTGGAAGACCCAGAGTCAAGTTAAACCATTAAAAATACCGGTTTACCTAATTTTGCTGTTCCTCTTCGGGTTGGGGATCATCGGAGCTTTAGTCTTGTTCTTGTTCGCTGGAATCATGAGAAGACGACGAAGAAGAAAAAAGAAACTACCCGGACCTTCTTATGCGGTTATAGTTCATCCACACATTTAACCACGAGCGTATTTCTAAGTTCTCGTCATCTCAAGATTCACCGAGTTGATCTATTCTTCATGAAAAATGCTTCCCATTTCCAGATTTGTACAGCAACTCTCTTTAGATAAAGTCGATCGCGCACACTGTTCCACGAAGGGATCTGTAGAGTAATTTTGTTCTGAGAAACGACGGAAGGGATAGGTTGGATACGCGTACGTTTACGATCTCAGATTCTGAGTGGCTTCATGATGCAAGGACATGAACGAAGGATACCTTTGAGAAGTTCGGCAGCACATGAGCGCTTTTAGTATATCCATGCAGCATCTTAACGTTGACACAGTTAAGAAAGAATGCGCCTGGTACGTGACCTTTGGAGGTTTTTAGGATTGTTAAGTTCTTAAAGGACGAGACAGTTAACACGTGCGTTTTCTGCACTTTACTTTGGATTTTGGAATGTGTTCAATTTACGCGCAACCTTAATTTGGCAGCTCGTGATTCATTCTTATTTAAGGGAAGAAGGGAATGAAGAGGATTTTTTCTTGGATATTACTGATTTTGCTTGCAACTTGCGCATTCACTTTAGGGTTCAATGTGAGGCTTGTCCACGCGCAGGCTGAGACGGTTTACATTAACAGTGACGGAAGCGTTTCTCCGTCCTCTGCGCCCATCTCAAGTGTTGACAACATCACCTACACGTTCATGGGTAACATGACCTCTCCAACCTATGAGGGGGTTGTCGTCGAAAGAAACAATATCACGATTAACGGGAACGGATACACTTTACAAGGAAATCAGAGTGGAGACGGCCTTTATCTGGCAAATATAAATAACACGGAAGTCGAAAACATGAATGTTGAAGACTTTCTTTACGGCATTTATCTCAGCAGTTCTTCAAACGACACTGTGAGCGGGAACACCGTGACAGCAAACAAAGACGTTGGTATTTATCTCCTCAATCCTTCGAACGACACCGTTAGCAGGAACACTGCAACAGCAAACAGCTATGGCATCTTTCTCTCCTCTTCTTCGAACGATTACGTCTTAGAAAACAACGTAACAGCAAACAAGGATGGCATCTTTCTGAGCGCTTCTTCGTACGAGACTGTTAGCGGGAACACTGCAACAGCAAACAGCTATGGCATTTATCTAAGCGATTCTCCATACAACACTGTCAGCGGGAACACTGTAACAACAAACAGCAATGGCATCTTTCTCTACTCTTCTTCGAGCAACTTCGTCGACGAAAACAACGTAACAGCAAACAGCTATGGCATCTTTCTTTCCTCTGCTTCGAACGATTACGTCTACGAAAACAACGTAACAGCAAACAACAGTACGGGAATCGATATCTTAGGTTCTATTTTCAACACGATATATAATAATGACTTTGTCGGAAACGTAGCCCAGGCCACAATTGACCAAACATCCCAAGGGGCGAACGTTTGGGAAGGCGCCTACTCCACAGGAGGAAACTACTGGAGCGACTACCACGGCAGGGACTTGCGCAGTGGCCCTTACCAAAACGTGACCGGAAGCGACGGCATAGGCGACACGCCATACATCATAGATGCAGCGGTAGATACTTTGGACAATGACACATATCCTTTGATGAAACCGTTCGGCCAGTCATCAACATTCGTCGTCACAACACCCAACCCAGTCCCTACCGGTCTCCCTGTCACCTGCACCGCAAGCGTATATGGATCAAGCCCAACGGGCAATGTCACTTGGACGACGAGCAGCAGCACGGGAATCTTCAGCCAGAAGGTTTGCACATTGTCCTCTGGAAACTGTTCTACCTCGTACACGGACAACAACACGGGCTACGAAACCATCACGGCAAGCTACAGCGGAGACTTGAACAACCTTCCAAGCAGCGGAAACACGACTCTAACTGTTTACGTTAATGTCGCGGCAGGGACGAACGTGACGGTCACTCCGAGGAACAATCTTGAACTGACGTTCGCCAACGTCACAACCGCCGGTATCATCATCGCAATCGAAACGCCAACTGTCAACGCGCCCACACCGAACAATATGGTTGGACAGTTCTACAGCATCAACGTGACGGCTGGCTTTTCTGGCAGCGTGACGGTTGGCCTGGCGTTCGATGGGTCGAACATGACGCAACAGCAGAAGAGCGGTCTGCAACTGGTTCAGTACACGTCTATTCCCGGCGACGTTCAACCGCCGTGGGGCATAGTTGACATGAGAGACGTCGCCTACGTTGCAAGGCACTTCGGAACAAACTCCACGAGTCCCAACTGGGACCCCGCGGTAGACGTTAACGGTGACGGCGTAGTCAACATGAAAGACGTCGCTATAGTAGCGAGACACTTCGGATTCACCGCCAACTGGATAAATATCACAACGAACGTTGACATCACAAACAACATCATCTATGGAAGCAGCACTCACTTCTCATTCATAGGAATTGACTGACATGCCGTACCTACGGCAGGGTCTTCGTTGAGAGCATATCGCCAAATTTGATGGGCGCCTAAAGGGGTCTTCTTATTCTTTCCTTCTTTCGTGAGGGACTATATCGGGGTGTCACGTTTCGGCTATTTTGGACGTTTTCTGCGGTAGCTGATGGCTGCTGCGGCGGTTGCAAGCATGAGAAGCAGCAGGAGGAAGGGATATGGAAACTCAGGTGTTATTGTTACCTCTTCTGATGCTGGTGTGAAGTTGAGGTAGAGGTAACTGTTTGTTTGGTTGGAGCTTGGCAACAAGGTGTAGGGGATTTCTGTTCCGTTAGCGAAGACCTTGTAAGGTGCATTGATCAGCGCTGTTGGAATGCTTATTCTGCAGAAATCAGCCGTGGCATTTGTGTTTTCAATGTTGAAGCTGATGGCTGAACCGTTGAAGGTGAATTGTGAAACTGTGAAATTGCTTATCAGCTGGACTCTTTCGTTCGAAATTGTGTTGAACTCTGAAAACATTCCCATCAGAGGGTATTGATCGATGATGACTGGGTTGATGACGTTTTGGACGTCGCCTATGCCGTCGCTTCCGGTCACATTCTGGTAAGGGCCGCTGAGAGTATCTGCGCCGGAGTAATCACTCCAGTAGTTGCCCCCCGAAGGATAGCCGTCATCCCATGCGTTGATAGATTCATTGAAAGGGCCTTCCACGTACGCTTGGAGGAGAGTGTTGTTTATGAAATTGTTGTGGAAAATGCTGTTCCCAGAGGCTTCATTGAGTTCAACGGCGTCCTCCCTGTTTGTCGTGCAAGTGTTTTCCGAGAGAACGTTGCCAGAAGAATGGTCTATGTAAACACCGTATCCGTTGTCCAAGATGTTGTTACCAGATAACGTGTCGTTCGAGGAAATGAGCAGATAAACTCCGTAGGTGTTGTTTATCATGCTGTTGCCGATCAAGATGTTGGAAGAAGAATGGTCAAGATAGACGCCGTCCGAGATGTTTGCCGTAAAATTGTTTCCAGAGAAGACGTTGCCAGAGGATTGGTCGAGATAGAAGCCGTTGTTGTTGTTTGCCACAGTGTTGTCAAATAGGCTGTTGTTGTCGCAGGATGAGAACCAGATTCCAAAGTTGCTTGCCATGACGTTGTTTCCAGAAAAGGTGTTGGCGTCGGAAATGCCGAGCCAAACGCCGTAATTGTTTGTTGTGAAATTGTTGGCTGACAAGCTGTTATTGTCTGAGGAAGAGTTGAGCAGAATGCCGTAACCGACGTTTGACGTAACTGTGTTGTCTGACAGGACGTTGTCAGAAGAGTTGTCGAGCCAAATGCCATAACCGTAGTTTGCCGTGACATTGTTGTCGTAGAGCAGGTTACTGTCAGATGATGAGACGAGGCGAATTCCAACAGCGAAGCCTGTTATGGGTGTGTTTTTTATCGTCACGTTGCTCATACCGGACAGGTAGAATCCGTCTTCGGTGGTTCCCAATCCTGGGCCTTGAAGCGTGTATCCATTCCCGTTGATAATTATGTTGTTTCGCTGGACTGTGATTTGTTCATTGACGTTTCCCACAAAAGTGTAGGTTATGTTGTCTGCGGTGGTGAGTAGAGCTGTCGATGGCGATATGCTTCCATCTGGCAGTATGTATATGGCCCCTTGAGCCCGAACCAATGGAGCATTCAACGTTGTAACAAACACGGCGGACATTAGAACAAAAGCACAAATGCTAAAAACCAAGTCATATGCTGCCCGATTCAAGCTTTTTCCTCCTTCAACACCATGTAATCAAAGGTTCTGTTAAGTGTTTTGACAAGAAAAGCCTACGCTGACAAAAAGCAGGGGCACAAGCCCAGATGGTCAAAAGCGCTTTCTTCAGTGTGATGCCGCTTCCTGTCCAATGTGCAAAAGCCGCCTGCGCCCAATGTCCACGTTCGCAAGTCTCTCGACTCGCTCTTCTACGCCTCTTGCGAAAGGGAAGACACGTTCGTTGTTCGCCGGCCTTGGACACATGTCAGCCAAGAACCTGGAAAAAAGTGCTTGCATCACGGTCAGAGGGCAGATAGGGTTGAAAAATCGATTATTGAAGAGCGGCTTTTTATTTGGAAAAGGGTAAAAAGGGGAGTTGCGAGAGGACTTTTCGTCTTGCTCGTCGCGAGCTTTTTAGGCTCAGTCAGTCATTCCGAAGTGCCTTGCAACGAGGGCTATGTCTTTCATGTTTACTACGCCGTCGCCGTTAACGTCTGCAGCTGGGTTCCAGTTTGAACTGGGTGGGGGACCGCGAGAAGATCCGAAGGCTCTAGCTACGAGGGCCAGGTCTTTCATGTTGCAAACGTGGTCCTGGTTAACATCCCATGTTTGGAATTGGGATATTTGGACCGTTTGAGACGTTTGGTTAGTTCTTGATTGAGAGTCGGTTACGGTCAAGGTGACGGTGTAGTTGCCTGGCTGCGTGAAAGAGTGCGTTGTTGTACTGGTGCTCGTTGTGTTGATTGTTCCGTCGCCGAAGTTCCACTTGTAACTCGTGATGTTCGCGTAGCCGGGGATTAGCGAACTCCATCCAAGCTGAGTGGAAGAGGCGTTGAAATTCACTGTCACATTCGCGCCTGGTGAAGGCGGTGTCCAAGTGAAGTTTGCGGTAGGTCCGAAGTCGGGACTCACAACTACGGGTTTTACTGTAGTTGACCATAAGCCGACGCTGTTTGTTACGTTTAACTGCACGAGGTACGTTCCTGAACTGGGAAACACATGATACATGTAGGGGCTGGTTCCCGTCGTCTGCAGGACGCTGTTTATTGTCCATGCGTACTGTGTTATTGTGACTCCTGTGCCTTCGGCCGAGGAGGATGAACCGTCAAAAGTGACGTTTTCACCTCCGTAGATTAGGAGTGGCGAGTAACTGAAGGCTGCCTGAGGAGGGCTCGGAGCTTGATTCAAGTTGAAGGATGTTGAAGCTTCGCTTGCGAAATGGGTGCTGGGGGACACTGCTGTTGCATATACGCTGTAGTTGCCAGGAACCGTGTAGATGTCGGGTGGCATTCTGAAATTTATTCCGTATTGGCCTGTGGCAGATGTGTTAGCGGCTGGAAGCACGGAGTTGGGAGTTGGGATGAGGGGGTTTCTTGTCAAATAGAAAACATAAGGCGTCTCAGGTACTAGGGGAGTTCCGCCATTGCTTGGATAATCGCTGAACACGTTGATCACTGCTAGAGCCTCGCCCGAGTAGGCCCATTCTGGGACAGATACTAACCATGAGACTGACACGTTCTGGTATGCGCCCATAGTGACTTGGCTCGAGAGTGCAGATATTGGAATCAGGTTTCCGTCAAAAACGGTTCCTGTGACGATAGCTTCGTACTGGTTAGCAAGGTTGTTGTGCAGTGTTGCATAAAGGTTCATCACGCTGTTGATTTCTATTGAGTTCGTCACGTTAAAGAGAGAGTTAGTCACGCCTATTGCAGTCACATTCAAGGACCACACTTGCGGAGGAGTAGGGGCAGGATTCCCAAGAGGGACTGTTCTGAAGAGAATTGGGAACCCCCTCGGATTGTCGACTTCGACACTTGCTAAGGTGTTTGTTGTGGGTAGGCCATTTAATAACATTTTGCCGTTTAAGGCAACCGGTTGTCGAATATAGTACGAGCTCGCATTCGCAGCCACCGTGAGGCTCATCGTCGACGCGGCTAGAGTTCTAGTTGGGCACAGTATCAAGACAGCAGGGAGTGTCGCAATTAGAACGAGTAAACACAAAGTTTTCAAGGAAAGCTGAATTGTCATGTTACATCAACTTAAGCTCTGAGGATTTGCTGCACTTAAGTATTCTGGAATAAACCTCCATCCGAGCGATTCATCAATACCACGATTGATCTTATTATTCGCGTTCACTATGCCAGCAGGTTCGTCCAGAACAAAGTCATCAACATACCGTCACGCATTCGCCACACTAGAACCCTGCAATCGGGCTAACTCAATGTTAGAATAGAAGAACAAAAAAAGGGGAAATTGTTTTGGGATGTGTCACTTCGTCTACGCTGGCATTATCAATATTGTTGGGCCAACGTATAATGGTGTGATTGCCACACCGCCTGCAACTGGTTCAAGACCGTCGAAGCCAGCGACGTTTATTGTTGCTATGCCTGCGTAGGCCCATTTCGGAATGGTTATTTGAACTGAGCCTGAGTATTGGCTATATGTGCAGAATACTGCTCCGCCGACTGTTGTTGTGTATGTTGCGGTTCCGACTGTCACTCCTAGGTTGTCTATTATTGAGACTTCGATGAGCACTGGGAATGGTAGGCTTATTGGGAATTGCTGCATGAAGTACGAGGTGAAGTTGAAGTAGACGGTGACGGTGTCGCCGTGATTGTACATTGACATGTCTGTTGTGACGCTGGTGATGTGGATTATGTAGTCGTACTTGAAGTTCAATGTGTCGTTGATTACAACGTCGGCTAATTCGACTGTTGAAACCTCGTTCCACTTGCCCAACAAGGCGGCGTCTTGGTTAGGATCGCATGGCCATGGCATTCTGATGCCAATGGTGGCGATTCCATCGGAGTCTGTGATGGCTGAAGTCTTCATGTAGAGCGAACCGTCGGGTTCTGTGATTTCAAAGGCTACGTTCTTGCTCTGAACTGGCCAGCCGTTGTAGGATACGTACGCGTTGAAGTACACGAATGATTGTGGCTCAACCATGTCCATCGGCATGTTTGCACCTTGTCCGCCGTATGGTGCGGGGAATGCCCAGTCGTTGCCTTCGGTAACTGGGAACGGACTATCAGTGCCCGTTAGCAGGTATCCGTGGCCACTGTTCACTGCTCCACCATACTCGTCAATCATTCTTCCTACTTGCCAGGCTGGTGTTGTTACTTCGTAGAGTGCGTTGATAGGTGCCAGCATGATTGGGTAGACTATGTTACCCATACCATCAAGGCCTACGATGAACGAGGCGCTCGGGTCATTGAGTATCGTCAAGGGACTTGTGATGCTTCCGGTTGGCGGTTGGTACAAGCACTGGAACGTGATCTCCGCTATGACATCAGACGCATTTGCGAATGGGGGCATCCATCCTCCATTCGTCTCGTTTGGCAGAATGATGTCAGCGAACAGCACGTTTGGTCCCCAGGTTCCTATGTTGGAGTTGATTGAAGTGCTTAGGAATGTGTTTTCACCGTTGTTAGCTGCTGCTGCCCATTCTGGGAAGAACGGACCCTCAGCGACGCTGAGCGGTGCCATCAGAGTAGAGTTGTACTGTAGCACGAACTGTGCACCAATGACGTTGTTTGACTTTCCTGGGTTCAAGGTGACGTTAACGACGAATGTGTTTCCAACGCATGGGTTTGGACCCTCAATTGTGAGCGGTGGCTGTACGACGAACTGCGCAGGGATAACGGATAAGAATCCATAGACCTGCACGTCCGGAGCATTAACATCTGCGGCGCGCGTCACTATGCCCGTGGTGTTGTACAGAACTGTAGTGCCCGAGTTTACAACCATGTTGGAATCGTCGTAGTATCCCATTGGATATGGCGGAATGATCTCTTGGGTTAGTATTTGGAAGCCGATAACCGCGAAAGTTCCTGGTGAGTTAGTATTGTTAGCTGCGAATAGCGTTATAACGCCAGGACTGACAATGGCTGGTGTGCCTGTCCAGTCTGCGCCGTAGGTTACGTTTGTCACTGTTAGCAACGTTGTGTTGCTGTAGTCGACTTCAACAGTAGCGTTTACTGCATTCCAGTTTGGAATGGTAACATCCTCATAGAAGCTTGTTCCAACCTCGTTGTTGAGGTCGTATCCTGTTGGACCCGTAATGGTTGCGAAAGTAGTCGATGTCTCGGGCGTGATTTTAACGTATGGCATTTGTGGTGGCGGTGGTGGTGGCAGAGCGATTTGATAATTGTAGTTGCCATAGGCAGTGGCAAAGTCTTGCGAACCTCCAGTGTTGACTATGAACGCAACACTCGGGTCCCAAGCGATCGTGCCAATTGCTGGAAGTGACGAGAAAGCGCCCGCTTGCCACTGGAACGTCATGGTTATGAGTTCTTCTACGAACGGTGCTGTTGCCGGCAACACGGATATTCCCAAGAGTACTTCACCGAATCCTGAGGGCTCGCCTATGGTGCCCGCAACGTTGTCCGGTGCGCTCGGAGGCGTAACAGAGTCCAAAAAGGGCGGTGTTCCCGTGCCAGGAGCGTAATAGGTGTTGTCGAAGAACCATGAGCTTTGCGAGCTACTGTTGGCAACAAACGCGACGCTCATGCAGTGGATTTGGGTTGCGTTGAACGTGAATGCACCTACCCAACCACCCTCATCGGCAGTCGTGTTGATCCACGCTGTTACAGTGAAAGTGCCTCCAACGGTCGCGTTAACGCCACTTGTGTAGAAATCTAGACCTTGGTTGGTTACTGATCCTACGAGAAAGAGGCATGGTGCTGGTGCCGTAGCTACTGGGACACTTTGCGGTGCAGCTGTTGCCCTGAACATGGCTGCTGGTAGAAAGCCTAAGATCATTGCTGTTATGAGTACAGTTGCAAGTAATTTACTTAATGCTTTGTTCATTCTTTATTCTCCCTTCTCCTTTTATGCAATGTTAAATGGCGTAATTACAAGATTTAAACCTTCTGGAATTATCTTCTATCATGCAGAAAGAGAAAACCCGCGCAGCACCGGACACCGCCGCACTCGACGGTGCCAAGCCCAGCCAACGCTGATTGCTCTGTCACACCATGAAAAGCATGACTAAACAAATCTTTCAGCCCTGTGCTCACGGCCGGCATATCAACATACGATCGTGGCGACGGTTTGGATCCACGATTTCGTCGATTATTGAAGCTTTCATCGTTTTCACCCGCTAAGTCAACTTGTTTACAACTGTGAAGAGGCGAGTCGTGACCATCTTTCAGCCGTCACTTTGTAAGTAGAGTCCACGTGCCCAAAAATCTCAGTTTCACAACTTTGAAAGTATACGTATAGAATGTTCTCCTGACAATCCAAGAATCCAGTACTCTGTTCCATGAGTGTAATATGGACCTCCCAGGAACACAACTTGCACGTGCGCCTGCAAGCATGCGGTGTTAGACGTTGTCTGGGTTCCATCGCTGTCGGTTACATTGACATAGATACTGTACGGTCCCGCAGACCTTGGCGTGAAAGTCCATGTTGAACTCGTAGCTCCTGAAACCGAGGCATCGTTGAGATACCACTGGTAAGAATAGGGAGATGTGCCGCCAGAAACTGTTGAGTTGAACGACTGGGATTGAAGGAGGCCCAAAGTTGCGGTATCAGGCGAAACAGCAATTGAAAGCGGCCCCTCTTCATAGTATGCCGTCAACGTTCCGCCATTCGAAACTGTTACTGTTGACGTCGTTTCGCCTGTGGTCCAGTTAATGAAAAAGTGACCTTGCGGGTCTGTGCTCGAAACTGTGAAGGTGTGGACTCCTATCAATTCGGCGAAAGTGTAGGGTGTCGTTGAGACCGTCGGCGAACCATCCATGGCTACGCTGACGTTCACGTCAGTATTCTCTGTGAGACAATGAGCAGTTATGGTAACGTTATATGGCAGCGTATAGATTTGCGAGAAATATATGCTGTTTGAGGGCAAATTGGACACGTACGTCGCGTTGGCTATCATGTTCCACGAGTTGGTGAACGTCACCTGCCAGACTCCGCTCTGATTGAAGCTGCAAACGATGGGTGACTCCCCGTACTGGAACGACATGGTTCCAGCATCGTTTACTGGAATGGTTATCGTTTGGTTCGCCAAGTTAAACTGGAACATTTCTGGGTCGATGTCTTGAATGTACTCATAGTTCAGTTCTTCCAACGGAAAAGCGAGGGTTGTGTTGCCAGGAACTATTCCGATCATGAACAATAATATTTCTGCCTGAGCAGTCGCAGTACAATCGTCGGCAAAGACACCGCTATTGCTGCTTGCAGGTTGATCTTCACTGAACATGCCAGTTGCCGCGTCATACAACCCTACTCCGTACTGATTCGCTGTGGCATTATACTGGCTCAGCAATAGGGCCCACGCAGGCTGAAGATTCTGGTTCCCAGAAAGCATGTCCGTCACACTGCTCTGATACGCGCTGCTCAGCTGCGAGTAAACGCCCTGCAGTGTTTGCCACGTTCCGAGAGTGTTCTCCAACCTTCTCTGTGTGTTGCTAGGGTTTGCATGGACGACAGCATAAGCTGCAAGATAAGTGCTTGCGTCGACCCATTGTGGACTGTTCCATTCCTCAGAAAGAAACCTGTCACCTAAATCCTCCAGAACGTAGGTCCAGTTGCCGAGAGAAGGGTAGTAGTACTTCAGCATACTTATGATTTTCAGGAAAAACGCTGCTTCACATTCGTATGTAACTGTTGATGCGTAGCCGAAATAGCCAAGGTTGTCATTCCAGTGAGTGTTGACCAGATGGTTCCACCAGTACACCGCTTTGTTCAAGGCGTCAGAAACATTGAGAAGAGCATAAAAAAGAACGTAAGACTCAACGGTGTCCGCATCCTCATCATAGTACCTATTAGCGAATGCCGTTCCTGTTCCGTTCGCATAAACCTGAAGGGGAAGCCCGCCGCCATTCGCAAATGAATAGTTTATGGCAGTGTCGAAAAAGTTGTATGCTGCCGTGACGTTCCATTTCGAGTTGTTCTGGTATCCCCCAATCCAAGAACAGTTGTTGAAGTAGTAGCCGTACAGTCCCCATTGGTTCTCAATGTTGAAGTCGTTTCCTCCATAACTGCTGCTAGTCATAGGCAGGCTTCCAACCATCGTGTAGTTTCCAAGAGCATATTCAACGTCTGCTTGAACGTCGCTTGGAACGCTGTCATACCAGAGCTTGTTGCATATGGCAGCCCATTCCAAAACGTTGATCCACTGTCCTGCAGACGCATAGTTGTCTATCATTGTTTGCATTGACGTCTGATTCTGGCCTAGGACATAAGCGAGATATGGTGAAACTTCGTTGAAGTCGTTCGCGGCTTGAACCGCCCCCATGGTTTGGATTAGAGAATCAAAGTAGGACACCGTGCCCGCTTCGGTGTAATCGTAAACGTTGACGGATCTGTTTCCAGTCGTCGCCCAGACATCGTCAGAGTCGTTTACCCAGAAGTCAAAACTTATTACGCTGTTGCCGCTGGGATACGTCTCCGTGTAGTTTGCCCAGGCCTGAGTGCCTGAAAGGCTGAGTGTAGAATTTGCGGCCGCGCCTGTGATGTTAGTCTCTAGTATTCCCAAGCTCAGCGCATTCGAGTCTGAGCATTCAAATGAGAACTGCGCCGCTAGGCCAGAGTAAACGTTGTTGATGAAAAAATCCTGAATCACCGGAGAAACAGAACCCTCGACGCTGGTCTCAAGTTTGGCAGGATTTGCAAAGCGTACGCCTGCAAGAAAACTCGTCAAGACGAGGAGGCACACAAAAAGTCCACTGAGCTTTCCTGTCTCCCTAATCCCGGCTCCTCCTCCGAATATCGATAGCCGCGTCCGTCAAGTTAAACCTATCCTTTCAGCTCAGCGGTCAAACTGAAAAAAACTAGAAACTAAGAGACACGTGCCGAGAAGAAGAGGCGTGCGATAACTTGCTACAAAGATAAAGGCATTTGATTGACCATCAGGTCTCAGCGAAGGCGAGGCTTAGGCCACTCTTCACATTTCAACGTGGTTCAGTGACGCTTGAGAGCTGTTACGAAAACAGGCTCGCACGAAGTGCGGGCTTACCTGCTCTGTGTCGTTCCGGTTCCTGTTTGAGGCTGCCCAGAAAAGTCTGGTCTGCGCATCTTTTGCTGTCTCAATCTTCTCACGCGGTTTCTTCGCACCGCCGACCTGACCGAGGATATCACTATGGCGGCGACGATGATTCCGAGGAAGGTGTACAAGATCGGCGTCCAGTCGAAGAGGTTCAGGGCCAAGTCCACCGTGATCGGGTAAATGAAAGGCGTAGAAACCTGGGTCGCGTTGGGGCCTGATCGAGCCACGAGAGTCAGGTTCACATCAAATATGCCCACTCCTGTGTAAACGTGTGTTATGAGCGCGTCCGTCGGAGACCCGGTCGCATTGACCACAGTCGTGTTTCCATCGCCAAAGTTCCAGATGTACTCGGTTATCGTTCCATATTTATCGTAGGAATCAGAGGCGTTAAAGTATGTTGGCAGGTAAGCGAAAACATTAGTTGTGGTAACCCCTTCACCAGCCGTATACATAAGGAGCAGGTGGTTCTTGCTGCTGACGGGTGTGCCGTGGCATACGAAGGAGCCAAACGGCGGTGGAACGGAGAGTCCGGCGATTACGATGAGCGTCGCATTCGTTAAGTCAAAGTTGTCATTTTCACCACCTAAAAGAGCCTGATCCGAGTTTTGCGTGAACGTATACCATGCTTGGCTGCCTATTGGAGGGAGCATAGCGGTGTTGTTGATTGTGGAAATGTGAACAGTTGTCTCTCCCGCCGTTGCAACCGTGAAGTTCACTTGAAAGAGCAAAGCGTTGGAAACATCCATGCCCGCTGTGGTGAGCAGCGACTGGCCAGCTTCTGCGACGCCAAATTGGTCCCTAAGATCTATCAATGAAGACGGCGTCTGGTTAAACGGAGTAAGCATCGTCGAAACAGGACTGTGCGATCCAAACACGTTGTTAGCTGGAAACGTGAGATCTGTCATGTTCAGCATCGTCTGGTTGTACTTGAACACTATTTGGTAGTCATAAAGGTCTGTGTAATCTGTTATGTTCACGTTCATCGTGAAGGTCTCATTTACCTTCAGGATTAACGTATCGTTCTGCTGCTGGCTGTTCGACTCTTGGCCAAGGATTAGGATTTTCGGCACTGTTGCCGCTGACACCGTGGCCACGTGCGTGGTCAGCCCTGCCACAACAATTGCACAGATGATAATTGCCGAGAGCTGTCTCAGTCTTCTTGAATAACCTGTGTCTATCCGTTTTTTCATGTTTTGCTTCCTCAACCAGTTGATTGTGAGACTGCGTAGCAGGCCACGAAATGTCCTTGTCCTGAGTCCAATAGCATGGGTTCCTTCTTCTTGCAAATGTCCATGGCCAACGGGCATCTGGGATGGAAACGGCACCCAAGCGGGGGATTCACAGGGCTGGGCACTTCGCCTGTTAACGGCGCACGTTCCTTTCTCCTCGTTGGATCAGGTATGGGCACTGAGGCTATGAGGGCCTGAGAATATGGGTGCAGCGGAGTGTGGAATATCTGCTCCGTCGTGGAGTACTCAACGATTTTGCCTAAGTACATGATGCCGACCCGATCGCTGATGCATTCGACGATGCTTAAGTCGTGGCTAATGAACATATAAGTGAGGCCGAATTCTTTTTGCAGATCCTGGAAGAGGTTCAGCAGTTGTGCTCGAACCGAAACGTCAACAGCAGAGGTCGGCTCATCGAGAATCACGAATTCAGGGTGGCTCACCAGCGCCCTCGCGATGGCTATTCTCTGTCTCTGGCCACCGCTAAATTCATGCGGAAACCTGAACAGCGCGCGCTCTGACATTCCTACTCTTTCAAGAATCTCCATGACCATTTTCTTGGCTTCTTCGCCACTGGCTATTCCCTGAGCATAGAGAGACTCCCCCACCACGTCCTTCACCAGCATCCGCGGATCCAACGACGTCGTGGGGTCCTGGTACACTATCTGCATTCTTCTCCTGAGTCGACGCAGATCCATTCCCGCATAGGTTGCTATGTCATACTTTCGTCTCAGTCTTCGAAGCACCGGAGAACGGGGGTTGCTCCTCGAAAGCTGATTGATTTGTGCAGTGACTTCTGCGGGAACACCGAAATAGATGCTTCCAGCATCGGGTTTCAGCAGTCTCAGAAGTGTCTTTCCCAAGGTTGTCTTTCCGCAGCCTGACTCTCCGACCAACCCGAAACATTCGCCTCTATCCACGCTTATAGACACATCGTCAACTGCTCTCACACTGGCCACCCTGCGCTTGAAAACCCCACCGTATATCGGATAATACTTCTTCAATTGTTTCAGTTCCAACAGTGGCGCCATCATGACCCTCCGTAAAGATGGCACGAGACATAGTGGTCAGGTTTGACCTCAATGAACTTCGGCTTCACGCTCAAGCACTGCTCGGTTGCATAGCTGCACCTGTCGTGAAACCTGCAACCTTTCAACGGGTTTACCAAACTCGGAACTATGCCCGGGATTGACTTGAACGGTTCGCCCGGCCTCGGGATTGAATCGAGCAGTGCACGTGTGTACGGGTGAAGCGGGTTGCTGAATGTCTCGAAAACATCAGCGGTCTCGACCACGTTTCCAGCGTACATCACCGCAACCCGATCGCATGATTGCGCGACTACACCCAGGTCGTGTGTAATATAGAGGATTGCCGACCCAAGGTTCTTCTTCAGCGTCTTCACCAGATTCAATATCTGGGCTTGAACCGTGACGTCCAAGTTGGTAGTCGGTTCATCGGCTATGAGCATTCTTGGATTGCAGGCTAACGCCATGGCAATGACTACTCTCTGTGCCATTCCACCGCTCAGTTCATGCGGATACATGCGTGCCACCCGTTCCGGATCAGGTATTTCCACGCTCTTCAGCACCTTGACGACCTCTTTCCGAACCTCGTTCTGGAACTGGCGTTTGCGATTAAACCTCGCCGGAAACCTCATGGCCCTGACGCGAACAGCCCCTGGGATTCTGGTGCCTAAGCCCGGCTTGTATTCCGTGGGCTCGACCTGCATGAGCTCAGCATACTGTCTGTTACACTGTCCCAGCCACGCCATCACAGACTGCTTCTGTTTGTTAATGCTGACCATCTGCTTTTCTGTTCCTTTCTTTCCCTCTAGTTCTGTTTTCTGTTTCTCAAGCGTAGCCCTTAACCTTTCGAGCTTTGCCTTCTTCTTTTGAAACTGTCGCGCATTCTCAGTCGACCAATACCGCTCAGCCTTCAACAACCTTCGGTAAGATGCTATCTCATTGTTCGAGGGCTGTTTGGCCGTCAGGGCGGCAAGTCTCTTTTCAATCGTTTGCCTGCGTTTGGCAAGCTCTACCTTCTCTTTTTCTCCTTGAGGGTTCTCTTTGTCAAGCCGAGCCTTCTCCTTTTCGAGCACTGCCTTTCGGCCGTCGATGAGCCTCTTCTGAACAGAGGCTATGCTGTTTTCCAACAGTTCTTCTCTTCTGTGAACGAGCATGACCTCGGCGATCTGATTTTCAACCGAGTAAACAGGGTTGAGGTAGGCTCTCGGCTCTTGGAAAATCATCGATATATCTTTGCCCCTCACTTTTCTGATTGTATCCTCTTTCATCGTTAGAGTGTTTTGTTGTTTCCCTGAATCTCGCAGAATAATCCTCCCGCCCTCAATGACGCCAGGCGGGGGGACCAGCCTCATGATTGAAAGACTCGTCACGCTCTTGCCACTACCTGTCTCGCCCACGAGGCCGAGAATTTCACCTTCCCTCACGAAAAGGTTGACTCCGTCAAGCGCTTCAACGACGCCTGCGTACGTGTAGAACTTTACTTCGAGATCTTGCACTTCAACTATGCTGCCCTTAGACATTGTCATCTCCTCCTGAGCATCGGGTCTAGAACGTCTCTGAGCGCGTCTCCAAGCAAATTCCACCCGACCACAAACATCGCGATGAAGAATCCTGGAATAAAGAATGTGTGGAAGTAGAGCACTATGTTGCTGGCGTTTGTTATGACGCTTTGAGAGGCGCTGACAAGCTGTCCCCAATCTGGGTAGTTCGGGGGTGCGCCTATGCCGATGAACGCCAAAGCGGCTGCGGTCAGTATCACGGAACCTATGTCCAAAGTGGCCACGATGAAGACAGGGTATATGCTGTTCGGCAGGATGTGCCTTGTTATAGTTCGAAAATCTGAGGATCCTGAGGCTCTTGAAGCTTCAACGAAATCCTCGTTCTTCACCCTTAAGACTTCCCCTCTGATTAACCTAGCGTAGCCTGGCCAACCGACCAGCGTCAACGCAACGAGAACTTTGTCCAGTTTTCCAAGATTGAGATTAAGAATTAACGGGAAGTACAGGTAGGTTATTAGCGAAAAGGCCAGGATTACCAAGAATACAGATGTAAATATCGCGCCAGTGCGATCGCGCCTCAACCCAAGAAAGATCACGACGAAAAATGCGGAGATGCCCAGAAACAGCATTGAAAGGTTCAACGGGATAGCTACTGGAAAAGCAAGCACTATTGCTATGGCAAGGATCAAGCCCGGAAAAGCGATTATGATGTCAGTGAATCGCATCAACGCCTCATCTATCACCCCCCCGTAAAATGCCGCCAACGTTCCGATAAGAAGACCGACGATGAGAGATATTACAACAACTGTCAAGCCTACCCTGAACGCCGTTATTGTTCCCCAGATGCAACCGTAATAAATGTCATACTGATAGTACGTGGTACCAAAAATGTGTTCTGTTGTAGGCGGCGTTGGAACGTTATACCCAACCAGACCTGTGATGGTTTGGTCTTGGGGAATTGCCCATGGATTGCCGCGATTCACAGAGGGAATTGGCGCGAGCACTGGAGCTAAGCATGCGATGACCACGAAGCCCAATATGATGATCAGGCCGGCCATGGCGAGGTTGGACTGTCTCATCCTCTTCAGCATGAACCTCCATTCTGAGATTCTCGGACGCATTCCTGTTTTGAACTCTTCCCATCTCGATGTCAGGCTCATGTCAATCCAACCTTATTCTGGGGTCGATGTACGCGTACATGATATCAACTATTAGGTTCGCTGACACAAACAAAAGGGCCGTAAGAACCGTGTAACCCATAATGAAGGGAATATCCAAATTCGTGATGGCTTTGACGGCCGCACTTCCCAAACCTCCAAAGCCAAAAACTGTTTCAGTGATAATCAAACCAGTCAGGAGGCCCGCTACCAACATCCCGGAAAGAGTTGCAACAGGGATGAGAGCATTCCTTCTTGCATGCTTGTAGATGACGACCTTGTTGCTCAGACCCTTGGATCTCGCCGTCGTAATGTAAGGCTTGCTCAGCGTCTCAAGCATAGAGGAACGCATCACTCTTATCAGCAAGGCAACATCGATGGTGACAACGGTGATCACGGGCAGAACGCAATGCCAAAGAACGTCAAGCGATAAGTACGGCTGACCGTTCAACAGCCCGTCAAACAAGTCTATACCAGTGTAATGCATGAAATGGTTCTTCGGAGTCAGCATATAGACTAACCAGGTATTTGTCATCGATCCCGCATAGGGGAACCAGCCAAGAATACCCGCAAACACCGCCAGAAGCAGCATGCCAACGAAGAACGAGGGAAGCGACCAACCGATGATAGACAGGAGCCTCGATGCTTGGTCAATCGGTCCGTTCCTGTGAATCGCAGATTGAACCCCAAGATATATCCCCAAGAAAATAATCAACGGGGCTGCAAAGACAACAATCTCAAACGTGTAAGGCCACTTCGTCGCAATTGACACTACCACGTCTTGATTACTGCTCACTGACCACCCGAGGTTCCCATGCAACAGATTTATCAACCAGGTCCAGTACTGCACATAAAACGGAGCATTCAAATGATACTGTTGAATTGCGTTTGCTATCGCCTCTGTAAGATACTTAACACTCCCATGAACATAAAGAAGCGCTCTCATATCGACAGGAAGCAGCATAGTGACAATGAAAACCAAAATAGTAACACCGAGCAACACGAACACAAGCAAGATTAACCTTCTTACTATGTAAGCTGCTAGATTCGCCATCTCCGAAACCCC
The DNA here is from genome assembly GCA_050010755.1 of Bathyarchaeia archaeon. GTDB lineage: Archaea > Thermoproteota > Bathyarchaeia > Bathyarchaeales > Bathycorpusculaceae > JBEKCD01. The sequence continues at coordinate 175,958 of JBEKKK010000003.1, forward strand.
GACATAAATCAACCTAAAATCAATATTTAAGCCTGTCGCACTAGCGCGATTCCTTGTTCCTTCCGTCTCACGTGTCTTGTGACGCAACTCCCAACGCTAGAGCGCGCAGCTCTTCCTCTTCTAACAAAAGCGCGCGCGCAAAAAATGAAAGCAAGAACTGATTCGAAGTCTCCAACAGTCAGCCGGCTTTAATCTCCATTCAGTTCATTGCTCGCGTCATTGTCTGGAAGTTCTCGCATAACCCAAGCCCAGTTTCGCAAGACAGAAGGAAAATGTTCCAACGTAACAGAAAGAGGCAATTTGTCTTTACAAATCGTCCACCTCAAAATCAAGCTCTCAACACACATCAAACCCAACCCGGAGACAAGAAGCGTACAGAGCATGATTTCGCAGCCACAACAAAACCCGCTTCCTGATATCCTACTCAAACGACAAAGAAAAATTATAAGATACAAGTATTCGTGCCTCAAGAATAAGAGAAGAATATCAAAAGAAGCCTCAGCAGAGGGAACAGAGTTTTCAATTTTGAAGCAACGCGTTCGTTCAGAAGCAAGCGACTTCAACAATTCAAGGAACGCAAACTCGTAGAATCAAATCCTGCAGCGCGAGGCTCAAACAAGAAAAAAGGGGGAGAGTGTTTAGCTTAGGTCTTCAACCGTTTAAGAGGCGTACACGCCAGCCCACATCGAATAGGTCGTAACCGTATTCGATAGGCCCGCTGTCGTGCGTGCTGATGCGACGGCGCCTGTGAACGTGTCAGTCACTGTGCAGAAGACGTAGGAGCTTCCAGCCGGAGCGGTAAACGTGAATGTTGCTCCTGTTGGGCCCGCTGTCGGTGCACCTAGCTGACCACTTGCCAACGTTCCATAGTACCAATGTATCACACGGCCAGTCGGGTTTCCGTAGCCTGTAAGAGGCGTTGCGGTAAAGGTTATACCAGTTCCTGTAGACACAACGCTTGTGATCGGCTTTATGGTCACCAATGGACCAAATGTGCCGATCGGGCTGGATACACCGAACTGTCTAGCCACGAATGCAATGGCCTTCATGTTGATTGTTCTGATGTTCACAAGGTCATCCACGAACACCCAGTTTATTGGGATAGGTTCGGTGAAGCTTGAGCCGAACGCACGAGCGATTGAGGCGATGTCTTTCATGTTGACTGTGCCATCGCGGTTAACGTCTGCGGCCAGATACTCACTGAACGGTTGCGTTGCACTGGCCTGGTTTGCTTCTGGCACGTAGTAGAACTTGTATTCGTTAAAGTAGTTGTGGCCTGGGTAAATGGGGTTGTAGTACCAGCCCTGAACCCAGTCGTACTCAAAGTGGCGGCCCGTGGGGGTGATAACCATAACACTCGGGCAGTCAGCAATTGCTAGCTGTGCCACAGCGCTATAGTCTGCAGCTCTCGCTGGACCGTTAGGTAGAGTAATGGCGTCGTTAATCAGAGCGTCCATCGTGGCGTTAGAGTATAGTTGCCATGAGCTGAATGCGCCTCCAGTGTGGTAGAATGGCAGTGCGAAGTCGTGCGGGTCTGGGAAGTCAACGAGCCAGCCGATGACATACGTAGATATTTGCTGTGTTTCTGCGGCTAGCAGGTACGGTTTCCAATCGAGGCTTATTATGTTGACGTGGAAGTTCGGACTTATGCTTTGGATTGCTGTCTGGATCAAAGTGCACAGCTCTTGCCTCTCTCCGTTGCCAGTGTTGTAGGCCAACGTTATGGTGAACCCGTTGGTCATTAGGTTTGGCCAAGCATTGAAGTATTGAGCTGCCGCTGTCAGGTTGTAGTTGAAGCCCACGATGCTTGCATTATATCCGTACAAGCCTGGAATAATGGCTGTTGCGGGTACAATGCCTTCACCCAACGCTGCAACTGCGAGTTCCTGCGCGTAGTTTATACTGTACGCGAAGGCCTTCCTCATGTCGATACCGTATGGGTTACCAAACGGCTCGTTTCCGAAGAAGTTGCTCGGAATTCCAGCAGGGTTAAAGGTCGCAGGACCGCCTGACACTGGTGGGTCGATTACTCCGTAAGGAGTCGCGGTCGATATGTTCATTGTGAAGAACAGACCGTCGACTTCCAGCTCAGCCAGGTTTGCGTAGCAGCGTATGCCAGCATCTGGAAAGTTTGTCGATGAAGACGGCAATGGATAGTAGCTTCCGGTATAGCCATTCGTGTAGATGTCACCGATGTTAGCAAGTGAAGGAAGCGCCGCAAAGTCACAGTCACCGGACTTGAAGAAGCCCTGTGCTGCTGACCATGCGTAGTTCCACGACACTTCAATCGAGTTCGCGTAGCCTGCAACTCCTGCGCCAGCCTCTGTTGGATAGAAGGCCGGTGCTCCGCCCCACCAGTTGGGGTTTCTGGTTGCAGCCCATTCATTGTGGGTGTAATCCGGTGTGCCTGGCGTCAGGATGAACGGACCAGAACCGTACTCCATCGGAGTTGGTGTGTCCAACGGCGATAGTGCGGGGTTCCAGAGGGGCACCCATGCTGTCAGGTTCGTGAAGCTTCCGTCCCAGTCGGGGCGGCCTGCTCCGGCGATGACTTGGTTGTTGATCCACTGCTTGCTCTCTACAGATGACCAGGTCTGGCAGAGAATCTGCAGGAACGGTGCGTAAGCGCCTGGGAACATTATGTTGAACCAGACGTCCGTAGCGTTATACTGCACAGAGTCTCTGACCAGTGCGCCAATCTGGGCGTCCATCGCTGTGTTCGCGAAGTCAGTTCTATTGAAATATGGCAATCCAGCTAATCCTCCGTATGAAGGATTAATGCCTCCGGCGTTGTCCAGCAAGGGTTCGTCCAACATCCATTGTGGACCACTTGCCCTGTCCTGGAACAACGTGCGTTGGAAGCTGTATACAACGTCTGCAGTTGTTAGGCTGTAGTTGTAAGGAGGCGCAAACTGGACACCTTGGCGGAGTTTGAAGTCATACTGCCAGTAATACTGAGCATTTGTCGTGCCATTAAGCTGTGCATTGTTTTCGAAGAGCAATGCGGAAACTGAATCAGAGCTAGGCGGATTCGGAACTCCAATGGTAGAATGCCCACTGGTTACCGGCCCATCTGATTCGCTCGTAGCGAGTGCGAAGATGTACGGAGAACTTGAGCTCTCTGCGTTCCACATGAGCAGCGTGTCCATCGTGTTCTGCAGTATTTCGCCGCTTGCAGTGTCGTAACACCATGAGTAGTCAACGGTCGATGGGTTTCCACCCTGAATGGTGATGTCGTACAAGTCCATCGGTCTCTTAATCGGCGGTGATGCCATTATCGGCGGTGCTAATATCGCTGATACTCCCAGTAGAAGACCTATGATCAAAGCTATTGGAATCATTTTGTTCATTCTTTTCTCTCCTTTCTCATTTTTTCAGCGTTAAAAACCTACTAGAAAGCAGTATTTAATCCTTGTGGAACAATGTTTCAGTAGAAACTTCGCAAAAAAACTTGCGCGCAACATCGTTCGACAAGTCATCCTCAGCCTCTTCATCCTCTTCAGACTTGTCGGAAACCCATTTCCTATAGGTTCTCAGAATGAGCCAGAGAGCCAGAACCACTATAAGCGCAAGGACAGCCGAACCTGGCGAAAAAGCAAAAATCAACTCCACAAGCACGAAAGCCCCCAAAACCCCCACCAATATCGTAAAGAAAAGCATCCAGAACCATTTTTGCTTAAGAGGCCAAGTCAACTCAGAACATCGTACAAAATGAACCAGTTCTCAGCATATATCTGTTTCTGACACCAACATCATCGCCCCCAAATCACCGTCACCACAGAAATGTCTGAGCTGCTCGACTCATCATGTTAAAAGCCAAACATACGAGCGAACGAACGAAGGTCATACAGATAAAACTGCCAACCCCCCCTAAAAGGCGCCAGAGCGATGCCGAATTCTGGAGTATCAAATGAACTGCTTAACCATGCTTTAGGCCAGTTGAGTGAACGCCGATGATTTCAATGTCAGAAGAGTCCAATTTTTGCCAAGAATCGCCGAGAAACACGATTCGCTTCGGAAAAACCAACGCACACCCAAAAATCAAACATACTCGAACCGGGAACATACGCTAAACTGCTGTTTTTCGGAAACACGGCTCTTCCCAACATATTATCAAAAGGTTTATTTCGTCCGCTCGGCTCAGGTAAATTATTGCTGACGAGTGAACATCAATGACAGATAAAAGCAGCAGACGAAAAGCGTCAAAAAAGAACAAATGGCTACTTGTTTCTGCCATCGTCATCTTTCTTGTTCTAATATCTGCACTGGCCGCTTACAGCTACATAAATCAAATGGACAAGAAACCAGTTATTTATCCTTCAAGCACATACTTTGCCATTTCAGACCTTGCTGGAACCTTTCAAACGACAGGAATCGCATACAACGGCACGGGCACCCCCCCTGCTTCAGTCCTCGTAAACGAACTGGCCTTCAACTTCACACCGGTCGGAGGAGACGCAGACAACGTTAGAATATTCATGCCAGGAATGACCGACCCAGAACAAACATGGTGGATAACCCCGATAAAAAACGGCACTTCAACCTACTCTGGAGAGATCCAACTCGGATCACCAGTTGAAGTCCAGAGAGAAGCTGATGGGACATACAACTTTCCAATACGAATCGCCGCTGACGAGGCCAACGGAACAGTAATACTGAACTTCGACCCGAACGCGAACACGCCGGGATACAACTTCGTCTGGGTTGGACAGCGCAGCGTATAGTGATTGACGTCAGCATTCACGAGGAAACCAAACCAGATGAGCGAGGCATAGCCCGAGTGCAAAAAAATTTTAGAGACCTGAACGTCAGCCTGCCGGATCTCGTAAAAGAGATAATCGAGTTTTTCGAGTCAGAAAAGTTCGACAACGTCACAGCCCTCAAAACGGAAACCGGCTACGAAATAATAGCCGGAGACTCCCACAACTACAAAATGGAAACCGACGTGCAAGTCACCATCGAAGGAACACCAGACGATTTCACATTAGCCCTGACCCAGTGCAAAGAAGAAAAAACCCACACCACAGCCCCAATGATGCTCGCCCAAATGTTCGGCCTCGGCTACCTCTACCTCAAAAGCGTGAGGTCTCAAGAAGCAATACAGAAGCTTGAAACAAACTTCAGGAAAAAATTAGGCGGCATGATATCCCAAACCCAACAAGACCGAGAGATAAGAAACCCGTAACCAGCAAGAACGCCTCAAACAAGCGCCAGATAAGAACACGCGATAAAAAAACCCCCACAGACGGCGCAGGGAATAATAAACGACAACGATTTATATTCGAAAAAGCCTATTAACCAGTAGAGAGGCGGGAGAGTCGATATCCAATGGTCAGTTTGATGGTTGAAATCAACTGCCAAGACTCCGGCATAGAAAGATACAAAGTGAAAATCATAAAGAAATACAACATAAGACAAGGACAAATCCTGCCGAAGTTCAGAAGCAGACCAGCACACGAACTTAGCGGCATCGTCATCGGAAAAAGCATAAGCTACGAAACCGCCAAAGAATACCTCGAACGCTACTTATACCAAAACCAACAAATGAGCGAACGAACACGCGTGCTCATGAGCGTCAGGCTCCTCAAGTAAAACATCACCCTGACGTATCACCTTCCAAAACCCCGCCCCAAACGGGCGCAAGTCAAGCACCCAGCCTCTAATTCAGTTCTATCAAATCCTTTTCAAGCACTCTGATCGAATCGCGCCCGCAGTCTCCAATCTAAAAAAGACCCCTTTGAACCTTGCTCCTTCAAACCAAATTGGACAAGCGCGCGCAAATCAGCGGTTAACACGTGCGCTCTACTCCCCGATACTAACGCACAAAGCCGGATCGAGCCGTTTCAGCAAGGGTTCACATGCGCACAGTTTCTCAGCGTCCGCAAATCATATTTCCCAAATGCTTTCATATCTGACTAACCTGGCGAAACGCTTGAAAAAATTCGTTCTGGGAACAGTGGCAATCCTTCTTCTGGGACTGAGTTTCTACACAAGCTTTTCACGTGCAGACGCAACCACGATGTCAGTCACGCCCGCACAGATAACGGTCACGCCTGGCCAATCTTTCACAATCAACGTGACCGTAAACAACGTCAACAACCTGAACTCGTGGCAAATCGACCTAAAATACAACGCCTCAATAATCAACTGCACCGCAGCATGGATTCCCCAAGACAATGTTTTCGATAACCAGCCAACAATCCCAGTTCCCCCCCTCCTGAACGCGCCCACCCTCGACGGCTACAACTACTCAGAGTACGGCCTCGCGCTGTTCTCCGGCTCAACAAACGTGAGCGAGGGCATTCTGTGCAGCCTCAACTTCACCTGCCAAGCATACGGCTCAGCGCCCCTGCAAATAGCAACCGCCTCAAACCCCGTCGAGACCGGCAACTTCTACTCTCCAACACAACATTATTCTTTCCTCTTGGACCCTGACGTAAGCGAAATACCGTTCGCCAACCAAGACGGGCAAATAACGAATGGTTTGCAGCAGATCCTTACAATCATCTCAGCACCCGATGGAACTACTTCTCCCCCGCCCGGAAACTACTCCTACACCTACGGAGACAACGCCTCAGTGACAGCAATTCCAGACACCGGCTACATCTTAAACAATTGGAAACTCGACAACAGCACGTTCGGATCCGCAAACCCCGCCACAATCCTTATGGACACCAACCATACGCTACAGCCAATGTTCGTTCAGGCAAACTGCACGCTAATCATAAACGGAGCGACCGGAGGCAACACAAGCCTCCCGCCAGGAACATACACCTACATTGCGGGACAAACGGTCAACGTCTCCGCCACGGCCGATAACGGCTACGCATTCAGCTATTGGATGCTCGACGGCTCAGAGGCAGGCTCAGCAAACCCCCTGGCCATCAGCATGAGCGCTAATCACACACTCGCACCAGTTTTCACCTCAACAAGCTACGAGTACGTCTACATCAGGACTGACGGCAGCATCGATCCTCCAATAGCCCCGCTCTTAACCTCAGACAACATCACATACCAGATAACTGCCGACCTGAACTCCACGTTAACAGTCCAGAGAAGCAACATAGTCATCGATGGAGATGGCCACACGCTCCAAGGCAGCGGAAACGGAGAAGGCATCAGACTGATAGCAGTAAACAACGTCTCCATCACCGACATCAACATAACAGGCTTCGACAACGGCGCCGACCTCTCAGAAACATCCCAGGATTCAATCTCAGAGACCAACATAACAGCAAACAACGGGGTAGGCATCAGCCTCTACGACTCATCCAACAACACGATTTGCAGAGACAACATTAACGCGAACGAAGGCGGTGCCCTACGTCTTGACTACATGTCCAACTACAACAGCATTCTGGGAAACAACATAATAAACAACGGTTACGTAGGCATCTACGTCGACTCTTCCTCAGCCAACCTCTTTTGTGACAATAACATCATAAACAACACCATCCAAGCCCAAGTAGCCGCAAACGGGTACCCGCCCGTCAATTCTTGGGACAACGGCATAGAGGGCAATTATTGGAGCGACTACCTCGGAGCCGACTCCCACCTAAACGGAATAGGCGACCAACCCTACACCGTAGCCGAAAACAACACCGATCGCTTCCCACTCATGGGCCTCTTCTCAAGCTTCAACGCGCCGCAAGGCTATTCGCTTAGCCTAGTCTCGAACTCCACGATAACGGATTTCAGCTACTCAAATTCAACCAGAAAAATAAGCTTCAACACCCAAGGCGAAAGCGGCACGACAGGCTTCTGCGCGCTGACGATTCCCCACGCCCTCATAAACGCAGGTCACATGCAAGTACTCATAGACAACGGAAGCAACCCGATACTGTACTCAAACCTCGACCTCCGCGACAACACGACCCACAGATGGATATACTTCTCATACAAACAGTCAACCCACACCGTCACAATCCAAGAAGACTGGACACCTCCCACAATTATCCTGCTGTCCCCCGAAAACACAACATACGCCGCAAACCATGTTTCCTTAAACTACACCGTGAGCGAACAAATGTCCTGGGAAGGGTACAGCCTCGACGGCTCAGCCAACGCCACGATAATCGGAAACCAGACCCTCACCAACATCCCTGACGGCTTCCACTCGATAATCGTCTACGGCAACGACACGCAAGATAACATGGGTTCCTCAAAAACCATCCAGTTCACAATCGACACAACACCCCCCAGCATAACCAAGATACTGCAAAACCCAGAAAACGAAGTGTCGCCGAACGAACCAGTAACCATCACCGCCACAGTAACCGACAACACCAGCGGAGTCAAAAACGTAACCCTGAACTACACATACACGAACGGATCCGCAACAGTCGCAAACCTTCTTGCAATGCAAAACGTTCAGGGAAACACTTGGAACGCCACTATACCCGGCTTCTCATATGGCACGAACGTAACCTACACGATAACCGCTGAAGACAACGCGGGCAACACCAACACAACACAAGGGACAGGACAAGCCTATCAATACGAAATACTGCCCGAAATCCCAGCCCTGTTCACTCTGCCACTTCTGATAATCATCTCACTACTAACGACGACGCTCATGAAAAGAAAAACCGCAACCGTACACCGTACCCGAAACACACTATACTTTCATCCAACACCCAACACCATTTCTAACTCGCCACCTCGAGATTCGTGCGCCCCTGAGAAAATCCGACCTTCTGAATAGACCTCAATGTTCTCCAACCGTTTAAAGAGCACATCCGCAAGAAAAACCCTCATCTGCCCATATTTTCTCAGATCTTCTCTCAGACCTATTGAGAATAGTACTTATTAAGATCACGCATGTAGATGACTCTCTTCACCAAGAACACAATCAAGAAAGCAGCCGTCAAGAATAAGGCCACATCTGGGATAGCTCCCCCAAAAACCACCGGGCCGTTGATCGTCGACGGCACACGTCCACCTTCTGAAATTTCGGCCTTGAGCAAACCTAGGCTGGTGAAGGGTATGCCAAAGCATTCGGTGAGCAGAATCGCCGGGTATCCTTGGTCGGTGATTTCAGTCTCCACAAACACTGAATGCACTGCAAGTGACGCAACCAAGAAAATCAAGGTCAAAAGGACAATAATCATGACCTCTTTCCCGCCGATTAAAGAGGTAACATCGTGCGTAAAGCCCTTGAGAAGAATCCTTAAGCGGGATTGGAACAAATACACAGCGGCCACACTCGTCACGGCGACCGCCGCAAAGGAAATGTAGAGTTCTTCAAGAAATGGACTGAAAATCGTGGATAAAACCCGCATTATCGAAAGCCCAGCAGCCTGCGTTTGACTCTCAAGATCGGCCGCTGTAACCCACCCGGCGGTGGATGAGGTATCATTTTCAGTGTTTATCCAATCCAGCGGTGACGAACTAATCATGATGCTCGACTTCACGCGCGACCCGTTCACGTCCTCTATCCCAGATGTCCCTCCCCAGAGCGAACTGTAAATCTTATCGGCCAAGGCAGGATTTCTGAAAGTCTCCTGATCCGAGCCTCCCGTGTTTATCACGCTCACGGTCAAGCCCAAATCAGCAGCCGCGCCCGTGACAATACTCTGCAAATTCAGTCCATTATCATCTGGAAACGTTTGCGAAACCGTCATCATCTGACTTCCCAGCGAGTCCAAGTTAATCACGGCGACAATGTTGTTCATCTCGGACTCGTGCTGCTTAACATAATTTACCGAACCCGCAAACCCGAGATCCCCACCGGCGAAGGCTACGAAAACAAGCGTGTACTGTGGCTTGTATTCGCCCTCTCGCTCAGCCTCAGAAAAAACCCTAGCCAACTCTAACACAGCCGCCGTTCCTGAACCGTCACCGCAAAACCCCGCGTTCATAACAGTGTCATAATGCGCCGAGACTACAATCATCTTCTGGGGATCCACGGAGCCAGGAAGCTCCGCGACGATGTTGTAATGCGTACCCTGTCCGATTGCAGCAGGAATGGAAACGAAGGCGGAAACGTTCTCCTCAGCCATCATCGCACCGATCGAGGCGCTGTCGCTGGAATCGATCCAGCCGACGGGAATCTTCATGTTCCAATAATCCATGCCTCCGTGAGGGCTGAACAGCTCTGGCCCATCTGCAACCGTAAATATTATGGCCGCGGGCGTTTGAGAGTTTATCTTGGCCAAAAATTGCAGGGCAAACTCAGATGGAACGTTGTCTGGGACGAGCAAGACCGTGCCAGTGCTGTCCAACGCGAGCCAAACGCCTGGATCGTAGTACGGGGGCAACGCCACGACGCTCGCGTTGACTCCCCCTTTAGGAGTGGGCCAACTGTAATGTTCACACTGAAAAGAGCTTATCGCAACCTGAGAACTCGAAACGTTCAAGCCTCCGTAGCCGTACACCACAAGAGTCGGCTGCGCCAAGAGACCCCAAGTTGTCAAATTGAAAGTCTCATTACTAGTTTCAAGCCCGAACCCCTCGAACTGCTGTTGAATCCAACCTGCCGCCGCCTCTGCCCCTGGCGAACCGGACGAGCGAAACGTGTAGCCCGACAAGCTCTGATTCAAAGCAATATTCTCCAGCTGCAAATCATAATTGTATATGTTCGTACCATTTATCTGTGAAACGATCTCAGACTCGACCGACGACAAGTGCGAATAATCGCTGGTCGCCGACACCACTACAAAATTCGTCAGTATCAAAGCTAGCACACAGAAGACAGCAATCCCCAAACCGGCGAACTTCAAACAGTCCCCCGTACACGAGTGCAAAACCCAACTTTTAGGCTTAACTGAACGCAGATCGAAAAAGCTCTCATAAACCTACGACACAAAACACGCAAGCACTAGCTTTCATACGGTTGGGACAACGGGCTTGGGAAAAAGAATATCGAAACGCTCATCTTATGCAAGTCACATTCATGAAAGGCCGCAAAGAGCCGGTAAAGACAAATACAACAGACCCAACAGCAGATTCAGCGAAGAATTTCACCAAACGGGTGGGCTCAAATGCGTGGAGAGTCTGTTGCGCATTGGAGAATGGAAAAGCAAATGTCTCCGCACACCTTGCCTCTTCACGTGGGAACGGCTTAGGAATGAAATCAGTACCGGCAGGGTCAAGAATTCCAAAGACAGCGAAATAGGGGAAAGACAGTTTTCAGGGTTTGAGAAGAACGAGTAAGCTTAGAATCAAGAGAAAAAAGAGGTTGTTGGTGGTTATTTACCATGCTTCTTGCGTGCTATCGTAATCGCAACTGCTAACATGGCTATCATAATGAACAGCAATGACAGAACTGCGTACTCAGGTATGACCGTGTTCTGGTAAGGCGAGCTCTCAGTGAAGCCTCCGTTATTGTCGTAGACGTCGACGACATAGGTTACAACCGTTCCGCCAATGTAACCAGGAATGGTGCCATCGTACAACCCAGTTGTGGCGTTCAGCGTCATGGGAGCAGTGTAGTTTGTAATCCAGTTTACAGCCGTTTCATAGATGATCGTAGCGTTCGCAATTCCTGCGCCGCTGTTGTCAGTCACGTTGGCCGACACAACCACAGCTTCACTGTCATTAACACTGTTTACGTCAGGAACCTGAGTCACGGAGTTGATTGTTGGAGCAGGAGCGTAGGATAGCGTAAAGCTTGCATCGTAGAGGTTGGCCGCAGAAATGATTGTGTTTCCGTTGACATCGTCGAAGAACGTGCCCGCCAAGCCTGTAGCATTGATGTCAAAGATCCCGGTGATTGGCGTTGGGTTTGCCGCGTTGGGCATCGATGTGATGTTAAACTCGGCATACATCAAACTGGCATTCTCTTCAGGTACGTAGTCACTTATTCCTAGAAGGCTCTCGCCAAACTCTATGCTGCCGAGGACGTTGTCAACCACTGGAGAGGGGCCTACAATGGTGTGCCCGGCAAAGTATTCGCTTGTTGTTCCGGCTGTGTAGCCACACGCCACTTCCTGGAATACTGATGCATCAAAGTTCATTGTAACCTGCCAATCATACGTGCCGTTCTCCATGTTTGCCCACACTGTAAGATTGAACAGCGTTCCAACACTCGCATTGTCTGTGCTATACGATACGGTCGAAGGAGACACCCACATCGAGTCAAGCGGATACGACTGGGCTCTAACACTGTTTGTTGAAGCCATAACCAAGAAAAGCATAAGTCCTATGATAGCAATAGCACTCGTGAATTTCTTTAAAGACATTTTTCCACCTTGGGTAAGTATATCGAGTGCTCAGGTTTTTAAGCTTTTTCCAACATCTTTTCAAGAACCCAGAACGATGAAAAAACGCCCTAACACGTTGCGAAACTCGTCAGCACCCAAGTCGGTTTCATCAGAGTCTTTGAGATCATATTGATGAACATCGCAGTTCTTCTTGATCTCACGCTCTAAAGATCCCCTTCTCTCATTCAAGAATGGCCGCAAACTCGGTCAAGCTAAGGCATTCTTCTAAACCCTCAAGGAAACCATTAAACTCTCACAGCGCACTGAACGGCGCATCAAGAGAAGTCGCATTTGATGTAGGTTTTATGCCAACTCCTGAAATGATCATTCTGTAGTCAGTAGCTATGGCGAGCCAGGGCCATAGATTTTTCCGAAGTTTCTGGCAACCAACGCGAGGTCCTTCATGTTGACTATTCCGTCACGGTTCAAGTCTGCCGCAAAATTCCATCCTGGACTGGTTGGCGTGGATCCGAAGGCGCGGGCCACTAACGCCATATCCTTCATGTTGACCATGCCGTCGCCATTGACGTCCCCCATGATTCTGACCACCAGGTTCGCTTGAGACAACATGTTTGACCCCGTCGGTATCGTTGCCACTGCAGTGAGTGTATAGCCTTGGCCGTAGCGGGTCGGCACGTTTGAAGTGTCCCATCCGTAGCCTACCCCGTTCCACCCGAAGGTGAGCGTGTAGCTCTGCCCTGGACCCAGCTCTATAGGATATGCATCTATAGTTTCGTTCGCTGTCATGTTGTAGTACAACGTGACCCAAACAGGTTCGCTAAAGTTGCCATTGTTCTTGACCGTTACGTTAATGTCAACTATCCATCCCTGGTAAACCCACGGCGGCATTGAAATGTTTGTCACGACAACAGTTGTCTCCGGAGCCGAAATGACGGTAACAGACCAGCCAGAACTACTTGAAACAGAACGGCCGAGAGCATCACTACCAGACGCCGAAACAGTGTCCGAAACAACGGTCAAGCCGGAAGGAACCGTGTAGTTGACAGTAAACGTGTCAGAAGCCACTGTAAACAGTCCCGAGAACACTATCAGTAACAAGCACGCCGTTAAGCGCACAGTCGCCTGTATTCTTGACCACAAGTGTATACGTTATTGTGTCACCGACATGCGCACTGGCCGGAGCAGATTTGGAAACACTGATGCCAGGGTGAAGAACGGTCGTGGACCAGCCAGAACTACTTGAAACAGAACGGCCGAGAGCATCACTACCAGACGCCGAAACAGTGTCCGAAACAACGGTCAAGCCGGAAGGAACCGTGTAGTTGACAGTAAACGTGTCAGAAGCCATCGCTAAGCGTACAGTCACCAGTATTTGAAACCGTAATCGTATATGTGATCGTGTCGCTGACATGGGCATACGCAGAGCCAGACTTGACGACGCTGATGCCAGGGTGAAGAACAGTAACAGACCAGCCAGAACTGGCAGAGACCACACCGCCAAGAACATCACTGCCAGAAGCAGAAACAGTGTTCGCAACAACCGTCAATCCAGAAGGCACAGTGTAGTTAACAGTAAACGTGTCGGAGGCGCCAACAGCTAAGCCACCACTATAAACAGTTCCTAGAAGACCGTCGGTCACAAGCACGCCGCTGAGAGTGCAGTCACCTGTATTCGAAATAGTAATCACATAAGTAATCGTGTCACCCGCATGCGCACTTGCTGGACCAGACTTGGACACGCTTAATCTAGGATGAAGAACTGTAACGGACCAACTAGCGTTTTCAGAAACCAAACCTCCAAGAACGTCGCTACCAGAAGCAGAAACAGTATTAGACAAGGTAGGCAACCCGGAAGGAACAGTGTAGTTAAGGCTAAATGTGTCTGAAGCCCCAACAGCCAAGGCGCCAGTATAGACAGTCCCTAGAAGGGTGTCCGTTACAAATACGCCGTTGAGCGCACAGTCACCCGTGTTGGTGACTGTTATGATGTACGTTATGGTGTCACCCGCGTGAGCGTAAAGTGGACCTGTCTTAGAAACAGTGATACTGGGGTGAAGAACGGTCATAGACCAGCCACTACTACTCGAAACCGAATGGCCTAGAGCGTCACTGCCACCCGCCGAAACACTGTCCGAAACAACAGCCAAAGCCGAAGGAACAGTGTAAGACTCAGTAAACGTGTCAATGGCGCCAACAGCTAAACCACCACTATAAACAGTCCCGACGAGACTATCAGAAACAAATACGCTACTAAGATCACAGTCTCCAGTGTTCGAAAGCGTAATGGTGAAGGTGACAGTGTCACCCACGTGAGCGTAAGACGGAGCCGTTGTAGAAACAGTGATACCAGGGTGAAGAATAGCAACAGTCCATAGGGCTACGGCCGTCACCTGCTGTTGAAGGGCGTCCTCGTAGGTTGCGGTTACTGTATCTGTTATGTCGCCACTCGGAGACGGAACGGTGTAACTGAAACTCCGAGACTCAGAAGCACCCGCAGCTAAACTGGCTGAGAAACTCGAAGAAACATCACCCAAAAGCGAATCAACAACCGAAACCTTCGTAATCGTAGCGTCACCAGTGTTGTTGACGGTTATCGTAAGGCTAATCGTGTCGCCCTCATGCGCCTTCACAGGACCAGACTCAGACACGCTAATACCAGGATAGAGAACAGCCACTGACCAACTGGAGCTGGCCGAAACCACACGACCAAGAACATCACTGCCGGAAGCAGAAGCAGTGTTTGAAATCACAGCCAAGCCGGAAGGAACCGTGTAGTTGACAGTAAACGTGTCAGAAGCGCCAACAGCTAAACTGCCACTGTAAACAGTCCCAAGAAGACTGTCAAACACGAGGACACCAGTAAGATCGCAGTCACCAGTGTTCGTAACCGTAATCGTATAGTTTATTGTGTCGCCGACATAGGCATACATGGGCCCGGACTTGACAACGTTGATGCCGGGATGAAGAACAGTAACAGACCAACCGGAGTTGGTCGAAACTAAACCGCCAAGAGCATCACTGCCTGAAGCCGAGACACCGTCAGAAACCACAGTTGAAGCCGACGGAACAGTG
>JBEKKK010000004.1:0-172497 GCA_050010755.1 Bathyarchaeia archaeon
TCTTCTAATTTCTGAGCAACTTTTGACCAGTTATCTCTGAGCTGTTTGGTTTCGCCATTTTGGACGCTGTCGAGAATATTCAGAACAAATGAAACTCTTTCTTTAGCCCGTCCTTTAAGTTTTTCATATGCCATTCTAGCAAGCGTTTCTGATTCTTTGGATTTCGCCAAATCGCTGGTCAGCAAATACGCAAACGCCGCATTCGTATAGAGCGAAGCCACGCCATAACTCAAAGACTCAGAATCCTTTGCAAGAGTCTCCGCTCCCGTCCAGTAATATTTTGCAGAATCAGCCCAGTTTTCAGACCTAAGATAAATCTGAGCTACAGAATGGTACTCGTCACTTGCTCCCTCAAAATGATTTGCGACAAGTTGCAGATTAGCACTGGTCAGATGCTTTTCGATGAGTCTCAATCTGGCCGATTCTGCTGGAGGTTCTAGCTTATGTCTCTTCTTTTTCTTTTTCTTCTTTAGGTAGTCTATATATAAGTGCAAAAACGGAGTTGCTGCACCAACCACAACTAAGAAAAGACCAAGAACGATTGCTTGTCCATATCCAACGGGACCGAGTCCGACCTTGACATCGCTATTGAACCCAGCATAATAAAGAATCATAGCTCCAACGAGAATCATAATGGCGCTATAAGCTAAATCCGTGCGCCAGCTTCCTCCAAGATAATCATCCGTCAATTCTAAGGGTAAAGACAATAGTCGCCCCCAGCTTTCCAAGTTGTGTGGTGTGCAGAGGAATAAAGTTTATCTTGTTTATATTCATCTTCTCGTTTTTCTGTTCTGCACTTTCGACCTAGTTTGTCTTCTGTTGCTGTGCCGATTTAAGATTTCTGTCTCTTGGGTTTTGAAAAATCGGAGTCGAAAAATCGAATTATTCCCTTCGACTTGGTTTTCTCATCTTTCAATTATGCCTTTGACTATTTGTATCAATATCTTCGTGTAGTTCGCTTCATCACTAGCAGGTATTTCTATTTTCGCACTTTCGGTGGATGATTTTTGAAGTTGTAATTCTTGCTCATGCTGTTAGCCTCTTTCTGAGCTAGCCTTTTCAAGCGATGGTGTGTTCCAGCAACAACCCTAACAGGATGATTGCCCTGCTTTCTAACGACAACATAGTTAGATGAACTGCCACGCTTATGATAACTCAAACAAACTCACAAGAGAAAAAACCTTTACCAAACGAATTTTTACAACAAAACCTACCAAACGGAGACTTCACAGAGCCTTCTAACAGTAAAAGTTTTTAGAAAATCATTTGGTATATTCGTCTGGAGAGAGAATTGACAGAGAGCGAAGACAGTGAAGACAATTTCGTACTTAGTTATCGTCAAGAGGTTCTTCTGAGTCCTGTCCTAATTCTTGCTGGATTTTTTATGTCATATTACGCTTTTTTGCCTTCAGTCAGACCACCTTCTGGTCAATTATATACGGCGCAATATTTTTGGTGGCAACCATTCCTCTTTGTTGGGTTCATCTTTTTTGGGGTTGGAACAATATTTCTAATACATGGTTTGTATCATCTCCATCGTGAACACCCGAAAAGTAACAAGGAGATGAAACACCCGCAGAGGTAACAGTTCCCCTTCAATTGCTCTCCATAATTCTTCTTCTGTTCTGTCATGCCTTTTGATTCACTTCATCCTACCTACTTGAGTACCAACTGTTTACGAGTTTAGTTTTTCATGGAATAGTTGATTCAGAAAAACATCTTTAACCGTTTCAGTCTAAACGGACACTAAAGGTTCGTAATGTTGCATTGTAATGTTGCATTGTAAATTTCCATGTTGACTGGGACGGGTGTTTCCGAAAACGGGCTGAAAATGTTGTTTGCACTGCCGTTAGTGTCTCCCTTCTCTCTTTGCGTTTGGGTTTGACGTCATGCTGAAGTAGAAGATTTCAACTGTGAACGGTGCCTCCCGCCTTTTTTTCTTTACGTCCGTGTAATGTAGCCACGTAATGTGTCAGCGTAAATCTCTATGTTGGCTGTCACGCGTGTTCCGAAAATGGGTCTTGTTCTTCTATTGTGATTTCTGGTCATTTTGGCTCTTGCGCTTCTTTGAGGGCTCCTCGAAGAAAAGGTCTATGTTTTAGATCTCAGCCGTTAAAGAATGGTTGTTGTTTCAAACGAGCAGCATTAGAGCAGAACCGCCGGGAAAAACAGCATTTTCGGTCGATTTTGAAACGAGCCCGAGTGCGGACATTTCATTAGAAAGACGCGTGAGCAAAAGGGAGGGATGAGTTGAACCGGGGGTTTTGGTTTATCTTGAGGCTTGCGCGACTCTTTCGATTTCGTGTCTCTTTGCTACTGCGAAGCTTTTCATGTCGTTGTTGCCTGCCAGTATTATTTCTTCGGCGAGGCATTCTTCTATGGATCTGGGGTTGTTCGCTGCTGCTTGTCTGGCTCCGTCTGCGAGATGTCGCAACGCTAGATCGACTCTTCTCTGCGGTGCGACGTCCACTGAAAGGTGGTAGACTATGCCGCCCATGCTGATGCGTGTCGTGTCTTCGCAGGGTGCGGAGTTTTCGACGGCTTTGACCAGTACTTCTATCGGGTTTTTGCCTGTTCGCAGGTTGACTATCTGAAAGGCGTGGTGTACCATGTTCATTACTTTGGCTTTTTTGCCGGCGTTTTTTCCGGGGCGCATGAGGTTGTTTGCGAGTCTTTCGACGATGTTGATGCTCGCCTTGCGGAAGCGTTTATGCTCGTGTCTTCCCATACTGTGTGGGATGACAACCGGTTTCAGTGAGACATATCTCTGTAGGCCCAGGTCTTTGACTGCGATGCCCTTGAAACTCCATTCACCGAAAAGTTTTACTTCTTTTTCCTTTTTTTCTTCCTGCTTCTGACTCAAAACTCTCACCGGGCCGGCTTCTGTTTTCTTCCGTAAACGAGTTCGTTCAGAGACACGCCATTTACTGTTATGACCTTCCAGCGAACTCCGGGAATGTCGCCCATGCTTCTTCCACGTGAGCCGCCTATTCCTTCGACGAGAACTTCATCGTGCTCGTCCACGACGTTCAATGCGCCGTCCCCGGGCAAGAATGCGGTGATTAGTCTGCCGTTCTTGATAAGTTGGGTTCTTACACATTTCCTGATGGCGCTATTGGGCTGTTTGCTCTCCACGCCGACCTTTTCAAGAACGATGCCACGTCCCATCGGCGACCCTTGAAGCGGGTCTGCCTTGACATCCAGTCTCAAGATTCTCCGGTTGTAGTACATGCTGCTCCAACGGAACTTCTTGCGTTTCTCAACAAGCGCTCTCGCAGCGAATTCGCCTCTCGGAGACTTGGAACCCATGAGCCAAATTTCCTCTCGCTACGTCTAATCACAATCCTCATATTTAAACTGAGCTACGAATGCTGGAGATGTTTTTCAGGCTAATCCAGCCTTTATTTCTTTGCTCGCTTCGACTCGCCAGCCTCTATATCACAGTCCCCGTACATGGGCGGTTCTGTTGCAGCCCTGTGGGACAGGCTTTGGGTCTTGGGCCTTCCATGTATGATGTTTGCGGTGTTCTTTCCGAGAATATTTGGGGATTTCCGATAAACAATGTGACTGTGACCCTTGAAGTCAACAACACTGCATGGAACTCGGTGTCCACATATGTGGCTGGGCTGTTCGACTTTTATGAGGATTTTCCGCCCGTGCCGTACCAGAACACCACGTACGTAATAACTGTCAGCTTTGCGGGAACAAACTCCATGAATGCCTCAGCTATTTCATCGACGCCTGATGGCACAACCTACACAGTTTCGACAACGAATCAATTTGGTCTTGAGCCTTCTAGCAACTTCACGGTGTTGTCTGTCGGCCCACAATCTGTGCTTGGTTCGATGTTGAACGAAACTCCTGCTCAAATGCAGGAAAGTGGAACTGCCACAGGAGTTTTGAAGGTTCGGAACGAGTTCACTTTGGGATTTCCTTGGTACAGGTTTCACATTATGTATTTCTTTCAAAGCGTTGAACAGTTCGATGTCGGAATCGGATTGATCGGTGGCAATACCTTTACGCCTGAGAACGATTTTGCTAATACTTACAAAGGGTACGTTCAAAATGTGGTTGTGGACTTGTTCGAAGATTGGTGTGCGGCGGAGGCCGTTCAGTATATTAGGAGCTTTGACAGGTCAGCTGGAGTGGTGGGCGGCTGCAATCATATCAGCCGTTGCCGTTAAATGTGCTTTGCTTTATGTCAATTGTTGGAATTCGCTTACTGATCTTTATACAGAAAAGGCAGCGCAGGTACTCGGAATAATATTGGAGGCGGTTGGCTTCGTGGCCCAGTTCTTGCCAAGTAATCTGAGCGCATTTTCAGGTAGCATAGGAAGCCTCAACGGTCTCGTTTGGGCTGTGCTCACCGGAATTGCAAACATAATCTTGGACGTAACCGTTTTTTTGAATATCATAGACGCTAGGATATCCTATTTGGGCGGCTGAGGATTCGAACCTAAATTGAGAGCGTGTCTCACGAACAGATTGAGACTAGTAATCAAGTTCAAAGTGCCAAGTTCGTTTTGGGGTTTGTTTGAGAAACCCAACTTTTAATCCAGTTCGGTAGACGCTAACTTATCCTCGTCTAAGGCTTTGTGATCACGATATTTCTCGATCTCGGTATCTACTGAAGAGCCGCTAGTTCTTCTTCCTTCAAAGAATTTCAGCTTGGGACAATTTGGTGCTTTGACATTGTTGTTTCCTTTAAGAGATTATTTTTTGCGGGTTGGCAATGGTCCGCCTCTGCCTTGGTAGGTTAATTGATCGTGTTGGTTGTGCTTTGATAAGCAAATCTATGGCAAGCCCAAGCAGCTTGCTGTATCTTGCGATCCTGAGTTCGCCTGCGCGGTGTGGCTAGAATTTTGGGCAGTTGAGAAATCTCAGCTTCAGTTTGTCTTTTTACAGGTCGTAACTGATCTATTTCGATCGGTAGCCTTTTTGAGCTCCTATCGTAGGCTGGAATCTGATGCAATAATTGAGTGGGAGTATGTATTTCATTGTCGGACAGACGATTTGAATGCTGAGACAATTCCTGAGAAGATGATGCTTGTTAGCTGCGCCAATCGACATAATTTCTATTCCAAAAACAAAGATTTTTACCATAGTGCTGCCATTCACATAAATTGAACTGTTATGGTCAAAACAAGACGGAGAGCGTTTTCTCTTGTTTTCCTTTGTTTTGTTCCGATTATAACCATCGTATTTCTCAGTCTGGTCTATGGCCCTCCGTTTCTTGTTCGGTTGGGAATGTCGTACGTTGGCGGATTCAATTCAATGATTTTGCCGATGTTTTCGATGAGTGGAGTTTTTGTACTTCTCTGGAATCACTTTGCCATGAAATTGCCTTTTCCGCCTTTCAAACAGAGTTTTTTTCACCCTCGCTTAATGAACGAAAAGATTGGTAAGGTTGTGTCGTTATTAGCCGCATTACTTACTTTTGAATCTCTGAGCAATGTAACTACGCTTGTAGCATTTTTGGTGGCGATAGTCATCATCCTGAGTTCATGGTATGCCATTATCGTAGAGCTCGAATTATCCCACGATTTTGCGCAACACACTAGCCTGTATAACCCGCTGAAACGAAAAGACGAACTTTAGAGTTGGTTATCCTTTTTTCTGAGCAATTTTCATCCCAAAAGGAAAATATGACTTGTTTGTTCTCTCTGATGAAGATATGGTTTTAAGGATACCAGTTCTTTTCGTTGATCCTCTTTTTCTCAGCTCATTCCTCTGTTGTGGACATTTGAATTTTTCAAACAGGCTGTTCAGGAAATACCATTTCTACAGATTGTTCAACTAAAAACAGAAAAGTGATAACAAGAAAGAAATGTAGGAATCTCTTTAGGCACACGTTTCAGTTCCTGTCATGCCTTGGATAGGACACAGTGCGCGAATGTCGATAGAAGGCTTCAGCTTTGTCTGAGCCATTCTGAGCCGGTTATTTTCTTGAAAATGCTCTGCAACAGCTTGTCTGTGTGTGAATCGGGATCACAGCCGTAAACTTCAAAGTTCTCCCTTACCAGATCCGCAATCTGGGCGAGCTCTTCATCCGTGAATTCCAACTTTGATTTCACTCCTTCATTCCCAGCTCATTAATGCAGGCGACAACGGAAATCTTCTTTCAGAGAATGGTTGCCGTCGGTTGGATATTGGGCTGTTTTACATATAAATATGGCTCCCTTCAGAGTTTCTTACATTGCCCGCACAATCCCCGCATTGCCAGAGACTGAATGATTTGGGGCTGTTCCAGCAGTAACCTGTCAAAGGTTTTAAGCAGGTTGCTAACTAGATGGGCATTCACAGAGTGGTGAGTCGGATAAATTGAAGTACAGAGACTTCGTTGATTTGAGATACGAGCCGAAAGAGTCAGAAGTTGTCTGCACTTTCCGTGTTGAGCCTTTTGGAATTGATATGGAGGAGGCAGCGGGGGGTGTTGCTGCTGAGAGTTCGATAGGGACGTGGACGGAGCTTTCAACAGTGAAACCTTACGTGCTTAAACTAGCGGCTCACGTTTTCAGCATAGAAGGCAACATCGTCAAAATAGCTTACCCCCTGCAACTTTTCGAGTTGGGAAATATGCCCAACATACTGAGCAGCATAGCTGGAAACGTTTTCGGGTTGAAAGCCTTGAAAAACTTGAGACTCAACGACATAGTCTTCCCCCGGCTGCTTGTCCAGAGTTTCAATGGACCAAAATACGGTATCGAAGGGATACGAAAGCTGATGAAAGTCCTTGACAGGCCTCTAGTAGGCACGATAATCAAGCCAAAGCTCGGGCTCAAAACGGTTGATCACGCAAACGTCGCTTATGATGCTTGGGTGGGAGGATGCGACATAGTTAAAGATGATGAGAATCTCGGTAGCCAGAAGTTTAATCCTTTTGAAGATCGCCTTGTGAAGACCTTGGAGAACAGGGATCGTGCTGAAAGGGCGACTGGAGAGAAGAAGGTGTACATGATCAACATAACGGCTGAAACGAATGAAATGTTGAGGAGGGCAGAGGCCGTTGTGAATAACGGAGGAGAATACGTGATGATTGACATTCTAACCTGCGGGTTTGCTGCCCTGCAAACACTTCGGGATCGAAACTTTGACCTCGTGATTCATGCTCACAGAGCGGGTCACGCGGCTTTCACGAAGGATCCTAAGCATGGAATTTCAATGCGCGTAATAGCCGAAGTCGCAAGAATTGTAGGCGTGGATCAGCTTCACGTCGGAACTGTCGTTGGCAAAATGTTTGAAACAGCGGAGGAAGTGGCAGAGAACAGGGATGCTTTGACGATGCAAATGGGCGGATTGAAGCCAGTGCTGCCTGTTGCCTCGGGAGGATTGCATCCAGGACTTGTTCCTCCACTTGTGAAGTTCTTCGGGAGGGATTTCGTGATCCAGGCTGGTGGAGGCATTCACGGCCATCCAGATGGAACTATTGCGGGAGCGATGGCGATGCGACAAGCTGTCGACGCGGCAATGAGCGGTGTGCCGCTGACCACGTATGCCCAGAAATACCGGGAATTGGCGGCGGCCCTGAAAACGTGGGGAACCGCCTAGGTTCCCTCTTCACTTGAAGACCCACGGATACTTTCTGTTCATAACCTCAGTAATGGAGTGAGGCGATATTATCCCCTCTTCACATATTATCCCATGAATGAAATCTCTTCGAGTCACGTCAAAGGCCGGATTCCTTACGACCAACTTCTTCGGCGCCTCTTTCCATATCTCCGTTGAATTTCTCTCTTCTATCTTCTCGTAGTCTCCGTACATCGTTGCGGGGTCGAACTTCAAGAGTTCAGAAACTACGTAGAAGGGGATTCTCGCTTCCTGAGCCGCAAGGGCGACCATGCTTGTTCCAATCTTGTTTATCACGTTGCCTTCAGAAGTTATCGCGTCCGCTCCCACGACTACCATGTCAACCTGATTCATGAAGAATCTCGTGGCTGAATCAATGATGAACATTGTTTTGACGTCGAGATCTAACATTTCTTTGGCGGTAATCTTTCCTTGGAAGACGGGTCTAGTTTCGGTGCAGATGACTTCGAACGCTTTCCCGTCGCGCTTAGCCTTCTTCAGGAGAAAAGTGACTGTGGAAGAGTGGCAGTGTGTCAATATTGTAGAGTTGTTCCTAATCCTTCGGGCTCCGATTTCGGCGATTCTTTCCTTCGAGCTTTCCAGATCTTTCAGAAATTGCTGCGAGGCCGTCGAGACTGTCTGGCTGAGTTTCTTGATGTTCTTCTGTGGGCTCTTCTCCACCTGATTTATGATCAATCTGACGGCGTTCCTCATCAGCGGTTCAGTCTCTCTTGAACCGAAAAGAGTTTCCTTAGCTTTCAGCAGTTCTTTCAGAAATTCTTTCTTGGTCTTGGCTCTTGTCTGGTTTGCCAACGTCTCCGTCGCATTTATCGCAGCTATGGCTACGTTTCTCGCACCCTGAACTTCAAGCTTTCTTATTCTTTCGGCCGCAATCTGTACAGCATCCTGCAAACCTTTCACCCAAACAAACAAACTTATGGGAGAATATACAATAAACTTTCGGTGCTGCGATAACACACAAATATGAAAACCACTAGCACTCGCTAAATTTAGGCTTCGTTAAGTTTGAGCTCGAGTTGTACAATCTTTTTCTGCCGCCATAAGAAGTGCCAACAAGACAGTTCTTACACCGTTCTCAGCCAAATGTCCCATAAATTATTGCCATTTCTAATTTATTACGTTAGGCATATCATTTCTTCTCAAGCCCGCACTATAGTCAGCGCGCGCCTTGGCATTATCCTATTTCTCCTTCTCCCATGTTCCGTCAGAAAGAATATCTTTTAAGTTATCAGGCTCTTCCTCTAACTTGCTAGATTGCTTGCTGGATTCCTCTTCTTTTTCTTCTTCTTCCTCATTATATTCGTATGGTTGTGTTTCTTTTAGCTTGTCAAGAGTGATTTGATATTTTTTGTATATTTCACATGTTTGCGTCAGCAACTTTGCAAATGGACAAACGTCGCATGAAGCGACATCTGGAGGAGCATACGCACATTTCATTCTTATTTCACCTTCTGTTCAAGCAAAATTGTAATTCTAGCCACGATTAAGACCATGGCACTCACTGTTTCTCTTGCGACACATAGGGTTTAAAACACTTTCTCGAAGGTTTAGGCTGCTAGGCTCAGCGCGAGCTATTTACTGGAACGTTCTTGGCCGTACTCATGTATTGCCTTCTGGAGCAGATCTTTAACGCTTTGACCTGTATCGGCGGTTGAACTGGGTTGTGTTGGATTCTTCTTTTCAAGAATATATTGTTCCGCGCGGTCCCGCAGTTGTGGAAAATCATCAAGCATAGACTTCAAGACGTCCCAACGGATTTCAGCTGAACCCGCTGTATTGTCTCGCAATATACACTTCATCCCAATAGTAATAGGCCAACCCTGAAATTTAAGCATTATGTACACTTGTAGTACAATCAAAGGAAAAAGATACAGTTCATGCAAGAACAATCACCTAGCGCGCGCAAACACTTTTCGATATTCCGTTTTTTGATATGTGTCGAAAATCGAAAGAACTGCTTCATTACGATTTACGATATAGGACACTGAAGAGTGCAGGACCTTATGGGTATGAGGAAAAAGAAAAACGTTAAACTTCTAAATATTTATCCTTACGATCGCCTGAAGTTTGACTGGGAAGTCAACAGGCGAGTCCAACAGAAACTACTTGACAAGAAACTCATGCAATGGCGCTCCCTAATATCTAACTGCAGATAATCTCGATTACTGTAAACCCTGAAAACTAATCGCTGATTACGTCTTTGTTCACCGGTCATAGCATTTGAAGTTTAGGGCATTTTTTTCCTATTTCAAAAGTTGCTCAATCTGGGAATATTCGAGCCTTACCTTTGAATCTGGTGCGCTCGTATATCATAAACTTGTGAGGGTTTTCTTTTCCCTCGACCCAGTTTCGGTCTCGATGCCCCCGTGAACAGAAAAATATAACTCCATTTGGGAACTATTCTAGTTTGACTTCATGGTGGTTGTGACTTGAGAATAGGTTTCTTCGTATGGGAGTATCCGCCGAGGCTCGTGGGCGGCTTAGGAACATACGCTCAATACATAACGCGCGAGTACGTCCAGCTTGGACACGATGTCACGGTGTTCACGCTCAATCAGGGTGACTTGAAAACAGCTGAGGTTATAGATGGAGTGGATGTTCAACGACCTTTGATTGCAGATGCAAGTAACATTTTTCCAGTTTTTGTGGTGGACGATTTGAAAAGGTGGGGGACGAACATCCGATTTTTTAACGACATATTTATCTACAACATTTTAAGTTCTTCGAAGTTTCTTAACGAGCTGGTTAGGAAAGACGGCTATCACTTCGACGTGGTATGCGTTCACGACTGGTTAAGCTGCATCTCCGGATTGATAACAAAGAACGAGACGAAAATACCCGTGGTATTTCATGTTCACAGTACCGAGTGGGGCAGGAGCGGTGGACATGGCTCCGAGGTTGTCACGCACCTTGAGGAGCAAACGGCTCAGAATGCGGATAGAATAGTAACGGTTAGCAACGCGATGCAGGACGATTTGACGAGACACGGCTGGCCTCAGTCAAAGATAAGCGTAGTCTGGAACGGCGTGGACCCTGCCCAGTATGATCCGAACCTGTGCAAGAGCGAAGATGTCGACGAGTTCAGACAAGAGGCAGGAATCCCGCCGGACTGGAACATGGTTCTCTTTCTTGGGAGGCTGACATGGGTGAAAAGCGTCAAAAACCTTGTTCAAGCGATGCCTATGGTCTTGAAGGAGTTTCCAAAGACGAAATTGGTGATTCTGGGCAAGGGTGAAGAACAGAGCGACATCATCGAAACCGCTGACAGACTTGGAATCAAGGACAATATCGTCTACAGGTTCGACTTCGTTCCAGAGGATGAGAGGAAATTGTACTATGTTGCATCAGATTTGTGCGTGTTCCCCTCCGTCTACGAACCGTTCGGCATAGTGAGCTTGGAAGCGATGTCTATGGCAAAGCCAGTCGTCGTCGGTGCGCGAGGAGTTGTTGGCTTCCGAGAGCAAGTCATCAGCTCAGGCCCAGATCAAAACGGAGTCCACGTCAACGGAGAAGACCCCGCCGACATAGCCTGGGGAATCAATGAAGCGCTAAGAGACCCGAAAAGAGCAAAACTCTGGGGCCAAAACGGCCGAAAACGAGTGCTGAACTATTTCACCTGGAAAAAAGTCGCCGAACAGACGCTTGACGTGTATAGCGCGCTGGGTCAGAAAGGAAACTAGAAAGACCGCGTCTTGGACCAATTTAGTTTCACTAATAATACCGTTCGCTCTTCCAGACGTCTGCCGAATCACTGAATCCCCTTTTCTCCCAGTAGCCCATTTCCTTCTTCTCAGTGAATCTTATTCGCGTCACCCATAAAGCGCTCTTGTACGCGTATTTGCCAGGAACGACAAGTCGTAGGGGGAATCCATAGCCTTCTTCCAAGGTTTTTCCGTCAAGCTTCATCGCCAAAAGTATGTCGTCGCCTGAAAGCTCGGGAAGTGAAAGCGACGTCGTGTAGCCATCCGCGCATTCAAAGGTAGCAAACCTCGCGCTTTCTTTAGGCTTAGCCAAACTAGCTAAGCCTCCGAATCGGATGCCCTCCCATTCACAGTTGAGAACGCTCCATCCTTCAACACAGTGAAAATCACTAGTAGACCGGACGGTCGGGAGTTCAGCAATTTCTTTCCAGCTGAGCTTTAATGGTTTTTCAACTTCACCATCTACGGTTAGGGTGTACGTGTTCAGGTCGATCTTAGGGTTGGCTCGTGCAATGCCAGGGTGATCTATGCCCCATCTTAGGAGCTTCTTGATTGGAGCTTGACCTGGCGGCAGATTGTTGCGATGATTTTCCTTTCCTTGTGAAGCCATGCTTGTTCAAGCTAAAATGAGTTTGCGTTGAAAATAAAAAGGTGTTGCATCACCGACAAACGCGGCGTCAGTCTTTGTTTTCGTTGATGAAGCTTGTGAGCTGTGTTTGATTCTTCTCTTGCCTGACAAAGCTCGCGACTTTTACTCCTACTCTGCGGGCCTCAAAGTCGGTCTGATCGAGAAATCTCTCAAGCAACTCCTTCACAGCTTCTTTAAATGCTTCAAGATTGTCCGTGGGGTTTTCGAATGTTTTTGATCTCGTGTGGATGCTCATGTCCGTTGCGATTACGATTATTCCAACGGTCTTGAATGCAAGTCCGTCTTTTGCGATTGTGGCGTGAATTTCGCCGCACAACTGGTCCGTTCTTTCCACTATGAAGCTTAGCTCTCGGGAGTCGTGTTTCAGGGTGGCGATTCTGCTGATTGATGTGGCTTCTCCCCTCTCTTCAACAGGCTCATCGTCGATTCCAAGGGAGGCATTATGGAAATAAGTCGCCAGGGTCTTGCCAAAAAAGGCTATAAGCTTTTGCATGTCATAGCTTGACAAATCAAAAATCGTGTTGATTCCCAGCACTTGCATTCGCTCTCTGGTCTTTGCTCCAACACCGATGAGTCGGCTCACGGGCAGAGGCCCTAGAAAGACCGTCACTTGGTCAGGCGTGACAACCGTTAGACCGTCGGGTTTTTTTGTATCGGCCGAGATTTTTGCGACGAGTTTGTTGGGTGCCACCCCAATTGAACACGTGAGTCTCTCTTGTCGTAGCACTTCGCTCCTTACCCTTTCAGCCAGCTTTCGCCCCTCTTCAAAGCTTCCCCCTGTCTTTTGAGTAACGTCGAGATACGCTTCGTCTATGCCGACCTGTTCAAAATGGTCCGCTAAGCTCTTCAGGATGTTCATGACTTTCCCAGAAATCTCTTCGTAAAACTCGTAGTCAACAGGCAGGAACACTGCATTCGTATTCTCCAGTTTTTTCTTGGCAAGGAAAATAGGTATTCCTGACTTCACTCCGTACGCCCTTGCGACATAATTTGCCGTGCTTACAGCTCCACTGTCTTCGGTCCGTCCAGAATAAACGCAGACCACAACAGGCTTGTCTCGAATGGAGGGATTTCTGAGCTCCTCGCACTGGGCAAAGAAATAGTCCAAATCAACAAGCATGACCACCCTTGACTGCAAAGGCCGGGCTCCTCCACTTGAAAATTCTTCCTACACATTTACGTCTTCTGCTGTGCGAAATATGCAAACTAGACAGGTCGTCGCTTACGCTTTCGAAAAAAACGGCCTTGGCTTTGGCCTCCAATAATTGCCTCCCCTTCGATTCAGGTCTTTGAACCTTTCGACAATCCATTAATGAAGAAAAAACTGTTCTTTCGATGCGCATGCCCAAATTCGCGTGCTTTTAAGTCGCTGTTACCCGTACAGCTAGTCTTTCTCCGTTGCGATTGTAGGCTGCGACGTTTTTTTCATCGGCAAACGGAGATCCTACAATCATGAGTATGGGCCCATAAAAGTGGTTCAGATCGGTGCTGGATGGGTTTATGTTTCCTGATGGGTGAGAATGTGCTGTTCCCACAATGGAGAAGTCCATTGGCAGCATACTGATCGGAAGGTTGGCAAAGCCTCGTCCGTATTTGGCAAGCGGAGGAACGAGGAGGTCCGTCACCGTGATCACATCTTTTTCCTTTTTGCCGCGAAGCACTAGAATGGTTTCTCTAGGATAAAGGTGCTTGGCGCCCTCGAAAATAGTCTGCAGCAACTCCTGACAGATAGAGATCGTGCTACATTTTGGCATAAAGCCTTTGAAGCTTTCCCGTACTTAAGTGCATTTCGAAACGTTGGCATCGAGACGAAATCAGATCCTCTTTTGCCCTTCTCGGTTGCTCGTTATTCCTCAATCTCAAAAAGTGTGGCTTCAAAGTCGGATTAGAAACATGTTTTCAATTTTTGAATTCTATGATCCGCGCTCCGCCTTTTTTTTCTCAATAATCAATCCAGAACACTAAAATAATCAAAATCTTTCTGTACAACAAAAGCAGAGGAAAAGAGGACTGGGAAAAATAAGAATAGCGTCTTTTGATTTGGATGGAACTCTCACAGACATTTCATTCGTGGATTGCGTGTGGTTGGAGGGAATTCCTCGATCTTATGCTCTCAAGCATGGTCTTGCTTTTGAGGATGCCAAGGACTTCGTGACGCGTGAGTATGGCAAAGTCGGCAGGGAGAGGCTCGAGTGGTATGATCTGAGCTATTGGATTCGGAAATTTGGTTTGGACGTTTCTCCTAGAACGATTTTGGATTTTTTCAAACAAAGAATAAGAATTTTCCCTGAAGTGATTGAAGTGTTAAACGAGCTTAAGTGCATGGGATTAAGGCTGATAATAGTAACAAATGCCCGCCGGGAATTCGCCGATTTGGAGATTGAAAACACAAAGATTGGGCCTTATTTTGAGCAGATTTTTTCTGTAACCTCCGATTTTGGGCTAATAAAGAAAACTCCTGACATTTACAAAAAGGTGTGCGGCATCTGCAAGATTACGCCGAGGGAAATGATTCACGTGGGTGACGATGAGCGTTTCGATTTTGAAGTTCCTAGAGAGATCGGCATTGAGGCCTTTTACCTCGACAGAACTGGTAAACATTCAGGGCAGTCCGTAATTCACAGTTTAATGGAGCTGAGCCAAAAGCTGACGACTGTGACTCACTTGAGTGAGCATAAATGATAGTCTCTAAGGCTTGAATACGCTGGAATCAAAACGCAATTAAGTGCAGTCTGGTTTTTCCTTCTTGGAAGGTTTACACGTTGAGTACTTGGCGATTGTTGAAACTTGAAACCCACGATGCGTTCATGAACATGGCTATTGACGAAGCCATTCTGACTGCAAGAATTGAAGGCCGCGTTGCAGATACGTTGAGATTTTTCAGTTGGAAGCCCTCCGCCGTTTCAATTGGGAAATTTCAAAAGGTCGAAAATGAGGTGCAATTGGAAAACTGCAAGCAGCGCGGCGTCGACGTTGTGAGACGGATCACAGGAGGAGGCACTGTGTATCACGATGCTGAAGATGAAATTACCTACAGCTTAGTCGCGAGTACTGAGGACTTGAGAGCAGGGGACATAGCCGATGTGTATGAAAGAATCTACGCAGGTCTAACTAGAGCGCTGAGCATTTTGGGTGTGACTGCAGACTTCAATGAGGGCAACGAGAGGGCCTGTCCAAACCTGACGGTTAAGGGGAGAAAAATCTCTGGAAGCGCTCAGTGTCATAGGCGCGGAGTTGTTTTGCAGCACGGAACAATCCTTGCAAACGTCAACTTGGAAAAAATGTTCACGTACCTTCGCGTTCCGTGGGCAGATAGTTGTATGCAAGTTGTGAGCGTCGCAAAACGCAGAATTACCTCGTTGTATGATGAACTTGGAAGAAAGCCTTCGCGGGCGGAATTGGTCGGTGCCCTTAGAAAGGGCTTTGCCCAAGCGTTAGGGGTTGAAATTGTAAGCGGTGAACTGACGTCTCATGAGCGTGAGCTTGCAGAAAAACTCTGCGAGCAAAAATATGTCACCATGAATTGGAACCTCCATGGGAGAGCAGTTTCTGATGTTCAGCCTCCAAAGCCCACTCTGGAATGATAGGTGTTTTGCGCTGAATCGACGGGGGAAAACCGATTTCTCTGAGTTCAGCTTCCGCAGTTTACGCCCAGAGTCTTTGCTAATCGTTTGAAGGCTGCGTCGCTCATCCACTCAGTCTTGAGGTACTGGCAAATTCTTTGGTCCTTCAGTCCCAGTCTTCTCGCTTCTTGAACGGCGTAATCATAAGCTTCAACTTCGGTGGGTCTCTCAGTGTAACTGTAGTGGCTGTCAAATAGCTCCTTCCCTTCCATAAACTGTTTCACGTGGACAAGCTCGTGGATGATGTCGAGGTAAACGTCGATTCTGTCCCCTTTGTTTAGATATTTGGAGTTAACCATGAGATGGCCGTTTAAGGCGTTCACTCCCATGTATCCTCCTGCCCACATTAACTGAACTTTGAGGTTTCGAAGCACTTTCTCGGTTTTTTCTCCGAAGAGTCTCTTCACAGCCTCGACCTTATCGAAGCCTATGAAGTACTCGGAGAATGGACGCGCCGGCCCCCTGAAGAGTATTATTCTATCGAGGTGTGCTGCTCGAGCCAATCGCAACATTCTGAACAGGAGTCGCTCAGGCCAATCCATATCTGCCATTTTTCAGTTTTCCTCAGGAGCTATGCTTTTCCGATTTGCCTTGAACCAGTTTGGTGTTTTTCATCTCTCCATTTGACGCCTTGAGGAGTATCCTCGACCAATATGCCCATGCCTTTAAGCTGTTGCCTAATTGCGTCAGCAGTTTTCCAGTCCTTCGCCTTTCTTGCTTCTTCCCTTTTCAGAATGAGCTCTTCAGCGTCTTTCGGCAATTCTTGTTCACTCTTGATTTCGCCCACGACGCCGAGAACCTTGTCAAACTTAACCATTAGATGGTAGACTTCTTGTGCCTCGTCTTTGCTCAAAGAGTTCTCATCGAGTAGGATGTTGACGTCTCGGACGAAGTCGAAGAGCGAGGCCAAAGCTTCACTGATGCTCAGATCATCGTCCATTGCCGCTTCAAAACCAACCCTCACCCTGCTCATCAGCTGCCCAATTTGATTTCCGTTGCTTTTGCCGTCAGCCTCGAGGAGACGGTGCGCGAAGTTTGTTAGTCTGTCCAGAGTTTTTTTGGCACCTTCCAGACCTTCGAACGTGAAGTTGACTTGCTGCCTGTAATGCGTTGCGAGCAGGAGGTATCTTATGGCCTTGGGATCGTAGCCCTTGGCGGTCAAGTCTCGCACTGTGTAGAAGTTGCCCAGGCTTTTCGCCATTTTTTTGCCTTCAATGAGCAAGTGTTCGTTGTGAAGCCAATAGTTCACGAATTTTTTGCCTGTAGCGGACTCGCTTTGAGCAATCTCGTTTTCGTGATGTGGGAATAGGTTGTCGACACCTCCGCAGTGAATGTCCAATGTTTGGCCCAGGTATTTCATCGCCATAGCGGAGCACTCGATGTGCCAGCCTGGTCGTCCCTTGCCAAGGGGCGTCTCCCAGAAAACATCCCCGTCTTCTTCAGTCCATGCCTTCCACAAGGCAAAATCTTGGGCCTGCTCCTTGGCGTACTCGTCAACCTTCACTCTTGCACTCGGCTTTAAGTTCTCGACCTTTATATTTGCAAGTTTCCCGTAGTCTTTAAACTTGGAAATCTCATAGTATATCGAGCCATCATCGCCCTTGTATGCATAGCCCTTTTCCATCAGTTTTGTAATGAGGGCCACCATCTCTGGCACGTTTTCAGTTGCCTTCGGGTAAAACTCTGCCTTTTCAATCTTCAACGTTCCGATATCTTCAAAGAAAGCCTTCGTGTAACGTTCCGTGTATTCTTTAAGCGGCGCTCCGCTTTTGCTAGCAGCCTTGATCGCCCTGTCGTCCACGTCTGTCACGTTCATGACCTGAGTGACCTTGAAGCCACGATACTCAAGCCATCTTCTCAACAGGTCTTCAAAGATGAACGCTCGATAATTTCCAATGTGCCCGTAATCATACACCGTAAGCCCACACGTGTACATCTTGACCTTTCCATTTTCGATAGGAACAAACTTTTCCTTCTCACGTGTCAGACTGTTGAAAAACTGAATATTGCCGTGTTCAGATTCCATGAATTTTCCCAAGAAAATAGTATTCAAACACACTTAAGCATTTTCCACTAGTCTCGCCATTTGCCAACCAAAAGAAGCAAACTCTTTTCATACTCGTAGACTTGGCAAAAAGTTTCGAGGCTCAGCGACTTTTGCTTGTCTCTTTGAATATTTCTTCAAGCGTTATATGCTTGCAGGCGGTAATATGCGGATAGGAGATACCCCGTTGTTCGACAAGATATTGGTTCCCTTAGATGGGTCTGAACATTCTTGGAAAGCGCTGGAAGAGGCGGCTTTGATAGCGAAAAAATTCTCTGGGAAACTAACGCTGATGCACGTCTATTCCGTGCAACCTGTCATAATGCCAGAACCATCTACAGGGGGTTCCTTAAGCATTCCGATCATAACGGGCGCAGAGGTTTCCGCTATGATTGAAGCCGCGATGAAGCTTGGAAACAAAATTCTGACCGACGGAGAACAAAGAATCATGGCCTCGGGGGTTGAAGTCGAAAAAGTACTTGTGGAAGGGCATGCTGTTGAAGAAATCGTCGGGTTGGCGAACCAAGGCAATTTTGACCTGATCGTGATAGGCGCTCGGGGTGTGAGCCACATGAGAGAACTGCTATTGGGAAGCGTAACCGACGGAGTGATACACCACGTGCGCTGTCCAGTATTAGTGGTGAAATAAGTCTTCTTGCTGCGTTGTGAGCATCTTTAGGCTTATTTGTTTCGAAGAAGACACTGCAAGAGTAGCGCGCGCTGAACAGTTGAAACCAGAGGATAAAGTCAATTGGAACGTGAATAACATGACTCTTTCCTTTAGATTACAAATCAAGGAAAAAATCAAACAGAAACTTAACGAACTCTAAGATTTATGAGTCAGCGCGTGCGCTAACACATAACCCTTATCAGCCTCACAGTTCAACTAGACTTGGATGCTGATGCGAAACCGAGGGTCTCGGTACAACCATTTTGCCGAAACTGGTAACAGTGCAAACAGCAGTCAACAAGAACGCCACCTAATTAGAGACCATCTGCGTGGCAAGTTCACAACCCGACGAATTTTGGTCGTCGTCTTGGTCATTGCCCTCATTGTCATGACAATAATAGCTTACTTAGTCTACACTAATACGAGGAACACGTCTCCAAGTTCAATAGATGGGATAGTTATTGAGTCGGGCTACACTGCGGTAGTGGGCAACAAGACCGTTTCAGATGGGAGACTATCCATCACGGTTAACAATTATCATTTTGAAGAAGCAGAGGATATTGATTGGTTTCCCAGTCTTCCTGTTACTCCAACAGCGGTCTTTATGTTCGTTAATGTTACCGTAGCGAACGTAGGTTCAGGCAACGCCTCCGTCTCTCCAGCGTGGGTCTTCATGCAGAATGGCAGTTCAATAATCGGAAACACTAATTTTGTGTGGAACGTTTCCTTTCCCGTGGGAGTGTTTCCAAGCCAAGCGTACCCTGACAACAGCGGCGGCGGAATTTACCTGCCCCCAGGAAAAGAAGTGACATTCTGGTATCTGTTCTACGTTCCGTACTCTGAGTCTCTGGGACTGAGCGGAGTAGCCCCAAAAATGACCCTCAAGGCCTTAGTTTATTACGAACTCTTGTATGGAGGTAACTACGAAGGCGATGGTGCATACAGTGGTTCAGCTAAGGACTTAAAAGTTCAGTTCATCGTCCTATATTAGGTGTTAAGAGAGAGAGCGTTCGCCTAAAAGTCTATTCACCGGCGTGCGCTAACATCATGTTTTTCTTCTTCATCCATGCATGATTAAACATTCTTGCCTCTTTCTCAGCGCGCCTCATCAAGTGAACTTATATCGAAGATTGAACCACTCACAAAAGAGGATGAAATATGATGCCTTCAACAATTCAAGAAAAGGAAAAAAGGATACTTTCGGAGCTAAAGAAGCAAAATGTTCGAGTTAGTCATTCTTTAGTTAAGATCGACGCGAAGACAAGGGCATGGGAACATAGGATAGGCAATTTCGAAGATACAACAAAAGAAGATATTGACAAACTATGGGAAATAGTTTCTAAGCACTTTAAAGAATGGTTAGAAAGCATTTCCTAAAACTTTATCACGCGACTGTTAACACGAACCCGAACCAAGGGCGTTTCTGTCACCCGAAAATTAACAGCGTTCCCCATCGCCTATGAAGTTACCAGAATCGCCTACCACAACAGACTTAACAGTATCCTGCAAGAGTGAACTTTATCTACTCCTTGACCCGGCGGTTCGAAACACCAACATGGTCTCAGCAGAGTATCGGCGGGCCTGTTTGTCAACGTGCTAGTCCAGTATCCTTCTGGAAAACCTTTTAACGCAATAGAGGGCAAACTATTTCTTCGTTTTAAGATGAGGGGGATGCTCTTGACCGAAATCAAGAAAATTGCAGTACTGGGGGCGGGCCTAATGGGGCATGGCATTGCCCAGGTGGCCGCCCAAACGGGCAAGTATGAAGTGAACCTCAGAGACATCGAACAGAGGTTCATCGACGGAGGCATGGGCATGATTCGAGATAGTCTTCAGCGGTTTGTCAAGAGAGGGCAGCTCTCCGAGGAGGAAATGAACGCCGTTCTGAGCAGAATTCATCCGATGCTGGACTTGGAACAAGCGGTTTGCGATGCTGATCTCATAATCGAAGCCGTGCCCGAGAACGTGGAGCTGAAGAAAACGATGGCTCGAGAGGTGGATAGCTCGGCTCCGGCCCACGCTATAATCGCTTCCAATACGTCTTCTGTTAGCATAACCGAAATAGCCTCCGCCACGAAACGGCCCGAAAAAGTTTGCGGAATGCACTTCTTCAACCCTCCCCAACTCATGAAACTCATAGAAGTCATCAGGGGAGCCAGAACTTCAGACGAAACCATCCAAACAGTCTTGGACGTATCGCACAAGATGGAGAAGGAAACCGTCCTCGTGAAAAAGGATTGTCCAGGCTTCATAGTGAACCGAATACTCATCCCAGCACTCAACGAGGCCGTGGCAATTTACTGGGAAGGCATTGCGGACAGGGACGACATAGACAAGGCCATAAAGCTCGGGCTTAACTGGCCCATGGGCCCACTAATGCTGCTCGACTACATAGGCTCAGACACGACCTTGGCGATCGCCGATGTTCTTACCCGAGAACTTGATCCCAAGTTCCACCCATCCAACGGACTTAAACAAATGGCAAAAGCGCAGTTGCTCGGAAGAAAAACGGGCAAGGGCTTCTACGACTGGACACAAAAATAGGAGAAGGCAAACCACGATGGAATTCAAATACATAATATACGAAAAAAGCGAGGGGATCGCCACAATTACCCTTAACCGTCCTGAGGCACTGAACGCTTTCAGCAGAGAGGTCGTGGATGAAATTTTGCAGGCGCTTCAAGATGTAATGAACGACGAAAACGTGCGTGTTGTGGTGCTAACCGGAGCTGGCGAAAAAGCGTTTTCAGCTGGTGCAGACATAAAGTCCATGAT
Organism: Bathyarchaeia archaeon; assembly: GCA_050010755.1. Classification (GTDB taxonomy): domain Archaea; phylum Thermoproteota; class Bathyarchaeia; order Bathyarchaeales; family Bathycorpusculaceae; genus JBEKCD01. The sequence goes on from JBEKKK010000004.1 coordinate 21,050, forward strand.
CGGCATGACGGTTCTCAAGGCGCGAGAACTTTCACTGATGGGAGAAAAACTCTGTTTAGCCCTTGAAAACCTTGAAAAACCCGTCATTGCGGCATTGAACGGCTACGCTCTGGGTGGAGGCTTGGAAGTAGCCATGTCGTGCGACCTTCGTATAGCCTCAGAAAATGCTCGGATGGGACAAACAGAAATCAACATAGGTCTAATTCCAGGCTGGGGCGGAACCCAGAGGCTCACACGCTTGATCGGCCGTACAAAGGCAAAAGAACTCGTTTTCACGGGCAGAATGATTGACGCAAAAACGGCAGAACAACTCGGCATAATAAACATGGCAGTTCCTCAGGACAAGTTCAAAGAAACAGTCAGACAGTTTGCCTTAGACCTCGTGTCCAAAGCTCCAGTGGCGGTGAGAGTCGCCAAGGCCTTGATCAACAAGGGTGCCGACATAAGCTTAGACTCAGCACTGGCGTTGGAACGGGAAGGTTTTGGCGTTGTCGCGTCAACAGAAGATCTAAAGGAGGGCGTCTCAGCCTTCACCGAAAAGAGAAAACCAGTTTTCAAGGGCAAATAGAAACTTTCCACTAGATCGAACCAAGGCCTTCTTGAATTACGGATTTGCAGTTTTGAGAAGCAACAAGAGACTGATTATTTCCGTTGGAACGTAGGCTATTCTATTAGCAGCGTTGGCCTCGAATTTAAGATGTATTCACCAAATTCTGCTGAAAAGTGATATATGCAGGTGCCTCGAAAGGCGTGTCTCAACTGTCAGCAGTTGACGAATGAAGGGTGTGAGTAGATTGATGAGGTTCATAATCTTCGGTCCGCCCGGTTCAGGCAAGGGCACGTATGCCTCTCGTCTCCAAGCGAAGTTGGATGTTGACGTAATTGCCACTGGAGACCTGCTGCGTGAGATAATGAAGGAAGACACGCCGCTGGGCCGAAAAGTGAAAGGATTTGTGGAGAAAGGCCTGCTGGGGCCAAGTGAAGTTGTGACGGAAGTTCTGAAGCAGCGCCTAGCGAAATCAACAGGCAAGAAAGGCTTTATTCTGGATGGCTATCCTCGGACGATTGAACAGGCTGAAGCTCTGGAAAAATTCGCAAAAATAGACGCTGTCATCCTGCTAACCGTGCCCGAAAAGATAATAGTCGAAAGGCTGTCCAGCCGCAGAATATGCAAGAACTGCGGAGAAGTGTACAACGTACGCTTCCTGAAACCCAGAGTGGAAGGTGTGTGCGATAAGTGCGGGGGACGACTCTACCAACGATCTGACGACAAACCGGATGTCATAAAAGACCGCATTGCAGTCTACGAGAAACAGACGGAACCCGTCCTGCAATACTACAAAAACAAGAAGATTCCATTCACCGTATTCAAGTGCGATCGACTCGACATGCCACCGGAAGTGGCAGTCGAAAGCATCCTGGAACAGCTTAAGAACTCAAAACTGGTTTAGAAGCGTCGACAAAAGTCTAACAAAAAAGTAACCCAAACAAGAAATGGCCCCAGCCAGAATTGCATTAAGGTTTCATGAAGTGGCCCGAAATATTACTTGAGATCCAATTGGCCGACGCGACTACTGGCTTTCTTTGACTTGCCTCATTAAGTTCGCACTGATTGCGATTGTCTCCTAGAAAAAGGAAGAGGCTTAGGCGTTGCCTATCTCTTTCTTGAAGGCTTCCTTCAGGTATAATCCCCAATCGTCTAATGCTTTGAGTTTTCCGAGGAAGAATCTCAGGACTGGCGGTTCGGACACAAATCTTAGTCCCTTGACGAGGTCTCTGTGCTTGTAGAGCCATTTTATTCTGTCAATCGCGTACTCAACGTGAGATATGGAGTAAACTCTTCGAGGAAGGGCTAACCTTGTCAGTTCGATATCTGCGAAGACCTCTTTTCCTTCTTTGTCCCTGTCCATCGATATCGTGCCCCGTTCCATGCTCCTGATTCCGGAAGATACGTATAGTGCTGCGGCCAGTGCGCCGGCAGGGTACTGGGACTGCGGAATTTGTGGCAGGAACTTTTGTGCGTCAAGGTGGCAGGCAAGTCCGCCTGGCGGCGTCACAACTGGGATGCCTGCTTTGACGAGTTTGTTGACGAAGTACTTGATTTGTTCTATGGAGCAGCCTGCAACGTCGGGGTCCACCATTTCTCGCATTCCGACGGACATGGCGCCGATTTCTCTCATGGACATTCCGCCGTAGGTGAAGAAGCCTTCGTAAACGGGTAGCCAAGGTTGTATCATTTCGAAGAGTTTCAGGTTGTTTGTGGCTAGGCAGCCGCCTCTGACGCACGTGTTCTTTCTTCCGCTCATGTAGTAAATGTCTGCCACGCTGCACATTTCCTTGACTATCTCGGCCACCGTCTTGTTTTCGTACCCCTTTTCCCGTTGTCTTATCAGGTAGGCGTTTTCGCAAATCAGGCTTCCATCTATGACGAGGAGGAGTCCGTTCTCCGTGCAAATTTGCCTTATCTCCTTCAGGTTTTTCATGGAGAAAGGTTGACCACCGATGAGGTTTGTCGTGGCTTCCATGCGCACGAAGCCAATCTTGTCCTTGCCATACTTCTGGATGACGTTCTTCAGCTTGTTCGGGTCCATATTGCCTTTGAACGGGTTCGTGCTTTCAGTCTTCAACGCGTCGTCATAGTAGATTTCCAAAACCTGCATACCCTGAAGTTCAATGTGGGCCTTCGTCGTTGTAAAATGATAGTTCGTGGGAACAACTCCGCCGGGTTTGGCGAAGACCTTTGCCAGCAAGTGCTCCGCCGCCCTGCCCTGGTGAACGTTCATGACGTGCTTATAGCCTAGCACGTCTTCCACTGCTTTCGCGAACTCGTAGAAAGTCATGCTTCCCGCGTAAGCGTCATCCGCTTTCAAAAAGCCAGCGAATTGATTGTCACTCATGGCGTTGACGCCGCTGTCCGTGAGCATGTCAAGAAATATGTCTTTCGTCTTCAGCAGGAACGTGTTGTAGCCAGCTTCTTCTATCGCCTTGAGCCGCTCGTCAATCGGAACCAGCTGGATTTTCTGCACCATTCTTGCCTTGTGCATCTCTATCGGAATTTCTTCACCGGTGGATAGTTTTATAGACATGATTGAAACCTCGTGAGGTTGCTGATATCTTGGGCACGTTTTATAATGCTTTCGGTGTCCTTTTTTCCAATGGCCTTTGCGTGTTTCCAACCAAAACCTATATGTAAAACCCGAAGACTGACACAATCTTCAATTAAATTGGTGATATTCTTTGCCTGACACGAAAATTTTGCTACAGGACGCCTTGGGAAAACGAGCTCTCCTGCTGGGCAACGAAGCCATCGCACGCGGAATTCTGGAAGCAGGCGTGAGCGTGGTAACGACCTATCCGGGGACGCCTGCTTCTGAGATAGGCGATTCCATTTCAGAAATCGCTTCTAAAGTCGGGTTGTACATGGAATACTCGGTCAACGAAATGGTCGCGGTTGAAGTTGCAGCGGGCGCCGCGAACTGTGGAGTAAGAGCCCTCACGGCTATGAAGCACGTCGGACTCAACGTGGCCGCTGACATGGTTATGACGTTGGCCTACACGGGTGTAACAGGAGGCTACGTAATCGTCACTGCGGACGATCCAGAATGTTACAGCTCGCAGAACGAGCAAGATAATCGCTTCTACGCTCTGCTCGCAAACCTGCCCTGCTTGGAGCCTTCTGATGCTCAAGAGGCGAAGGAAATGACGGTTTACGCTGTCGATATCTCCGAGAAACTAGAGTTGCCTGTGTTCTTGAGAACGACAACTCGTGTGAGCCACACGCGCGGACCCGTCATTTACGGGAAATTGAGAAAACCAAACTTGAAAGGCGATTTTGTAAGAGACTTGAAACGCTTGGTGATGGTGCCCGCTAACTCCAGACCCAAGCATGAAGTTCTTTTGAGGCAGGCGGCAAGAGCCAAAGAAATCAGCGAAGAGTCACCTTTCAACATGGTTGTACGAAATGGAGCAGAAATCGGCATAATCTCGTCAAGCTCAGCCTTCAACTGCGCGGTCGAGGCGGCAACTCTGCTCGGCTTGGATGCGGGTATTCTGAAACTGGGCATGACTCATCCGCTTCCAGAGAAGATGATTGCAGCTTTCTTGAAGAGTCACAATAGGGTAGTTGTCGTGGAGGAACTTGAACCCTACTTGGAGATGCAGATTAAAGCAATAGCCAAAGACTGCGCTCCGAACACTGTCATATTTGGAAAGATGAACGGGCAATACTTTCCAAGAGAGGGAGAGCTCACGACTCGCTTGGTTGTAAACGGCCTTTCGAAGATAACCGACAAAAAACTTCCGATGGATTTTGGGAGTATCGAAGAGACGTACGGCCGCGTGGTCAAGGATTTACCATCCAGGCCTCCGATACTCTGCGCTGGTTGTCCGCACAGGGCATCCTTCTACGTTATAAAAAAGGTGGGAGGGGACATGGCGGTGTACCCCGATGACATAGGCTGTTACGCCTTGGGAATCGCTCCGCCGTTTGGAGTCGGCGACATCATGATTTGCATGGGAGCAAGCATAGGCCTCGGCCAAGGAATAAGCAGAGTGACAGGCAGGAATACCATCGCCACGATTGGAGACTCGACCTTCTTCCATGCAGGAATTCCTGCACTCATCAACGCCGTTTACAACAACAGCAAAATGGTGGTAATTGTGCTGGACAACCTTGCCACAGCGATGACGGGACACCAGCCGCACCCCGGAACAGGCACTACTGGCATGCAAGCTCGTACCGAGAGGATTCTCATCGAAAAAGTCGCGGAAGGATGCGGCGTCAAATACGTCAGAGTCGTCAACCCATTCAAGACGAAGGAAGCCGAGACGGTGCTGAAGGAAGCCTTGCAGCAACTAGGGCCTGCGCTCCTGGTTTTCCGAGCTCCCTGCACGTTGATGGACGCGCGAGAGAAGAGGCATAAAGGTGTCGAGATCACGCCTTCCAGAATTTCTGAGAAGTGCACAAACTGCATGGCCTGCATCAAACTACTAGGCTGCCCGGCTATAACAGCGGAAAATGGTACGGTTAGGATAGACGAGACCTCTTGCTCTGCCTGTGGACTGTGCGTTTCTATTTGTCCGTTCAATGCCATAGAAGGTGGTTGCGCAGAATGAAAGAGTTCAACATTGTTCTGGCCGGAGTAGGTGGACAAGGCACGTTGCTGGCTGCGGAGATCATAGGCTCAGCTGCGGTCAAGGAGGGGCTGAACGTTCGGGTTAGCGAAATCCACGGCATGGCCCAGCGTGGAGGAGCCGTAGTCTCAAACGTGAGAATAGGCGAAGGTGTCTACGCATCGACAGTCTTGGAAGGCCAAGCGGACGTACTCGTCGGGTTTGAGCCTCTAGAAACAATACGTAATTTGAAGACTGCGTCGCAGAAAACGACAGTAATTATGAATACCCAGCGAATCCCACCTGTAGAGCTTGCGACCAAAGGCACGGCATACCCCACCGACGAAGAGGTAGTGGCGAAGATTCACATGTTCACAAACAGATTAATCGTGGTCGAGGCGGCTGCACTAGCTCGCAAGGCTGGAAGCAGGTTGGCCCAGAACAGCGTGATGTTGGGAGCTTTGGCTGCTGCAGAAGGGTTTCCCGTCAGCGCCGAGAGTTTGGTAGAGGTTTTGCGGGAGCTTGTCCCGAAAAAACATGTGGAAGTTAACGTTAGAGCGTTCGAGCTTGGGCGTGACAGTGTTAGAAAGGGGCAGAAACGGGTCTAGCATTCTCTGGTTTTGGCATGTGCCTGATCCGGTTTTTCATTGTCCAAGATTGCTTTGAGTATGCCTTGAAAAAGTCTCATGTCGGAGACGTTCACGACTGGTATCTGGAAACTCTTGTCGATTTCGTAGAGTTTCTCATATCTTGCAAACTTTTGGTAGCACACTTGACTTATGGGAAACTCTTTGTTCTTCAGCTCGTGCTCAAAGGATTTGTCGTAGACTTCTAGACACAGCAGGTATCCGTTTATCCAATAGAGTCTGCTGACTCCATATGTTGCGGCGCACCAAGCAATGTTCTCAACTGACCGGCAGTCCAAGCCTAGAATGTTAACTTTGTTTGTGGGCGTGACTTGTACATCCAAGCAGATTCACTCCGAGAATGGTGTGTTGAGGACGTCTTTAACCTTGCTGCTTATCTTCGGTCCAAGTCCATGGACCGTTTCGGGCCAATCGTCCACGTTTATGAGCGCGTTCAGCGGCGTCTGGTAGGATTTGAGTATGGCCAATGCCTTTTCTCTTCCGACGTTGGGTAGGCTGGCTATGAGATAGATTTGGGCATCTGTGGTCGAATCGACTCTTTTGTAAGGGTGAACCGTAGGAGCCCTTTTCTCGACTATCTGCTCTTGGCGTGCGGCAACGTATAGGAAGTCGACTGTTTCCTTGTACGAAGTGGTGTTTATGATTGACACTCCGTTTCTTGCGAGGTTGAACAATGCTCCCCAGACGGATGCGGGTTGGATTCGGCTATACTTGTAGATCACGGGCAAGTATCCTTCCAACAGGATGAGGGACTGAGGATAGGCCTCTTTGAGCTTGAACACTTGCTCGAAGAGAAAACGCCTAGTGAGCGTGTAGATGAAGTCATGGACAGTTTTTCTTTCAACCGCGCACTGATCTGATAGAACGTAGTCGCCTTTTTCCAGTGTTTCAATTCTAATGTGAGCCCCCCGCTCCTTAAGTCCTTTGACGATTTTTGCCGCCGTGTTAGCCTCGCGACAGTCCACGATAATCGTAGGCTGCTCATCGGCGCTTTCCTTTTTTTCCTTGAGATACGGAAGCAGTGTTTCAGTTCCAGACATGGGATCCACTCCGATAACGTATCTTCCTCTGCAACACTTATGCTTATTTGACTTTACGAGGAGGCTTCGGTGTATGCGTTTAACTTTATCAACGATTTCCAATGAGGCGTGCATGGGTGATTTGAATTCTGTTGATTGACGGGAGAGGGCTAATGTGTGTGCTGACGGCCCCTCCCCCTGGTATACGATATGATCCAAATATGATTTAGGAGAAAAACGTACTAGCTGCCCACCGGTTCTCTCAATCCGGCCAGCGCGGTTTGGAAACAGGTTTGCGCGCTCGTATGGGATTATGTTAAGTCTTATATTATTGACTGTTAGAATAGGAGTGTGCCTCGCTTGTTGGAACGTGTGTTTGATGAGAAAGACTATATTCAAGAAGCTTGAGGCTCAGGGGCTGATTGCGAATTACAATCATCTTAGGAAGAACCTGCCTCCTAAGCTTCCTGACAGAGTTTTTATTTGGGATGAAACCCTGAGGGAAGGAGTTCTGTCCCCGGCTGTTTTTCTAACCTACGTCGAAAAAGTCAAGCTTGCCAAGATGATGGACGAGACGGGTGTAAGCATAATAACGGTTGGTTTTCCCGCACTGTCAGATGAAGAGAAGAGCACGGTTAAGAAAATTGCAAATGAGGGGTTTCAGCAGGCCAGCCTTGCCGCCTCAGCACGCATCTTGAAAAGCGACATAGATATCTGCCTTGAATGCGGCATACGAGAGATTCCGATTTTCACGGCGTTCAACGGACTGAACCTAACGCACAGACTGAAAATGACCAAGGAACAGGTACTGAAAAGAACCGTTGAGTGTATTGAGTACGCAAAAAAACACGGTGTGAAGGTGGACTTTGTCCTGGAAGATGGTTCAAGAACGCCCTTGCCAGAGATTCTACAGATTTTCGAGGCGGCGGCGAAAGCCGGAGCAGACCGACTAGTCTTGGCGGACTCAGTGGGGTTCCTGAGGCCGCTGTCAATGCGTTATCTCATTTCACACGTTAGAGACGGTTTATCGGAGTCGCTCAAAAAAACCGTTCCTTTATCGGTTCACTGTCACAATGACTTCGGCTTGGCAACGGCGAATAGTCTCGCTGCTGTCGAAGAGGGCGTGGCCTACGTTCACACATGCGTTGCCGGGTACGGTGAAAGGGCAGGATGCTCGCCGTTGGAAGAGGTTTGCACTGCCCTAGAACTGCTCTACGACGTGGACACCGGCGTGGATCTCGACAAACTGTACAGGCTCTCGCAACTTGCCGAGAAGGCTTTCGCCCTGCCCATCCAGTTTCACAAGCCGCTAATAGGAGAGAACGCTTTTGCATACGAGGAAGACGAATACGTCAAGGATGTTCTTGCGGACCCTATGACGATTGAACCGTTTCCGCCGGAAATCATCGGCAGAGAGACCCTGTTTTACCTCGGCAGACAAGCTGGCAGAACCCTAGTTGCGAACCGGTTGGCACAAGCAGAAATCAAGGCGACACCCATGCAGATAGAAGAAATCGTTAGAAGGATCAGGGGAGCGCACGAAAGCTTGGACAAGGGCGAAGCCCAGATGACCTTCTACCAGATAAAGAAGCTCACGAAGGACCTCAGAAAAGGCTTGACAGAAGAAGAATTTTGGAAAATAGTTGAACAGGTAACGAGACAGAAGCCCAAGCTTCCACAAGAAACGAAAACCGCACCTTCCAAAACTGTCTAGCCCCAAACAAGCGTCCCACGGCAGCCATACCAGCACTCCCAACAAGCATTTGCGTGGTCCGTAAGAACCAGTTTTATATACACGCTTTCGTCTAAGAATCGATCGGGTGGACTTTTTTGGATTTTGAGTTGACAGCTGAGCAGAAAATGGTGGTCAAAGCAGCTTCGGAAGTTGCGAAAGATTTCGACCCCGAGTATTGGAGGAACAAAGACAAGAATCACGAGTTCCCCGAAGATTTCTGGAAAGCCCTGGTTGAGGCGGGATTTGTCGGTCTCGTCATACCTGAAAAGTACGGCGGAGGCGGAATGGGCATGTTCGAGATGATTTTGGCGATGGAGACTCTGACCTCGGAAAGCTGCGGCTTAGCCGGAGAATGGTTCTTGTGTTTAACCTCTGTTTTCGGAGGCTTATCCGTGTTGAAACATGGAAACGAACTTCAGAAAGACACTTATCTGCCCAAAATCTGCAAAGGCATGGAGTTCTGTTTGGGTTTGACGGAGCCAGACGCGGGAAGCAACACTCTGAACATCCAGACAGCAGCCGTGGAGACTGGAGACGAATACGTTGTGAACGGAAGAAAAACCCTCATTTCAGGAGCAGACAGGGCACAAGGAATGTTGCTTGTTACAAGAACAACTCCCCTGGAAAAGGCAGAAAAAAGAACCCTGGGATTGAGCCTGTTTCTCGTGGATCTGCCAAACAAAGCGGTGGAAGTAACTCCCATAGAGAAACACGGAATCAACTACTCAAAAACCTGCGACGTCTACATCACGGACCTCAAAATCCCTAGCGAAAACCTGCTGGGCGAGAAAGACAAGGGCTGGTACCTAGTTCTGGACACGCTGAACCCTGAAAGAATGTCCTTCTCAGCAGCTGCTGCAGGACTAGGCCTCCTGGCGATAAAAAAAGCAGTTGAACACGCCAAGCAAAGGAAGGTTTTCGGGGCTCCGATAGGCTCCTACCAAGCGTTGCAATTTCCTCTCGCAGAAGCAAAGGCCAAGATTGAGGCCGCCAAACTGCTCAATTACAAAGCAGCGTCGCTCTACGACCGAGGACAACCCTGCGGCGCCGAGGCAAACATGGCCAAAGTTGTCGCCGTAGAAGCAGGCATCCAAGCAGTATACCATGCCATGCAGACTTTCGGCGGCTACGGTTACGCAGTTGACTATGACGTAGAACGCTGGTGGAGAGAAGTGAACCTAACCAGACTAGCACCCGTAACACATCAGATGGCCCTCTCCTTCATAGGCGAACACGTTCTAGGCCTACCAAAATCCTACTAAATCTCCATCCTGCGCCATCTTGTTGATGCTGACTGCTTTCGTGAGGGTCTGTACGGTTCGTTCAAGAAAAGCCCTTTGGTTAACATGGACAAAACTTTACCATGAAAAACCCGAAGAGTTAACAATCATTCATGGATAAACTTAATAAATAGGTTAAAGTAGATATTTATCAATTTTAACCTATAGGAGAGTAAAGATTTTGGTCAAAACAGGTAAAAACAGAGCCACCATAATCGCCATGGCAGCACTCGTCCTTGTCATCAGCTTTCCCATCGCCGTATCAACGGCAGGGGCAACAAAGCCAGAGAGTAACTGGAGAGCACGCACGTTCTTTTACGGTCGGCCGGCATCGCTTTGGGGGCCAGATCCGCTTTCTCCGAGCCAAATCATTGGCGCATACAATCTCTTTTCGACTTCAGGCGGCGCTGGAAACACGATAGCAATCGTTGACGCATATGATGACCCAACTGTCGCGGCCGACTTGGCCACATTTAGCAGCTACTTCGGCCTGCCTACGGCTAATTTCGTCGAGCACAAGATGTCCAGCACAATCAGCGTGGACAGCGGCTGGGCGCTTGAGATATCGCTCGATGTTGAGTGGGCTCACGCCATAGCCCAGAATGCAACGATACTGCTCGTGGAAGCCACGTCCAATAGCCTGACTGATCTTCTGGCCGCCGTAAGCTACGCAACGAGCTACCCAGGTGTTAAAGCAGCCTCGATGAGCTGGGGTGGAAGCGAATTCTCCACGGAATCCTCGTACGACTCCTACTTTAATACAACTGGAATCACCTTCTTCGCATCCAGTGGAGACAGCGGAGCAGGCGTCATTTGGCCATCAAGTTCGCCAAACGTAGTAGGCGTAGGGGGAACGACACTCAATCTTAACTCAAGCGGAGCAGTGACTTCGGAGACAGCATGGAGCGGAAGCGGAGGAGGCTTAAGCGCGTACGAATCCCCGCCAGCATATCAAACAACCTATGGCCTCGCATACGGGACACGAGCAGTGCCCGATGTCTCTTACGACGCAGACCCGAACACTGGAGTCTACGTGTATGACAGCACGCCCTACCAAGGCTCGTCGGGCTGGTGGGACGTGGGCGGCACTAGCGTAGGGGCTCCGCAATGGGCAGCAATAGAAGCCCTTGGACTTTCTGCGAATAACAAAAACTTCTACCTGGACGCGGCATCCACAGGCTATGCTTCCTACTTCAGAGACATCAGGAGCGGCTCAAACGGGTACCCAGCAGGCCCAGGCTATGACCTAGTTACAGGCTTAGGCAGCCCAGTCACCACGAGTTTCACACCATCAACAACGCCCGACTTCTCACTGTCAGCATCACCCACATCGCTGAGCATCAGAACCGGGACCTATGGAACCTCGACCATAACGGTAACCGCTCTAAACGGCTTCACGGGCACAGTCACACTATCAGCTACATCTCCGACTGGTTGGACTTCAAGTCTCAACCCACCCTCAATTACAGCGTCCGGCCAATCAACACTCACAATAACCGTGCCCAGTGGCACCAGCAGCGGAACATACTCCGTTACAGTCAATGGCACTAGCGGATCCTTAACCCACACCGTCGCCATCACAGTGCACGTGACAACCCCCGACTTCTCGCTCTCAGCGTCACCTACATCCTTGAGCATCAGAAGAGGATACTCAGGAACCTCGACCATAACCGTAGCCGCTCTCAACGGGTTCACGGGCACAGTCACACTATCAACCACTTCTCAAACAGGGCTAACCATCAGTCTCAGTCCGACCTCGATTTCGACATCGGGAACATCTACACTGAAAATAACCGTGGCAAGCAACGCAAGAACCGGAACGTACACAGTAACTGTGACAGGCAAAAGCGGTGCGTTAAGCCACACGGCAAAAGTCAGCGTAACAGTTCGAAGGTAATCGCTGACATTCTTCCACCTTTTTTCACATCTACGTTGGTTCAGGATGGGCGCACGATCGGTCTCTTAAGGGCATCCTCAAAGACGCGTTACACTTTCAAACCCGCGCAAACATTAGCGACCGAGCATTATTTCTTTGTTGTCGGAATGTAAATTCCTTGGGGGTCTATCTCTCTCAATAGTGCCAGTTCTTCGCATGTGGGCAGGTCAGTTGTCGACAAGTCTTTTGGCACTGTCAAGTCAAACTCTGTGTTTTCAAGCACCTGTTGAACTGAAACGCCCGGATGGATCGTGGCCAGTCTGATGCGCCTTGTATGCGGGTCAAAATCCATTTGACAAAGGTTGGTCACGACAAGTGATGGACCGCCGCCGAGCAACCCTGTTTTTTTCCTCGCATCACATCCGTCCAAGAACCCTGGGCTTGTCAGGTAGTCGAGTTTCTTGACCATTTTCCTTTTCTCATGGGTCATGATGACCACCGTGCGATGGGCTGAAGACATTATGTCGTTGCCTCCTCCGCTCCCGGGCAGCCTCACGGTCGGTTTCTCGAAGCTTCCAATGTAGGTCGTGTTTAGGTTTCCATACATGTCGATTTGCGCCGCGCCGACGAATCCAACGTCCACGTGGCCGCCTTGAAGCATAAGCCCCAATGTTTCGAGTAGACCAATTGCTCCAGAAGCACGGTAGCCCAGCCTCGAGTCGGCGATCGACAGGGCAACGTCTTTGGCGTTCGAATCTATGAAACCTGCTTCAAAAACGATTTTTGCTGCTCGAGCGTGCGTTCTCTTGGCCAGCAACGCTGCAATCATGGGCAAGCCTGTGCCAACGAAGACGACCTCGCCGTTCTTTATTGCTCTTGATCCGCACACAGCCATGAGTTCAAGTGTAGAAAACTCATCGATCCCTGCAAGTTTCCTAGCCATTTCAGTTCCTCCTCAGTAGGCAAACGGTTTCTTGGCTCTAAACTTCATGAGTCGTTCGATGCCTATCTTCGTCAGAAACTCTGCGTGATCTTTAGTGCCCGTTATGTATTCGCTGCAGTATTTCTGCCACCCTTCCTCGGTCTTGCATTGGTCGTAGTACGTGCGCACGTGTTCCATGTCGTAATCGTAATAGTTGTAAACCATCATAGGAAACGAACCCCACGGACACTCAACGACATGGGTCACGTAAATGTTAGGTATGATCGTCTGGTCTGGCTGAGACCTGATGAACTCAGTATCTACGATTTCTTCAGCCAAAATTATCACTTTCTTCCCAGCTCTAGCGCCTTCCACATCCTCGCCTTTGATGCCGTCAATCTGCACGTTTCCCTCCCTGTCCACCCGCGAGGCATGCACGATACTGAAATCCGGGCGGACCGATGGAACGAGCACGATCCTTTCCCCAGTGAACGGACAGTCCATGACCTCTGCCTTCTTCGCTCTAAACTTTTTTTTCGCAAGAATATCTGTGCCGAGCATACTCTTCAGAGGCATGAAAGGCACACCCAGCGCACCTCCCATAAATCGCAAAACCATGGCCAAGTTTGAATAATCTTCAATCTCTATTGCCCCCTCCCGGATTCTACGTTGAATATTGGGCACCAACCCTATACCTTCAATTGCAAAAAACGCCAGTTCTAGACGTGAAACAACCTTTGCTCCGCACAGTATATCCAAGTCCATTTCAGAACCACAAGTGTAAAGGGTCAAGCCACGCTTTTTCTGCCTTATGAGCTCATGCGCAAAGGCCATCGGGGGACGTTGAAAACCAAAACCTCCCCAGAAAACATGTGCACCATCCGGAACGAGTTTAACAGCTTCCTTGAGCGTTATTCTTTTATCCTCTACAGGCATCTCAACCAAACTCTTCACCAGCCAACGTTATAGCAACGCATAGACGCGCATCCCGCACATAGATTTTTCGACTCATCAAAAGCAAAACTATGCATTTCACCTTGTAAGATGCTGTGCTCCATATCGTATATATGAATATACGCGGCGATCCATTGTGCCAAATGCAACCTTTCCGAGTGCGCTACCCTTCTTGCTCTCGGTTTAATTGTTTCTCTGCAGCTGAAACTTCTTCAGGCGTTAGTTTTCGTGGGAAGTTGTAGATTGGGCCGCTGGGTTTCTCGTTATAGAATGGACGATTGCAGTCGGGGCATCCCGAGGTGAGAAAGGGTTCGCCGGTTTGGATGATTTTTCTCAGTGTTCCTCCTCCGACCCCAAAATCGGTGATAGAGCCATTCCCATCGAAACTCATGTCTTTGCATCTCACGATTCCGTGCAAAATCAGGTGCCTTGCAGTTTGAATTCGCCTGTATCTCCTGATTAGCGGCTGTGTTTCATTTCCTAACGGTGTTCCCGGTACTGGTGTAAAGGCAAACAACGCTGGCAACACGGCCAAGTCTACGCATTTTTGGATGGTTTCAACCATCTCTTCGTCGGTCTCGCCCAGTCCGACGATCAAGTGCGTGCTAACCTTTCCTTCACCGTAGATTTTTCTTGCATGTTTCAGAAGTTCCCATTGCTTTTTCCAGTCGTAAGGTCCTCTCGCACCGACTCCCTTCATCCGTTCAAAGAGTTCTTCTGTGGCGGCATCCAATGGTATTCCAATCCTTTCGACACCGGCATTCGCCAATCGACGCATGTTTTCGACATTGTGAGGCTGACACGAGACTGAAATCGGCACTCTCGCGGATTGGCTTACCGTTCGTGCTATAGCGTATAGGTCGGTAAAGACTTGTGGATAGTTCAGAGCTTGGATGCAAACACGTCTTATTCTACCACCGCGTGCAGCGTCGATAATTCCCTTTTTCACCTCTAGAGTCCTGTAAGCTGGCCATGAGACTCTCGAAAGCATACCGGCCCGCGTCGTGCTTTCCCTGGCTTGGGGACAGAATGCACAGTTCGCGGTGCACTTTTCTTGACGGTACGTCATGATGTAAACTGTCGTTGGCGCAACATCAAGCCTTGCTTCTGCCAATCCCAGGACAACAGCAGATCCGAGAGAAACACGAATCTGCTCCGGCAAGTTTTCAGACGGATCGAAGGACTCCATTGTACGTCTCCGCCTCAGACACTAAACCTCAGACGTGTTGTTTTCATGTAATTTGTTAAGTGCTATGCCCTGCTAAAAGGTTTGCCAGCGTAATCAGAAATCTGAACTATATTTAAATACGTCTAGCTCTTCGAGCTAGGTGTAATCTATCAGGGGCTCAGGCAGAATGTCTGTGAAAGAGATGACCTGTGAAGAAGTTGATCAGTTTCTCACTTGCACGAGAATAGGCCGGTTAGGAATGGTTCTTGAGGAGGGCCCATATGTGGTTCCGATGGGGTTTGCTTATTCTGAAGGAAAGGTGTTCTTTCACACGTGCAGCAAGGGTTTGAAGATGGATAGCCTCAGAAAGAATGCTCACGTCTGCTTTGAGGTTGACGAAGCTTTGTCTGATGCAACGATGTCGAAGAGCGTAATAATCTTCGGAACTGCGGAAATCATCGAGGATGAACAGAGAACGATACCGTATCTGCAGAAGCTCATCGACAAATACAGGGTTCCACTCAACTTTGACGAATACATGGCCAAACCCGGAAGAAACCGAGAGAGCGAACTCAGGGCCGCAAGAATTTGCTTAATCACACCCACAAAAATCACGGGCAGAAAACTACTTCCAAAAGAAGGACTTCACCCCACTTCCCCATGACCCAATACCCTCAGGGCCATGCAAAATGTGGGCAATTGCCTCGTGGCTCACAGGCTTAATGCTCCGCATAGGTCGGCAAAACGTAAACCCATCACATGTTTTGGACTATTGATTCAGAATTCACAAGCGATTTATCTGCAGGAAGACAAAGCCACATGCAGGTGTATGGGCATGCGTAGATCAAAGCTTGAAACATACGAGGCGATATTGGGGACTTTGGCGAAGAAACCGACGAAAATCGACAGGCTCGCATACAAGGTTGGCTTGGACTGCGCTAATCTGGAAAGAAGCCTGAATTTTCTCATCGAAAACGGACTGGTTAAAGAGATATTCCTTCCGAAGGGTACGTCCTACGCCGCAACTGACAGAGGAATATCAGTTTTCAAGACTCTTGACTCCCAGAAATACTTCAAGAAGATACAAGACCGTCTCGTAGCAATAGACGAAGGCATGAGAATAGCGCCAGAAACGTCACAACGCTCGGAAAAGCCGGAGAAAGAAATCTCGGACGAAAAGTATTAAGCAGTTGAAAGTGCCTTACACACGAAGAACGATGAAACAGATTTCCCCCGAAGCCATCTGGCGCATGACTGAAAAGGAACTTTCAGCCTTTCTTGACGAGAACCAATTGCCCAGCACGACAAACGAAATCCATTTCTACGCACCAAGCTTCACGTACTACAAGACCAGCCACTATCACTCTTCACCAACGGATTTTCCCACAATCTCATTGACTGGGAATGGATGTGCCCTCAACTGTAAGCACTGCGGCGGCTTAGTTCTTGAAACTATGCACCCAGTCAAGTCATCTGAAGAATTGTTTGAACTGTGCGTCCAGCTGAAGAAAAAAGGCGCCCTGGGATGCTTGATAAGCGGCGGATGCCTGCCTAACGGTTCTGTGCCCATTAACAAGTTCATCGAGGGCATAACTAGAGTCAAACGGAACCTTGGCTTGACGGTTCTAGTGCACACGGGCATAATAGACGAGATCACCGCCCAAGCACTGGCAGAGGCCGGGGTGGACTCAGCTCTTGTAGATGTCATCGGCTCAGACGAGACCATCAGAGAAATATACAGGCTAAACATGAAAGTGGAAGATTATTCTCGTTCTTTAAGTGCCTTGAAGGAATCTGGAGTTCGGTTCGTTCCACACGTCATAGTCGGGCTCCATTACGGAAAACTCGAAGGCGAATTTCAGGCTCTGCGAATGATCCGAAATTGCAACCCATCAGCCTTAGTCATAATCGCGTTCATGCCCATTCATGGGACAGAAATGGAACACGTTGACCCGCCGAAGCCTGTAGAGATAGCGAAGGTAATAGCGTCAGCAAGACTCATGTTTCCGAACACTCCGTTGGCTCTGGGTTGTATGCGTCCCAAAGGAGGACACAGGATCGAAACAGACATCATGGCTGTCAAAGCAGGCGTCGATGCTATAGCATTTCCGACAGAAGAGGTAGTGGATTTCGCACAGCAACATGGGAGGACGGCGGCCTTCTCACCTCTCTGCTGCTCACAGATTTATGAGGACCTGACGTGCTAATCGCTCAGGCCAGCCTATTTTTGAAGGGCCACAACAGCCGCCATCGCCGCAAACTCAGAGAAACCGACTGCAAGGAATATAGGTAGAACGGATATGTCAAGCTGGATCGCGCCGAACGCAGCGAATATCGGAAGTGCAACAACAACGAACCCTTGAATCAGAGTCAAGATGTAGGCGCCGATTTTTGAATAGAGGTTACCGACGGCGAATCCTTCTTTCCAGAACCTCCGTGTCAGGAGCGTGAGTTCAAGCATAATGCCAGCGGACACTGCAAACGCGTGTATTAACCCGTAAGTCACTATCAAAGTGAGGTCTCTGTGGAGAAACAAAGCAACAAAGAAAAGTACGACAATAGAAAATAGGTAGGTGACTAATGACAACAAGGTCTTCGCCATTATCAGCGTTCTCTTTCCAATCGGAAGGCTACGCGTGAACGAGGACGCTAGCCCTTCTATCGACAGCAAAGTCGGTGGAAGAAACAGCGTGATCAACGATATTCCAATCAACGAGCTCAATATAAGTATCGGCGTCAGGTTGCCAGAAGAAAAGAACAATATTGCAAGGATGATTGTTTGAAAAGCCGGAAGCAGAAAGAGACTTGCAAAGGAAGGCGCTCTTGAAGCAACCCTAAGATCTTTGCGAATGATTCCAAGCCACGGAATTTGGGGCTTAATCTCGGTGTCTGTGACAACCCCCTTTCCTCTGGATATGGCTCCTGCACCGCCTATCGTCCGCACCGTCCTTGTGACCCACCTTAAGCAGAAGAACGCAGCGAACGTGTACCCAACGGAAGCTGCGATAGAAAAACCGAACACAGTGTAGTCTGGTGTCCGCGGAAAGGTCAGGTAGGACGTGAGGAAGCCGAAGGAGAACGGGTAGATGAGAACCAGGAAGTGAAGAACCGTGGAAAGGGACTGAGTCAAGGACGTTAGGAATTGAACGATGTTTCCTGCGAAGCTTACGACAAGGTACGCGCTGAAAATCGGAAGAATCCAGACTATCATTAAGAGAAGCCGGGCCAGGGTCTGCCATCTTGATCTTCCGCCGCCTCCGGCAACTCTGGAGTAGAAGAACCGGGCCGAGCTGACGGTGAGTGCTAGGGCAAATATTTCGGTAATCGCTATGGCCAAAAGCAATAGAAGACCGCCTAGAAGCGTGCCGCCCACAAGAAAATAGGCTGAGAGAAACATTATCGCCGCTGCTGCAAGGGGAATGTCGAACATCCTTAGGAAAGAAACGAACAAAATGTTCGAGACCTCCTGTTTCGTGAGCGGAAACGCGCCTAATACGTCGCTCATTTTCGATGAGACGAAACTCGTTGAAACCTGCAGTCCCATGAAGACTATCAGAAACAGCACGACCGCCAGAAAGGCTGTGACGCTTCCTATAATGGTCACATCCCTTGGAGCGGAGCTTGCCCGTGAGGCTTCGAAGCCGGTCATGGGGAGAAAAACTGTGAAAGCGAATATCCCTATGAAAAGAGTCGTTGCGAGTTTGCTGATGAGCCCGTTCGTTCGAGCGTTTGCCACGAGTCTCTTGATATCTGTTGTTCCCCTCTGAGGCAGGGACGAACCAACGCGGAGAGAAAAGATGGATTGGAACGATATCTCTTTGTAAACGATGCTTGAAAGCTTCCAAAGCTCACGAAGTTTCACTGGGCCTTCCTTACTCCTCTTCCAGAGCCTTGATTACATCCTGCATTCCTGCTTCCTGCTCAGTTACCTTCAAGAAAATGTCTTCCAACGAGCCTTCAGCATCCTTCACGAGGCCGCGAAGATCGTCGACCGTTCCTTCTCCGACGAGTTTTCCCTTGTTTATTATCGCCACTCTCGTGCAGAGTTTTTCTGCAACTTCCATGATGTGCGTTGAGAATACAACCGCCCCGCCCTTCTTCGCGTGGAAAGATATCAGCTCCTTGAGGATTTTTGAAGACCGCGCGTCCAAACCCACTAAGGGTTCGTCTAAAATCAGAAGCTTCGGGTCGTGCAGCAAGGCCGCAACAATAGCCACCTTTTGCTTGTTTCCCATCGACAGGGCCGCTATTGGAGTATCGAAGTACTGGTTCAGTTCAAAAGCGGAAACGAACCTTTCAAGCCTAGGATTAGTCACACTGGCTTGTAACTGTCTTATTGAAGCGACGAACTCGAAAAACTCCCGCGGCGTCAGAGAATCTATTAGTACAACCTCTTCCGGAACGTAACCGACCTGGCTCTTTGCAGCGGCCTCGTCCGAAATGGGCGTATCATAAATCTCAACCTTGCCAGCGTGAGGGGTGAGAACACCCACCAAAACTTTAATGGTACTTGTTTTGCCAGCCCCGTTAGGGCCGAGCAACCCGTAAATCTCGCCGCTATTGACCGTGAACGATAGGTCATCAACTGCCACGAAAGTGCCATACGTAATGCCAAGCCCCTGAACCTTCACAGCAACTAGTCCCATGTCCAACCCTTCACAACTGAACCATACCAGCCGCCAGTAGCCTTAATACGTTTCTGAAGTCAAAAACCAGCAACCAAATCCAGATTTTCGAACTGTTTCGAAGCTGATTCAACCGATTCAACGCATTTAACGAACCAACTGCCACGCAAGTCAAACAAGCATCCGCACCCAAACGAGTTCGCTTCTTCTTGTTTCACAACAAAGCCAACACAAAAAATGAAGAAGAACTGGGGCTCTCATCAACAGCACCAAAGACACGTGCGCAATTAATCCTCTGCGCTTGAAATGTTTTGAGGAACGAACCGCCTAAGCGTCTGCAAAGAGCGAATTTTCTCTTTATCCCCAATTTTCGCACTCTCTACGGCTCTTTTCAAGATCTGGATGGATTCGTCCATGGCTCTTCTGTCGACTGGACGTGGAACGCCGTCCTTTCCGCCGTATGCAAAAGAATACTTCACCGGATCCTTCCAGCTCGGCTTTTCGCCGTAAATCATTTCTGCAACCAGAGCCAAACCCCTGACAGTGGCTGGTCCGACGCCCTTGAAGCCGAGTAATTCTTCATAATTGGAAGGTTGAAACTCATACACGGAGCGCAGAGTGTCCCAATTTATGTTTTTGGGCATCGACAAACTGCAAAAAGGGCATTCTTTCCATTTCGGGTCCCCGTTCTCGGGGAGCCATTCGCCCAATGATTTCTGAAACTCTGGCCTCACAGATTGAACCATTCGCATGAGTCTTTTCGGTTCTTCTTTCACCAAATCCACTGACGCCTTCCGGCTGCCCTCGCTCTCCTTTGCCGTCATGTCTAACACGGTTTCACGTTTCACTTCTCCCACCACTGCAGTGTGCGGTTCAACGACAAAGCTTCTAACATCGTCCGAGAGCCAATGATAGCGCCGCGCCGTCCTGTCTTCGGTGCACATGCCCTGCTGAACGACAGCCCACTTCCCACTGTTAGCGATGAAAAAGGCGTGATGATAAAGCTGATATCCCGCCTGCACGGCCACGTTGTCAACCTTGGCGCTCATCTTGCTGGCGTGACGCAGAGCTTTGACATCGTCATCTGAAAACCCGAATTCCTCTCCAACAGTTTCTATTTCCGCTGGTGCCCTTCGTGAAGCCCTCCCTTTTCCTCCGCAGACGGCCATGCCATGCTGTTGAGACGAGACGGCTTGTTTCAGGATTCCCGTTAGAACCGTTGTCACTCCAGAAGAGTGCCAGTCGTAACCTAGAACGCAGCCCAAAGCCTGGAACCAAAACGGATCTGAAACCCGCCTCAAAAACTCGTCTGAACCATACTCATCAACGATTATCGTCACAATTTCCTTCGCCATCTTCTGCATACGCACAACCAGATACCGAGGCGCCTTGCCGTAATGAAGTGGAAGCCTAGCAACGCCCGTTCTCTGCACGGCAACACCGCTTATGATACCAGTTCTCAGAAAGTGGTTTAATCATTTTGCTCTCTTCTTCAAGACATGCCCTTCGCGGTCAATCTCTCCTGTGCGGATCCGCGTGGTCGAAATAGCCTTGTGATCCTCGGAGGGAACCATGTTAATGACCACTATTTCAATCGGACCCAACCCCATTTCCTTCCTCTTCTCATTGACTTCAAACGCAACGGGCTCAGTCTCCCTGCTGACCACCAGTGCCTCAACAGGATCCGCGGACAGCAGTACTCCGCCATAGGCGTCCTTTATCGGGATTATCTCGGCCCTCTGCAGCACTCCTTGATCCTTCAAAAATCCTTTGAGCTCTCTCTTGCGCTGCTCGTAGCGAGCCGTTTGATGCGGCTTGTACATTTTCTTCACAAACTCATCTGAGGATACGCCGATAATTACCCGTTCGCCCAGGTCGAAAGCCTTGATGAGCAAATCTCTGTGTCCCTTGTGAAGCTCGTCGAAAGTGCCGCCCAGACCGACAGTTCTGAACTTTTTCCCCATTAGGTTTCACGTTTAACGCGACTATGCTGCATATAAGACTATTTTGGTTTGAAGGCTTTAAGCGTCACATCCAGTATCTTCGCTGCGATTTCCCGCTTCTTGGCCATAGGCACGTGCACCGTACACTTATTCTTGTCCACAATGAAAACCTCATTGGTTTCGGTTCCAAAGCCGGCTCCTTTCTTTCCCACGTCGTTTACCACGATGAGATCAGCCTTGGCTTCCAGCAGCCTCTTGTGGGCACTCTCAATAAGCTGTTCCTTGGGAAGCTTGTACTCCGCACGAAAAGCCACCAGAAAAGTTTTGGGACTGACCTTCTTAACACTGTCAATTATCTTGACGGTGGGTTTCAGTTTCAATTCAAGCGACCGCGTCTGGTGCGACGAAACCTTGTATGAAAAAGGTTTTCCAGGCGTCCAGTCAGCAGCCGCGGCAACGGCTATGACTATGTCGTAATGTTTTGACTTCAGTTCAGAAACTACCGCTTCATGCATTTCATCGGTCGTTTCAACATTCACCAAACGAGCTCCAAGAGAAGCGGCCACGGTTCCAGAGCCATAAATGAGTGTCACTTCTGCGCCGCGGCTCAAGGCTTCGTCTGCTATTGAAACGCCCATTTTTCCTGAGCTTCTGTTCGTTACGACGCGAACAGGGTCTATGTGCTCAACGGTTGCGCCAGCAGTTATCAAAACTCTGAGTCCCGTGAAATCCCTTTTGACTCCAAGTTTGCATATCACTGCTTTGGCAATATCTTTGGTTTCGGCGATTTTTGCTTTCCCTTCCTCGATTCTTGGACCAATGAATTCGACCCCTAACGCCTTGAGTTTGCCAATGTTTTCGACCAATATTGGGTGGTTGTACATGGATTCGTGCATCGCAGGAACAATGATTATCGGGCAGTTTGAGCCGAAGGCCGTTGAGACCACGGAGGAGACGGCGGTGTCGTCAATTCCGCAGGCAATCTTGCTTATGGTGTTTGCCGTGGCGGGGGCTATCAGTACAGCATCAGCTGTTAAAGAATGCTCGCCGACTAGGGCCACGTGTTCAATCTTCCCTGTCAGTTCAGTTACGACCTTGTTTCCAGTCGCCCATTCCATCAAGTATGGATGAATGATTTTCCCCGCCATTGGTGACATTACTGGAAACACCTCAGCCCCGTGCCTCATCAAAACTCTGGCGATTTCTGGGCTTTGAACAGCCGCGACGCTGCCAGTAACGCACAACACTATACGTTTTCCCTTCAGCTCGTTGCCATCGGTTCCAACGATGTGCTTAGATGGATGCACCGACAAGATCTGAATCCTCCCATTAACCTCTTAATTTATTTACTATGTTGCTTAAATCTTGCAGGAATTGGTCAACATGCGTTTCATGAACATGTGGCATCACGACAATGCGAATGTGACGTGGAAAAAGGGATATCGCCCATCCTCGAAGCCTCAATTGTTCAGCCACTCTGCGAACGTCAACCGCATTCGATGTCAAGCCAACGACGTTCATCACCGGCTCTGTCGCCACACTCAAACCCCTAATACGGGGGATTCCCTCTGCAAGCTTCAGCGTCAAACGCATGCAGTTTTTAACGATTTTTCTGTAGCCTTCTCGGCCGAGATGCATCATCACTGTCCAGACCGCAATAGCTGAGGCGCCTGAACGCGTTCCGACCAGCGTGGCTTGATCAGTCTCTCCGCCCGACATATAGGGAATATTCCATGACACGACCTTTCTGTAATTTTCATTACGGAACACTATCCCGCCCGCTGGAATGGGAGCCAAGCCCATCTTGTGCGGATCAACCGTGATAGAACACACTTCCGGAATTGCGAAGTCATAGTTAGGAACATTATATCCAAGATCCTTCAGGAAAGGAAGTACGAACCCCCCGAAAGCTGCATCCACGTGAAGGCAGAGGTCTTTGTCCAGAGCAATTTCAGATAATTCCTTTATAGAGTCTACCGCACCCAGTTCCGTGGTTCCTGCAATACCCACGATGGCGATAGTCTTGGGATTCACGATCTTCCTGGCAGATTCAACATCGACTTGAAATCTGTCATTCAATCTAACTTTGACGATTTTCAAGCCTAGCAGATCTGCGGCTTTGTCGAAGGAGCAGTGAGCAGAAGCTGGCACTATCACCTCAGGCTTGGTTTTCTTCGACAGCGCTCTGGCCGACCAAAGGGCAAGAACATTCGCCTCCGTTCCGCCAGTAACAATGTTCCCGGAAGCCTTCGGGTTCGAAAAAAGGGTGCCTAGCATTTTCACTGTTTCTCTTTCTAATTCAGCCACGGCTGGGAAGAGCCCTGAGTCGCCGAGGTTCTTTTCAAGAAACATTGTGTAAATTTTCCTCGCCAGTGGATGCGGTGCAGTGCACATAGATCCAATTATTCTTCCAGAATCGTAGGTGAAGTCTCCCTGCAGCCTCGATTCAAGCTTCTTGAGTACCATTTTTTCCGGCATACCTTCAATCTGCATTTTCAAGACTTCCTAAACATTCTAGTGGTACGTGTGTTCGTCGTCTGGATATTTGCCCGTTGAGACTTCTTGCTTGAACTTGGCCACGGCTAGCTTTATCGTCTTGTTCAGGTTCGCGTATGCTTTCACATACTTAGGTTTGAAGCCCTCATCAAAACCGAGCAGGTCGTTTATTACAAGAACCTGTCCGTCGCAGTGTTTGCCAGCACCTATGCCTATCGTCGGTACTTTCACAGAATCGGTTATTATCTTGGCTAGGCTTTCGGGGATGCATTCTAACACTATGGAAAACACGCCGAGCCTGTCTAGCTCTTGGGCATCACGCAGAATCTCTTCGGCTTCTTTAGGCGTTTTTCCTTTGACGCGATAAGTTTCAGCCATCTGGGGAAGCATTCCCACGTGGCCCATTACAGGTATTCCCTTTTTAATCAGGAGCTTTATGGCCTCTGTTTTGTTTCCTTCGATTTTTACTCCATTTGCTCCTGCATCAATAAACTGTTTCGCGTTCATTAGGCAGTCTTCGACGGTTGCGCAACTGTCAAGCGGCATATCGCCAATGATAGGCGTGGATGCTGCTCCCCTTGCAACTGCCCTGACGTGGAACATCATGTCGGTCATTGTCACGGTCTTGGTGTCCTTGTAGCCTTGCACAACCATGCCTGAACTGTCGCCGACGAGGATTAGGTCTATTCCGGCCTCATCAAGTATTCGTGCCATTTGAAAGTCATAGGCGGTCAACATTAAGATTTTTTGTCTGGCCTTCTTTTGCTTAATTCCTTCTTGAAAATTCATTGTTTTCCTCCAAGAATTTTATGAAACTCGTTATTGCTTCGTTAAGCGGGGTTGAAACGCCATGTTTTTCACCTAACTCGACTATTTTTCCGTTTAGAAAGTCAATTTCAGTCTTCTTCCCTTTCGTTAGGTCCTGGTACATCGATGAGAAATTCGTGTATCCTGCAATCTCTTTTTCGATCGATTTCTCTAAATCCTGCGGAAAAGTCACCCATTCAGCATTTCCAACATTAACGCACTCTCTGAAAATCTGACGTCTGACAGGCGCCAAGGCTTGCGTTCCGATTTCGCGATTTCTAACGCGAAAAACCGCTGTCAGAGGATTAACTACGCTGTTAACAACAACTTTGCACCATATCTTCTCTCTTATATTTTCGCAAACCCTTGTCTTCAAGCCGGCCCCTTTCAATAAATCCACAATCTCCACCGAAGAAGTGCCATCTTCAACGAATGTTTCTCCTTTCCAATAGCGCACTTCTCCCGCCTTGAAAAACTCTCCAGCCATGGTCGTGATTCCCCTCAGAACTTTAGCTTTGCCGTTTAGGGCGCGTTTGACTACCTCTTCGTTTCCGAGGCCATTTTGCAAGACCAAAACGACAGTGTCCTCTTTGAGAAGATTGCATATGCCTCTCATTGCGCTTTCCGAATCATGCGCCTTTGTCGTTAGGAATATCAGCGTCTTCTGAGGGATTTCTCGAATTTGCGTGTCAGCGGGCAAATGGAAAGTTTGATTCGCATCGCCCAAAACTGACAGACCACTTGCGTTTACGGCGTCTACATGTGCTTTGTTTCCGATTAGAGTTACGTCATTCTCCTTCGACACTAAAGCTCCTACGGCACTTCCTATTGCTCCAGCCCCCAAGATGAAAATCTTGTTGAACATTGCATCACTCTTTCTGTCTTCTTGCATGGACACTTTGTGTCGCGATTTTTGTGAGGCCTTCGTTTATCAAAGCGATAGACTTGGCAAGGTTTTTGTTGTTATCAAATTTCTCCAAAATACCTGCAAGTCTCTTGCGGTTTTGTTTTTTGAGATTCTCTGCGGTTTCCACCATTTTCGGTGCGGTTCTCACGATATTGTCGACTATTGTGATTGTCGCGCATTGCGCAGTTCGCGACAAGGGGTTCAGATCAACCGCTATCACCTTTTTTCCCATCTTGGCGAGGGCTTCCGTTCTGTCACCATCCTCCAGCGGCACCAAGACGACATCGGCCGCCAGTATTCCCCTAGGATCGACCCGACGTCTCTCGCTGTTCAACTCCGGAATCTGTGCAGATGCCTTGCCGCCCACTCCAAGCACATCCTGCGCTCCAGCTTTATTGAGCAACTCCTCAATAGCAACCTCCCTCTCATAGGATCTGTAAAAAAGGTTGACCTCAATCTTCGACCCTGTAACCTCAGCGAGTCTCACAATATCTTCAGGAACCAAAGCGACCGTGTTCCCATTAACTGAGATAACTGGATTTTCTGCTCTCAGAAGCATAGCAACGGCCGCCGAAATAGCTTCAAATGCCGGCTTTCTTGTTCTTTCGCCCAATAAATAATCGAAAGCCTCTCCCCGGCCGTGGGCAATCAAGCCCGAGGTAGCCACGATTCCTTTGAGATAGCACGCTATCAACCTCTCTCTCACTTGCAGGGATTTTGCCCTAGGATGGTCCGGCGGTATGTTGGTGTCAGTCATGGAAGCAGCCGTGCTCCCTCATGATCTACCGTGCCGATGACATCTTGACCGCTCTGTGAATTTTCGCAAAAAACCTGCAAGAGCTGCTCAAGCTGACTTTTCTCTATTACAGAAAAGGCCGATTCGCCGAACATCGGCATGCTGCAAATGATGCCTGCCTTGTCTGCTGCAACAAGGATCTGTCTAACCTTTTCAGTTATTAGTCCAACGTGCTCAGCGAAACGACGGGAGAGCTTCATGAAATTCATGACGGTCGGCGCCCCTACCAGCTCTCGAATCATATCGCCGCCGAATCGGTTTATGCGAGCACGGATTTCAGAGTTAGTCAAAGCCTCTTTTGTCGAGAGAGGTCCGAAAACATGAGACACCACATAGGTGTCTTCTAGGAGCGGAAAACGCTTTATTTCTCCGATTCCAGGAGCCCCAGGCCTCACACGAATTTCAAACCCGCCAAAAGTTTCGGCTAAGACTGTTCCAAGCCCAGTCCTGCATTCTACTTCCGCAACGTGGGCGACTTGGGCCGCTTCTAGTTTTGACATTCCGATCTGCAAGGCCTCGTTCAAGGCTAGAGCCAGACTCAGCGCTGCAGCACCACTTGTTCCAAATCCTGCGCCTAATGGAGCCTCTATACGATGATCTACCGAGATTTCAAAGTGAGAAGCGCTACTGAGGCGCGAAATGAAAGCATCGACGACGCGTTCCGAAACTCTTGAAGAGTTAACAAGTCTATTGTTGATGCTGACTTTCAAGTTGTATTTGGAACTTTTCTTGATTTTAACAGTCGTTTTGGCTCCCAGATTTATTGAGACTCCCGCACCTTTTGATCCCACGCGCAGGGCGTCTGTTGGTTCATCAAATATTTCAAAGAATCCCGTAATGTGGCAGGGTGCGAAAGCAGTGGCCTCTTCCATCATCAACGCCTAGTCGTCACGTTTAATGAAACAGCGTCAAATAAGAATTCTGTATGAAATGTCTATACATGTTTAAACTTCGTTCTTCCTAATGAGCCTATACGAGAAAAAGAAGCAACGATTCTCGGGATTAGGAGTGTCTGCAGAACCTGTTCATGCTGTACGCTCAACAATCAGAAATTAGAATTCAACCGAAGGCATCAAGAAATCAGACGAAAAATGAACTCAGGGCCAGTGCTTAGATATTTAAATATTCGGTCAAATCTCTTACAAGTCACAGTTGGTTGAGCCTCGGATGTCTGAAACGGTTGCTTATCGCCATCTTTTCACGTTGCTGAAGCTGGCTGAAATGGGAGCGCATCGAAGAATTGCAAAAATATCGACGGAGTACTTAGCCGGGAAGCTTGGGGCCTCTCAGCAGACTGCTTCGCGCTACTTGATTGAACTAGAAAACAAAGGATGGATTGAAAGGACAATAACGCCGGAAGGCTGTCTAATAAGAATTACAAGTGGGGGAGTGAAGGAGCTGAACAAGCTTTACTCTACCCTTCGCGTGTTAATGGAAGCGGCCTATCCGCCATCAGTTACATTAGAGGGCAAGGTTTTCACGGGATACGGGGAGGGGGCTTATTATATATCAAGGGAAGGCTACAGAAAACAGTTCATTGAGAAATTGGGCTTTGACCCGTATCCCGGTACGCTTAACCTGAAACTCGTCACCGACTATGATACCAAAGCTAGAAACGAATTGGAAGCCTACCCCGGAGTGGAAATCGAGGGCTTCAGAGACGAGGATCGCACTTTTGGCTCAGTGAAATGCTACCCGGTGATTATGGAGAATCAGGTGAAGGGGGCCCTCATCTTGGCTTTGAGAAGCCACTACGACGTATCCGTGTTGGAGATAATCGCTCCAGTTCCATTAAGGAGACACCTGAAGCTTAAAGACGGGCAAAAGGTGAAGGTTGAAGTGCTGACACTCCCTTGAGAGTGTGATCAAGCGCGTGGGGCCCGGTTTTTCTACGGGCATCTTTTTCAAGGGCCTTAGCTTAGCCTTGTTATCTAGGATAGTTATATTCGTGGCTGGCGAATTTGTATCGGCGGGTTGTCGCCAGTGCATAACCTATCAACAGACCCGTCGCTAAGCCGCCCAGGTGGGCCAAGTAGTTTACGTCAGGTCCAAGGTTGATTACGAAAAAGAAGAGCGCAAAGAGCAGTGCTCCCATAATCGATTGTCGAATCGAGTGTCTTGCGTATACGATCGTCGCTCCCAGGACTCCGAATATGGCGCCTGACGCTCCGATGGAAACCGTGTTAGGCGGCCAGAGGGCAAGAGTAAGTAGACCTCCCGATAATCCGCTCAGAAAATAGATGAGGATGTATTCTTTGATGTCAAACATGTCTTCCGCTCGTAACCCGAAGATCAGCAGGAAAAACATGTTTCCAAAAATGTGCAAAATGTCTGCATGAACAAAAATGGCTGTGAAGAGCCTCCACACCTCACCATTCCACACATTAGCGTTAATTTGTCCCACGGCGCTGACGACGCCATCACTAGTATTCAAGCTCCCGCTGAGAATAGACGTGAACACATAGACCGCGACGTTTACCGTTATGAACACATAAGTGGGCATGAACTCCCGAGAGCTTTTAGACATCCACTCATCTTCTATAGTCCTCAATTATTCTCTTCTTAATCTTCGAGGAACTGTCCAACTCGTCTGAGCTGAATTTGCCTATCCGGACTGTCTGAATCTTCAACCCATGTTGCTTAACATAATCTTTCACTGTTTTCTCCATTCCCATTTGGTCGTATCCGAAAGCAACGACGTCGGGGCTGATTTTTTCAAGAACCTTTGCAACATCGAACGTCTCATAGCCCAGAATCGCCTCGTCAACAACTCTCAAAGAGGCCACGAGAGCGCACCTTTGGTTCTCAGGCATGATTGGTCTTTCACCCTTCCTGCTCTGAACAGTGCTGTCTCTGCCGATTATGACTACCAGCTCAGCATTTGGTCCGCCGGCCTTCTTTGCCTCTTCTAAGAAACGCACGTGCCCGAGGTGCAGCAAGTCAAAAACGCCCGACGCGAGAACTATCTTCCCCTTGGTTTTCTTTCCGTTTTCATCGTTGGCCATTCGAACGTCACCGTTCCCAACAGTCTCAAGGCGTCAAGTAACCCCTCACAGTAAGCGATTGAAGTAAGGCTTACCTCGAATTTCTTTCTTTCCCTGTAGTATTTAGCGTCCTCTAGGTACGCTTTGGCGAAATCCACAACGTTTCTGATGTGGGGAAGGTCGAGCGTCACTGAGGTCTCGGCAACCTTCATATGGCTGAACACGTGCTCTGCGGAGCTGATGTATTTTGATGTCAACTCGTTTAGGGTCATTCTGAAACCGTCCCCAATTTTTCAGTTGCTCCTGCAAGCACCACCAAAGCTTCAGCTTCCATAAAGTGAAGTTTTCCCGGAAAAATAAGGCTGTATGGTGGCCCTCGGAAATCGTAGCTTAGCAATTCCCTTATGAATCCTGCTTTTGCAGTTGGGTCGCTACTGCCAGCCCGAGCAACTCCGACGACGAGGGTCTCCTCGGTCACCACGCTCTTTTTCCGCTCTGATTCCACTTTAAGAAGTCCGTTGAGAGCATCACGGATGTTGAGGAAGCGCCTATTCTCAACATTTATGTCAAGTAAGCAGAGCGTGTGAAGCCCCAGCTTCTTGTTCTGCAAAATCACTTGGTACGGGGTTTCAGAGGAAGTTTCATACGGAAAAGGGATCGTGACGCTTTTGCCGAACTTGTAATTGTGTAGACCAGAAAGTCCGATTACTGCAGAAAGGGCGCTCGCACCATGAACTATTCTTGTTCGTATTCCCCGTTTTTCAGCTTCAATCCTCAATGAAACGTGTGTTGTGGCTATCATCGGATCTCCTGGAACAAGTAGTACCGTCTTGTGCTTCTCTGCAGAGTTAAGGATGACCTCCGCATTTCTGTCTTCGAGGTCTGCCCTCGACACCAGGTTGATTCTCCTGCCACAGGTCTTCTCAAACCTTACCAAAGAAAAATCGGGCAACAGACTCGTGTAGAACTCCGCGAAGACCGTGTCAGCACTTCTGATTTCATCCAATCCCCGCAAGCTGATTCCCCTGTCATCGTGAAGGCCAAGCCCAATGAACACTAATTCGCCCATTACAATAAACCTCTTCACAAGCGAGAATGAAGATTGAAACTTAAAACTCTTGGTGTTAAAAAGCATGGCGTTTACAAGAAGCGGAAGCAGTTCGTTTCAGCCTTTTTCATGAAAAGCGCCAAAGTTATTTAGTCGAATATCTGAAATAAACTGATGTGTCTGAGACAAAGGGGGACGACATGTTGAAAGACGTTGAATTAAGGCTCATTTCGGAACTCATGAAGAATAGTCGCAGGAGCGACAGGCAACTGGCTAAGGCTTTGGGGGTTTCGCAACCTACGGTTAGTAGATTAATCAGCAAGCTGCAGAAGGAAGGAGTTATCAAGGAATACACGGCTGTGCCGGATTTCTGCAAGCTAGGTTTCAATCTAATGGCTATCATTATGTTTAAGCTCAGACCCAGTTCTTCGGCTGAAATCAAGGAGTTGCACGGCGCAGCTCGTGAATTGGAAACCCAACGGCGTCACCCGTACCTCCTAGTTATGGATGGAATAGGGCTTGGGAAGGAGCTTGTTGCTATCTCGTTCCATAGAGACTACGGAGACTATGCCGATTATATCAGAGCTGTTAGGGAGTCGCCAAATTTCAGGAAAGCCTACGTGAATACCAAGGACATCGAAGGTTTTCTAATAGACTTAAACTACAAAGACCATTATCAACCGATAACGTTTTCAAGATTGGCCGCCCACCTTCAATTGAAAGAAAACGAGAAGAACCAATAGACGCGGTACCAAGGGCAATTCCCGATGTACATCCCATACCGTGTTAGGGCAATTAGCTCTTCTCTCACAATTGCCTTTCCGGGAACACTGAAATAGCTCCAAGCTGATAGTGCGTCCATCAATACTAGCTAAGAGAATCGATAAGATTAAGAGTTCAAAATCGCTTGATGTTTGCCCACAAAGACATGTACCGGAGATATGATAACACTGTACAACGAAGACGAGGAATGAAGGAAAGTGTCAAACTTATTGTCGCGCTTTGCCAAAAAGGTGAAGTTCTGGCTCTTTGAAGAAAGGGACGATATTTACGCAGAGAATCTAAAGCGCAGGAAACAGCTCCATAACGCCCATTTGATTCAAGTCTTCATTGTTCTGATTGGCATAGGGACAATGGCTTTGATCCCGCTGGTGCTTTGGTTCATTACCAAAGGTTTTGTCTTTGTCTATCTTATCTTCACCGCAGTTGCGGGAATCCTCTATCTCTCGATTGACTCGTACGTCAAACACGTGAATAAACAATACGAATTAAACTAGAAACAAGAAACAGCCAGAAGCTGTTGCTCTTCTTTATTTCTGTTCTCACCTTTCCAAGGCGAACAAACTGTCTAAACCATTTACGGCAAGTTGGCCAACCTTCGCGCGTAGACCCAAAAAAGAAGTGATCAAAAAACTTGCCGCCCAGTCATAACCGGAAAATGTAAGAAGAAA
This sequence comes from Bathyarchaeia archaeon, assembly GCA_050010755.1. Taxonomy (GTDB): domain Archaea; phylum Thermoproteota; class Bathyarchaeia; order Bathyarchaeales; family Bathycorpusculaceae; genus JBEKCD01. The sequence goes on from JBEKKK010000004.1 coordinate 52,820, forward strand.
TGTGGAACGAACCAAGCGCGAAAAAATCCGCCCTTGACGCGCGCCATAGTTTGGCCGGCCAAAAGCCGAAAACGTTAAGAAACTTTACCAAAGCAAAAATCCGGCAGAAAAGCAGCAGAAGAGGAGTCTAAACTTGTCAAGAATCAACCCCCAGCATACGTCTTCATATATGGACTAGGTGCTAGCGCAAGAGATAAAAACAAGCTAAAGTTTTGTTACCGAGGGTTCTTTTCTGAAAGAAACCTTGTGGGCGGGTAGATCAGCCTGGCATGATCGCCACGTTGGCATCGTGGAGGTCCCGGGTTCAAATCCCGGCCCGTCCACAAAGATTCTTCTTAAAAATCCTTACTAAGTTCTTTTCTTACTCTATTTATGAATATCACTGAAAGAAACGTCTGAGAGTCAGAGGAAAGAGTATTTTGGAATACTATTTATTTTCCTCACAATTGTGTGCGAGGAGCGACGACAAAGACCGCATAAAAACAGCGCGTTCTGAGTTCATTTTCTGTAATTTTCAGTTACTTCTAATATTCCTCTCTTGCCAACAGCGAAGACCAAGTTCACGTCTTTGTTCCATTCTTTTGCGTACATCCATGGTTGGTTTATTCTTCTCTCAGTGGGGTCTACATGTACCCATATTCGGTCGAGCTGAACTTCGTTCCAAACGTGATCGCCTGCCGCTGCCGTTGACTTGTCATTAAGAGCGGAGCAATCGATGATTAATCGGCAAGTAAACGCGTTTGCTAGAAGCAAGCCGTTATAGAGGAGCGCGAACTCTCCGCACCTTCCCTTGGATTGTTTGATGATATCCATCGGCATCTCTGCTCTCTGCTTAGGCAGCTCTCCTCTTGTGTATTCGAGATGGCGATGCTCCCAATTCAGAGAAGACTTCCAATCCAAATCTTCGAGGGGGTCTTTCAGAACAGTCCTAGCGAACTGCTTCAAATTCTTCAAATATTCAGGTTTTGCCATTTTATGATAGCGTTCTCTGTAGACGTTGACCACCTTTGGATAGCCGCGTTCTCGAGTCCTAGACATATTTACCGTTCTGACAACACAGAGATTCCTTTTCAGCATTGCTCATCTGAAATATGAACTTGAGGTCTCTCAACCATCATGCTTTCAAGATATGGGGCTTAGCTGGACCTTGAAAAATCATTTGCATTCTGTGTCCAGTGCCCAGCTGAACTTCTTCCTCAGCGTCTTTGGGTAGAGCTTGCCCACTGGAAAGTTCATTCTGCAGGCCCATTTCACGTATACCATTGGGTCGATGTATGACTTTAGTGAAGTTCCCAAATTATACTCTTGTGTTTCCTTGGTTAATACCACGTCAAGCTTCGCTTTTTCCAAGGTTCTGATTGAAGCTTCGGTTTTCTTTCCCTCTCTCTCTTTTTCCTTCAGTTTCATTTCGAGCTCCGCCACCCTCGCTTCCTTCTTCTTTAGCCTTTCATCGAAGTTAGGCGGTATCTTCCGCTTGTGATTGGCAACCTTTGCGGCTTCCAGATTTGCCTTCTTGGCGCAAAATTGTTTTTGGTAGTCAGCGTCCTCCTTCTTGACCCTGCATTCTTCTAGGCTTTTGCGAACGGTTTGTGTGCACCTCCAGGTTCTGAACACCTTGGCCGTCAACCCTTCCATCTTCTGAGAGAGAAATCTGGACACTTTCCTGGAGTTTATTCCCTCGAATAGGTATTCGCTGTTCTGCTTCGAGAATTCCCGAATGTTCCTAATGACCAGCGCAGGAGCTTCAATTTTCTTTTCCCATCTCACACAGTCTTTCCCCAAAAAGTCAAATTTGAGCATGTCGCCCTCCACCTTGATGTGCTCAGGCCTCAATGTTACGGCCCCAACCGTGTCCGCTTCTCCTGGATCCTTTTCGTCTCCAACCCTTATGTTGACTTTGAGAATGAGCCAGCACACGGTTGCTATTTTTCTTCTCTCCAAGTCTTCGGAGTCCAGGCGCTTCATTATGTGTTCTTCTACTTTCGGAATCTCTTTGTCAAGTTTCTCCGCTTTCTTGAACTTTTCTTTCTCCATCTTCTGTTTCAGAAAAGCAGAATCCGAGAACCACACGTACTTCATCTTTCCGGTCAGCTTGTCCTCCCATTTGGCGATGTACATCTTCTCTGGTTCCCAAACTAGCTCCTTCCATCTTCCGTCTGGTCTATTGTTCTTGATGGAGAGGTTGAGTATGATATCTTCTTCTCTTGGACCTTGTTTCCATTTTCCTCTTCGGGGGTGGTCTCCTCTTCCCGCAAAAATGCATGAGGGCTCAGCCGTCCAGTTTGCGATCTCCAACTTTCTTTCATCAACTGTTGCGTAGCCGAACCTTTCCCTCAAACTCTCCCTTCGCACTTTTCTCTCTGCAGCTAGCTTTTTCTTCTCTTCCTTTGTCAAGCTCAGCTTCTTCTGTTGCTCTCTAACCACATAATCTGTGACTATTGAGAAATCGACTTCAGGATCATCCTTAAGTCTTCCATTAATCATCCATTCTTCGTCTTTCCTTTCTAGGACTTTAACGTGGTTTATCGTGAACTCTTCTAGAGAACTATTGGAAGGGTTTTCCGCGGTCAGTTTTTTTAGAAAATCTTCGCCGAAGTTTCTGTAGAAAAGCTTGTCCGGGGGAGAGGTGAGTGAGAGTTTTTTTCTAGCCCAAGCAATGGCCATCTGTTCAGTCTCAGGGCTGAGCTTCAGAGTTTGCCCATGCACTTTGACTGAAAGCCCTTGATACTCATAGGTTGGAACGTAAATTCCATTGTGCTTGAGACTTTTCATGCGGTACTTCATTTGACTTTCAACGCTCGCTAAAGGCTTGCTTTCTGGATGCCCGTTGTTTCTTAAATGTTCTGTGCAGGCTTTCAACTATTTCGTGGTCTATGTACCCCTTGTGCGGGCGGAACCCACCGGTGAAACCATTGGGAATGTGAAGCAGTTCGTGAATGATTGCCTTTTCCCTGTCCTCGACGCTCAACTTGTCGTACCGCTCAGATATTACTTCTATCACGTAGGAGGGCGGATGGTTAAGTGTCTCTTGCCATATTCTGCCATATCCATGAATTCGAGCAATGGTGCGTCTGGACTCGGATCCTCTACTCCTGACGCAGAACACGAACTGCTGGACGACGTGGAAAAAGTCCAAGCTGTCTGCAATTTCGTCCGCAAGTTTCTTAACGTCTGGGGCCTCTGAATACTCAATTGGCACAGTAATCGCCTAATCCATAGGTCATTCGTTCGTCGCTTGGACATTCAGGTATTTCTGGCTCTTGCAATAGCGAGAAAGATTGCCCTAGCAATTAAGGAAATGCCGATGAACATTATTGCCGCAGCCCAAAACTGAAACCATTTCGTAACGTCGATCGAGGACGTTTGCGTAGGTGCAACAAGAAACGTTTGAATCAAATACGTTGCACCCAGCCAAAACACGATGTCACCGACGTTCTCAGCCTTTCTGCGCAAAGGTGAATCCAATAGGAATCTTGCTCCCAGCATCGCGATGAGAAAAACTCCCCACACTAAGCTGAACTCTCGTGCAGCCAAATACACGTCTAAATGGTCCCCAAGATGTTCGGGTGCAGGAAGGTATACGTTTGTGCTGCCAACCTGAACTACATGGAAATGACTGAGAAACGTGCTCACCTTGTCGAGAAGGTTGGGTGTCGTTATGAACAATGTGCCCACAAGAATTAGAAAAAACCCTACGGAAACAGCGCTGAGTAGTCCTTCGTAATGTCTATGCATATAGTCTCTAGAATCTTGATGCAATTTACCTGCCTCTGTCCACAATGTTCTTTATGATTCTATATAACATTTTTCAGCCTTCTTTGAGTAGAAATGTTTTAAATACTCAAAATCAAGATAACTGCAGATGCATCCAAGGGGAAGAGTATGTCGTATTGTCCAAAGTGTGGCAGCAAAGTAGAGGAAGGGATGAGCTTCTGCCCAAAATGTGGAGCTCCGCTTAACGTCGAAAACGTCTCTAGTGTCCCTCCTGCGCCCGCACCAACATACCGCCGAGACGAAAAGACAGAAGAGAAATCTGAGAAACATGAGAAACGAGAGAAGAACGAGAAGTACGAGAAGCATGAGTACGGCTTCATGGGTCCGCTCATAGGCGGTGTGATTTTACTTTTCATTGGTGCCGCTTTGTATCTAAATTCCATAAATTATAATGTCGCAGTGCTGTGGGCCCTGTTCTTTGTCTTGATCGGAGTACTCATAGTCGTCGCTAGCATCTACGGTGTAATAATGGCCAGTCGCAGGCATCCGAGAACCTAGGTGAACCCCCCGAAAAGCAACCGATATAGTCGATGTTCCAAGACGGTCCATGTTTTGTCTCTGCCAAAAACGCGGAAGTAGTTTTTGCCAGCGGATTCCACCAGATCGCCGATTCGGTATCTCGGAAGAATACACGAAGACACGACCAAACGTCCCCACTCGCCGCGGTTGAGTTCATGTAGCATTTTCGTGCCTTTGCCAGTTTCGACTTCGAGAAAGTAGGTGTCATAATTTGGCGTAACGTATGGCAACTCGTCCAGCTGCTGTGCAAAAACGCCTTCGGTTGCGCTGTAGATTTCAACGACAGGAACCTGTCCGAAGTATTTCTTTAGCACGGGCGCATATTTGAACTGGATTTTCCGCACGCTTGTACAAAAAAGAGCCCGCAGATTCCACAGTTCCTTGGGTTTCTTCCCATGTTTTTTGTTAACATATCTCGCGAAAGAAAGAATTACTGGAGTGACTCCTATGGCGGCAGTCACGTTCACGCTGAGTGCTTGTTGATACGTAAGTTCGAACCTTTTTTCCCAGTCTTGCCTCTTGATTCCTGTGCCCAGAGCGTCAATGTCTTCTTGACGAGGAATAAGACTTACGGAGTCAAGCGCGGGGTTGAGTCTGGCATAGGTGCCTGAGCTGTATCCGTAGCTCATCATACTTCCGTCAACGATCATAGTGTGAACGTTGGAAGGAAAGTTGAGGTTCAGAATTCTTCCATCAAGAAGTTCAAAATCATTGGTTCGCAACACGTGATTGACGAGTCCTCTTGCTCCGCAAGTGAAGATTTGTTCCAGATGCGTCTTTGTGGCAGGCAACACTTTTGCAGGGCCTGTTGAACCTCTCGTCATGACCCAGCATGCTAATGGCTCGGGAAGAATCGCGCTATAATTGCCCTTCTTGATCTCAGCCAAGAGCGGCCGAAGCCTCAGGTATTCCAAGGCTGGGAAATTCTTCCTGTAATCCTCGATTTCCAACGTTTCGGATGCGCCGTGGCTTTCTCCGTAACCAGTCTTTTGATATTCCCTCAACAGCCTAGACAGGACTTCTCTTTGAGCCTCCTGAGGATTCTTCAAAGACGCGTACCATGGGCCAATAATTGGCTTGAAAATGCCGAGGCTGCCCTTCTTTCTGGTAGATAGCATTATCGCTCAAGCGACATTCTGGTTGCTCGACTTATTAGTTCTTTTGACCGGATAAAAATGGATGTTGAGCTGCATACCGATTGAGAACAGAATAGTTGGAATCCAAGGGTGCGCTCCATATAGTAGTAGCCCGGGAGAGATTCGAACTCTCGTCAGCGGCTCCAGAGGCCGCCATGTTTGACCACTGCACCACCGGGCTCTGTTCAATGAAATAGAGACTGGTCTTTCTTTATAATAACTTTAACGTTGGGAGTCGAAGGAATGACCCGTTATTTTCTTTTCATTGTCGCATCGCTGATGCAGTTGCATTCTTGAGCACTCGGGTAGTAGTCTTCGCAGCATGAGAGTGTCTGAACTATTGGATCTTTGTTCTTCAAGAATCGTCTCGTGCAGAATATTTGATCTGGATAGTTGTAGGCGTTATGACTAGTGCAGTTTCCGCAGACCTTACGCTTGTTCGAAGCTTTATTGTTCATTCAGATCCTCCTGTTTGAACATTTCATTTCTTGCCCTTGGCGGTCTCTTGAAACCTTCACCGAGCCGTTCAATCACAGAGGCTACCATCGTGGGAAAAACCATCATGGCTTCGCCTATCACCATGGTCTTGTCTGATTCGCTCTTCAGTTTTCCCCAGCTTACCGTTTCTTCGAGTGTGGATCCGGACAGTCCTCCGGTTTCTGGTCGATCCATGGTTATCACGACGGCATAATCGATGCCTGATTTTGTTGCAAGTGCAGCGGATTGTATGGTGTTCCTCGGAACTCCGCCTCCTATAATCACCATGCCGTTTCTTGGAGATTTCTTGCACACATTGATTATCTCGGGCACATCTTTGAAAGCGTCGACCATTATCGTGTTCTTGAAGTGTTTCCGGGTGGCGTGAAGGTTATAGATATAGCCAAATTCGGAATCGCGCACGGCTGGGATGAAGATTGGCGCTTTGGCTTCGTACGCAGCGCGCAAAATTGAATTCGGGTCTTTGAGTCTTCTGCCTAGTTCCCAAGCGAACTCTCTTGAGGACAAACTTTTTCCTCCGTATTCGGCCGCAATGGCGTCGTACATTTCCACGAGGTTCATGTCCAGCCTTATGAAGTCCTCCTCGGGCACGAAAACGTCGTAAATTCGGTAAGTGTGGTTCCTGTAGAGCAAATAGTCGTCAACGTTCCAATGACCCTTATAATGATGACCACCCAACGCCTCAACCGTATCGTGAACCATGTTCGCGCCAGTTGTCACCAACACGTCGATGAGGTTTTCCCGTATCATATCCGCAATCAATGTTCGCATCCCAGCAGGGACTACAGCCCCAGCCAAGCCCAAAAAAACCGTGCATTTCTTGTCACGCACCATCCGCTCATAAATGTCACACGCAGCAGCGAGTCTTCCGGCCCCGAATGATCCTGAATTCTTGAACTGCTTGACAAGCTGGTCAACGGTGAGCGTCCCATTAATTTTCACGTGCTTCACTGGTTCTCGGAGTATCTCCTTCCTCTGCATCAGAATACACGCTCAGAAACCAACTGTTTAGTCGATTAAGCACAAATATCTTTCCGTACTTTTTCCGAAACTAGAAGGTCAGGTTATTAAACTTCTGATCTTTTGCAATTCGAGTTTTCACAGCAACGCGAAATCAGCTGACTTGATTCTTCCTCTCGAGTCCAGAGTAACTTCGAATTTCTCAGCCCAAGGATGCCCCTCCAAGTCTATAGGGCACGTTCCCCGAACGATCCAGATTTCCTGTTTCTGCTCAACCGTAGAAACCTCGACCCTATCAGTGAACTTCCTCTTCTTGAGAAGCTCAACCGTTATCTGCTCCGCTGCTTCCTTCGTAATGACATTATCCTTCATTGCGGTTCCTCGGGCAAGGCAAATCGCCTTACTGTTCCTTTTGGAAGCATTAAAGGTTGTGAATGTAAAATCTTTAATCTGGATACATAGCAATCTCACGCTACACGATTACTGTCATGCCTACTAGATAGATTCAAATCGAACAGGTGTCGTTGGTAACTCAATGGTATTTCAACCGGAGAAGGCACCAATTAGCGAAAGGAGAAGAATAATATTCCATTTTGACATGGACCATTTTTTCACTGCTATCGAGGAGAGAGAACATCCTGAACTCAAAGGCAAGCCAGTAATTGTTGGAGCTGATCCGAAGGGAGGAACTGGAAGGGGAGTCGTTAGCACCTCTAATTATCTAGCTAGGGAGTTCGGTGTCAGGTCAGGCATGCCTATCTCAAGAGCCTGGAAACTGTGTCCAAACGCGGTCTACATGCCTGTCAACTACAAGCTCTACTCGGAAGTCTCAAGTAGAATCATGGACATACTTCGAAGGCACGCGGACAAGTTTGAACAATGGGGCATCGATGAAGCCTTTCTGGACGTTACGGCAAAAGTCAACGACTACGTCTCCGCGAAGGCTCTCGCCATGCACATAAAGCACGGAATCTACAGACAGGAAAAATTGACGTCCTCAGTTGGGATAGGCTCGAACAAGCTGGTAGCAAAGATAGCCAGCGACTTCCAAAAACCCGACGGCTTAACTCTAGTCAAAGAGGAAGACATCGGAAAATTCCTAGCTCCGTTGGCTGTTCGGAAACTACTCTGGGTTGGAAGAAAGACTGGACAAAAACTGGAAGACATGGGCATAAAGACTGTGGGAGATTTGGCCCATTATGACGCTCAAATGTTGACTGATGCTTTCGGCGTGATGGGAAAACAGCTTCATCTGATGGCCCTTGGAATAGATAAGAGCGAAGTCCGTGAAAGAAACTGGGTTAAATCCATAAGCCGTGAGTTTACCTTTCAAGAAGACACGGATGACCTGGACTCCATTTTGAGAAATCTTGACATGCTGGCTGAAGAAGTGAATAAGGATGCTCTGAACCAGCGGCTTCAATTTAAGACCGTCACAGTTAAGGTTAGATACTCAAACTTCGAAACCCACACCCACAGCAAAACGCTTCCCTTCATCACAGACCGCTTAATCGACTTGGAAAGAGCAGCACGCGAGCTTCTTCAGCCATATCTTAAGCTCGAACGAAAAATCAGACTCATAGGCGTAAGAGTGTCAAGTTTAGTCTCAAGCGAAAAACAAAGAAGGCTTTTTCAATGACCCTTTTTCTGTTGCCTAGTCTCAATCCTTCCCTTGACTCTTCGAATCTCGAGAATGGGTTATCCGCATCCGAACAGGCGCCATGAACCAAGTCTTCGTCCTGAGCCCATGGAAAAGTCGCATCGTATCTCATCGCAAACAGGTGAATTAAATAATTGGGGCCTTCCTGCAGATGAGCGATTGTACAGTGAGTTTAGATGTCGTTATGAGTGAGTTTTGAGTCTGAACAGAGCCTGCTGGCATGTCCATTCGCAAAACACAGTCTCCATCCAACTTAGTTCTGAAAAACTTTTTTTTCTCGCATCAAAAACCGCGCCCAAACTCAATGCTTCCCTTCTGTAATCTTTTCAGCATCCTAAATCACGCGCTCTTAACTTATTTAACAAGATCTGAGCACCTGGGAAGTAAGGTTGTCGAGGCACTGTTGCAAATGTCTTCGTTGAGTGATCTTCCGTCGAACAGTATTTTGTCACCCACCTTATACCTGAAAGCGCATTTCCCCTTTTGACTCAAAATCGCTACTTCAACCACGAATAAAACAATCTTCGAGTCATTTCAGCTGCTGATATTGTATTTCTCCCTTATTCTTTCGTCAGCTATCTTTGCAATCATCGCATTTGAAATAAGCACGCATTTTACTCCGACCAGTTCAGCAAGCTCCGCCGGCTTTTGATCTTGGGTGACCAGCAGCATGTCATGAGCCCTTGCGTAATCAACAACAACTTTGTCACTTGCCCCCCTTAAGCCCACGTCTTGAGCTGCCTGCACGTCCCACCCCAAAGTCTCAAAGTATTCCTTCAAGCCAGCATACATCTCATCAAGCAAAAGCTTCATTGCAGTCACCACATGTGCTCTAGTCCAGGTTTCCGATATATAGACGCTTCCTCAGAAGCGCAGACCCTTGTTCCTAAATACAATTTAAAAGTTTGCAGCCTCTGCTATCGACAAATTGTCAAGTGGGCACCATTGTGCCAAATGGCGGGCCCGCAGGGATTCGAACCCCGGGTGTCCGGTCTTTTCAGATCTCCGGCTCCGAAGGCCGGTGCCTTAATCCAGACTGGGCTACGGGCCCCCATCCAAGAATTGTTGCGAACTAATTAAAAGGGTTCCGAAATTCCTTTTAACGATTTTCGGGGCTCCTTTGACTATTTGCGTTTTCTGAAGTGTGCCAGGTTGTCTTTCTACATTAGGAACCCGCCCCCCCCCCATCCACCATCTCGGAACGCGCGCACTGAGCAAAAATTCTTAAAACGGCAACGGGAAATCAATACAACATTCCGGAAGGATCGAGCATGATAAACCTGTTAATCATCACAATTCCAGTCGTCGTCATCGCCATCGCTGTCGTGCTCTACGTTCTGTTTCCCAAGTTCGGACTGCACTACACGTCAGAACTGACGTGCCCAAAATGTGGAAAAACCTTTGACTACAACTGGGTTCCAGGAGGATCCTTCACCGCCCTCCGACTTGGAAGCAAGAGATACATAAGCTGTCCACACTGCCACGAATGGTCCACCTACAACATAAAGTCAACCCGAACCGGCAAAGCAGAACCCGCCAATGGGAAGCGCGCGCCATTGAAATAGCTTGTATCAACTCTTTAGGAGCCATGAGCTAGATTAAAGAGGTAACAGAACGTCTTTATATGCTAGGTATCTAACTTTGAACTGGTGGAGATAGAATATGAGACCTGAACATTATAAGCAGAATAGACCGATGAAGAAGGACAAACTCAAAGAAAAAGGCCGGACTAGCGTACCTCAACGTCGAGTGGTTGCAGCTGCTCAAAAAGCGAAAAACATCACTTCTCCGAAATTGCGTGAGGCTTACTCCACTAAAATAGAATGGATAACGAAGCTTATTCCCAAATTGAAGGAAGAAACCGAAGCGCCGAAAGAAAAAGAATAGCTCAGATAAACCTGCGCACAAACTCTGGAAGACTTGCATCGGCTGTTTCCAGCGCGCTACTTTTTCAAAGATTTCGGCTAATGGACTTGCTCATTTCTTGATATCAGAAACAACATTTTGTTTTTCCCAAGTCCTTAAATAGGAATAAAAAGGGGAAGTGTGCACGATTCTATTTTGCCTATGTGGCGACATCTCCACTCTTCCAAGAGTCCGAAAACACTTAAAAACGGTCAATAGATTTATAATAGCTAACATTACCTGGGCCGGTAGCTCAGCTTGGCTTGAGCGTTCGGCTGATAACCGAAAGGTCGAGAGTTCAAATCTCTCCCGGCCCACTTTTTCATTCACTTCGATTTCCTGAAAAACATGTACGTTTCAGGTGTCGTGCAAACATAGTCCAAGACACTTTCAACAAGTTGTTTGGCCTCTTCTGCGGTCTCTGCGGCTTTAGCGCGGGCTAACGGCTTCTTTATTTCCTAAAAGCTTATTGTACAGACAAGGAAAGAATTGGAAAGAGCTGAGGGCGCTGACAGTAGGGTCTAAGTGGTATCACATAGTATAGGCGGCAAGTTTTATAAACGGAATGAAACAGAAACCATCGCAGGTGATTCTTTGTCGAAAAATGATGACGATGTGTTAGAGGAATTGAAGAAGATCCGAGCATTGCTGGAACCAAAAGCTGCACCGCCCGCACCAAAAGGACTATGGGCCGAATTCATGGACTTCATCAGCAAGTACAAGGTTCTCGGTCTCGCCGTAGCCTTCATCATCGCTACTTATCTCGGACTGCTAGTGTTAGCGCTTGTCAAGGACTTCATAATGCCGATCATAGGTTTGATACTGAACCCACTGGGATTGGGGAATTTGGTTGATGCGAAGACAACCTTTTCTTCACAGGTGTTTAGTTATGGAGACTTTCTGCTAGCTTTGATAACCTTTATCATAGTAGCCTTGATAGTCTTCCTGATAGTGAAAGTCACCAAAAACTGGGGCATTGAGTAGATTCAGCAAGACAAATCAACGTCACTTCTATCCCTTTTTTATTACTCGCGCGCTGCAAAGTTATTGGAGTTGCAGTCAGTTTCATCACTGGACTCGAGTTGTGAAAGCGCGCCCGTGGAATGGTAGCCAAAACAGAACATTAGCTGAGCAAGCCATCTGGAAAAAAGCAAAAGCAGCGCCCCTTTTCTTTATTTCCGACGGAACCGAAAAGCTGAAATCTCAATTACCCGCATAAACTGTACTTGTGACCTTCGATGCCACACTACATTTTGTTGTCAAATCTGACAGATGAAGGGTGGAAGACAGTCAAGGAAAAACCTGAAAGGATAAAGGAAGTCAACAAGGAACTTGAAGCCTTCGGCGTTCGAGTGATAAGCCAATACGCTCTGCTGGGCCCGTACGACTTCGCAAGTGTTGTGGAAGCTCCAGACAACAAAACCGTAAGCAGACTTTCTATCGAACTCGGCTCACGAGGAACAATCAAGATTACCAGCATGGCCGCAGTTCCCATAGATGAATTCATTGCCTCATTAAAGAAACGCTAAAAGAACTTAAACTCCCATTTTTTTATTCGAAGGCTAGTCTTCGAAATCTAGAGCATAAGACTGCCGACCAATCGTTACTGAGTAAGATACACAAGTATATGAAATGAAGTTTGCGAGATCGTCACACATCTCGACCCGCCTTTACTGAAGAAACAATTCGATCAGAAAATTACGTCCCCAAATCAATGGAGAATTTATTTATAGGTCTATCGTCGAAGTAGCTACCCAACAAAGGTTTCCCTTCGAGGAATCTTACTTTGACAGATAAAGCCTTCCAAGAGCTGGTGCTTGAGGCTGTAGATTCAACTTTGGCTTCCTTGGGCAGTTCAGCTAGACAATCGGTCTATTACCATCTTAAGAAAAAGTTTGACATATCAAGGGACCAAATTCCTGGCCGGATTGAAGATTTTGACCGTGGACTTGAACAGATTTTCGGGGTTGGAACACGATTCTTGGAAGTACTGATGATGAAGAAACTCTACGAAGAAATGGGCTCGAAAGGAAAGATTCTGAGGTTGGATCAAAGAAAAGAATTCAAATTCGTCGACTACATAAAGGCAGCCCAATCGACCTACTCAAAAATGAAGAAAACCTAGAAACCCTTTTCTTCAACTTAAAACACTTTTTTGCAAAACGTGCTGTTTCGCAATCTATATTGCAAGTTCACAAACGTTTTATCAATGCTTGCCAAGTTCCATTCAATACATAGATAAGCTTGTTGGCGATGACATGCCATTGACACACGACGACTTTAACAAGATTCTTTTGTCTGCCGTCGACGAAGGCCTATGCTTACTCGGAGAATCATCCAAACAAGCCATAATCTTCCATTTGGAAGATTCCTTTCAGCTGAAGGAAGAAAACATTCCGTCCAACTTAACAGAATTCAAGAAAGCTCTGGACAACATTTTCGGTCCAGGTGCGGCTTACCTTGAAAAAATCATCGCGAAACGCCTTCACGAAAAACTCGGCTTGACCTTCGAAGAAGACAAAAGCACCGATTTTCTCGAATACGTGAAGATCGCGAAGAGCCGTATCATGAAGGAAGGAGAAATTACCTTAAGATGAAAAACCCAACAGAGTTGATGCAAATTGAAGAACATAAACTCCTATCTGAAAAAAGCTGCTTTCACGGAAACGATAGGAACACAAGTTTTAGAAGCGCCCAATCCTCACGGAAACCTCGCGGATCGGACCAACGAGGGAGTGTGGAGGTGAAATAGCATGGATAACGGCGCAAGAATCCTAATAGTCGACGATGACGAGAACATAAGAAAAGTGTTGATGGCCATACTTGAAGACAAGGGTTACCAAATGGAGGCAGTGGGTTCAGCCATGGAAGCCATAAAAAAAACCGACAAGAAATTCTACAACTTAGCTCTAATAGACATTAGACTGCCTGACATGGAAGGAATAGATCTTCTAATGAAAATGAGAGAAACAACGCCCAGAATGCGAAAGATAATAATAACTGGCTACCCCACGCTGCAAAATGCCGTGGACGCCGTCAACAAAGGCGCGGATGCCTACGTAACCAAACCGTTCGACGTTGAAAGGGTCCTGAACACAATAAGCGAACAATTGAGAAAGCAGGAACAGGAGAAAAAATACAGCCAAGACAGAGTCGCAGAGTTCATTGAAACAAGAGTGAGAGAGCTAGACTTGGAGAAAGAGGTAGCCAATAGCAAGACCCCATGAAAACTGCCAAGCGGCACTTTCTCTTCATATTTTCGAACAGTAACCGACTTTTCTTCAGCACCAGCCGGTCCGATACCGGTGGCCAAAGTTGACCCCGCGCATTTGAAGAAAATAACTTCGCACGCTTAGTAGGTTAGTATACGCAGACAAAACTAATCAATAGAGCAAAGTTACAAGCTCTCCAGCCATCAAAAGAAAAACAAAATGCATTTCTGACCAACTTGCACAAATACGCATACGAAGCTGCAGCAGTTGGGCCGTCTTACTGCTGATGTTAGCTCTTCCTTAGTGTCTGATACACAACACGGAATCTTCTTGCACTGAAAAAACTTCGTCGATCATGCGGAAAATATGTACGTAAATGCTAAAAGCAGTTAGCTCCATGCTATACATGGGAATTGATTTGAAGGTGAAGGAAGGAAAAACAACGGATGGCGATTTCGTTCTGCGAGTGAAGATGGGCGAGTACGAAATTGAGGTGGGAGGCACCCGCGACGAAGTTCTGAAGACCATCGAGGATTTGCCCGGTCTGATCAACAATATTCAAAAAGCTTTCGACTATGCAAGACCCAAAAAGTTTGCGACGCTCACAGTGAAGACAGAAGCACCAAAGGACGAGAAAACGGTCTCCGAAAAATATCCAAGAATTTCAGGCGCGGAAACTTGTGCCGAGGCTATTTTCAGGATTCTTGAGACTGATTGGGGAAAGTGGCGTCCGCGCACGGTTGAGGAGTTGAGAGACGCTTTGAAGGCCAACGGTCTGGAGTATCCAGGGCGAACGCTCGCAGGAGTTCTGCTTGATCTGGTTAAACAGGAAAGAATTAGGCGTTGGAACACCGACTCGGGCTACGTTTACATTCTGGCAGAAACCGAGGTTTTCCAATCGAAACGTTAGCAATTGTATCATGCCTCTTAAAACCCCGGGTCCAAGTGTTCCTAAATTAACCAAAAGGAAACCATCATGCTCCTGAATCGCAGGGAATGATGAAGAACCTTGGCCGAATTAGGCCCCAAACTATCTGGAGTTCCCTGCTCCCACCTGAAATGTTTTGCACCATTTTCGAGAAGACATGCGCGAGCGTTTCCGGCTAACGAAAAACACTCTCATATATCGGCTTCGGAATGTTGCTTAAGCGTTGGAAAGGCCCTATCCGATTTATGGGAAACATTCCTAAGGAAATGGCATGCGACCATTGCGGAAAAATTCTTCCTGACTCTGAGATAATTCAAATACCTGGACAGGACTTGTGCGAACGGTGCTTTCGGCGCTTGGTCGGTTCGCGCTAATTTGACCACCGCTCATTGTGCATGCAATTCATGTTATGAGGATGCAGAATCGCGCGGTTTACGTTCAGGAGGTTTCAACTCCTTTCCGTTTTGTACTTTGGTATATTAACAGATAGGGTTGCTTGTTGGCTCGTTACAAAAAGTCACGAGACAGGCAGCACCATAGGCCGTAAACATAGTTCAAAAATTAGGAAAAAACTCATTCCTAATGGGGAATCGAACCAACAAGAAAGCTCCGAATGAAATTATCGGGACAAAAATGTTATTACCCTCATTAGAAGGATTAGGAAAGAAAGAGGGGTTTATGCGGAGATGTTGCCATTTGTTAAGTGTCTGATACGGAAAGCTTTCGACTTGAGGATGGGAACGAATGAACAAGATTGAAGTACGAGTCAAGACGCCATTCGGCGAAGTCGTTGTCGAGGCTGAAAACGCCCAGGAGATACTGAAAATTCTTGAGGCTTTCCCCGAAGGTTTCATGGAAAAGGTTGGAGGCTTCGTCCAGAACCGTCTGATTCCCTCAAACGTTCAACTCAAAGGTATCATTGAGTCCACGACCGAAGGCCCCGTCATCATAGCCCGCGAAAACCTCACCCACTATGAGGCGATAGGCTTGACCCTGTTCGCATCGGAAGGGAGGAAGAGCACAGCGGCACAGATAACAAAGCTTCTGGAATCAAGCGGAATAAAATGCATGGTCCCCGCGCGCCTAAACGAGATGACCAAAAGAGGTCAAGTCTTCAAACCAGACCCGAACAGACCCGAGTTCAAGCTTACCATGCAAGGCGAGAGATGGGTAGAAGATAACGTTCTAAACAAGCTCAAGAGCAAAATAGGGCAATGAAAAAGCAGGGCAAAGACATCTCGGTTCGTGTCTCTAATATTCTATTCAAATAGCCTTGGGAACAAGTTGACAACATTTTTTAGCCATCGCTTGCAATCAGCACTAGTGCAGTGAGGAATGGAACTTGGCTGAAGAGCGTGCTGTATCCACAGGAGAGCCCCCTCGAAGTCACAGAGGCGAAGATAGGGACGAGTTGACCGTTGAGATCAGGTATAAGGGTGTCGAGAAAAAGTTTTCTGGAAACGTTGAATCGGTCTGGTTGAGTTTAAACTTGTTTTTCAAAGAGTTCTTGCCATCCTTTGAGATTGCACAGAAGTTGATGCTGAACATCGATCTGCAGAATTTGGCCAGAGACACTGAAGGCATTATCGGTTTCGCGAAGGAAGGGCCATGCCTGGTTGTTCCGAGGAACAAGTTGACGGATAACGAGACCTTGAGCCTGCTGCTTCTGGCAGGTTACCTTGCCCATCAATTTGGCTATGCCAGAACGGATGAAGTTTCCAAAGAGGAACTACAAGTCGAGCTCGGCAAAGACGCGAAGATTGCAAGCACCAGGCTGGGAGAACTCGTGAAGAATCATGTGGCAGCAAAAACTTCCGCAGAAAAATACAAAATCACAACTATCGGCCTAATGCAATTGCAGAAGGATGTAATTCCCAAAATCAAGACAAGAAAAGGGACTTAGCAGGCTTGTTACGAGTCTGCTGTGAGGCCTGGCGTTTTCGACAATTAGGTTCGTCTCTCTAATTGTTCGATTGCTTTCGTCAACATGCTGAGAGAGGATATCGTCATATTTGGAACTGCTTTGTGGCCTTTCAGGTTGTCAAGTTTTTGCGACTGGGACAAAAGCGAGTTGGGATCAGATTCTGCAATTCTATCTCGTCCCTCTCGGCTGAAAAAGTGTATCGCCTTTGACCCAGCATTCATCGCTCCCCAGACATCTGCTTTCAAGTTGTCACCTACGTGGACGACTTCGCACGGCTGCACGCCCATTTTCTTTGCGGCCAAGTGAAAGATCCTTGGGTCGGGCTTGCGTATGTCTATTTCCTCCGAGAATATCATCAATTTGAAATATTCGGCTACACCCTCATCGGCCAGAAACTGGCGTAACGCAGCCCCAGAAGTCAAGCCAGTGTTGCATATGAGTCCAATGAGTTTGTGACGTTTCTTCAAGTCTTCCAGAGCTGTCCGAGCTTCCGGATTGAGGTAAGGAGGGATCTCACGAACACTCAGGTTGTAAGCGGAAACCAATCGTTTTACCCATTCTCGCTTAAGTTCAAACGAATCTTTTGACACTTTAGCGATGATGAGTCTAATCTGGTCGATGCATGCTAGATCCTTGTTAGTTTCCCAGAGTGTCAGCATCGATGAAACCATTTCGTTAATAGCCACCGACATCTCTTCAACAGACACTGGGTGGCCAAGGCTGTTCACAGCCCGTACAAGATTCCTACAGCGTGCGTCTCTTCTTCGAGCACTCGCTCCATCCCTTTCGAAAATCAGGGTCTCCCACAGATCAAAGGTCACTGCTTTCACGGTGTGGTCATCGGCGTCTAAGATACTCACTCTCAAATTTTGGCTTGAAATTATATGCAAGTTTTTGCCTGAAAAACTTCATTGATAAATCGGTCAAGTTGGAGGCCTTTTTTGGGCATATTGGTATCGGCGTGGTTTTCCTTCCCGCGTTAGTATTCCGTCTTTTACCAGGTCGATTAGGGCGTGGGCGACGGCGGTGCGGTCGTAGTGGAAGCCACGTCTTGCCAGTTCGCTGTGGACTTCGCTGAGGCCTTTTGTTGTGGAGAACCAGCCTTCTTCCCATAGTTTCTGTATTATGCCCTTGCAGGTTTCTGCCCTTGGGAGTTGCGCCGTCCTTTCCGTCATAAGCGGTGTCTCTTTCAGCTTGTCCGTTACGGTTGAAAGGATTTTGTCCACCGTCGACTGCAGTTGGTCTTCTTGGCATTCGATTTCGAATTCGACTTCTCCTATTTTCATTTTTACTCGTATCGGCGGGTGTGTTTCTTTGTCTGCCAACATGTCACCTTGTTGTTTATTGTATTGTACATCTTGGTCATGCACAACACTTAAATATATCTTCCCTAGACAATTGGCTATTGGTGAATCTTGGTGATTGAACAATACCCTATTACAACAACACCAAAATATAACTTTCCACAATCTACCATGGACACAACATTACCCCATCAGTTCATTGAACTAAGCATTCATTCACTGAGACAGGCACCCAACCGTAGCGTTCAACTAAATCAACAAGATATTCAACAATTCGACAGCCTGGACGTTCATGAGGAAACATTGAAGCTAAAGCTTCAACCACTGCCCCTAGTCGCATCTCGGCAGGAAAAAATCGTCGCGGCCGTGGACACATCGACCATAAAGATCGGGGAAACGAGCACGGGCATCATGATAGCCATCCGAGGCGCAAACGTCTGGAAACAGAACAAATGTTATAGATACGTTCGGTTTGGTCCATTTATATTCCATGTCACCGAGGAGAACAAGAAGCAAGTTTTTGAAACTTTGGAAAGAACTTATTTCAGCTCCAGTGACGAACACAGCCACCAAGGCGCGCCAAGTATTCTCCAGATGCCCATGCGCATAGCGACTCTTCTTGAACGTTGGCTTCAAACTATGGCCGTAAAAACCATAAAAGACGGGCTGATACTCTTCGATGGTTCATTGACGGCAGGAACGGCAGAAACTCCAACGAGGCGTATGAAGGAGATTCTTTGCTCGGCAAGAAAGGGAGACAATGTTGTTCTTGCCTTTTCAAAAATGACAAATCTAAGGGCGAATGGACACCGGATAACCGAGTTGCTGCCCGATCATAAGCCGCCTTTTCTGCTTGAGACGGAGGGCCTGAGGCTCAGGCCTCCCATGGTTTTGCTCGGCGAAGTCTATGTGGCCAGGTTGACCAAGGGGAATCTTGCTTTCAGGCTGGACATAGACAGGGACGTTCCTTCTGAGCCGCGGATCGAGGCGGTTGAAAGACTTTTGGGAAATGATCTGTTTGCGGAAAGTTATCCTGAAACTCTGCGTTTGGCTCACATTTTGTGCACTTTCACGGCTAATGAAGTGTTGGCTATGCAGCATTTTGTCACGAGAAGGTTTGGGCTTCAATTGGTTAACAGGCCAGATATGCATAGGCTTCTGTTCGGAATGTTCGGTAAGGGAGAGGGTTATCAATGAAGCTCTACAGGAAGGAAGGCAACATTCTTCAGATCTTAAGCTTCCCGGGTGAAACGGTTGAAAAGGGTGACTACCTGCTCGTGGAAGATGCTGATGCTGGAAGGGCGCTCATCGTGCAGGTCATCGACGTCCAGTTTGCCAGCATTCCAGGCGTTCTTGAAGAACTGCTTCGAAGTCTCCCAGACGGGGGAGAGCTAATCAAGGGTGAGGACGTTGATCCTTTGGAGATTGCTCCGCATATCTCGTATATTCAGGACGCCAGTTTGCTCATCTGTAAAATCCGTGCAACAGCTGAGAATGACGGTTTAAACCCCAGCAGCTCATGGCTTCCGTCACGTTCTCAGTCGACGATAAAGAAGCTTCCGCTCCCCACACTGCTGAAGCTCGCCAAGATCGACGGCAAACTCCCAATAGTTATAGGTGGAACGAAGGATTCTTCTCTGCTGACGATTGATGCGACGGCGCTGGATGGAAGGTTGAACATAATAACGGGGAAGAAGGAGACGGGAAAGTCTCACTTGTCCAAGCTTCTGATGGTTAACTTGGTGGGATATAAAGCAACGGTGGTTGTCTTTGACTTGAACGGCGAATATTTGAGCTTGGGATTGACTGGCGACGGAAAGAGAAACGCCAACTATGACAAGATTCACGTTTTGACGCCTTCCCAGAACTTCAAACTAGCGCTTAAACAGTTGAACCTGCATGTGATGCTAGGAATTCTGATTCACGCGCTTCACTTGCCGGGAACGTCTGCCCGCGAGTTCAGGCGGATATGGATAGCGCTCAAAGAGAGGGATAATCTAACACTTCATGAGTTGGGGGAAACGATCCGAAACTGGAACTGCAACCAGCACGTCCGAGACGCTTTATTCTCCCGCTATCACGCTCTGGTCAATTCGGGAGTCTTCACGGACAATGCTGCCGAGGCAACGTCGCTTGAAGAGTTCCTGCTTAAGACCAGAGAGCAGGGCGGCGCTATAATATTGAACCTCCGGAATACTTCGTCGATTGACCGGCAGATTGTGGTCGAATATATTCTGGGAAAACTCGTTGAGTGTTTGAGCAGCGCGAAACTCAAGGCTGTTTTTCTCTTCGCCGAAGAAGCGCATCTTTACCTTCGGGAAACCTACTGGGATGACATCGTTACGCGGATGCGCCACTTCGGAATCTTCACCACTTTCGTGACCAATCAGCCGGATACGATACGCGAGAACATCTACAGGCAGGCTGACAATATCTTTCTGTTTAACTTCACGAACGAGCATGATCTGGACGTGGTTTCCCGAGCCGCCCGGGTGGACGCTGAGACGGTAAGGTCCATCGCTAGAGACCTTCCGCCCCACTACTGTCTGGCCCTCGGGAGAGCCGTGAGGGACTTTCCCATAGTGGCGAGAGTGAAGGCTCTGGACGTGAAAACAATGGGAGAAACAAGGCTGTTCTTTTCATCCTCGGTCGGCCAATGAATGAGAATGATGTTTCCAGTTTCTTGTCGCGCACAATATGCATGGGCTAAATCATTCGGTCTGAGCCCGTGTGTTTGTGGCCGGTTTGCAGGAGTCGAATTTTTCTAGTTGTTTGCGGTTTTTGAGGAAGAATTCGTGGAAGGTTCTTGTCAGAGGGTATTTTTCCACGTCTTCCATTTTGACCCATCTTAGTTCGGCTGCGTCGCTGGATGCTTTCATGGTTCCGCTTTTGAGTTTCACGTAGTAGTCTATGATTACGAAGTGGTACCGTACTTTTCCGTTTTGGTCCTTTTCGACGTTGTTTACTACGTCTATGAGCTCTGGATTGTCGACCATGAGGTTTGTTTCCTCTCTGACCTCTCTTATCACCGTTTGTTTTGTCTCTTCGCCGAGTTCCACGATGCCGCCGGGAATGCTCCATTTTCCTTTTCCAGGCTGGCTTCCTCTCTTTTCAAGCAGAATCTTGTTTGAGCAGACTATGACGGCGCCGATGCCGACAAGCGGCTGTTTCGGGTAGAGCCTCCTCACAGTGAAGCCTCAGGCAAAAAGTCAACCCTACTCTTCTTAAACCTTCCACTCCTCTCAGCTTGAGCATCATGCCCTTTTCTCTCGTCGCGCTTTCCCCCTCCCTTTTTTTTCTTTACATCAGATGTAATGTTGCAATGTAAGTTTCCATGCTGCGTTTCGCCCCCCGTCTCTACGATTGTGAGATTAGTGGTAATGTTATTTTGTGACGAACTTGTAGACCGCGATTAGGATTTTGGACGCTCCGGTCTGCGACTGTGTTGTTACTGGGAATAGTTGAAAAGGCGCGTGTTCAATCGATCAAAGTTCCGATTCGGTCTCCTCTAATCGCCTTTAAAACACTCTGGGGTTTAAAGCCGTTTACGACGATGAACTTTACTTTTGCGCGTTTGAGAATTTTGATGGCTTCTGGATCCACAATTTGATGAATACCTGCCTCATGTTTGTCTTGGACACAGACGCGAGTCAAGTCCTCAAACCTTAAGTGGTTAAGTTTCTCTGCGTCCGGATGTTTCTTGGGGTCCTTATCAAAGATGCCTTCTTGATCCGTGGCTTTTATCAATAGATCCGCATTCGAGGCCTGAGCGATCATGGCGGCCACGGTATCAGTCGTCATTCCAGGCTTCAGACCGCCCATAACCCCGATTTTGCCCTTGTTTGTGCAAGTGACGGCTTCTTCAACGGTCAGCGAAACACGGTCGCAACCAGAATTCCCTATCCTTTTTAGAAGTAGCTGGGCGAATAGTCGCGAAACCCCTATCGCTATTCCGTCCTGGGCCTCCTGGTTAAGCCCTAAATCCTTGGCGACACGGATGAATTCTCTTGCCAGAGCTCCGCCACCGACAACCACGACGATCTTATGATGGTGGGTTCTCAATGTTTTCATCATGTCGGCGTATTCACCGATTAGTTCAGGGTTAATTGGTGAAGCCACAACTGAACCGCCTATCCTGAGCACGATTCGCACAGTTCTACAACTCCAGGCCATTGTCTATGCATGTCTCCGCATTTAAAAATCCTGTTTGAAAGCCCACGTTCCTTGGCCAACCTTCTTTCGAATTTCGCTTTGTACTTTGTGAACTGCGACTTTCTGAGCTGTTTTCCAAGGGGGTTGGGATATTATCACTGTATTTTGGGGAGTTGCATGGAAACTGTTTTTAGAGACGTTTGGGAAGAGGCTGAAGGAAATGGAAGAGAAAGATTTTGCCAACAACCGCGAATTTGATAGTCAATCCAATTCCGCCTTTCGACTTCGAATTGAGTGCCATGATTTTTTCAAACGGTGACCCGCAAATCCGGAGATACGAAGGGGGAGAGTTCTGGCAGGTGATTAGAGTAGGGAGCAAGCTAATTCTCATGAAGGTAGTAAGCGCGGGAACGGTTGAAGAACCGAAAATCTCTGTTCAACTGGAATCTGAGCATAAAATCTCCAACGAAGAAAGAGAAGAGAGTGGAAAAATTGTTCGCACCCTTTTCAACCTTGATCTTGATCTGAAGCCCTTCTACGAACGAACAAAAGACGACAGCGTGATGGCAAAGTTGACCAGTAAGTTGAGAGGCCTAAGAAGCCCCACGACTCCCACAGTCTTTGAGGCATTGATAGACTCAATCATCGAACAGCAAATCTCTCTAACAATAGCAAATACGATGGAAAGGCGACTAATCAAGTCATTCCGCGAGGTGCTCGCATTGGGCAAGGAACTCTACTATGCCTTTCCGACGCCCCAAGATTTGGCCTCAACAAGCATCCGGAAACTCCGCGGCTACGGGCTGAGTCAGAGAAAAGCAGAGTACATAAAAGACGTCTCAAAAATGGTAGCCGACGGCAAACTCTCTTTCGAGAAGCTCAAAGGCTATGAAGACGCCGACGATATCATCGCGGAGCTTGATGCGATAAGGGGCATCGGCATTTGGACAGCCGAGATGACCATGATAAGAGGAATGCAGAGACCAGAAGCTTTTCCGGCAGATGACGTAGGACTCAGAAGGGTAATCGCACACTACTATTGCCAAGACAAAAGAATCTCGAGTGACGAGGCACGCAAAATCGCGGAAAAATGGGGAAAATGGAAAGGGCTGGCCAGTTTCTATTTGATAATCGCCAACGCCATGGATATCAATGCCCCTTAAGAAGCAGTTTCGTAGTAGCGGTAGATGATTCTATCCAGCCGTACGTGTTTAAATAAAGGCCTGAAAATGTTAAGCACTGAAATGAAAAAAAGAAAAGCTCTTGCACTTTTGTCAGGCGGTTTGGACAGCACGTTAGCGGTGAAGCTGCTTCTGGAACAGGGCATAGATGTTGAAGCGATAAATTTCATGTCTCCGTTTTGCCTTTGCGGCCGGGGTGGATGTGGGGCGTCAGAAGTGGCGAAAAAATTTCAAATACCGTTGAAAGTCGTCAGCGTCGGCGAGGACTACTTGAGGCTAATCAGAAAACCGAAGCACGGCTACGGAAAAAACATGAACCCCTGTATCGATTGCAGGATCTTCATGCTGAAAAAGGCCAAGAAATACGCACGGGAAACGGGAGCCGCCTTCATCTTCACAGGCGAAGTGCTGGACGAGAGGCCTATGAGTCAGCATTTCAAGGCCTTGAAGACGATAGAAGAAGAGGCCGGACTGGAAAACAGGATTTTGAGACCATTGTCCGCAAGAGTGCTTCCAGAAACTTTCATTGAAAAAAGTGGACTGGTTGACCGCAAGAAGCTTCTGGACTTTCACGGCAGGTCTAGGAAGAAGCAGATCGAACTTGCCAAAGTGTTCAGCATAGCTGATTATCCGTGTCCCGCTGGAGGTTGCCTACTCACCTACAAGGAATTTGCTGACAAGGTGAGAGATCTGTTCCAGAACAAAAACCGAGTAAGCCTAAAGGACATAGCGCTGCTGAAATTGGGCAGGCACCTGCGATACGGAAAGAACAAGATAATCGTTGGCAGGAACGAGTCTGAAAACAAAGCCCTTGTTCAAATGAAATTGCCGAGCGACTACTATTTTGAGGTTCCGAACTGCGGTAGCCCAATCACGATTCTTCAGGGAACGAAAACGAAAGAAGCGATAGAGAAAGCGGCAGCCTTGACAGCTTATTATTCAGATGAGAAAAGTTCTGAGGTCGTGGTGAGATTTGGAAAGAACAGTTTGGACAAGGAGACGAAGGTTGCTAAGCTGAGCAGGGAAGAAGTGGAAAAGCTGAGAATCATCTAAGAAAAAGAAAACCAAATGCGGCTGACATTAGCATTCTGTTTTTAATAAGAAGTCTGCTAGATTATAGAGTGTATGTCGTCCGCCGATGTTGCAGTCAAGGTCTTTCTCGAATTGAAGAACGAGGACTTCAGAGTTCTCCAAGCCATAGAAACGGCCATGAGCGAGCATGAATTCGTCTCGGGAGAACAAATAGCCCGATTTACCAAGCTGGACTTGCTGCGGGACACAGACTTTCGAATAAACCGCCTCAGCAAGCTAGGGCTAATCTATCGAATGCGTGGAGCCTACACTGGTTACACTCTCAACTACGCTGGTTACGATTGCCTCGCCATAAACGGTTTGGTCAAAGCTAACGTGCTTGAGGCCTTCGGCAAATCTCTGGGCGTGGGCAAGGAAGCCGACGTATACGACGCGCTCAAGCCTAGTGGCGAACGCATAGCAGTGAAATTTCACCGCTTAGGAAGAATCAGCTTCCGGCAAATCATCAGAAGAAGAAGCTATTCGACCGAACGCAGTGCGAGTTGGCTTTATCAATCTAGGCTGGCGGCACAGAGAGAATACCAGGCTCTGCAAATCCTTTTTCCATGTGGCGTAGCTGTTCCGGAACCGATAAGCCAGAACCGTCACGTTGTAGCCATGGGAATCATCGAGGGGGGCGAACTCGCAGATTATAAGCGTTTATCAAGAACGGAAAGAATCTTGAAGGAGATTCTTCGCAACGCACGCAAGGCCTATGTGAAAGCGGGCATAATTCACGCAGACTTGAGCGAATACAACGTCATCCTGAAACCTGACAGACACATATTGATAATCGACTGGCCGCAATACGTTACCAAGGAACATCCAAACGCCGAAGAACTGCTAAAACGCGACGTCCACAACATTCTACAATACTTCAAGCGCAAGCACAAGGTCAATGCAAGTCTTGAGGAAACGATGGAATACGTAACTGGAAAAAATAGATCCCTTATCTTACAGGTACGTCCAGCATGATGTAGAGGACGTTGTTTCCACGCAATAGGACATTTCCATAGTTTGTTATCAGCTGATCATCCTTAGACTCTGTGGCTCCTTCCAGGAGAATGTTCATGTGACCATCGCATTTGATCATCTTGCCCTTGTACTCTCCGCCATTCTTGAGTACCACGGCAATGCCCGCGTTCAACTGCTTCACAAGAACGTTCAGCGGCTTCTTGCTAGGCTCCATTAAAGCACCCTAATCCAAACTTAATTAAACATACCACCAGCCACCACATATAAAAGCCTTGTGAAGATGAGTTCTGTGACAACATCGGATTATAGCCTTAAGGTGCAAGTCGTGGGAATAGCCCCCTTTCAGAACCGCGCCAGAAAAACCTCGCGCGCGCAATGCTGTGACGTGCAATATAAGAGCGTTCCACAATTGTTAATTCTTTGAGTTGCTTATATTCAGTTGCAGAATGGGGAGAGGAGTCAGTTTGTTTGGAAAGAGTGTTTCAAGCCTAATGCTGCTCTTGCTTTTTGCAGGCATGTTAGCCTCGGCATTCACGGTCACGCACTCGAGCGCGGGCGTGCTTGACTCGATGTGGGTGTCTCCTTCAATGATAAACTATAGCGCAAGCAAAGCAAGTGTAGGAACCTTGTTCAATGTTACTGTTTGGGCGAACATGCAGAACGGTACGTATGACTGGCAGGTTAATATGAACTTTGATGCGTCAGTATTTCAAGAAGTGGCTTGTGGCTACACAGATGGGACAACGAGCGCATACTTTTTCGGACATACCACTGTACCTATCACTCCATTCGTGAACAATGCTCTGGGGACTATACTGTTTGGCGAGAGTCTAATTGGCTTGACGGATTACGCACCTGAAGAAAATGCCAGTTTGATGTATGCTGAGTTTAACATCACGAAAATGCCCACAACGACAACGCCATCATACACCGGGGTCTTTGACATCAATGCTACTGGCAGCAGGGGCACGTTCTTCGACGATTTCAACGGAAACAATATCGTTTTGGCGGCCAACCTCTACGATGCAACCTATACACTCACATATAGCGCTCCAGGCTTGCTTGACTCGATGTGGGTGTCTCCTTCAACCATAGCGTATAGCACAGACAATGCGAGTGTGGGAACCCTGTTCAATGTTACGGTATGGGCCTACATGCAGAACGGTACGTTTGACTGGCAGGTGACAATGAAATTTGATTCTTCAGTATTTCAGGAAGTCAAGGTAGGCTATACGGACGGGGCGACAAGCGCATACTTTGCGGGGCACGTCACAGTGCCTGTCTATCCTGTTGTGGACAACGTTGGGGGTAGTATACTCTTTGCCGAAAGTCTCATAGGCGAGAAGGTTTACGCACCTGAAGAAAATGCCAGTTTGATGTATGCTGAGTTTAACATCACGAAAATGCCCACAACGACAACGCCATCATACACCGGGGTCTTTGACATCAATGCTACCGGCACCACAGGCACGTTCTTCGACGATTTCAACGGAAACAATATCGTTTTGGCGGCCAACCTCTACGATGCAAACTTTACCCTATCTCACGTTCCCGTTCCAACAATCAGCTCTTTAACCCAGGTTCCTAACGTCATCAGCGTTAATGACAGCGAGGCCGTAGCAGCGTCGGCAAACGTGACTGACAACAGCGGCACAGGAATTGCGAACGTTACCCTCGTCTATTCACTCGAAGGTTGGACTGTAAACTCCACCGCTGCAATGACGCTGAACAGTAGAACTCGGTTGTACGATGGCACCATTCCAGGATTCCTGAGCGGAACGATCGTCTACTATGTCATCCAAGCCTACGACAACAACGGAGGCTTCACGGAAACCCCGCCCGAAACTTATACAGTCCTCTCAAAAGCGGCCGCGCAGGCGCTCGTGCAGGTTACAAAGATAACATCCAACACTACATGGGTTTATCAAGGGCAAGTTGTAAACGTCAACGTAACGGTCAGCAACGTCGGAGACCCTCCAGAAAATGTTTGGGTCACACTTTACTACAACATGACAGCCGGCAAAAGCATAGGCGCATACCCCGTCTACCTAGATATTGAGCAAAATTATACATTTCTGTTCATGTGGAACACGGCAGGCATACCGTGCCTTAACTACACCTTGACAGCGGTAGCAACAATACCCACAGGTTCGAACACGTTCATCGACGGTAGCATAACAATTAGGCTCGTAGGCGACGTGAACGGAGACGGGAGAGTAGACCTGAAGGACATCGCGTTGGTGGTTCGCGCCTTTGGCTCAACTACGACACGTCCCAATTGGAACCCCGCGGCGGATCTCAACGGTGACGGCATAGTCAACATGCAGGACGTCGCAATCGTAGCCAGGCAATTCGGACAACACTACCCATAATCTCCTTCTTTTTTCACTTCTACTGTCGTCCCCCACTCACGCGTAAGTCGTATCAACAAATAGCTTTTAGCTTCACTGAGGCCTTTCAATCAGGAGGGCAAATCCAATGGTTGACTATTGCTTGACAAGACTCTGCCACATTTGCGGCACACGCATGCCATTTAGGGTACGCTCACCGTCCAAAATGTACTAATTGCATCTGCTTCCTTTGTGAAGTGATATGGAGACAAAAGGAAAATATTCTGTCAAATGCCAATGTGCGACGAGAAACTTCAACAGTCTTCGGATTAGCGCGCGCTAGTCTGAAAATTTGGCAACATAAAATTTAAGTGAGTGTCCACCTGCTTCAAAATGATGAAAAATGAATATAGTTGTCGTTGATCACGTTTATCTTGAACCGGAGCACATTGGCAGGTTGCAATCGCTTGGAAACCTGAAAATTTTCAAAAATCCTCCCACATCGGTTAATGCTTTGAAGCGAAGAATAGCGGGTGCAGACGTCGTAATTGTTGGATGGAATAAAGTAACCAAAGACGTCATCGATTCCTCCAAGAGGCTCAAGATGATTTCGATATGGGCTACCAGCTGTCATTACGCTGACGTTCAGGCAGCGAAGGAAAAGGGAATCACTGTCACTCACGTTCCGGGCTATGCCACGGAAGCAGTGGCTGAACACTCTTTCGCTTTGATGCTGGCAGCTGCCAGAAGACTGATATTGGCAGATGAGCATGTGAGAAATGGGGAGTTTGACTGGAGACCTTTTGGGGGCGTCGAACTTCATGGGAAAACCCTCGGCGTAATCGGTACCGGTACGATCGGTTGCCGAGTAGCAGAAATATCCAAAGCTTTTGGAATGCAGGTTCTAGGTTACGACAAGTACCCAAATGTTGAGAAGGCCAAGGAACTCGGGATAAAATACGTCGACCTTCACACGTTGCTGAGAAACAGCGACTTCATATCCATACACGTCACGTTGACACCAGAAACAGAAAAGCTTCTGGGACAAAAAGAGTTCGATGCCGTGAAAAAGGGCGCCGTGATTGTCAACACTTCACAAGGGAAGGTTATCGATGAGAAAGCCTTGATAAAGGCGTTGAAATCGGGCAGAATATCTTATGCTGGACTCGATGTTTTTGAAGACGAGCTGCCCCCCAGGAAAAACCAGCTGTTCGCACTGGATAACACGGTACTCTCGCCTCACGTTGGGTTCCACACCGTCGAAGCCGTTAAGAGATGCACTGACCTCTGCATCGACAACGTTGAAAAATTCTTGGAGGGTCATCCGCAGAACCTGTGCTAGGGCAGAAATTGACTGCACAATTATTAAGGAGTGACTTTGGGATGAATTTGACCAGAGAAGAAGAAAAAATGCTCGGCGGCGAACTCGGGCGGGGTAATCAGGCAGCTATGGAACTGCTTGTGGCCATAGGAGACGCGTACGACGCTGAGAAAATGATTCCTGTCACCCGTGCGCATGCGGCTTCCAGCGGCCAGGAGGGAGACCTGTACTTCGTCGAACTGTTGGCAAATGGCGGTGCCAAATGTCGAGTTCCGACGAGCACTAATCCCGTATATGATATAGAATTTTTCCACAGACTGTTCGAAATTCCAAGCGACGAGGCGGAAGTCGCTCGCAGAGTCATGGAGGCCTACAAGAAAGTCGGCGCCATCCTGAGCTGGAGCTGCGTACCATACCTGACTGAGAACATTCCTCTATTCGGCGAAACTGTGGCATTCTCAGAATCGAGCGCAACGCCATACGTGAATTCTGTAATCGGCGCAAGAACAAATCGAGAGGCGGCTCAGAGCGCCCTTGCGGCTGGAGTCGTCGGCAAGACTCCCGAGTACGGGCTGCACTTGAAAGAAAATCGAAAAGGCACAGTGCTGATTGACGTTGAAGCAGCCTTGAGATGCAGCTTTGACTACACCCTTTTGGGGCAGTTCGTAGGGGAGCAGATAGGTTTCGGAATTCCAGTCTTAACCGGCATTAGCAGGCGTCCGAGCACGGAAGAACTCATAAACTTCTGTGCAATGTCAAACACCTCTGGAGCGGTTTCCATGTTCTACATACCAGGGTTCACCGTTGAAGCCCAGACCGTCCAAGAGGCCTTCCAAGGCGACATCCCAGAGGACAGAATCACTGTGACCAAGGCAGAACTGAAGCGCACTTGGGAGAAGATGCAGACGACAACTGGGGCGATCGATTTTGTCATGCTCGGATGCCCCCACTATACTCTCAAACAGATGGCGGAAGCCGCAAAACTGTTGGATGGAAAGAAGATTCATCGCGGAGTCTCCTTCTGGATTTGCACGTCATCTACCACCAAAGCTTTAGCCCAGAGAATTGGGTACGTGGACACGATAGAGAAGGCCGGCGGAAGGGTCGTGGTCGACACGTGCATTGATGAACCGTGCTGGACGATTTATAGGGACAAGGTCGGCATGACCGATTCGCCAAAATGCGCCTATTACCGAAGGTTCAAAGACGTTGTGGTAGCTGGACTCGAAGACTGCGTGGAAGCGGCAATCAAGGGGAAATACGAATGAAAGCTAGAGAAACTAGACTGAAATGTCACAGGATTGTTGGAGGCTGCGGGGAAGGCGAAGCCCTTGTCTCCCACGAGCCAATCTGCTTCTACCTGACAGACCCGAGAACGGGCATAGTTCGTGAGAAAACTCATGAGCTTTCGGGAAAGAACCTGTCAAACAAGGTGCTCGTGTTCCCGTCTGGAAAAGCCAGCTCGGTAGTGCAGATAGATGGCCTCTTCAAGCTGAAGTCACACAACCTGGCCCCCAAAGCGATGATAGTTAAAGACATCGAAACCGTGCTCATAGTCAGCGCAGTGTTGGCAAAGGTTCCTCTGGTGGACAGACTTGAGAAAGACCCGTTTGATGCAATTCACACGGGCGACACCGTAACCGTGGACGCAGACAAGGGAATGGTCACGGTGAGAAAGAACTCCTGAATCATGCCACTTCACTCTTTGCGGTTGAGACACGTTCTGATACGTTTCATTCCTTCCCGAATCTGTTCATAGGAGATGGAGTAGGATAATCGCAGATGTCCTTCGCCACTTGTTCCGAAACCAGATCCGGGCACGGTTACCACTCCAGCCTCTTTCAGCAGGCGCAAGGCAAGGGCCTCGTCCGATTTTTCGATGGCTGAAAAGTCTGGAAAAACGTAGAACGCTCCGTTTGGCACGGTGTAGGCTAAGGACTGAATGTGACTTAGCTCGTCTATCACCAGGCTTCTTCTTCTGCCATACTCTCTGAGCATTTCTTGAACGCAGTCTTGCGGTCCGGTCAGTGCAGCAGTTGCAGCTTTCTGGGATATTGAGTTTGGGCACAAGGTTGCGTAATAATGCAGTTTGCGCAGGGTTGCTGAGAGCTTCTTTTTTGCGACTATGTATCCGATTCTCCAGCCGGTCATTGCGTAGGCTTTTGAGAAGCCGTTCACCGTGATGGTTCTTTCTTCCATGCCTGGCAGTGAGGCGATGCTGATGTTTTTGGACCTGTCGTAAGTGAGTTTTTCGTATATTTCGTCTGCAAAAACCAATAGGTCGTGTTCCTGTGCCACTTCCGAGATATGTTCGAGGTCTCGTTTTGAGAATACATGACCCGTCGGATTACAAGGGTTAGACAGCCAAATCATCTTCGTTTTTTCCGTTATTTTCTTTTCTAAAACGTCGACGTCTAAGCCGAAGTTCTGGCTTTCGTCGAGCGGCACCGTTACCGGCGTCGCTTCCGCCACTAGCGTGTCCTCAAAATATGCAGGGTAATACGGGTCGAGAATGAGGGCTTCGTCTCCCCGATCCAAAAATCCCAAAGCGGTTATAAGCATGGCTTCCTGAGAACCAGAGGTGACCGTCACTTCTGTTTTGGCATCAGCGTCAATGGAATTGTCGCTCTGGAGTTTCTCTGCAATCGCTTGGCGCAGCTCCATGGTTCCGTCAACTTCTGTGTAATGAGTGAAACCACTTCTAGCAGCCTTGACAGCAGCTTCAACGATGTGATCTGGTGTTTTAAAGTCAGGTTCTCCCTGCTCGAAGTGCACCAGATTTTCCATGCCTGAAGAATAGTCAAGCATTCTCCTAATCGCTGATGGTTTCAGCCAGCTAACCCTGTTGGAAGATTGTGACAATATTCTTCACCAAAGCTCTGTAAATCGCTCGCTTGAGGGGCACTTGTATGCGCAATATAATATAAGACTTGACAAGTGCAAATGAAAAGAGAGTTGTCGAAAGTAAGGATTGATCTTTCAGACCCTTTTGTCATATCTTGAATTGGTCGGGCGGGCCAGCTTTACAACTGCGTTTAAATTCTTCGCATAGTCCGCGCTATGGATAGTGTTGCCTGAAGTTCCTGGCTACCAATACGATGTCTTTCATATTGACCGCGCCGTCACCGTTGAGGTCTGCGGCTGGGTTCCAGTCTGGACTAGTGGGCGTGGAGCCAAAGGCGCGAGCTACTGAAGCGATGTCTTTCATGTCGACTCTTCCGTCGCCGTTTACATCACCCATAAGTCTGACCGTTACGGTCGCGTTTGATTCCCCGTTAATGCCTGTGGTTGACGTTATGACTGCAGTGAGCGTGTAGTTCAGACACGGCACATTCTCTGTGTTCCACGTGAACGGAAGAACACAAGATTGTCCCACATCTAGGTAAACGGGGTAGGCGTCTGCGCTCTTGCTTGCGGATATGTTGTAGTAAAGAGTGACCCAGATGTTTTCAGGAAAATCCCCGAGATTGGTAACGGTGACGTTGACATTGGCTGTTAGTCCCTCGTATATCCATTTACTTCCTGTTATCTGTGTGATTTTCACTTGGTGGACATCGGTCACGTAGCTGCCCGTTACGGTTCCTGGGCCAGTTACGTTCATTGAGCCCGACTGCAGCGTTAACAAGCCCGTTGTCGAATTCCAGAAGTAAGGTTTCACTCCAGAGCCGTCTCCGAGGGGAGACTGGTAAGCAAAGGTGTGGATTGAGCCGCTGTCCCACCAAAAGGACGCCGGGAGTTCGCTGCCGGTGTAGGGAATTTCTCCGTCAACCCACAAGCAGATTGCCGGACAGTCTGAGCCGATACCGGTTTGACAGAAAGTTACATTGTATTGAGCGAGATAGTTTGCCGTCACAGTTTTGGGAGCATCCATCAGAACAGTTGTGGAAGGAGAGTCGGGATTTCTTATGTCAGTGACGTTGCCTCCGCTCCAGTCGCTGAAGCGATAGCGTAAGGCATCTGACTCCAAGTCAAGTCCTTGCTGAGTCGAAATCGTCGCATACGTGTTCGCGTCATACCAGCCCTGACCAGTCGCATTCACAAGGCTTGGAAGATTCGTTTGAACAGTCAAGAAGTATCTGGCTCCATAGTTCCCAGTTATGATGTGCGGACCATTGACGTCTACGATGACAGAGCCAGTCTGTTCAGTTCCAGTCCCTATGGTGGTGGATCCTGAGCTGAAGTACTCCCAGGTTGTTGTCTGATAATAATATTGTTCGGTGCCTTCAACGTAGAACGGGGAGAAGTAAGAGTACGTGTGCACAGAAGCCGGCTCCCACCAGAACGAAACAGGAAGGCTGCTTGCCGTGTAATTTGTCCCATCAATACTGACAACCGTGCCATTAAAGTCGTTTCCGATGCCCGTTTGACCAAAGGTGATTTGGATGTCGGTAGCAGGCCACGTAGTGAAAACAGCTTCTAGCGACTGTTCGTCGTCCATAGTCACGGTTATCGGGTTCGAATATCCAACGTTTACCCCGTAAAGCTGCCAATGGTTGAGGTAGTAGCCACTGTACGGCAACGCAGTGACGTTTACAATCGTTCCGAAGGAGTAGGTGTAAATTCCAAGAGTTGGATCTGTCGTTCCACCCGTAGCGGCTGTGATGGTTAGGTCGAAGGTCGCTGAAATAGGGGGTGGGGTCCAAGGCTGCATGAGCGGGTAGTGGTCTGTGTTGTTACTGTCGACAACGTAAGGGGTATCGCCTATCCCATCGCTTCCCGTGACATTCTGGTACGGCCCGCTGTAAGAATCTGTCCCGTTGTAGTCGCTCCAGTAGTTGCCGCCAGAAAGATAACCATTATCCCATGAATTGGAATTAGGACCGGACGATGCTGCTTGCTGTGAATTGTTCACGAAATTGTTGTGGTAAATGGCGTTGTTTGAAGAGGAACTACCTATTAGAGAAGTATATAGCCAGATTCCGCCGCCATTTCCTGACACGTTGTTGCAACGTACGATGTTGTTGCAAGAAGCGCTGAGCGAGATGCCGCTTCCCGTGTTACTGGATACGTTGTTCTCTGACACTGTGTTACCATAGGAAGCGTCTAGGTAAATACCCTCGGAGTTTTCAGTCACCTTGTTTCCTGACGTTAGAGTGTTCGAGCAGCCAACCAGACGGATTCCCCATCCACCATTTTCACTCACGTCGTTGTCTGAAACGACGTTACTTTCTGAAGAGAAACCGACGCATATCCCCATACCGTTTTGAGAGGCGTTGTTGTTCGAGACCGTGACGAGAGAAGAGTCAAAGGCGACAGCAATGCCATAACCCCCGTTTCCGCAAGCCACGTTGTCCAGAACTTCATCGTTAGAGGAAGAGTTGACCCAGATTCCAATAACGTTTCCGAGAGCATTGTTGTTTGAAACCGTGTTGTAAAGGGAATAATCGAGTAAAATTCCGACGGAATCGGCTGTCACATTATTGTCCGTCACGGTGTTGTTGGATGAGGAGTTTAGGTGAATGCCGTTTTGGAAGCCGTTGACGGTCACGTTTTCGATTGTGACGTTGCTTACAGATTCAAGGTCCACTCCGTTGCCAACAGCAGATCCTTGGACCGTGTAACCTCCGCCGCAAAACGTGATGTTGTTTCTTTCTATGACGATAAATGTATCCGCAACGTTGCCTGTTAAACTGTAATTGACGTTGTCTAGAGTTGCGATAGGAGCCGAAGATGGAGAAACGCTCCCGTCAGCGTTGATGTAAACTGTTTCCCCCTGCGCAGAGACGAGACCGATGTTAAACGCCAAGGTGAACGTGCCCATCAAAATGAGCATGAAGAACAACGCAGAAACCGTCCTTCTCACACGCCTCTCCCTCGCATGATAACTATAGATACTAAGCGCTAGAATGGTATATGTTTTTGGGAAAACAAAGTTCTTCGAAGCACTTGTTTTGCCAAATCCACGCAGGCCAGGAGATGGGCAATGTCCAAATCTCCCTTCGCGCGCGTTAGTTACTGGGTAAATGTAGTTAGAGCGCTAATGCCCAATGGGTTTAGCTGGGTACTGTTTTCCGGCGCACGGTGTCATTGCTTTTGTTGCAGCTTGGCCTTGGGGGCGACGTTATATCAGTTCAGGAAAGTGGTGAGGTAGTCAACTGCAAAATCGAGAAAAACAGTTACATTAATGGCGCGGTCCGGCAAAATGCTTGATTGGTGCTTCATTTAAGAGAAAACTGTCCACTAAAAAACCATTCGACTATTCGGAAACGCTCAACAGACTACCAGTCACGTTTGCTGTAAGCAGAATCGTCAGCGCACGCGAGTTGAGATTCTGGAGGGTTATAAGAGTTTTAAACCTTAAAGTGAAGCCCAACCTTCATAACGAAATCTTGGAAAGAGAAAAAGGGAAATATAGAGTTTTTGGCTCTAAATAGGCTCAAATCTAACTTATTTCGGCGAAAGGAGCTTTAGTCGGGCGGGCAGGATTTGAACCTGCGACAATCCGGTTTCTGCGTGTAAGCCTGGTAGGCTGGGTGACGCCCACCTTTGGCAGACGTCTACAGCGTCTCCGCCAGCTAAAATCCTTTGACCTACGCTGGCTCGGAAGCTCTGCCAGGCTGAGCTACCGCCCGTTGCCCGACCGACAATAACAAAAACCGAAATAGTATATTAACCTTAATCTGCAGCGATTCTCTGCGCACGTGTGGTTCGAAACAGTACCATAGTGCACATGGGACCGACAGTTATGAAAGAACTTCTTTGGTTGGGTTTGTGATCCCAAAGATTCTTGGTATAATTGCCGTTTCAAGCGTCCTCGGTTCCATTGTGGTATACCCTGCACGCATTGCTATATTTGTGTAAACTCAAGATTGGAATGAATGGTTCGACACGAATTCAGTTGACATTTTTTGTCAAATTCAAGATCCAAAGGCCCGAACCGAGTCATTATTTTGGCAGAGTAGAGTTTTTAGGGTAAAACGAGATATTGTTCTCTAGAGGTGACCGGAGGAATATGGCGAAAGATGTCCGGATCATGACTCCTTTTGATACAAGCAAGATTTCTGTAAGCCAGAATCCTAGATTTCCTGAAGCATACATCGTTGATCTTCCGTTGGATTCCGTTCCTGACCGAGAATGGCGAGAAGCGTTTGATTTGAAATGGAAGTCAAGCAGAGACCTGTGGGACAGGAAGCTTCTGCTGATCCAAGATAAGGTTAGGCTCATCACCACCGCAGACGAATTCATGGAAAAACTCGACTGGGTTGAAAGGACGATACGCGATACCAATATTGCCATCAAGGATCAGTACCGTATCATCGATAAAGAAAAAGAAATGATTCAAGAAGCAACGACAAAACAGGTATTGCAGACGGATATGCACGGCTCTGAAGCTATTCTAGACACGTTGAGAAAACGATTCAGCATGTAGTGAATTGCAAAGCCAGAGGGTTCTAATCGTACTTTTTAACACCTATCATTTTTCTGTAACATCTAAGGTCTGAGACCACAGTCTTTAGAAAGCTCAAATCCATCCTTTTGGTTTCAAGCAGTAAGAGTTGGTCACTGAATTTCTTCGTTGAAATCGTGTCATCGCTCGTCATCATTATCACCCTCGGTCTGCTGAAAACGACTTACAAGTTCAGCTGCACTACTTATTTAGCTTATGAATTCAAAATCAACGTTCTCACATGAAGATCCCCTATTGCAAATAACCAGCGACGAGGCCTAGCGAAGTCAAAATGGTGACTGTGTTGAGCTCCAACCCGGATCGGGAACATTGGCTTAGGTTGCAGTGCAAGCTGCCTAACCATTGGCTCCAGAAATAGAAATATACGATGAAAAGCGATATATGCCAAACGGGGCACAACATTTTATTAAGTTTCTGCATATCTTCGTACCTGTGTGGCGTGAGAAAAGGAGAAGGCTTCTCACCATTACAAAATTCTTGATTGACCGCGTTTTTTCAATTTCTTGTTCCGATTCTGGTTTCTTGCTCACAGGTGATTTGGCTCGCAAATGTGAAATTAAGATCAAGAAGACCATAATAGGTGGATAGCACTATGATTAGAATGCTACGTAAGCGATCTTAAGTGTTCGGATGAGAAACCTCTAGCCAAACGTACATTTTTGATAAATATATGATTCTTTTATCGGACCAGCTTTATTCTTGCCAAAAACTTCTTGGACTCTTTAGTTGTCTTCTGAGGTGGATGGACTTCGTAGACTTCAAGAATTGCTGCGCAATGTTTGCACTGGAAGTATGTTTTGTCGCGTTTTGCAATGAGCCAGAAGCCCTGCGTCGAACTGCAATGTGGGCAGTTCTTTAGCGTTTTTCGAAAATTCTCGATTTCTTCTAGGCCCAACTGCACTCCCAATACTTGTAACTTCATTGTTTCATTTATGTGTTATGAAGCAGTCTTCAGTTAAAGAATGCCGGAGCTATTTCCCTCTTACAATCATCATCGTTATAACACGAATTATCGCGGTCGGCCGAAGCTTCGTAGAACAAAGCCTATGGAACAAAGCATACTAACATTAGCCTGAAGAGCATATTCCAGTCCAAACCAAAGGATCTGAAAACCATCTTATCGAACCTGACCCCTCGACGAAAAGTATTGATCCATGAAACGCTAGAAGGATCATGGACGCCGAGGGCTTGAGCGTCTTGCTCAGGGGGGCAACTGCTTTCTTCTCAACCCTGAAACGTGTTTTCTTTTGGTGGGTGTCGACCGTTGCTTCCTGCTGCTACTCGTTTTCGGATTTGCCTGCTATTCCCCATAAGGCAAGTAGCAGATAGATTGGAAGAGTGATGACCAGGAATACTGCAAAGAATACTGCAATCAGTAGCCACCAGGGTGCGGAGGATAAGCTTGTGCCCGAGGATGGAAGGCCCATTGCGAGTACAACGATAAGTGACAGGACAATAGCAATGAAAGTCCAAACGAGGGCAATCACCTGCTTCGCGTTTATCGTAATTTCCACTATCTTCACCTCCTCCACGTCTAAATTTCGGTCCTCGTATCTCCTTCTGACAGTTCCTATCAATTCCTCACTAAATAAATGCTTATGGAACTAACTTCTATGTCTCCAACGTCGTCCCTAAGGTTGCATGGTTGAAATGTTCCATATTCCACAGAAAAGACGCATGATGCATCGCGACCATTGAATTCTTATGGAACCAACGAGACCAAATCTTGACAGGAGCGCACTATAGAACCAACGGCGAGTGGCCCAAAAGGACGATTCTAGATGATCCAGCAAAGGCACGTACGCCTCAAAAATCCGCGTTGAAATGTTCGTGTGCTGTTAATCAAATCCCAATGCGTTCCTAGTTCGAGCATGTTATCTGGTTTTTTTGGGCATGTTTTGCACGCGCGCGTCGAAGATGACAAGCCATTGCAAGATTTAGCGTAAGTGTTTTAGAGCAGGACACTCGCATTCGATATTTATGAAGAAACAGATGCTTTACCGGGAACTTGCGAAATATTACGATTTGATATACTCGACTAAAGATTACAGAAAAGAGGCTGCTCGAATCAAGGCGATGGTCTCGAAGTACAAGAAATCGGATGGAAAAAACCTTCTTGACGTTGCCTGTGGGACAGGGCATCATCTGGAGTACTTGAAGGACGAGTTTTCTTGTATGGGCGTTGACATAAGCGACCAGATGCTGGAAATTGCAAGGAAGAATGTTGAGGGAGTTGTTTTCGAACGAGCAGACATGACAGAATTGAATCTCAGCAAGAGTTTTGATGTGATTACTTGTCTGTTCAGTTCCATCGGTTACGTGAAAACCTACACCAAACTGAGAAAAACCATTCAGAGTTTCTTCAAACATCTGAAAACAGGAGGTGTCGTGTTGATTGAACCATGGTTCACGAAATCAACCGCGATAGCAGGCGCACCGAGCATGAACACGTATGACGGAACGGATGTCAAGGTGGCGCGACTTAGCGTTACTGAAATCAGAGGCAACTTTTCAGTTCACGGCATGAACTACTTAGTTGCTGAGAGGGATAAGAACGTCAAACACTTTGTCGACAGACATGAACTGGGACTCTTCGAGACTGACAAAACTCTGACGATCATGAAGAAAGTGGGCTTTCAAGCAAAATTCCTGAAAAAAGGTCTGAAGCAAAATAAGGGATTACTTGTCGGAGTAAAACCATAGACAACCTCAGTTTCAAGCGAGTCTTTTCCATTCTGAACTTTCGACTGATATCAGTGTCAGGAACTCTTTGTAATAACACTTTCGCCAAAATATCATGTTTCCTTGCGATACATCCATGGCGGCACGTGCTTCGGTTTTGCGCTTCTATCAGTGACAAAGATTATTCTCGTCTTTTCATAGTTGATCATCCAAGCCCTTCGACGCCATTTCTTCTCAGCCTTTTCCTTCCTGTGAGACAGCTTCATGGTTGTTTGACCGTCTACAGGGTAGAAAAGGCATATTCCTACAGGGCAATATGCTAAAGACGGGTGTTCGGAGTTTGCGTAGAATCATTCGTTTAAATTGGGTTGGCCTACAACGCTGAGGTATAGTACACTCTCTTCTATCCCGTCTACTCCGATGATTTGGTTGATTTCATCATCAAAGAAAGCGCCGATTTGGCAAGACCCCAAGCCGATACTTGTTGCAGATAATGCAAGGTTCTGTGCGATGTGCCCAGCGTCCAAATAAACGTATCTGTAAGCTCGTTGTGCGTATTTCCATTTGGACCTTGCAAAAATGGCCGTCCAAATCAATACAACTGGCGCTTCAATACACATTTCCTGTCCTAAAGCTGCGTGAGCAATTTTTCCTGAAAAACTTCCGCCTTTCAATTCTTCCAGTGAATGCGCTTGTATGTTGTAATGGTACAAACCCTTTTCCAAATCTTCCACGTTGTTGACAATAAGGTAGGTTTCGATTGGGTATAGTGCTCCGGCAGATGGAACTGTGCGGAATTCGTAGCCTTGATCCTTTCTCTGAATACCTGTTGAAGCCCATAGAAGAAAAGATAGGTTAGCGATGGATAACGGCGCATGTGAGAAGGAACGTACGCTTTTGCGTTTTTTCAACACCTCAACTAAGGGAAGAGATTTGCTTGGAAATTCTGCGGAAAGCGGAATCTGCAGGGCAGACGGATATTTCTTGTAAGTACCCGGCTTGTTTGCCCAGTCTAAATGGCCACCGAGAAGTCTCTCCCTCCGGTGTTTTGTGCTCATCTGGAACTCATCTCCAATACCAGCGGACATTATTCTCACCTATCTGAGCCGAACTCCTCTCCAATATTTTAACTGATTGCACTTAAAAGGGCAGAAAAAAGACAGGTTGTTGCTTGCAGGAACATTATACTGTGATCAGTTTGCGTTCCTATAGCACGAAAAGCCGAACTAAAAGCACTATGATCCTTCGTTACAGCGGACACTTCTACAGGGTCTTCAAAGTGGGGCGCCCGCCCTCTATTTAGCATTTGTTAGAAAAGTTGGGTGTTACACACGCCCTGCCTGTACAGGAAGAATTGTAAAGCGTAACAAGTCACTTTGCGCGCTTTTGGTTTGTTGAGGGCATTCACAGTCCTAGGGCTAAGTAGAGCAGGCCGCTGGCGATTGCTATTGTTCCAAGCGCGGCTGTTAGGTAGGTTATTTTTTGTTTTCCAGCGACTTTGATTAGGAAGTCGATTAGGAGTAAGCTGATTATGGTTGATGTGATTATCGCTAGGACTAACCCTGTCAGACCTATTTTGGCTATTGAGGCGGCTACGTTTGATTCTGTGGCCACAATGGTTAGTCCGAAGGCTGCCAACGCGGCGAAGATTCCTGCGATGAAAGACAGTTTGAAAGCTTCGTCAGGTTCAACGTTTAACAGCAGCATAGTGCTGGTCGTGATTCCTGACCTGCTGACCCCAGGCAGCGCCGATATGCCTTGTGTGACTCCTATCAACACGTAGTCTTTGAAGGTTAGGTTTTCCAGTTTTCTCGGGACTATGCCCTTCTCTCGCCTTTTTTTAGAGTATCTTATGAGGGCCGCGTCGGCTAAGAGGACGAAACCTATGATCAGCATGGGTATGCCCACGGCAATTTCGGGTATCGAATCTGCGATGAGGTACAGTGGGGCGCCGATCACACCGGTGAATACGGTGACGAAGAAGACGTAAGTGAACAGTTTTCTTTGCTTCTTATCCTTCGAGCCCAGAATGACTTGTATTAACTCGGCCAACTCTTTTCTGAAGTATATTACTGCGGCAGCCATTGTGCCTATTTCCATGAACAAGCCGAAAGTGTATGCTTGCTGAAACGAAAGCTTCAGAAGAATAGTTGAGGAGACAATTATCTGCGTCTTGCTGCTTATGGGAAGCCACTCTGAAACGCCCTGGATTATCCCTATTATTATGGAATAGAGCAACTGAATAAGAGTGGACAAAGACCTAATCAGCTCAGAGAGATTAAACTAGGAACTTAAAACGAAAAATATAAGCATTTAGCGAATAAACCGCCCAGTGCGCGTGTGACACGAAAGCTTTTAGTTGCACTTACTCTGTTGTTCCCTTGTGAGAAAATGAGCAGTGTTGATTCGATTCTCAGCATCAACGATCTAGTGTTGAAGAAGAAGATACTCTCTATGCGTGAGCACTATGACCTAGAAGATAAGAATGGGACAAAACTCGCAGAGGCAGATGGCAACCTCTTTCAATTTCCCGCCAAGTTTGTGGTCACTGATACCAACGGTTCAGAGTTGATGCGCCTCGACGGGAAGATGCTATCGCTCAGAAAAGAATTCACGTTCTATGACAATACTGGAAAGGAACTGGGAACCATAAAGAAGAAGCTTGCCAAGCTGATCGGGCAAGAGTATTGGGTGGAAAAGGACGGCGTGGAGTTCATGCGCGTCTTCGGGAACTTCTCGGACCATGACTACCGGATACAGGTCAACGGGGCCGACGTTGCCTCTGTGCACAAGAATTGGTTCTCGGTGCGAGATCAGCTTGGAATTTCGATAACAGGCGAAGTTGACCACCGAGTGGTGGTCGGAGCGGTGGTAGTGATAGAACACATTGAAGTTACAGAAAAGGAGCACCAGCACTAGACCATAACAAAACTGGCGCGCGCCGCATATTATACATGTAGCTCCATGGCCTACCCCCACCGTAATACCGACCCTAATTAAACTGAGCCCCAAGTTGTATTCTGTGGCTTCGAAAATTTCGGGGAATATCTTCGGAGTCAGCTTTTGCAATCGTGAGTTCCTTAATTCCATTTCTGAAATTCTGAACGCGCGCGCTAAATCTTTAATAAGTTACAAATCTCTATTGCCATTGAGTTGTTGGGATGGCCGCACAGCTGACTCTTCTAGGCTTACAATTGCTCTATTACAGAATGCTTCTTCAATACTACCATTTCTTGGTGCGAATAGGCGCATCGGAAAGGATTCTAGCAGGCGTTCGAGCCAAGCTAGCGAAGAAAGGCATGTTCGGCGCAGTAGGAATCTGAAATTTTCTCTTGGTGCTCAGCAACAACTCGTAGCGCGCGCACATATCGTTGGCCCCAAGCGGAGAGTAAATTTGCAGATTGCGCCGTTATTCAGCAATTCCAATTGAATTAGAGCCTGAATCGGCAAGAGTATCCTACGTTCCATACCCAAATGGTGGCGGGCCCGCCGGGAATTGAACCCGGGACCCCCGGATTTCCATGCTTAGCACAGAGCTTAAAAGTCCGGTGCTCTGTCCTTACTGAGCTACGGGCCCTTTTTCGCTGGGTTAGGTCTAGAGTTGAGGATAAGGTGTTTTTTAGTGTTTCTATCGATTGATCTGAAATCAAGTCTTGGCTGGAATTGAGCCTTAAAGGAATAATGACTGAACTCTTGAATTTCATTTTCAGGGTGGCGTATATTCTCTCGGCCATTCTTGCAAAGTGGCATACGCAATGGAAAGTTTTCAATTATTTGCTGGAGATTTTGCATTTTTTAACGCATTGAAATGTGATTGAAGGTTTCGGTTTTTAAAGGTCAGTCTCCTGTGGAGTTGAAGAAACTGCAGAAACTAACAGTCGGAGATATACCTGCATGTTAACAAAGATTATCTGCTTCTTTCAGGGTAACCAGTTGCTCGGTGCAAAAATTGATATCATGGAAACACTCATTCAGCAGGTTGAACGAAGAATACGAGCTAGCGAACAAAAAGAAACAAGCTTTGAGCAGTTTACTGGAAACCGGCAAGATTTCAGAGACAACGCATAGCCTTTTCGCACGTGAGATAGACGAAGCCGTTGCAGAAATTGACTGCCAACGCAAAGCTTTGCTGGGAAAAATGTCCTCTAAGGCAATGGAACTCCAAGAACAGATTAGGACGTTGGAAATTCTTCTCGCAAACCTCGAGATTCAACACGTGACCGACGAAGTGGACGACGAAACATACCGCCGCGAGACCGAACTCCTAGGCACGGGACTTGAGACAGCAAAGAAGGAATTGGATGATGTCCAATACGCGGTTAACCAGCTTTCTAACGATGAAGTGAGTATGGAGCAAGACGCTGAACCGCCACAAATCCAAGCCCCGGAACCAGAGGTGCAGTTTTCGGAAGAAGCTCCAAAAACGACGGAAAATGAACAGACTGAACCTGTGCAGGCCGTGGTGGAGACAATCCAGTGCAAAGAAGAACCACAACATCCTGAGACAGAAGCCAAAGCAGAAGAGAACCAGCAAGCTTAACTGTCAACAAAAGCCTCTCCCCTCTTTTTTCCTTCTCTCAGCAGAAAAAGTTCTTTGCATACGGTTTTATATCCCGCGAAATTCACCTCGGTTTGAGCGCGGAGCCGTTTGATCCAGAAGACAGTGATAAGCTTCAACGAAAAGCTCACCCAGTACGACTTGGGCGAAGGCCACCCTTTCAGAGGCGACCGCTTCATCAACGCCATGAAATTCTTCGAAAACCAAGGCCTGTTCCGAATGCCTGAGGTTACCCTAATCCAGCCCGAACCCGCAACAAAAAAGGACTTGCTGAGAGTTCACGACCGTGACTACGTAAATCTTATCTTCAACTTGGCCAAGGAAAGCAGGCGATACGACATCGAGACTCCGGTATCTCCGACGATTCTTGAAGGTGCACTGCTCATCTCTGGTAGCGCGGTGTTATGCGGCAAGACGATTCTTGAAAACGGAGCAAAGCTAGCCGTCTCTCTGGGCGGCGGCCATCACCATGCGGGAAGAAACTACGGCGGCGGGTTCTGTCTCTTCAACGATGTCGCCGTCTTAGTTGAATATTTGAGGGCCAAACACGGCATTGAACGGTTTCTGATATTGGATCACGATGTCCACTTTGGAAACGGCACGAGCGACATCTACTATCGAGATCCCACGGTGCTCTACATCTCTCTGCACCAAGACCCATGCACGCTTTATCCGGGAACGGGATTCGTATGGCAAATCGGACAAGACGCAGGAGAGGGCTATAACGTGAACGTCCCCTTGCCGCCGGGCACAGGCGACGACACGTACCTCTATGCCTTGAATGAAGTCTTCGTTCCCATGGCGGAGGAGTTTAAACCTCAAATCATCATCGCGAACGGTGGAAGCGATCCCCATTTCGAAGACAGTCTGGGGAGCTTGGCCCTAACTGCCAAGGGCTTCTTTGAATTGGCCCGAATCGTCAGGAACACAGCTGACAGAGTTTGCGATGGAAAACTGGTGCTAATGCCAGGAAGCGGGTACAACCCGGAAATCCTGCCACTCTGCTGGTACGCGCTTGTCGCGGGAGCAGCCTGCCTTGTCAAAATAGATGTT
The DNA here is from genome assembly GCA_050010755.1 of Bathyarchaeia archaeon. Taxonomy (GTDB): domain Archaea; phylum Thermoproteota; class Bathyarchaeia; order Bathyarchaeales; family Bathycorpusculaceae; genus JBEKCD01. The sequence continues at coordinate 97,371 of JBEKKK010000004.1, forward strand.
AAAGAGAATCATCCAGCGCCCGTGGAACCTTTTCATTGTCGCGGAACAGTTGAAAAAACGATTGATGAGTTGAAGAGACTGTTGAGGAAAAACTGGGCATGCTTCGGCGGCTTCACAATATCCGGCGTCCAGTAGCGCCGCAAAATCACAGGGGCAAGCATAAATCCTTTCAGAGAGCGCGTCCCAATCGCTACAGTAACCGCTATTAATGGATTATTCATAGAATAGCATCGAGAATGATTCCCCATGGATAGCGTGGAAAAGATACGTGAGCAGTTTCCAGTGACCAGGAAGAAAGTCTTCTTGAACCATGCCGCGGAGTCTCCGTTTCCGAAACCTGTGGCTGAAGCCGTTAAGAAATACGCGACCGAGTTCTCAAGCACTGGCAGAACCTCGATTGACTGTGAAGATAGCGGTAAACTCTGCTTCGGGAGACTAGTAGGAGCGAAACCTGGAGAAATAGCCCTGGTCGAGAACACGTCCGTGGGGCTTAACATAGCTGCAAACGTCCTTGACTACCCGCATGGCTCAAAAGTCGTCACTACGGATCTCGAATATCCCTCGGTGGTCTATCCTTGGCTACGCAAAAGCCTAGGCGTCAAAGTCCAGTACGTGAAGAATGTTGGCGGAAGAATACTTTTGGACGACATGGAGAAAGCTGTGGATGATAAGACCGTGGCCGTCGCAATAAGCCACGTTGAATACTCAAACGGCTTCCGCAATGACCTGAGGGTTTTGAGCGAAATAGTCCATGAGCACGGAGCCTACCTCATCGTTGACGCGATACAATCAGTGGGCACGATGCATCTGGACGTTAAACGCGACGACGTTGATTTCTTGATGGCCGCCTGCTACAAGTGGCTACTGAGTCCTCACGGCGCCGCATACCTCTACGTAAAGGACGAGCTGATAGAAAAGTTTGAGCCACCATTCGTCGGCTGGGCAAGCGTCAAACAAGAAACGTTCGACACCGCTGATTTCTACGACATCTGGAAACTGAACCTCTCGAAAACCGCGAGCCGCTTCGAAGTCGGCACACCCTGCACGATAAGCTTCGTAGGCGCAAGAGAAGCAATGAAAATGCTGCTCAACTACGGAATCGACAACGTTCGAAAGAGAATCGTGAAACTGACGGATCGACTAATAGAAGCTGCAAAAGATTTGGGGCTCAAGCTTCAAACCCCTGAAGAAAAGCAGTCCCGCTCCGGCATAGTTAACTTCAAGATTGATAAACCTCAGAAACTCGTTGAAAAACTGGCCAGGAAGGGAATAGTTGTGTCCGCCCGAGCAAACGGAATACGGGTCTCACCGCACTTCTACAACACCGAAGAAGAAATCGACTCGCTGATGAAAGAAACCGGACGATGGTTAACCTCCAATGGCTAGTATCGAAGAAATCAACGAGACAAACAAACCGCCATTCATAGAATCTCTCAAGCCAGACTTTATCAGACACGTCTTCGCCATCTACGACCTGCAAAAAGATCCGCAACACACGACGGCTTATGCTGCTTTTGAGAACGGTAAGCTTGAAGGCTACATCCTACTCTACACGGCTGCAGACGTTCCAAGCGTGGTTCTAGAAGGCGAAAACGACGTGGCAGAGAAACTGCTTGAACACGCTCCGCACGGCAAGTTCATCATTCACGCACCACCAAACCTGCTTCCAGCAATAAAGAAGCGGTTCCCAGATGCAAATCACTATTTCGAAGATTGGATGCTAGTCAGGAAGAACGAAGCCAGGTTTTTCGAGTCAGGACTGGTGAGACGGCTCCGCACCGAAGAAGACGCTGCGAAACTGGCTGATCTTCTTCTCAGCCGAGCAGATCGCCCTCCGAACTCGAGAACGAAATATGCGGAATGGATAAGCAGGACGCCCCTCTACGGCGTCTTCAAAGAAGACCGACTCGTTTCCTATGCAGGGTCATTCATTCAACTCCCGCAAGTTTGGCTCATTGGAGGGGTCTACACCGATCCGGAACACAGAAACAACGGTTATGCAACCTTAGCAACGTCCGCCATTACCAAGGAAGCATTGGAGACGGCTGAAGCGGCAGCTCTTTTTGCAAGGGCAGACAATCAACCGGCAATAAGAGCTTACGGAAAAATTGGTTACAGAAAGATAGGGGAAAAAGTCTGGACGGATGTTGGAACTGGCCTGAGGCCCTAGGCGCGCTTCTCGAGAAGATCTTTTAGCAGTTTTATCGCCGACCACGCGGCAAGCGCGCTCGTTTTGGGATTCTCAGGATGTGGATCGTTCTCAAACTTTAGATGCATGTCGCCGTGCACCCATTTGACCATTATCTCATGCGTGTTTCTTCTGGTCTTAGGGTCTGAAATCAACTTGACCATCAGTCTGTCACGCGGAACTGTCAGTGCCAGAGTGGCCGCAACGTTCATCTCTCGCGGAAAACGGTGAACCGCCTCTTGCGCATTTCCCTCGTACACCAGTTTCTCTTGCTCGTTGTCCATGTCCAAGGTCTTGGGGTGTTTTCTAGTGGTCAAGACAACCTGTTCGACTCCGGCAAGTGCAGCGCTCGAAATAGCGTCTAACCCTCCGATGGCTCCCGAAGGCGTGTGAATCCTGTCACTCTTCAAGTTGTAATCCAGAAGGGCGCCTACACTCATGACTATCAGTTCGATGTTGTTGTCGACGATTGGGCCTATGTATTCTCGGGCAGCTTCTTGCGATGCAGCTTCAACGATGACTGCAGGATGCGATCTGAGCATTTCGTCGAGGTTCGGCACGACTCTGGTCGCAACGTTCAATGATTGTTGGAGGCGTTCCGCCTTTTCCAAGTCATGGTCGAAAAGAATCAACTCGTCAACGTCGACGATTCCTTTTTCAGCCGCCTCAGCGATTAATGAGCCGATTGCGCCGCAACCGATTATTCCGACTCTTTTCAACTTGGACCAGCTTCTCAGTTACTGTGAGTATTCTGCATTGAAATGGATGTCGTAGGGTTTGACTTCTCGTCCCTCGCCTTTGTCAGGCAACACTGAAATGTCAACGGCTTTGCAGGCTCCAGCTATGTCGTCTTGGCCCAGTGTTATCATTTCTGCAACGGTTTTTTCGCCGGCATGGATTGTCAATCTTGTAATCTTTGAGTTGAGTGGCAAGTGCTTTTCGGCTTTTTCTCTTCGGACTTCTCCTATTATTGCTACGACAATATCTCCCTGCTTTTCAGCTTCTTCATCAATGAGTTTTTCATCGGTTGTCGGCCAGTGTGAAACATGTATGCTTTGGAAGTTCTTCGGGTCGGCATACAGGGTCTGGAATATCTCCTCAGTAATATGGGGTATTATGGGTGCAAGTAGTTTCAGAGCCTTTTCGAGAACAACATAAAGCGTGTACTGGGCGGCCCTCTTCTTTTCTTGCCCGTAGGCTTCGGGGTTGTACAGTCTGTCTTTCACGGCTTCCAAGTAGCAGTCGCAGAATGTGTGCCAGGTGAAATTGCGAATCTCCTCCAAGGCAATGTTGAACTGACACTTCTCGAGCGCATCCGTGACTTTCCCTGTTAATTTCTCACACTTGCTCAAAACCCATTTGTCCAACGGTTGCAGAACTGGGAATCCATTGTCACCAGGAGTGTAGTCTTTGAGCAGCTTGCTCACAAAGCCCGCAGCGTTCCATAGCTTAATCAGAAAACGCCAGCCATAATCCACGTCGGGCCATCGGAACGGTATGTCTGAACCCGTGGTTCCGCCGCCAGCAGCCCATTGCCTAGCGGCATCAGCTCCGCGTTTGTCCAATACTTCGGGGGTGGCAACGTAGTTCTTCAGTGATTTGCTCATTTTTCTGCCATCCGCGCCCAAGACCATGCCGTTGATCAGACAGCTCTTATACGGAGCCTCGTCGAACAACGCCAAGTGTCTGACCATCAAGTAATATGCCCAAGTGCGTATGATGTCAATGCCAGATGGATGCACATCCGCTGGGAACAGTCTTTTCCAATCTCTTCTATCTGGCCAACCCGCGTGGACAGCGCATGATATCGATGAATCCATCCACGTGTCAAAAACGTCAAACTCCGGAACAAATTCTGACGAACCGCACTTTGGACACTGCTTTATTCTTGGCTTTTCCGTCTTCGGATCGATTGGAACCCAATCCTGTTCAGCCAGAATCGTTTCATCGCACTTCTTGCAGTACCATATGGGTATCGGCGTGCCGAAAACTCTTTGTCTACTGATAACCCAGTCCCAGTCCAAGGAACGAGCCCAGTCAATCAGACGAACTTTCATGTAGTCAGGATACCACAACACCTTGTTAGCCGCGTTCTCCACTTTGTCCGTTAGTATGCGCGTTTTCATGAACCATTGCGGAAGCTCGAGGATCTCCACTGGCGAATCACATCTATCACACAGGCCTATTTCCTGTTTGATGCTCAACGTCTTTTCTAATAGGCCGTCTTCCGCGAGATCGGCAACGATAGCCCTCCTCGCCTCAATGGAGGTCAGACCAGCATATTTTCCGCCGTTCTTGTTTATCTTTCCGTCTCCAGTTAGGATGATGGTGACTGGGAGTTTGTGGCGAATCACCGTTTTGACATCGGCCTTGTCCCCGTAGGTGCATATCATGACAGCACCCGTGCCGAATGAGGGGTCAACCGTCTCGTCAAAAACTACGGGCACCGTACGCTGCGTTTCTGGAACCTTCAGCTTCTTATCTTTGTACTTTGAGAATCTCGCGTCTTCAGGATGAACTGCAACTGCTACGCATGCCGGTAACAATTCGGGACGCGTTGTTGCTATTGGAACGTATTCGTCGCTGCCCTCGACCGAAAATTTTAGGAAGTGTAAGGTGCCGTTTCGCTGCTCGTAATTCACTTCGGCGTCAGCGATGGCAGTCTCGCAACGCGGGCACCAGTTAACTGGATGTGTACCTTTATACATGAAACCTTTCTTGTACAAGAGTATAAAGCTGAGCTGCGTTCTTCTCCAATAGTCTGGATCCATCGTCCGATATTCTAATGACCAGTCATTGCTGCACCCGAGCCTCATAATGCCCTCTTTCATTATCGCAATATACTTATTGACAAGTTTTTCACAGAGTTGTCGAAACTTGTCTGGGGACACCTCCCTTTTCTTAATCCCATTCTCTTTTTCAGCTTGAACTTCGATGCCCAATCCATGACAATCCCAACCCTGAGGAAAATGAACGTTGAAACCATTCATCCGCTTAAACCGTGCTAAAATGTCAAAATAGGTCCAGTTCAAAAGATTTCCCATATGAAGATCGCCCGACGGATAAGGAGGCGGTGTGTCAACACTAAAACTGGGCCTTGCTCTGTCCTTCCAATCAAAGCGATAGATCCCCACTTCTTCCCATTTGCCCTGCCATTTCTTCTCTATCGCCAAAATGTCGAGTTCCCTTGGCAGCTCTCTCATATTCTAAGACGACATCCCTTTGTGATTTTCAAGCATTGTCTAGGAAAAGTAATTGTACCAATAAAAAAGCCTTCTGGACGCCATTTCATTGCCGGGCGAAACAGGATGAAGAAGACTTCCAGTTTTTCTCCTCAAGCTTTCAAAAGTCAGTTAATTTCAAAAAAGAAAAAGGGGATTTTTGGGGATATGGGTTTGGCTGAGATTCTTGCGAGGCTAAAGTCCGAAGTTTCTTTCCACCAAAGTTAGGTCCAGCATGGTGACTGTGCCGTCCGGCACTAGGTACACTGGGCCGGTGATATCGCAGGTGGGGTTCCAGTTGCTTGAGGTTGAGTTGGAGCCTAAAGCCCTTGCTACGAGTGCTTGGTCTTTAAGGTTGACTGTGCCGTCGCCGTTTATGTCGCCCACGTACCTTATTGTGAGGTGGCTTACAAGTACGTTGTTTGCGGTGTTGGCTTCTCCGGGTACAATCGTTGCTTGTGCTGTAACTGTGCAGTTGGCGTTGGGCGTGAAACTTGCCGTGTTCAGCGAGAACGTTTCGTTGATCGTTGCTCCTGGGGCTAAATTGACGATGTAGAAGGTGTAGGTTGTGATGCTGCCGGTGTCGTTGGCCGTTACTGTCACGTTAAAGGATTCCGTCACAGCTCCAAGGTTCGCAGCTACCACGGTGACGTTAGTAGGTTCTCCCTGATAAGCCCATGGGCTGGGAACTTGATGAACTGCTACGGAAGCTGGATAGCCTGGGAACGAATAGAAAATGTTCGCGATTGCGACGTCGATGAGAGCCCCAATTTGGACTTGTCCACCTGTGAGATAGTTGTTTGTAAGGTTGTATTCGAACGGAACGTAAGAAGCAAAAGCTGACATTACATACGTGCCCACAGCAAGGCCAGTCGTGTTCCAAACGAACGTCAGGACGGTGTTCGCGCCCGATGCAAGGTTCACGACTGGAAGATTTCCTATGATAGTGCTGTTGTAGTAGGCCGTTACGTTGAAGTAGGGTTCGGTCAGGTTTCCGAGGTTTGCGGCAGTTACCATTACGTTGACGAGTGTTCCCTGTACGGTAGAAGAAGTCGAGGGAACAACGCTTGTTATCGCCACATCATGTATTACAGGATATATCGCCACTTGACCGTCCGAAAGATAGTTGTTTGCGGTGTTGTACTCGCCTGGAAGAATTGTAGCAAAAGCAGATATCGTGTAGTTGCCAACAGGAACGCTGGTCGTGTTCCAAACGAACGCCAGAACAGTGTTCGCGTTAGATACGAGCCCCGTAACCGGAAGAGTGCCGATGGTGCTATTGTTGTAGTATGCCGTCACGCTGAAGCTTTCTGTCAGGTTTCCCAAGTTCGCAGCTGTCACGTTAATGTACTCGTTGAGTCCTTGGAACACCCAGCTCGGTGAAACGACGATGTTTGTAACCGCTACGTCAGTTATTATCGGATACACCGTCACCACACCGTCTATGAAGACGTTGTTGGCCGTGTTGAAGTATATCTCGTACGGCACAATAGAGGCAACGCCGCTCATAGTGTAGTTTCCAATTGGCACTCCTGTGGTGTCCCATGAAAACGTCAAAGTGCTGCTTGCGCCCGGAGCCAAGTTTGTAACCGTGCTGGTTCCTATGGCTGTGCTGTTGTAGTACGCGGTCACGTTAAAGGTTTGACTGATGCCCCCTAGGTTTGCGACTGTCACGTTTATGTTTTCAACATATCCTTGGAACACCCAGCTCGTGAATGGTACAACATTTGTCACTGCTACGTCTATTACGATGTTGATGAACAGTCCGTTGAACACGTTGTGATCAACAGGATTGCCCAAAGAGTCCAGAAGTTGTGTATTCGTCAGGTTTATTTGCGATATTCCATAGGAAACGACGAAAAAGCGGATTGTAACCAGAGGCTGCGCCCCAGTGGTGCTGAAGGCTGTTGGATAGGTGAGATTGAGCCAAATGGAACCTGACGGATAAATCTCTGCGCTTGCAGTCGGAAGCTCGCCTTGAACTTGAAACAGTTCGATTCCTGCCCATCTTAAGATTGAAGAGTCATACGTCATGTTAAACCCGCATGATGCGATGTTTGAAGCGTTGGCCAGTGTCACGTTGATGTAGAACATGGATGACGGAACCAATGTTAGGTCCACGATGTGCGATGGGTCAACGTACATTGAGGTTCCCGCAAGTGGTGGCATAACCGTTATCACGATGAGGTTTGACTCTGCATTCGCTCCAATATTGTCTGTGACATTAAGGTACACACCATACATACCGCTCGCTGCCGGTGTGAAACTCCATGTGCCGAACGTCGCGCCTGACACGGCACTTCCGTTCTGGTACCATTGAAGCGTGTATGGTGGTGATCCTCCGCTGACCGTGGCGTTAAACTGTACCGATTGGCCGAGGTAAATTGAGGTTGTTGGATACGCAGCTATGGCAACCGACAGCCCTGTCGGCTGTGGCCCTACGAAACTGTATGCACAGTTGCCTAAGTTGAATCCTGATTCCGCGATGCCAAGTGTATCAAAACCGTAGGAAAAGCCCGGGTCAAATTGGATAAGGCTAGAGAGCGTAATCCCTGCTCCAGGGGCTCGGGTAATGTTGAATTCTATGATGAACAGACTGCCAAGATTGCTCGTTGCGAGATACGGGTAAAAAGCTGATTCGCCGAAACCACTAGGCTCGCCTATGGTGCCGGCCGTGTTGTTCCAGCTTGGTGGCTCTGAAAGAATGCTCGTCGTGGGAATACCCGAAGTTTGCAGCCACTGGCTTTCTGTTCCTCCTGAGCCACTGAACGTTCCCATCACCACCTGAAGTTGTGATGGGTCGAAAGTCAGCGCAGCGCTCCAGCCAGAGCTAGTTTCCGTTGTGTTAATCCATCCAGTCACGTTGAACAGTGTCCCGACAGAGGCAGTGCTGATGTTGAAGGCCTCGGTGTCAGGTTGAAGCCACATTGCAGGTGCTGGCGGTTGAGCCTTCACCGTTAACACGGATATCCGAAGAACGCCTAAAAGCATAGTCATTACAAGAACCGTTGCAAGAAGTCTACTCACTTTATGATTCATTTTTCCTTCTCCCTTCTCTTTATTTTTTTCTTAATTCCTTCTAAAAGCAATCTAAGAAACTCGTGATATAAAGCTTTACCCCCTACAGCGACAACGACAGCCACAACTCTCTCTGCAACTCAACCGAGAGGGCGCACTGAAAGAAAATATGGAAGAACATTCATGCGAGGCACCATGGATAACACCAACGAACGTCGAGGTTTTTGCACGCAACAGAAAGAAAAATCAAGATAACCATAACCCTCTGAATGAACGCGCGTCGCCGTCATCGACAACTTGATCGCACGAGCCAAAGTCACAGTGTCACTCATGCAGGCAAAATGGCCCCCCACGATGAATGCACTCTTCCTCGCAGGTTCAGCAAACTTATCGCTGCAGTTGGAACCAATCATACGATAGAAAATCAGATAGGTGCTGTGCGCGAGCTTTTTCTCATTTCTGGTTGGAAAGTTGGATAGCTCTTTCGATGCTGAGCAAAGAGTCATCCTTGCTTAAGCGCGTGTTTTACGTATTGTTTTGATATTAACTTTGGAGTCAAACCTGTTTCCTCTCTTATCTTGGGCAGAATTTTGAGCCAAAGTTCTCTGGTTGCCCTGTGTCTACGGTCGAGGTCAGTCTTGGAAAGGTTCCTGATTGTCATGGCTTCGTGAACGAGCTTCTCGTAATCGGCGGGCAGCCATTTCAAAGCGTCGGAATAGAACATCTCCCATTTTGGGGGAGGAAGGAACTCCCTGTTCAGAGCGAATATTATTCTGATCAGAAGCGTCAAGGCATAGTTCAGACAGTAATGAGCCGAAGTCAGATCTCCCCTTTCAACCCATGCGTCAACCAATGTTTCACCATCTTCCTTAGGCGAGCAACAATACCATCTAACGTATTCTCCATACACAACGATACGCCTCAGCCAAAAACTGTTCGGGACACTTAACTTCGTCCTCAAAAGTCTCTGCACTTCGCCTCCCCGGTCGTAGACTACACTTGCATGTGAAAAATCCCATCTCATTATCTCACTCCAATTCCGAGCCACAAAGTCCCCGAGATAGTGAACTTCCAAATCCACGTCCACACCCGAACGACTATTCTCACCCAAACCAATCTTCCTAATCCTTTCTCCCAGGCTTTCGTCCTTTTTCCCCAGAAAAACCATAACGTCAACATCCGAATACCTGTCAGCGAAGCCTCTCGTCAACCCGCCCATGAACACTATCCCTGAAACGGCTTCGCATGAAAGAATCTTCCGCTTGAGCAGTTCCCCAATTTCCTTAAACTCTCCTATCCTGTTCATCCCGCGCAATCTCTTCACATAATTCACCAACAGCCAGATATTTCCATTCAACGGATTGCTAGGATCTATATTAACGCAACGAAGCGAGCATTTCGTTATAAAACCTTCTTGCAATGAGGCTCCGCGAGGGAAAACAATTGAGATTCAAGCATAGCCTCCAAAGATATGATGAAAGTAAATGTCCAATCCAAATCTGAATCGATAATATGGAATGTGTTGCAGAAGCTTTATTTACGAAGAAACAACAACCCTTTTCTAGGGTTTGGGGGAGCTGGGACTGTGACCCGGCTGAGAGGACGGTTGAACACCGTCGACCCTTGGAACCTGACCCAGACAATACTGGCGGAGGGAAGAACAGTGAATAAACTTAACTACCTTGACAGACCAAGTCAAACAGCCTACGCGCGCCCTAGGAATACAAGGAATTCCGCAAGTAATTTTGGAAAAGGCGAGGCAAGAGGCAAAATCCGCGGAATTGACTGGAAACCACAGACTAAGCCGACGATACAAACTGGAAAAAAGACTTTTCCAACCCTAGTCTTGGCAGAGATAGTAGTTTTTGTCTCTTTGGCGACAGCGTTGAGCCTTGTGAGCCATAGCTTCTTCAGTCTTCCCCAAGGCGGATCCATAAACATTGGAATGATCCCTGTCTTCTGGCTAGCGCTAAGAAGGGGACCGAAAATAGGCATCTTCGCGGGAGCAGTGTTCGGCGTGGTAGATCTTGCGATCGAACCATTCGTCGTCAATCCTATTCAATTTATTTTAGATTATCCCTTAGCCTTCTCGGCGCTCGGACTTGCAGGCTTCTTCAAGAACTGGCGAGTGTTCGGGCCAGTGGTAGGCGTGGTAGTCGGAGGTACAGGTCGATTCTTGAGCCACTTTGTTTCAGGCATAGTGTACTTCGCATCTTATGCACCGCCAGGACAGAGCCCCGCGCTTTACTCGTTGATCTACAACGGAACCTACATGTTCCCAAGCATCGTCATATGCGCAATCGTGATTTTCTCATTGCAGGCGAGCAAATCTCTCGATATTCACCTGTGACGGAACTAAATCAAAATGGGAAAACTTACCAGCGAAGAACTCTCAAAACTTTTAGGATGCATAGACAGAGATCCCCGCGTAATCATTCCACCAAAAGTAGGCTACGACTCAGGGGTCCACTTGATTGGCGACAAATGTCTAGTAGTATCCACCGATCCCTGCATCAACGTTCCAAGAGACTGGTTCGGCTGGCTACTAGTAAATTACGCGGCTTCAGACGTAGCCTTGTTCGGAGCAAAACCAGAATTCTGCACCATCAACCTCCTTGGCCCACCATCAACCAAGCCACAAACCTTTCAACGGATCATGGAACAAACCTGCCAAGCCGCCCACGACCTACATATAGCTATCGTGACCGGCCACACAGGAACATACCATGGACTTTCAACTTCCGTTGGAGTTTGCACAGCCTATGGAACTATCGACAGGGACAAACTCATAACACCTGGCGGCGCTAAGCCTGGAGATTACGTTTTCTGCCTAAAACCCTTAGGTCTAGAGGTCGCCGTCAACCTCGCCCTTACTCGCAAGACACTGGCAAAGAAGCTATTCGCTGAAAAGACGAAGGAACTGGAAAAACTTGTACCTATGCAGAGTTGCGCTCGAGAAGCTTTACTTCTCGCAGAAACGTGCGACGTTCACGCCATGCATGATGTCACTGAAGGAGGCTTGACCGCAGCTTTGAACGAAATGGCTGAAGCTTCCAATGTCGGTTTCAAAATAGACTTTGAAAAGATTCCAATCAGCGACGAAGTGCAAAAATTGATGAGAGGTTTTCATTTGTCAGAAAAGCAGCTCTTGTCGATGTCATCTACTGGAACAATTTTGGCTGCCGTCGGTCCGAATGGAAGAGAAAAAGTCGAATCAGCGATGTGTCAAAGCAATGTTCAAGCAAACGTCCTAGGCATTTTCAGAGAGGACTCGCGCCGAATTCTGACAAGAAACCGCAAAGAGACCTCCTTCCCAAAAGTTGCGCACGATCCTTACGCGATGATTCTCTCGGGAAAACTGTAGACGTTCATCCTTCTACCTCGAACAAACCCAACTAGAGTAAGCCCCGCATCTTTGGCAATGGCAATGCCGGAGTCTATGGCAGCAGCAAGCGAAGCCACTATCGGCAGACCAGTTTTCGCAGCCTTGAGAACAATATCGCTGGTCAACCGCCCACTCAAAGCAAGAAAGCAATTGCGAACGTCAATTTCCTTCATGATGCATGAACCAATCACTTTGTCAACAGCGTTGTGGCGACCAACATCCTCAGCGAATGTGACGAGCGTTCCATCGGTCGCATATATTGCGGCAACGTGCACACCTCCGGTCTTCCTGAAAGTCTCTGCAATGAAGTTTAGACGGTTGACGCAATTCGACACTGTTTCGGCTTTGACCTTCACGTCTGACTGTATCTTGCTGAGCCCCAAGCTTGGTTGATAGGGTGTGTTGCTTCCGCAGGCTGAGAAGATGACGCGGGAGAAATGCTGCGACAGTTTCAGGCGCTCGTCAATCTTGACATCAGCTCGCAGGTTGATCCTGCAAACTCCTTCCTTTTCCTTCAGGTCCACTCCCTCAATCTCGGCCATTGACTTCACTACTCCTTCAGAAATAACATGCCCAACTGCCAGCTCCTTCAAGTTTGATGGCGAACAGAAAACTGTGACGTACCGAGTCCTGTTCAGAAATATGTGCAAGGGCTTTTCTTCAGCCACGTAATCCGTCGTCTTCTCAGCCTTTTTGGGCGATACGTCAATTCTTACGATGTTTACCTTGGGCATGGGAGTCACTTCTTTAGCTCGGAGAACACGAAATCCAGAATCTCATCGGCTATCTTGACGCGAGTGACTGTTTGCAAGCCTCTCCATCCGGGTTGACTGTTAACTTCGACAACGATCGGTCCTTTTGGGCTTTCGAGTATGTCAACTCCAGCTATCTTGCAGTCGATAAGCTCAGCTGATTTAATGGCTATTTCTTCAACCTGTTTCTCCAGGCTTATCGCTACAGGGCGGGCCCCCTGGCTGTAGTTGGTTTTCCAATCCTGCGCAACCCGCCTCATAGCAGCCACGACCCTATTGCCCACCACGAAGGCTCGCAAGTCAGAGAAGCCATGGTGCACAAATTCTTGAAGGTAAATCACCCCATGAGAGAACCTAATCGCCGTAAAAACCGTCGAAGCGACTTCACGATCGTTGATTCTCGTGGCTCCAACTCCCCTAGAGCCGAACACGGGCTTGACAACCACATCTCCTCCCAGCTCATCAAAAGCCTCGAGCGCTTCCTCGATATTTTCAGTCACAGCTGTCCGCGGAACGGGCAGACCGTTCTCCTCCAAGATGGCAAGGATGTCGTACTTGTCAACACAGTGCTCGATGGCCTCTGCGGGATTTATCACGTACAAGCCTAAACGTTGAAGCCTGTACAAGACGTCCATCCTGAAAACCAACTCCTCGAGCGACCCCTTACCAATCGGACGGACGATCAAACAGTCCAGCTCTTCACTGAGTTTCAGGTTTCCAGACTCCACGAACGGCATACACCCCACGTGAGCCATTATACTAGGGAAACTGAAACAAACGTACGGAGTGCCACGCTTGTCCAAAGCTTCCCGCAACTGGGCAGAACTGTAAGAATTTGGGTTCCTCGTCGCGATTCCAACCTTCAAAAACGATCCCTCCGTGGGCTAAGTCTTTGAAAGATGCCACTTGGCTGTCTTAAAGTTTCCGCGCGAATAAACCTTAGAATTTGTGAATGTAAGGGATCAACTCATTGGCGTTGTCGAACTCTTTGTCGAGTTTCACGTCCAAGTAGGCCCCGAAGGCGTTGAAGTATGGCGGACCTTTTCGCGAAAACAGGGTCAAAACCTTGCCGTCGTGGTTGATCTTGAAGCCATCCTCGCAGGGTTCATGCCCCCTTATCAGAATCTTCGCGTTCAACTTCGCCAGCACCCTGTCTGTCACATTCTCGCCGAATAGGTTTCCTGCACCTCTGGACGATGCACTTGTTTCCTCAACTAAATCGTCAGGATCGCTCCATAGAATCTCCTCTAACAAAGAGCGCTTGGGATGCAAAGTGTGGGCAGAAGCCATGTCCTCAACCGTCCTCGCTTCTTTCGGCAACCCGCCGTGTACCATTAAATATCGTTCTTCAACTAGCACCGCGTTGTATAAGCTTTCAAACAATGCACGAACTGCGGTGTACGCCTCGGTCCATTTCTTTCCAAATCTTGCTTGAAACTGGTCTGGCAAATCGTGTGGGGACGGCATGAGATCTTCTGGGCCTTCATGGTTGCCCCGCATCAGGATAACCTGGTTTGGATGGAGCAGTTTCACCTTTAAAACTGTATAGTAGGTTTCCGCTGGGTATGCTCCTCGGTCGCCGTAGTCGCCCAGAAATATAAGGATGGATTCGGATGATTTGTCGATTCTTTCGAGAATGTTGCTGTGCTGCAGGATATCTATGAGGCTCTCGAGATCTCCATGCAGGTCGCCGACGACGAGGGCCTCGCCTTTCGGGTCAACCTCTATGAGTCTGCCTTTGACGCGAAGGTTTCCCACTCTTCCGTCTTCTTTTTTAAGCAGTTCAGTAGCCTGTTCGACTGTCTGGGTGAATTCTGAGGCGTCAATTTCCAGAGCTTCTTTAACGATTTGTGAAAGGACAGTTGGCAAGAATTATCTCAGCTTATTCGATTTTGACGGTTTTGTTCAAAGAGCTGAGGATGTTCTTCCCTATCTCGGACTTGTGATAGCGGATCTTCTCTAACGTCTCCTCTTGTGCTATTTTGACTGAGGCTTCTTCTGTCTCCACTACGGCTCGTTTTCTTGTCAGCTCTTCGACGTGGGCTTGGATTTTTGAAAGGTTTTGCTGCATAGCGGTTACTTCTTCCGACGTTGAAAGTTCAGTCTTGCGGGTCATTGCGTCCCTGCTCTTCTGGTGGAGATATGCCAGAATGTTTCTGTTCACGATACTGTCTATGGTCTGTTCCGCCTTTCGTATTTTCTCTGGTTTCAGTTTCAGTTTCCCCTCGGAGATGGAACGGTCCAGCTTCATGAGTATCTGTCTCAGTAACGGGTGCCCTGGAGCTTCGGTAGAAAATGCCTCGAACGGGTTTTCCACGTACTGGTAGAGTTTGCTGAGTTCTTCTGGGTTCAAACCACTCCCTGTTCCATGCGTTGCGAGCGATTGAAGTTTTATGAATGGTTTTTGAAGGTGCTGTAAGCTGTGCTTCACTTCCATGCTCAAGGAATCTATTTCTGTTCCTGTTTGATGCAGCTGGCCGATACTTCCCCGGCTTCTCAGTTCAGCCATTTTCTGCTTTGCTTCATCTATTTCCTTTTCGATGCGTTCCCTATCGTTTCCAGTTTTCGCCATACGTTCTCCGAGACCTGTTAGCTGTTGTTCCAGTTCAACCAGTTTATCGATGAGCTGAAAAGTCTCTTCAAGAGTCTTGGTCTTGACGTATTCTTTCGTCAGGAAATTCTGAAGATCTCTCAGAGATTCTTTTGCCCTGTCAAAAATGGCTTGGAATCTTCGCCTGTCAAGAATGAAGAACGGCGAGATTCTCGGGAACCAATTTCTAATATCGACATCGATAACGTTGAAGACTTTTTGCAGTTCTTGAATGAAGTCGCTGAAGCTGTCGTATGAAACCTTTTCCGGAACTTTGAGTTGTCGCATTCGTTCAGAGAAAAGTTTGCCCAACCTGTTCAGCGCTCTGGCCCTCCGATAGGTCTTCATGTTCCTTTTTTCAATCTCTCTAGCGCTGTTATCCATAAGCATCTTGGAAACTTCAGAAAGACTCTCCAGCGTCCGGCGCATCTCGTCGATCAGTTTCTGAGCTCTAGCGTGAACAGGAATGAAGACAGATCCCGTTTCTTTCTCAAGCCATCCTTTGATGTCCCTTGAGGAAAACTTCAGCGTCTCCGACAAAGACTTTCCCATTACCAAAATATGCACACGCATATTAATCTAATCTTTCAAACTCGTCTTCTAATCGTACCCTTTTCTGGGTAGTTACTCTTAAATAATCACTTGCAACATTGGCTTTGCCAAGAAGCGAAAGACATGAACACAAGAGACCTGGCAGCCATAGCAATCTTCAGCGCGCTTGCTATCGTTCTTAACTTTACGATTAGAATCCCCGACCCCCTTGCGACGTTTCTCGTTTATCAGATATGGGAAATACCCATATTGGTAGCTTTTTTTCTATTCGGATTAACGGTGTTGTTTTTTGTAACTGGCATAAACCTCGTTATTCTTTTCTTGTTCTTTCAGGGGGCTTCTATACTGGGTCCGGTATACTGGCTCGCGGCCTGGCTGAGCATGATGGCCGGCATAGGACTCATCAAGTTATTGCTGGATAGATTTGCTGTGAAGAACGTCGCTGTTACAGCTGCCCTTTACGCTGCATTCGGAGTTGCCTTTAGAACTGCAGTTATGGTTCTTGTCAATTATTCGGTCCTTCGCTTTCCGCCGCCATTGGGTTTCAGCTATCCTGAGCCGGTTATCCTAGGCCTCGTTCCGGTACTAGCGTTTTTCAATGCAACGTTGGCTCTGTACACTATTCCAATTAGCTATTCACTCGCACGATTTGTAGCCCGAAACATCAGGACATCTATATAGATAGCTTCTGGCATCCATTGTTTAGAGAGGTAACAGAAGCCAAGTCTGTTGACCATTGGCAGTTTCATTTAATATCGAAGGATCTTCTCAGTGCGTCGGGGTTTATTTTGCCTACCTGAAAGGTGTTTCCTGTTCTTGCGTTGTTAATAGCCACAACTGCTGGGGCAAAGAGGTCTGGGTCAATTTTGTAAAAGTCGTACTTTGCTTCTTTGAATATTTCTATGAAGGGTCTCCCGTAGGCTTCGGACGCCGTGGACGGAGCTTTTTTCGCAATATCCATCAGTTTTTCGTCGTCCTCATGCTCAACGATGTAATAGGCAGTTCCGCCGTAGAGGATAGCGTCATTAGTCCTCGCCATTGCCCTCACGAACTTCGGATGAATAGGGGAAATTGGCGCACACCCTGAAGCATAAATAATCACATTCGGATCTAATCCGAGCCTTCGGAGTTTGTGGATCCCTGTTTCGATTATCCTGCCTGAAACTTGAGTCGCTCCAGCCAGACTGGCTGTCGGGGTCAAGACGATTGCCAGATTTTGAGGTGGGATTTTGCAGTCTCGCGCGAAACCATCTACAACATTCGCTGGCGGACTCTTTTCAGCTTCAAGCACTATGATTCCTTTGTTGAAATTGTCCTCGTATCCGATTTCTCCGTAGATGTCCTTCGGCTTCTGTGCCAGTGCTCTTGCCGGTCCCGAGCCTATTGCGAAATACCCATCTTTGTTTATTTGCCATCCAGCATACTGTGAGCCTAGTGTTGCAATGACTGGATGGTCTGAATATATTTGTATTGAGGGTAGGTCTAGGTCTCCGTACTTTTGGTGAGTTATTGCGGCTTTTGCGCAACCTCCCATGCAGATCTCGGTTATGATTCTTCCCGCCTCAAACCCGCCGCGGGCATTCGCTCCTGCGTCGATTATAGTGGTTCCCGAATCCGTTTCTCCGATTTTGATTCCGTAGACTTCTGCGTGTTCAACGAGTTCGTCCAACAGCTTCCATGCCTGTTGATTTACGCTCAACGTTTTCTTCATCGGGTTTTCTCCTTTAGAGGAATTTCTCGTAAGAGTTTAGATGTGGATTTTTCTGTTTGGAGACATAAAGCTTGCCGTTTCCGTTTTCCACGCGGTCTCCGAGAAAGACGTAGAGGGGTCCTTCGGCCACTTCGTTTTCTTCAATTTTTACTTTCGGTCTGATGCCGTCTATGGTGAATGAGGGGAGTACAGACTCCAGGTGCCCTCCTACTATGATTTTGCCGTCTACCATGCATGCTCCTGTCCTTCCTTCACAGTTTCCTTGAACGTAGATTGTTCCGTCATGCATGCGGAAGCCAGCGAATTGGCCTGCATTGCCATAGATTTTGATGATGCCCTTCTTCATATTCGCTCCCACCTCGGTTCCAGCGTTTCCCCGAATGATTATTCTTCCCCCGTGCATGCCCTCTGTGCTTCCCCGGTAAGGGGCGCCCAAGTAGTCGCCTGCGCTTCCTTGAATTTCGATCGTGCCCCCCTTCATCATCGAACCCGCCCATGCTCCGGCGTTTCCGTGAACGGTAATGCTGCCGCTCTTCATCTCTTCGCCGAGGTGCATTCCTGCGTCGCCGTTGATTGTTATCTCTCCGTTCTTCATTCCTAACCCGATTCTTCGAACCTGGCTGACGTCTCCGTAAACGGATATGGCTGGGATGTCAGGGCTGTTTTCTGTTTTGACTTCGTCAATCTTGAAGAGTTCACAGAGTTTTTTCTGTTTGTTGCCTTCCCAAACTTGCAAAGCTTCGATTTCGCTCAAAGTCTTTCCTGAGAAAACATCCGGGTTTATGCACTCGGCTTGGACTGGAAACCTGAAATCCTTCAGAGGGCGCAGGTTTATCATTTATACACTAGCCTTCACGGTTATCGGGTTCAACCCCTTGAGGTGCTCCCCGCTTACAGGATAGTTTTCGTACTCAACTGTCCAATACTCTTTGAACCTTCTCTTCATGTCATCGGTTATTCTTGCAGGTTCGGAGACCTCTACGTCAAGCCACATCGTGCGGCCGTCAACGTGCTTGAGAACCGCGCCGTCCCTGACAACAAGCTCTCCTCCTTTTATGGTGTAGGCGGCGCGTCTGAACGCTCTTCTCACGGTTCTGTACTTTCTTGAAATGTCGGTTGTTTCGGGGTTTACGTTGTAAACGGCCACGTCAGCGTCGGCTCCTACGCCTAGATGTCCCTTGTTCTTCAGACCTAGGGCCCTGGCTTGTCCCGCCCTCGTCACAGTTGCGATTTCGTAGAGGCTTAGCTCCCGATCAATCGACGGCAGAAGGCTTCGGCTGCGCGCCCGAGCGTTGATTCTCTTCAAGCTTGCTTCTCTCGCTTTCTTGCTTATGAGCCAAGCGATAATCTTCGGATAAGCCGTGAAAGGCCCCCCGTTAGGATGGTCTGTCGTCATCAATATTCTCCAAGGATCCTTGATGAGGAGGGCCAGTTCTAGGCCGATGGACCACTGGACCGCATGAACGTAGCTTTTACGATGGTAACGGAAAGGCACGATGCCCCCGCTTGTCTCGGTTTCCACATCATGGTTCACCCACTTGTTCCCGGTGAGTCCATAAAGCGCGTATTGGAATGGGCCGTCAGCGGTCATGGTTGTCGTGTCCGTGAATATTACTTGACCCATATCCATAGTCGCGTGAATGTGACCGTTCATGTAGGTTGCTATCTCTTCTGCTCCTGACTCCAGTGTTCTCCAGTCATCGCCCTTGAATGCGCTGAATTGACAGTGCGTCAAATGAATTACGGGCTTGTCTCCGGTTGCTAGGTCTTCGACGCACTTCAGAGTTTCTAGGGCGGTTGTGTAGTTTCCCGGCTTTCCGAGGTTGTTTGCGTGAACGTGAATTGTGTGTGGAAGGTTCAGGAGTTTGTTTGCTTTACACAGCCCGCGGATGATCTCTCGCGGCGTCGTACAGAAGTGAGGGACCTGATCGTCCAGATCTTTGACGTTTTGGCCGAAGCCCCAAGCTTCAAGTCCACCTGGGTTGACGATTTTTATGGCATACCCTTTCGTCGAACTCATAATCCAAGCGATGTGTCTCGCGCATTCCTCGATTTTTCCTTGGGCCAAGTATTCAAGTGCGAACCACCAGTCGCCCAGAAGCGGGTAAGAAGCCTTGTCAAGCATCGGGGTGTCGTTTAACTCTTCGTGTGTGTGCTTCGCCTCCAGAGGCGGCATAGATGGGTTCATTATCGTCGTGTACCCCATTCTGGCGTAGCGGTAGCCCGTGGTGAACGTCGAAGGAATAGAACGACCGACTCCAGCCCTCGTCACTGACGTTTTTGATTCAAAATCTCTGAAGTGGTCTTCGGGCCTCAGAAGTCTCCCTGTGTTGACCTCCGAGCCAGCGATGTGAGTGTGAATATCAACGCCGCCGGGCATAACAGTCATTCCAGAGGCATCGATCTTTCTTGCTCTTCTTGCGCTGACGCTTTCGACGATTTTTCCATCTCTGATGGCGATGTCCATCTTTTCGCCGTTGACACCGTTCAGTGGGTCGTAGACGAAGCCGTTCTTTATTAGAAGCTCCATTCACTTCACCTCTGTTGGGAGTTTCTTTCTCTTTTTCACTTTCCTTACCTCCAGCAGCAGTCTTCTCAGAATTTCCTCGTCCGACAAAACCCCTCTGGGAGGTTCAACAACTTTCTTGAGCGGAAGAGGCACGTGATCCATGCGGTAGGCTGTTCCACTAGCTTCTATTCCAACGAAGGCCGAGGGGAATACGATGTCAGCCATCTGGCTCGTCGCGTTCATGTGTGGATCTATGGCTATCAGGGGATTGTTCACCAGGTGTTCAGCTGCTTTTCTTGGAAAGTTTGAAACGGGGTCTGAAGCGATTACTAACGCCGCATCTGATTCTTTCCGCAGGAGAACATCGATGGCGGAGGTCTCTCCAGGATTGTACCTCGGATAGCCCAAGGAAAAATCAACTGCGTAGGGGTAGCCCGTCTGCCACAGGAAAACCGTGTCTGCGCCCGAGACGTTGAAGTGTCCTCGCATGGGCATTATGACGAATTTGGTTCTTGCGTTTAGATCGCGAGCTAAGTGCAACGCCGCGTCTACATTCCGCAGTTTGCCCTTGCTCATGGTAAGTCCAAGACCGAAAAAGATGACTCCGAAATTGCAGCCGACCATTGCTTCAGAGACTTCTTCCAAGTATTCAACGGGCACGCCAGCGACCTTGTCGGTCTCTATTTCTTGATCCCGAATCAGAGCTCTGAAGGCTTGCAGAAGCTCATAATCCTTGTTGGGTTCAACCTGAATGAAGTAGTCGGCGATTTCTGCCGTTCTGGTCTTTCTGACGTCTATCACTATCAGTTTTCTGCCGGCTTTCAGGATTGCGGGACAGGGTCCGCGTTCAACTGGCGTTGATGAGACGGAAATTTTCTTTTTTGGCGAAACTTGTCTCAGTGCACTCTCGACTTTTTTCTTTGCCGTTGCGGCCTTGGTTCTTGTGACGTAGGATCTCCATTCGCTTCTCTCAAACTTTCCTTCAGATAGCGTCGTATACCTCTCTATGTGTCGGGGATGAGCACTCCAGGGGTTGCTTCCCCAATAGATAACTAGATCCGCCCTGTGTCTTATCTGCCCCAACGTGCATGAAGCAATGCCAACGTCCTGAATGCCCAAGACTGAAGGGCCGTGGCACACGGTTGACGTGTTGTCAATTACTCCTCCAACCTCCTCGGCGAGTTCGATGCCCACGCGTGTGGCTTCGCAGCTCGTGGAACTCCAACCATAGAGGAGGGGATAGTCTGCGTCAGCAAGAACTTCGGCAGCTTTGACGAGGGCTTCCCTGAAGGGCACTTCGACGAGTGTTCCGCTCTTTCTGATGAGCGGCTTCGGAAGCCGGTGTCCACTGTAACCTAAGAATTTAGATTCGCACATTGAACAGCCGTTCTTGACTTTGACAATTCTCTTGTTCTTGATTGTCAGCTCTATGTCGTCGCAGAGACTTCCACAAACTGGACAGGTTACAGCCCTTACAATCGGCATTTTATCCCTTCCCGAACTGCTCTCTGAGAAGTTCACTCAAGCCGAGAACCGCTTTATCAGGAGCAGCCTCGATTTCCGCTGGAATGCCCTTTAGAGAAGGCATGCCGACGCTGTCAGTTTCCGTGCTGACGACTCTGTTTGCCCAGACACCATAAGGAATAAAAATTACGCCCGTATGTGGTCCTCTCGGAGATTTCAAGGCCTTAAGAATCACGGAACCATTGTCTGTCGAAACACGAACATTGGTTCCTCCTCGTATCCCAAGCTTCTTCATATCCACAGGGTCAACGTAGCAAACCGCAACACTTTTAAAATAATCTTCCGAAGCCTTCCCACGTTCTTTGCCCACACCCTGCTCTATCGTTCGCCCAGTCAACAAAGTAACCTTAAGCTTCGAATTCATTTCCATCCTTCGACCACAGCTTAACCATCTATACTGAAGCTTGAAAACCCCTTTCAAGTTAATTCTGACTATTCAATCCGACTAGTTGATGCGCTGAATCAAAGATTCTCCTACGCATTCCAACAAATTAAACTTGCCGTCAGATAATGCGAGAAACAGTCATTGAAGTTGATAATTTCGAAAAACAGGCCTTCCGGATTCTGCCAGGTCATTCTAGACACCTGGCCACTCGTAACCTCAACTATTTGTCCATTGGCAAACCATGAAGACTACAGGTAAGGTCCAAAAACAAAAGGATTTCCCGTGCCTTGGTTTGTCAGCCGTACTTGGATTGCGGTTTCTATGAATATATAGGCCATTAGCGCCAAGGCCAATCCGATTATTAGCAGCACGTAGGCCTTTCTGGGCTTGTAGACATAACTTGTGCTTCGATGCATCGCCAGTAGTCCGATCGCTCCCAGAGAATAGGCAATTGCGACGAGCATGCTGTCGCTCAAGAATTGTTCGGGACCGGATGGAGCGCCAATGACATACCCGAATGGGAAGAAACCCGCCACTGGTGGCCTCAGGATCAAATCATATACACCACCCGCGAAGAGAAAGACAGCAAGAGCAATCGCTAATGTTGGCACGACGAGACTCGACCAATTAACAGTTGTGATTGCCCGATTTATCCTCAATGCTATTTTATGAAAAATCTTCCTGACCCAGAAGGACATTGAAGAAAAACCCCTTTTAACAGTTCCGCTCATAATTGATTCTCCGCTTCAATCAAACGCTGGGCCATCTTCTCCTTCACGCTTGTCCAAAGATTCTACGCAATCTCCCTATAATAATCTTGTTAATTGCGATTTTGATTGATTCTGTGGTGCTTTTTTATTAATTTGATGCGTTTATCCAGTTTATTAGCTGACAAAAGAATATGGGAACGCAAGCAAAAAATAGCCTGACAGAAAACGTTGTTTCCGAAGTCATTTGCGTCGAGAAAAGAGTACACTCCAACCCTGAGGTATGCACGGCATCACACCCGAGAACATAGATTGATAATCACTCCATAACCTTATGAAAGGTCGAAAGTGATACTGTTTGAGACGGCGAATAGATGGATGAAAGCTCGAGAAGGCGATTTGATAGAAAGTGAAGCTAACCTGATTTTCGATGTCAAAGGCCTAGTCCACCCTCCTAATCGAGTCGTCGCCTTCATCCGTTATTTTCCAGACGAGAAAGGCAACAGAACGAGGGAAGGGAAGCATTTTGGCAAGGTCTATTCTCTTCCGAGAAGATACGCACTCTTGAAGGAAAGGTTCCCCGGATACCTTGTCTATGACCCTGTTTTTGATGAAACTCTGTGCGAAGTCCCAGCCGAAAATGTCAAAGAAATCTACAAGCCAGCTGACAAGCTTCAGGAACTGCGCAAGTCCAAAAATCTGGATCCGGTTCAGGACAAGGCCCTCCGATTTGCCGAACTCTTGAAAGAAAGCGCAGGTATCAAGTGGAATAACTTGGGGATTTCAGGTTCCATCATGGTTGGACTTCACACGGCAGAGTCGGACATCGATCCTGTCGTTTATGGCTCGGAAAACTGCAGGAAAGTGTATTCGGCATTGAAGAGCATGTTCGAAAACGGGAACGAATCCGTCAAGGCTTATTCAAAGAAGGATATGAAAGCGTTGTTCGACTTTCGTTCGAAGGATACTGCAATAGGGTTCGAAGACTTCGTACGAATGGAATCGAGGAAAGTGATGGAAGGCAAATTCGACGCAACGGACTATTTTGTCCGCTTCGTGAAAGACTGGAATGAAATTGACGAAAACTACGGGGATGTTCAATACAAGAACGTCGGCAACGCGAGGATAGAAGCCACCGTAATCGATGATTCAGAATCAACGTTTACCCCATGCACCTACAAGGTCGAAAATGTCAAGCTGCTCGAAGGATCGAAAGTCGACCACATCGAGGAAATTGCGTCTTTTCGAGGCAGATTCTGTGAACAAGCCAAAGAAGGCGAAACCGTGTTGGCACAGGGAAAGGTCGAATGCGTCACACTTCGAAGGAAAAATAGTGAACATTTTAGACTCTTAGTCGGAGGCAGGCTTACGGACCATATCGTTCTGAAGCATCGAGTCCATTCGAGCTAGCGAGTTCCCGTCTTCAACTGCGAGCGGGTATAGCATATTCCAGGCGGGGCATTTGAGAGAATGTGCAGGAGTGTTTCACATTCTGGCTACTTTCAGAACCTGTTCATAATATCTTGGACAATAGGTCAACGCTATTTGGAAGCATTGGTCCTTGTCGCCAGTGACTTCTTCGAGATTTCCTTCGACGTAGATGGTTTCGTCTCTGAAAGCTTGCATTCGGAATTCTTCCACGTAAGAGATAACTCGTTTGACTTGTTGAGCTTGTCTTACTCCCTCGAGGATTTTCAACGGTTCGATGTTGTAGACTGATGGAATGAACGGAGCGTCCCTATCATCTCTTATTCGAGCAAACAGCTTTACCCAGCCTCGCTGCAGGATCTTGTTCGCAGGGTTGTACTCGTTGCGTATCTCTTTCCAATCTTTCACTGGTTCAAACTCCGTCTTTATTGTCCTTGCAGTTCCCTTGTTTTCGAGTAATGAATAGATGAGTTTCCTCTGCTGATGCCACAGGAATTCCTTCGGAGTGAAGTTTCGAAATCGCCACACCTTTCCACTTATCGACTTGTTTGTTTCAAATTCGTTCCGAAGCAGAGAGGACTTGGCCGTGTACAATTCGCCTAGTGTTTTGCGCAGTCTCGCCATGTTTTTTTCACCATAAACTGTGAGGTCGATATCCGAGAATTCAGGGTGATAGAAACCGTGAAGCATCGACCCGAACACGCCAAAGTTCTTAGTTGACAAACCAGACTGCTCCGTTGTAGTGTCCAAGACGTTGCCCATTGCTGCAAGAAGGCTGTCCTTGGGTTCGGTTTGAATCAGTTTTGCAAGCACTCTTTCGGGCTTTCGAATGTTTCTGATGTCATGGTTTTTGACGCCTACGACTTTCTTCTGGAGCATTTCGTGCAGAACCATGTACTGTGGATAGCTCTTTTCCAAGAACTTCCAACCTTCATCTTCGTAGAACTTGTAGAAGACACGTTGCCCTTTTTTTCTGAATGCTTTGGGGTTATCGGATTTGAACACGGCTGCGGGTGCGTATTCAGCATCGCACGCATGGGCATCTGGCGGGTGTGAGTATCCAAACACTCTGAATATGAGGCCTTCGTCAGTGACGATTGCGTCGCGGTCTCTCAGTTTTGAAGTGGCCAAATGTGCTCCTCCTCGCTGATGGCCGTTCCGACTACGACCTGATAAAAAACTTGGCCCGTTTCGACGTTTTTTGCTCGCTCCAGCATTCCTGAAACGCCAATCCTCTCCCCTCTTCGGGCAACGTTACGGTAGCAACCAATCATTGAAACAACAGTTTCCGGAACCTTACCTTCGCTAAGCTCTCCCGCTTCTACCACGTCGTAGTCCCCGATTCTGTAAGTGGCAGGTCGAAACATCGCTTCAGCATCGTCCTGAACCCTGCAGGTGAATTCCACAGGAGTCACGGCGTCATATTGCAGTTTGCCGTATTCTCCTCTGATTTCTTCGGGTCTCCGAATTGCGTTGTACATGAAAACCTTGTTCAGGTATTTTCCCTTATAGCGGCGACACGCATCTAAACGGTTGCTGAACTTGTAGCTCAGCTTGCCATTTTCAACGAGTCTGTTTATCGTTGCTTCCAGCACGCGAAAGTTTTTCGCCCCGTAAACGACGAGGTCTATGTCCGATTTTGAAGTGTGCATGTTTAAGGCCACTGAGCCATGGAGACCGAAATCTTCCAACCCTATTTCTGATTCGGTCGACAGCAAATCAACAAGGTTTAAGCTCATCTTTTGCATGTTATCCTTGGTTTCAAGCCTGGCCAGATCACGTAGACAGTCCCTAGGAATGAATACCTTCTCGATAGAATCTAGTGGCGCGCTTATGATATCCTTTCTTCTGAAGGGGCAATAGTAAACGTAGTCTGGGAAGTTATTTCGAAAGGTCTCCAGAAATGTCTGGTAGTTTTTTGCAGTGTACAGGTTTTCAGCTCGGAACAGCTTCTGCTCTTCATAGGTCCATGTGTTCTCTAAGTATTCGACGTTGAACAGCTTCTGAAAGGTAGCTGGGATGTATTTGAGGAAGGCGAAAACTCTTTTGGAGGGGTGCTCGTACCCGAAAACGTTGAAGATGAACCCGTCTCGGGTCGTGAAGGTATCTCCGTCTTCGGGAATCCAACGTTTCAGGTCCGTCTAAGGCGCCTCGACATGATGTCGTTCGGAGTGACAAAAAAACCTATCGCAGAAAGCCATAACGCTTTAAGCAGGAGGACACTAAAGCAAATTTGCGTGATTAATTGAACAGCAACTTACATCCCTATGTAGTTTTTCTTCCTTCTGAACATAAGGTCAAGGTTCTGAGCGCCATCTTCGGTTCAAAAGCGGCTGTCGACATACTGAAATTCTCGCTCAAGCAGGGCATTTCGAACAAGATTTACCAGGGCGACCTCGTGAGGAAATTAGAATTTTCGAACAAGACCGTTATCGAAAACCTGAAGTCGCTGACCAAGCTTGGAATATTAACCGAGAAAATGGAGAAAACCGAGAAGAATGGCCGTATCACGTGGGTCAAAGCCTATCAGCTCGAGAGTGCGGGAAAATGGTTTGCACTCTTGTTAGCTGAAGAAAGAGAACTGTCCGACAAGGAGAAGGCGGAAATATTCCAAAGCCTCTTCAGAACCTACCTGCGATGGTCGAAGGATCTCTCCAAGAAACTGAACATAGATCTCAAAACGCTGGAAAGAGTCTTCACAGAAGAAATGCAGCGAACACAGGCGCGTGAGGCTTGAAGGTGATTGCCATCGGTGTAGTGGGCGGAAAAAAAACAGGAAAGACCACTACTATTGAGATTTTAACGAGGGAACTCACAAAGAGAGGCTACAAGATTGCAGTGGCCAAACACATTCCGGAGCCTAATTTTACGCTGGATACAGAACGGAAGGATACATGGCGCTTCGTTCAATCAGGTGCCAAGACGGTGGTCGCCGCATCGGCAGGCGAGATAGCAACCATAGAGAAGACTCGCGCAAACCTCTCCCTGAAAGAGATTCTTAAGAGATGTAGAGGCAACGACATAGTTTTCCTAGAAGGCTTCAGAAAACTCTTGGCTGAGAACAGAAACATACACAAGATTGTCGTTGCAGAATCCGCCCGAGATATCAAAGAAGCGAGTGAGATGTTTATGCCCGTACTGGTCTTCACAGGACCCTACTCGCCCGAGGAACCTCACCCTGAAATCCCGTTCATAGACGTACTTAAACATGGCGAAGAAATAGCTGATCTCGTGGAAAAAATAGTCGGAAAAAAGGGGTAACATGAGTCATGTTGACGCTAGGCTGTGGGGCTTGGAGATATTATCTGAGGGGAGATGGGAGAAAGGAGATATTCCTAAAACGTAAGGTAACTCTCCAAACCTTTCCACCCTGCGTTTCAACATGCTCCTGTCACGCGACTTGTATTCATCCTCCTAGAGCGCTTTGAAGGCTTCAAACCATCTGTTGTAGAGCGCCAGCATGTCGAGAGACACACTGGGTTTTCTGTCTTCCAGTATCTGTCTGAAGTCGTCCATCGTTAGAGGTCTCGGTTTGGCCTGTTTGTCTTCTGCCTTTCCGGACTCGAAGAATTCGCCTATGAGTTTCAGTTGTGCCGATTGGTTGACGTCTCTGATGTCGCTTCCTGAAAATCCTTCTGAAAGCCGTGCTAGCTCGTGCAAGTCGACGTCAGGCGCCAGCTGTAAGTTGGTCGTGTAGAGTTTGAACATCATCAATCGTGTGTGATGGTCTGGAAGAGGTACGAGAATGCGTTTCTGGAACCTCCTTATAAATGCCCAGTCCAAGTCCCAAGGCTTGTTCGTGGCACCGATAACGTAGACGTGCAGGTTCTTGCCCTTGTCCATGATTCCGTCCATCTCTTTCAAAAACTGGTTCCTTACCCTGATTTCGCCGCCGACTTCGTTCGCGTGTTTGCCCATCATCGAGTCTAATTCGTCGATGAACACTATTGATGGCTTGCCTTCCAAAGCCGATTTCCTGACCGAGCCGAAGAGTTTGGCCACGTTCTGTTCACCCTCACCGAGCCACTTGGACATCACCGTAGCAGCGTCGATAGACAGAAAGTTTGCGTCAATCTCTGTGGCGACCGCAGCGGCCAGTAACGTTTTGCCGCAGCCTGGCGGTCCGAACAGCAAGATTCCTCTCGGCCATCCAAGCGGGAAAAGATCTGGCCTCTGAACCGGGTACACTATAGCCTCTTTCACGGCTTTCTTGGCGGGGTCAAGCCCGACGACTCCGTCCCATTTCACGTTCGGTTTTTCTATCATTATGAGTTCTTCGTAGGTTGATTTTCCGCCCTCGGTCTTTGTTTCGCCGTCAGCGCCGTTGCATTTGGTTTCGGGCCTCGGCTCGAAGGATGTGACGGCGCCCTGTATTGCTTTGATTCGTTCTTGGTAGGCGATTGCTCTTTGTATGTAAACCTTGTTCAGACTGTATTCTGGGTAGAGTTGAACGAGTTGCAGGAGGCTTTCTATGGCTTTTTGGTACATGGTTATGGCCATGCCTTTCGCCCCCTGCTTATCGAGGCGAACTGCCTCTAGGGCGAAGTTCGTCGCGGACTTCTCAAGCTCTTGAGACGCGCTCATAACTTTCATTCTCCAGTTTTCAATTCGATTTTTATTTTTCCTTTTGACCCTAGACTTTCTAGGGCTTTCTCGATATCCTCGTTCGAGGTTTCCAAGTCAACTGAGCAACGTTCCATATCGATTTGACCGTTGCTCTTCTTGACGTATTCGAGAATGGCATCCTCCAATTGAGGATTTTCGAGTTTCAAGGAGATTTCCTTGATTTCGGATTTCTTATAAGAAATGAGGGTTTGGGAAGAATCTCTTCCGGATTCTTCCGAGGTTTTGCTTATCTTCTTTTCTGAAGAGTTAGACGATAACGCAAGCATTTCTTCCAACGTGGCCCGCTCATTTTCCTGGATTTTCTGAGTAACGGGTGGTTCGGGCAGGTTTTGGGAGATTCTTTGTTCCAGAAAGCTTGAGACTTGGCTTAGCACTTCTTCGCCGCCTGGCGTCTTTCGGTCTACAGGAATGACTGATTCATCAGCTGTTATCTTTGCTGAATAGAGCGTTTCGCTTATGGTGTCGTTGACTCTGCTCAGTTCGGATGAAACGTCTGGCAAGAATTGAAAGAGCTCTTGTGATACATTCTGGAGAAGCTTCAGAGCGGGTTTTAGATCGATTACTATATCGCTCAGTTCCTTAATTGTCTCGAGTCTGAGGATTACTCGCTCGATGGCCAGCTCTACGCTGTGAAGAAAGCTGATGATCTTGCGAATTTCGGCGATTTCGTTAGCGTAGATTGCCGCACGATCTTTGTTCTTTGCCGTGACAGCTCCGACGCATGTTTGGAAAAGGATTTTATCTTTTTCTTTAAGTCTGTAACCAGCCTGTTGAAGTTTGCACTGTTGGACTCTGAGAACTCGTATTGATTTGAATGCTGTTTCACGAAGAGGTGGAGGGCTCGAACGGAAAAATCCTTTGATGACCCTTCCCTCCGCCCGCTATTCTCGTTCCAGTCTATATTCCGGTTTTTCCGATTTCCTTCACGTAAACGACTACTGGCGGTTCTGGAAGCTCCGACTCAAGCGGTTTTGGTGGCTCAGGGATCCTGTTCTTCGCCTGTTCAACAGATCTGGAAGAGTCTCCTAGCAGGATGCTGGATAGCTTGCTTGTCGTTAGCTCCAAGTCGGTTTTTTTCATGTGAACTCGCTTGATGTTTTCTTGAATCAGTGAAAAAGCGGTCTCGTAGTATTGGATGTCAACTTTTCCTATCTCGTGTTCGATTTCAAGGTTAACTAGGGCATAGTTTAGTGCCTTTGCCTCCTCGTTACATTCTGAGATTTCGTCGTCTATTTCTTCTCTCAGAGTCTCTGCTTCGCTCTTGAGCTGAGTGAGAGCGCCATCGAAGGTGCTGTGAAGCTCTGCGTAGAATTCTTTTGGTATTTTCTTTTTCTCAGAGAGGTCTTTGAGCGCTTGGTCCTTGCGCCAAATGAGGGGAATCTGATCGCTAAGTATGCTTGCTTGAGCCTTTATGTTGGAGATGAGGGTTACCTCAGAACCGTTGAACCTGATGTTATCTGAACATCGCTTTAGAAATCTTCCATCGCCCAACGCTATGAAGACGCCGTCGAATTTTCCACTCGGGGTCACTGCAAAAGAGGCTATCTTACCTATCGGACGTCCGTACTCGTCGTTGATTTGTTTTCCTACAGAAAGAAAAAGGTTGGGGTTTTGTGACATCTTTTTCATCCCCTATGTTTACGAAGTCTCGGTTGACGATTTTTCGCTTACAGGGGCCGTTGGTAGTCCCGGTATTCCTGGTGGCAGATCTGGGAACTTCTCTTTGACTCTCTGTTCTGCGACTGTTGCTGCTTCTGTGAGAATTTTGCCTGCATCTTCGTTCACGTTGTCGAAGTTCAACGTCATTCCAGAGCCTGTTCCTGCTTCCATCATTATTCCGCTCAGCATGTTGCCGATTTCGCCTAGTTCGCTCTCTGCTTCGGGGAAAACGCTAACTAATCCTGCTCTGACCGATCTCAAGACTCCGACTGCGGGGCCTAACGTTGAGACTACGTCTCCGAGTTCTGATACGGTGCGTAATCTTAACACGATCTGTTCGAGTGCAAGCCTTGCGTTTATGATAAGTTTCTCCATCTTGCGAATCTCTGCCAGCTCGTTTGCAAAGACGTTTGCTCGGGCTGTGTCATGCTTCGTGTAGGCGTCAACTATTCTTGCGAATATCGTCTTGTCTCTTTGGCCGAATCTGTCAGTGGCTTGATCCAATTTCTGAACCTGCAATTCGATTCGTCGAACAGCAAAGTCTAGGCGGGGCTTCAATGGGCCAGGTGGTTTGACTGCTTCTTTGACACGGTTTGTGAGGGGCTGTTCTTCTCTTCTCGTTTCCCATTTTTTGCTAAATCTTTCTGACAAGTTAATTACCTCCAGAGACAAAAGGTCGCGAGGAAGAATCTTATACATTGTTAACATGGCAAAAACATGCTTGTATATATGTGGAGCTATATGTCCCAGCGGAAACAGTTTTGGCCTTTAATTTTCCAACTAAAAGAGCATGTTGGTGGTTTTCCAAGAATAGACAAAAACGTGTAAGTTAGACTAAAAAGAGGCTTGAATTAATTCCTATCCAAAAAGGTGAATGAAGTGGGTGAAAGATTAAAAATTTTCGTCTTCGTGGCGATCTTGGGATTCTTCGGTGGAATGATTGCAGACTTAGCAGGAACTTACGCGGTTCCATGGCTCGCAACTGTCTTGCCAGCGGTTCTCAGCGCACAATACCTGTTGGCGGGACTTGCCGGAGCTTGTCTAACACTGGTGCTAGTAAGCGTTTGGGCCTACATTACACCGCAAGAACATTAGCCTCTTCTCCTTCTCCTTTTTCTTTGTTCGCCCAGCAAAGTTTGGTGCTATAACTCTTCTCCTAGAATAAGGCCTCGGCTAACAGCAACTCTTATGGCTTTTTTTGGACTCAGCAGCGGAAAAAGCGATCATTCGCCAACAGCGTCTCCGTACCTCGATGACCTCATCGTCCAAGCAATGTTACTCGAGAGACGATTTCAAGGTTTTGGTCCATTGGCTGTAGCTTTCAAAACCCGCGTTAAACATGTTCAAACAATACGTCTTTTTGGCGGGCTATCGATCCTTCAAGAATGCCCAGACCAGTAATGCATTTTGAGATGGCATTGTTGATAAGTCACGCGATTCCAGGTACTATAGAGAACAACTCCATAAAGCATTAATCTTGGCATGAGAAGAGAGAAGATGGGTAGTTAAGAGGAGAGAAGGCAGAATGAACGAGAAGAGAGTTTTGTCGATATCTTTGTTCTTCGTGCTGGTCGCAGGTTTGTTCCTCGCTGCCAGTCTTTTTGGTTCGGGGCAGGCCAAAGCGTCCCCGCTGGTAGAAATAACATTCAATCAAACAGGCGTGAAATCAGATTTTACAGGCATCATTCTGACAGTTGATGGCAACAACTACAATTGGTCACACCTTCCTGTCTCATTCTGGTGGTGCCCTGGCTCAACCCACTATTTTGCCTATCAATCGCCCTTGGTGGTCAGGCCGAATGCCAAACGATATCTTTGGACCTGTACAAATGGGCTGTCAACGCATCAGAACGGTTCGATAACGGTTTGTACCTCAGGAAACGTGACAGGCAACTACAAAACTCAATACTACCTCACAGTCACTTCTGCTCACGATTCCCCGACTCCGACGAGCGGCTGGTTTGACTGTGGGTCCAAGATTAAAGCTCTCGTCACATCTCCGGTGTCCGGCGGCTCAGGCACTCAGTACGTCTGCACGGGTTGGACAGGCACGGGAAGCGTCCCTGGTTCAGGTTCGACGACCACCGTCACATTCACGATTGTCGCGCCATCAAGCATCACTTGGAACTGGAAGACCCAGTACCAAGTAAACTTCAGCCAAACAGGCGTCGGCATAGACTTCACAGGAACGGTTTTCACCGTCGATGGCACCAACTACACAAGAAGTGATTCGCCAGTGTTCTGGTGGGACAGCGGCTCAACCCACACTTTCATGTTCCAGTCACCATTGGTTGTTCCTCCTGGTGTCGAGCAGGACGTTTGGACAGGCACAATTGGCTTGTCTTCGATGCAGGGTGGGTCCATAATTGTAACATCTAGCGGAAGTATCGTGGGAAACTATGAGACTCAGGACTACTTGACCCTGGATTCGAATCCATCGGGCGTTGGCAATCAGACGGGCGGAGGATGGTATGGTACAGGCAGTTCAGCTCTGATATCGACTGACCAGCAAGTAATCATCATATCCGGCGAGTCACAGTACAAATTTACCGGCTGGACGACCAACAACATGGCCGAGATAACTGACCCGACGTCAGCGTCAACAACGGTTTTGGTGGACGAACCGAAAACGGTCACCGCAAATTATGCAATACAGTATGCAGTCACCTTCGGCCAAACAGGCGTGGGCGCAGACTTCACGGGAACGGTTTTCACCGTTGATGGCGCCAACCACATATTCAGTGACTCGCCAACATTCTGGTGGGACAACGGCTCATCGCACACCTTCGCATTCGACTCGCCACTCGTGGTCGCTGCCAATTCTGAACAGTACCTCTGGACAAACACTAGCGGCTTATCGACGCTTCAAAATGGCTCGTTAACGGTTGCCAGCTCAGGAAACGTGACGGGCAACTACAAGACCCAATATTATCTCACGGTAGCCTCGCTATATGATTCTCCAAGTCCGACGAGCGGCTGGTTTGACGCTGGATCGAACATCAACGCCGACGTCACGTCCCCGGTATCCGGCGGCCCGGGCACCCAATACGTCTGCACGGGTTGGACAGGCACGGGAAGCGTGCCAGGTTCCGGTTCGACGACCACCGTCACATTCACGATTGTCGCGCCGTCGAACATCACTTGGAACTGGAAGATCCAATACCAAGTAAATTTCAGCCAGACAGGCGTAGGCACAGACTTCACTGGGAATGTGGTTAATGTTGACGGCGTGAACTACACTTTGAGCAGTCTTCCGGTTTCTTTCTGGTGGGATCAAGGTTCCAGTCACAGTTTCGTGTTTGGCTCGCCGTTGGAGGTGAATGCCAGCGAACAGTATGTTTGGAATTCGACATCTGGTTTGTCGACGCTCCAAAGCGGTAGTCTGACCGTGACGGCTTCTGGAAACGTTGATGGAAACTATATGGTTCAGTATCAAGTTACCTTTGACCAGGTGGGGGTAGGTTCTGATTTTGTGGGCAGCGTGGTGTTGATCGACGGCGTCAATTATTCGAGGACGCAGTTGCCAGCGCCATTTTGGTACGACGGCGGTTCAACCCACAGTTTTGCATTTCAGACACCGCTTGTCGGCGGCACTGCGACGTACGATTGGAATTCGACAACGGGCTTGTCAACGTTGCAGTCGGCGTCGATTAATGTGGCTGGCCCTGGAAACGTGACAGGGTTCTACGCAACCAGTCTGCAAGGTGTTGTCGTGACAAACACGACTGCGCCGAGTTGGACCTATCAGGATATACTCGTGATTCCGCATGATTGCGTTAACATCAGCGTTTCGGTGCAGAACACGGGAGCCTCCGCGGAGGAGGTTTGGGTCACACTCTTTTATGATATAGCGGCCAACAAGACTGTAGGCGCGTACCCTGTGCTGCTGGAGAGTGGCGAAAACTATACGCTTATCTTCGTTTGGAACACTGCATGGGTACCGTGCGGCAACTATACGCTGACGGCAGTGGTTGCGACGCCCACGAGCTCGAACACTTTTACAGTCGGCAACATTGTCGTCAGAATTGTGGGAGACGTGAACAGCGATGGTAGAGTCGACGTGAAAGACATCGCGCTCGTGGCCCGCGCCTTCGGCTCCAAACCTGGCAGCATAAACTGGAACCCGGCAGCGGATGTTAACGGCGACGGCGTGGTCAACATGAAAGACATAGCCCTAATAGCTAGGTACTTCGGCAGGCAGACGAAGGCGTACTAGAGCGTATGGACCCTTTCCATGATTCTAACTGCAATATTTAGCGTGTGAATTAAAAAATCATATAAGCTTTGACTTCTGAATAGCTAGTTGACTAGTTTAGTGGATTGTGAGAAAATTGAAAGGAAAGGTTATAACTGTTGCGATCTTGTGTGCCTTGGTTCTTGTTCTGGCCGCGAACACGTTTCCTGCTCGTGCTGCCATTACAAACTGGAATTGGATCGGCGCGATAACAAAGGGAGGTATTGATGATTTCTATGGAGAGCCCATAATCGCGTACGAAGAGAACACTACAGCCGTGTTCGTCATAAGTGTTTACAACGATTATGCATTTGCTGATCAGATTAATGTGTCCGCTGTAAAGGTGGATTTTGATTGGGGGCAGAATTACACGTCGGCTGAATGCAATCTTACGAACCCGTTTGTTATACCTCAGGGTCAATCGCACCTTTTCACGATAACTTTTACTGTTCCTTCTGTTTTGGTTGCAAGCAACTACGTACTGCACGGTTACACTGCTTACGTTGAGCAGGTGAACAGTACCAGTGCGCCTCAACAATTGGTGCTTCCAACTTGGACACAGAGCGGAACCGGTTTTGCAGTATTTTCGTCAGATCAGGCAGACGCCTTCACGTACCGAGAGCAGATTAATGCTTACCCATCTACGACGACGATAGGCGGTTTGCCTTTCTTGACTGCTCAAGCAAGAGAATTGATTGTGCAGTCAAGTGCCGCTAAGACTTTAGCAGACAACTATTACATTCAAGGAGACTTCAGCGATGCCAAGCAATACTATGGAAAATCGCTCAATTACCTTCAGGACGCATTCTCAAACGAAACACAACAGTGGACTTCGATTGAGAATTCATTGACCAACCTGATTAACGACGGCGGCAACCTGCTCATGTTCCAAGGATATGCTTGGCTCCTGTTCGGATTCGGTTTTCTATTGATGGGCATCGGAGTTCTCATTTACCTCGCAAGAAAAAGAGTGCAGTTCAGAACCGAAATGCCGGCACCGACAACCAACCAAAAACCATGATCCCCCATTTTTCTTTTACAAACCTAGCGCGCGCGAACTTCATTTTTGATTAATTTCGCAACAAGCACGCGTACTGCTTTGGACCGGCTAAGGGCTTTTTCTCAAAACAGTTTCGTGCCGCTGATGGTCTCAACCAAGAAGAGAGCGCCAAACAGAATGAATATTAAAGCTGCACCTATCTTGATGTAACGTTCGGATATGTACCGAGAGACGATCGAGCCTAGAAGCGACTCGAGACATGTAAGCAAGGTCAGGGCGAGCATTACTCCCAAGAAAACCTGGAGAGGGGCGGCATATTCTGCGGATAAAGCTATTATCGCGAGCTGTGTCTTGTCGCCGAACTCTAGGGCGGCTATCATCAGGAACGACGTTGTTACGACTTTTGAGTGCTCTTTGACCTGTACAATACTCCGTTTCTTGGGGAGCAGTGTATAGATTCCGAAAATGATGAATGCGATGCCTGCCACCAGACTGATCCAAAATGCTGGAACGAAAGGAGCTATTGCTCCGCCTATCAATGCACAGACTCCGTCAATCAAGGCGAATGCCAACATGGCACCCAAGAAGACTGATCTCGGTCTGTGTTTGGCACTCAGGCTAATAATTGCAACCTGTGTCTTGTCGCCGAATTCGGCTAGCGCAACAATCGCGAACGAAGACAGCAGAGGAAGCAAATCTAATGGCAAAGATATAGCTCCGTTAACTCTGTTAATGTCTTGGTATCCTTACGGGTTCAAACGATATTTAAATGAGATGCGCCAAGAAACCCTTAGATTAACCAAAGCTGTGCTCTGTCTGCGTTCAGAAGAGCATGCTAATCACGCTAAAGGTTTAAAATACTCTGTAGGTAAGCATGTTTAGGTAGGACTTGACTAGGCTGAGGTTCGACTGGCTGAAAAGGGCTTGAGAATTGGAAAATGGAGTGGAAAAGAAAAAATGTGCGGTATATTTGGGTTTTATCTGAAGAAGACCTTGCCGCTGGCCAGAGTCTTCAGAATTCTGGAGAAGCTAGAAGTTCATCAGTATCCTGAGGAACGGCTTCCGCTCGGAGGCTACGGGGCGGGTGTGGCTTTGCTTCTGGAGGACGGTAATATTCTGGTTGAAAAGGTCGGAAAGGTTGATGGCTCTCCTGCAAGAAAGTTGCCAGAAATGGTGAAAGTTGCCAGAGCTTCTGTGTTGATTGGTCATGTGCGGATGCCCAGTCCAGAGTTTATTAAAACTGCGGAGCACAAGGAAACTGCACAACCATATGTTGTTGAAAGGGAGCCGAACTTGACCGTTGCCTCAGTGCACAACGGAAAGATTGAGAATTACAAAGAGATTAGAAAGGCGTTGGGCGGCGCGCACGTTTTTGAATCTGAAAGGTTTGAACTGGTGGACTCGGAGGTGATTCCTCACTTTTTCGAGGAGACCTTGAGCGAGAAAGAAGAGACCACGGAAGCCTTGTACTCCTTCTTCTGCGCTCTGGAGGGTTCAGGGGCGATAGCAATGCTGCAGTTGGGCGAAGAAGACTCGTTCCTTCATTTACTTCACAAGGGAAAGACGAGAGGATTGACCGTGTGGACGAACGACAAGAACGAGATCGTCTTCTGCACCAGAAAAGAGGTTTTAAGGAAAGAGCTCGGCAACGTGCTTTCAAGAGGCAAGTTCAAAGAGAAAGCTTCAATCGGATATAGAGAAGAAGCGGGACTCGTACTTTCGTATCCGCTCTCTTTGACGTGAAGAAAAAGGCCTGGCAAAATGCGTTCGTGGTCTGCGAGATATGCGTGAAGAATCTTCGGATTTCGGGGTTTTCAGTTTATTCGCAAAACCTGTGCGCTCCGCGGTGGCGGAATTGGGCTTTTCAGAACCCACCTTGCCTCAGAAGATGGCTGCTTCGCCCATTCTAGCCGGGGAGAATGTGCTTCTGCTTGCACCAACTGGGAGTGGAAAAACCGAGGCGGTTCTTCTTCCCATCTTTTCCAAGCTTGTTCAGCAGACGCCGAGAAAGGGGATATCCGTAATCTATGTAACGCCTCTAAGGGCGTTGAATCGAGACCTTTTGAAGCGTTTATCGTTCTGGTCTGCCAAGCTCAGCATTTCAATCGAGGTCAGGCATGGAGACACCGAGTTGAAGCTCAGGAGGAGGCAGGCTATCTTTCCTCCGGACATGCTCGTCACGACTCCTGAGACTCTTCAAGCGATTCTTCCAGGCTCGCGCATGAGACAACACTTGCGAGGCGTGCAATACGTCGTGGTGGACGAGGTGCACGAACTCGCTTCCAGCAAACGTGGCGTTCAGCTTGCGGTCGCGCTGGAGAGGCTGCGCCAAGTTGCCAATAAAGAGTTTCAGAGGATCGGCTTGTCAGCCACGGTGGGGAATCCGGACGAAGTCGCACAGTTTCTCGCCGGAACGGAGAGAAGCGTCAGAATAGTGGAAGCCGTATTGGCAAAGAGCTACCGCTATCACGTCGAGAACCCGGTTCCCGTTGAGGCTGATTATGACTTGGCAAGGACGCTCAACACGTCGCCCGAAGCGGCTGCGAGGATTAGACGTATTAGGGAGCTCGTCGACAGCCACGAGTCAACCCTGATTTTTGTCAACAGCAGAACCATTGCCGAGATGCTGGGTTTCAAGTTCAATCAGCTCGGGCGAAAAGACATTGCCGTGCATCACGGTTCCCTGTCGAGGGAGGAACGCTCACAGATTGAAGATCAATTTAAAACCGGCATTCTGAAGGCAATTGTTTGCACGAGCACTCTGGAGCTGGGAATCGACATAGGCCAGGTTGACCTTGTCATACAGTATCTCTCGCCGAGGCAAGTTAGCAGCTTAATTCAGAGAGTGGGACGCAGTGGCCATCGTTTAGACATGTTATCCGAAGGTGTCATCATCACGGCTTATCCAGATGACACTCTCGAATCTGTCGCGGCGATCAGAAATGCCCAGGCGGGCAGGCTTGAACCTGTTCTCATACAAGAAAACGCTTTGGATGTCCTTGCACATCAGATCGTTGGAGTTTTGATGGACAGGGCAGAACTGAGCTTGAAAGAGTTTCTGGCTCTGATGCGGCAATCCTACCCGTACCGAAAGCTCACGAAGAACGCCCTGTGGGACGTAATATGCTTTTTAGAACGCCTGGGAGAAGTAAGGATAGACCAGGAAGGCAAGGGTTTGAGGAAGGGAAGAAACAGCCGAAGATACTACTACGAGAACCTGTCAATGATTCCTGACGAAAAGCGCTACCCGATTGTCAACGTGATTTCTGATAGGAAAATCGGCAGCTTGGGCGACGAGTTTATGGCTTTGAAAGCTCGCGTGGGCTTGAACTTCATCGTTAAGGGTCAAGTCTGGCGAATAGTCCAGATTGAAGAGGAAACTGGAACGGTCTATGTCGTTCCTTCGGAAGATCCGCTGGCCGCCGTTCCAGGATGGGACGGTGAGATGCTGCCCGTTCCGTTCGACCTTGCCAGGGAGACTGGACAGCTCCGAGAAAACATTGCGAGAGCGCTGAAAGAAACTGGAAAAGCTGAGGCCGCGGCAGAGGAGCTCGCGGAAAAGTTTGTAACGGACAAGTCTGCGCTGTTGAGCACCGTCCAAGAGGTTGAAGAGCACCTCAAGCAGGGGGCGCCGTTACCGACTGACAGGCACATCGTTGTTGAAGGCTTTGACAAGTTTCTGATTGTTCACGCGTGTTTTGGCGAGATGGTGAATCGCACGCTGGGAAGCATATTCGACTCCGTTCTTTCTGAAAGAGAAGTCATCGTGGGATGGTGGAACGATGGTTACCACATATTAATTGAGACGCCGAGGAAATTGACGCGGCAAGAAGTTGAGAACACGAGTGCATGCCTGTTCAACCTCACGAGCAAAGAGGCAGATCAGGCTTTTCAAGCGTATTTGGATTCGAAGTTTCCGTTTTCGTACAAGATGAAGTTCGTCGCTGAGCGGTTCGGAGCTCTCCCACGTGGGAAGACGATGAGCTACGAAAGGATGAGTCAACTGCGCCAAAGATTCATGAACACGCCCATCCTCGATGAAACGCTGCGCGAAGCCATGATTGAGAAAGTGGACATAAGAAAGGCCAAAGAGATCATGCGCGACGTGCGAAACGGAAAAATCAAGGTCAGCACAGTCTTCAGCCAAGAAAAGCCCACACCGCTGGCATATCACATGCTTGCCAAGTTTTCCGACATGTCGGAACTGATGGCCCCCGAAACACTGCTGATAACCAACATAGACAAAATGAAAATGGCGATTGGAGCCAGAAAAGCCTCTTTATTGTGCATGTCTTGCGGCCAATGGGCCGAGGAAAACAAAATCAGAGATCTCGGAGAACAGCCCGTGTGTCGAAAATGCGGTTCCAAACTCTTGGCACCCTTATATCCGAGTCAAGACGCGGAACACGTGTACGAAGTGTTGAAGAGAAGACGCGAGGGCAAAGAAGTGTCCGAGGAAGAACTCAAAGAACTGACTCTGGCGAGACGCACGGCGGACTTGGTGCTGAGCTACGGAAAAAAAGCGGTAATGGCATTAGAAGTGAAAGGAGTAGGTCCTGAAACAGCCTCAAGAATTCTTGGAAAAATGCACCCCAAAGACGACGATTTCTTCATGGACCTCCTGAAAGCGAAAATCCTCTACCTCAGAACAAGAGAATTCTGGAAGGGCAGAGAAGAACGAAGAACAGGCTAGACCGACTCGAGCGGCTGCCTTTGAGATTATTTAGACCTGCGGGCAAGTGATTAACGACGTATAGAATAGTTCAAGCTCTTGTCGCGCGCAGCGAAAATAGACGTAGAAGTTATTGTGTGTGGGGGTGAAGTTTTATCCCACCCACACAAGCGTGTGCATGCCTAGTGTAAAACCGCAGTTACAAATGTTTATTAACCGCGCGGTGTTAACCTATCATTGGAAAAGAGATCGTTATGGTTAGGAATTTGAAAGTCATTAGCATTCAGACTGTCAATGGAGAAAAACATTATGTTGTTCGCAGTCTCAAAAGAAATGAAAATCCAGTCAACAGTGAAGATTTTGATGGGGCTGATATCAGAAGAACCATGAGAAAAGAAGCCTCTGAGCCGCTTCTTCTATTGCGCGCAGAATAAAACCATCACAGCCTAGTTCAGACAAAAATCTGAAGTTCTAGCGCTCGCTTTGCCGCCTCCGGTTAATATGTGGAGCTATGTATCGGCCAGCCGCTTAGAAGATGAGGGACGCCCAACTGAACGAAGTAGCCTGGATGGCTTGGGACTATTTTTGTTCTTTCCTCTTTAGCATATTCTCCAAGAGCGGTCGCATCTTGGCGTTTTCTGCTTGTATCTTCTCCTTGCCTAGAGCTTGCATTTGCGAGGTTATTTCTTTCACGACTTCTGCGAACTTGATGCCTTCGGCCGCTGAGACGTATTCTACGCGAAGTCTCTCCGGGCTCATGCCGAGTTTCTGCAGCATCGGGGCCAACGCGTCCATTCGGGCCTTCATCTTGTAGTTTCCGCTGATGTAGTGGCAGTCGTAGGGTAGGTGGCAGGCACCGACCATGACCATGCCTGCGCCCAGCCTGAATGCTTCAAGGACAAAGTCTCGATCGACTCTTCCTGAGCACATGACTCTGATGGGTCTTATTACAGAGGGATATTCGAATCTGCTCGTGCCGGCGAGGTCGGCGCCGGCGTAGCTGCACCAGTTGCAGAGGAACGCCAGTATCTTGCCCTCCGCGTTTGTTTCCAGCGCCGCTCTTATCTGGGACATTATCTGCGCGTCCGTGAAGTGTTTCTGAGTTATCGCGTCAGCCGGGCATTCGGCGACGCATGTGCCGCAGCCGTGACACATTGCGCTCATCGTCTGTGCAACTTGGCCCTCGGGTGCAGTGATGGCGCTGTAGGGGCAGGCTTTGGCGCAAAGGCCGCATTTCACTTTGGTGTTGCGGCATTTTGCTGGGTCAACCACTGCCACGATGGGCTGGATTTTGTAAGTAGGTTTGGAGAGGATTGTTGATGCTCTTGCCGCCGTTCCCATGCCTTGAGAAACGCTGTAGGGTACGTCTTTTGGTCCTTGGCATCCTCCCGCGACGAAGACTCCGTCTGACGGCGTGTCTATGGGTTTCAGCTTGGGGTGACTTTCCATGAAGAAGCCGTCGCTTCCGCGGCTGATGTTGAAAACCCTTGCAACTTCTTCCGAACCTTGACTCGGCAGGGCGGCTGTCGCCAACACGACCATGTCGCTTTCGACTTCGACGGGTGTGCCGTCTTCTTTTTCTGCACACACTGCGAGTTTCTTTGTTTTCGGGTTTTCGCTCACGTTTCTGTTGGTCAGTTTGACGCGAATGAAGTTGATGCCCAGTTGCTGGGCCTTCCTGAACAGTTCCTCGTAGCCTTTTCTGTTGGCACGCATGTCCGTGTACAACACGTTGATTTTCAGTTTGTCGCGGTATTTTTCTTTGAGGAATACGGCGCTCTTAAGTGTGAGCATGCAGCAGAAGCCTGAGCAGTATTCGTACTTGTTCACGTCCCTGGAACCCACGCACTGAATGTATGTGATGCTCTCGGGCGTCTTGCCGTCCGAAGGTTTCCGCAGTTCTCCAAGGATCTGGGTGTTTGTGTCTATTATTCTCTCAAGCTGCAATGCTGTTATGACATCCTTGTACTTGCCGAAGCCGTAGTTCGGTAGGTCGTAAGGCTCATAAATGTCGTATCCCGTGGCGACGACCATGCAGCCGACTTCGAGCTTCTCCTCTAAGGGCTCCTGCGTGAAGTTCACGGCGCCTTCGGGACAGATTTCTTGACATTTCTTGCAGCTTCCGTCCTTGAAGTAAAGGCAAGTTTCCTTGTCGATTGTGTACGTGTTTGGTGTGGCATAGGCGAATGGTAGGTAGATGGCCTTGCGTTTTCTCATTCCGGCGTCAAACTTGTTCAGTGTTTCAACGGGACAGACTTCGGCGCACTTGCCGCAGCTTGTGCACTTGTTCTCGTCAACGAACCGCGGCCTTCTCGTGATGTTGGCCTTGTAGCTTCCTATTACGCCTTCAACGTGTTTGACGTCGGTGTACGCGAGCAGCTTGATATTCGGGTGAACGGCCACGGCTCCGATTCTCGTGGCCACGCATGAAAACCTTGGGCAGTGAATCTGCTGCGGACAGTTTGAACACTCGAAGACTGGAAAGCTCTTTCCTAGCTGAGCCATGTGACCGCCTATTATTTCGGCTCGGTCTACCAGGTAGACTTGATAACCCATTTCTGCAAGGTCGAGCGCTGAGCTCGCGCCTGCGACTCCTGCGCCAACGACCAACGCCTTGTTGGTAACTGGAACCTCTATGACGTCCAGTGGTTCAAGGAGTCTTACTTTCGCGACCGCCATCTTTACGAGTTCTTTGGCTTTTTCAGTCGCCTCTTTGGGAGCGTTTTGATGGCACCAGGAAGCAAACTCGCGGATGTTGGCCATTTCATACACGAAGGCGTTCAGCCCAGCTTCGGACACGGTCCTGCGAA
The DNA here is from genome assembly GCA_050010755.1 of Bathyarchaeia archaeon. GTDB lineage: Archaea > Thermoproteota > Bathyarchaeia > Bathyarchaeales > Bathycorpusculaceae > JBEKCD01. The sequence goes on from JBEKKK010000004.1 coordinate 140,342, forward strand.
AGGTAGGTTCGTGCATTCTAGGCGAGCATGCGGCAACCACAACGCGGTTCAGTTTGTATTCTCTGATGCCTTTTCGAATTTCCTCCTGGCCTGGATCGGCACAAGTGTAACGGTTCGTCTTAACATAGACGACGTTCGGGAGTTTGCGGGCGTATTCAGCCACTTCTTCAACGTCCACGGTGCCAGCGATGTTGAGCCCGCAGTAACAAACGTAGACGCCTATGCGAGGCTCTTCTGCCTTTGCCGGGACGGCTGTGCTAGTTTGCCCGCTCAAGTTTTTCTCGACCCCTTCTTCATCACTGCCTGAATTTGGGCCACAATCTGGCAATCAGAATAGTTCGGCATGGTTACGGCGTCCATTGGACAGGCGGAGCTGCAGATTCCGCAGCCTCGGCACAGACCTTCGGTGACCTTGGCAACGGATTTCTCCCCTTTTTTTTCAACTTTAATCGCGTGGTAGCCGCAGGCTGATTCGCAGACCCTGCAGCCGCTGCAAAGATCCTCGTTCACTCTTGCAACGAGTGGCTCAACCGGCCACGATTTCTTTCCCAGAACTGAAGCGGCTTGAGCCGCTGCGGCGCTTCCTTGAGCGACACTGTAGGGTATGTCTTTCAGGCCTTGGCATGCGCCCGCAAGGAATATGCCTGGCACCTCGGTGTCGGTTGGTCTTATCTTAGGCTGACATTCCTTGAAGAATCCGTCCTTGTCCAGGGGTATGTTGAGGATTTTTGCCAGTTCGGCCGTTGTCGGTGCCGGGATGGCCGCGTTCGCGAGCACTACCATTTCTGCGTGTACGGAGACGGGTTTGCCGTCTTCGGTTTCGGCGCAGACTGTGAGGTTTTTGGTTTGCGGGTCTTCTGTTATTCTTCGGTTTTCAAGTTTGACTCTTATGAATTTGACTCCGGATTTCTGGGCCCTGTTGAAGAATTCTTCGTAGCCTTTGAAGTTGCTTCTCATGTCGTTGTACAAGACGTAGACGTCGATGGCGTCCCTGTACTTCTCCTTGAGCATGACCGAGTGTTTGAGAGTGTACATGCAGCAGAAGCCTGAGCAGTATTCGTATCTGTTGATGTCGCGAGAGCCTACGCATTGCATGAAGGCTACGGAGTGAGGTTTCTGTGCGTCTGATGCTCGAATCACCTTTCCGCCTGTTGGGCCAGCTGCGAGTATGAGCCTCTCGAACTCCATTGCGGTGAACACGTTCGAGAACTTGCCGTAGCCAGTCCACGTCAAGTCTTTGGGATCGTACATGCTGTAGCCAACGGTTACAACTATCGCGCCGACGTTGACGTCGATCTCTTCGGGCTTCTGGTCAAAGTTTATTGCCTCTCGGGCTCCGCAGGCGTCGACGCACTTGTAGCATTCGATGCAATAGTCGCGGTTAATAGTGTGCGTAAGCGGGACAGCTTGGCCGAACGGGATGGATATAGCCTTTCTCGCGCCAAGGTACAAGTCCGCATAGTTGGGGTATTCTATTGGGCAGGCGTCTCTACATTCACCGCAGCCAGTGCAGTTTGCCGCAATGACGTAACGGGGGTTTTTGCGGATTTTGACGTTGAAGTTGCCGACGTATCCTTCGACTTTCAGCACGTCGGCGTAAGAGATTATTTCTATGTTGGGGTGTCTGCCGACGTCAACCATTTTGGGGCCTTCGATGCATATGCTGCAGTCGAGTGTTGGAAACGTCTTGTCCAGCAGTGCCATGACTCCGCCTATGGTTTCCGTTTTTTCAACCATGTAGACCTTGAAGCCCATGTCGGCAAGGTCCAGAGCGGCGTTGATTCCCGCGATGCCTCCGCCGATAACCATGACCTTCTTTGTCATGGGCAGTTCTATGGGCTTCAACGGTTCGAGAAGTCTTGCTTTTGCAACGGCCATTCTTACAGTATCCTTTGCCTTCTGGTTTGCCTCTTCAGGCATGGTTTGGTTACAGTAGGATGTAAACTCTCGGATGTTCGCCATTTCAAAGAGCCATGGGTTTAGCTCTGCCCTAGACACGCAGCTTTGGAAGGTCGGTTCGTAGAGTCTCGGTGAACAACCGGCCACGACGACGCGGTCTAACTTGCTGTTCTTTATGGCGGCTACTATTTCGTCCTGGCCTTGACGGCTGCAGGGATAACTCATGCTCTCAGCGTGCACCACGTTGGGCAGGGTCTGGGCATACTTTGCTAGAGCGTCAACATCTATTATCGAGGCTATGTTAGAGCCGCACTGGCAGACAAAGACTCCGATTCTCGGGCTTTCCGTCTCGGGCCCGGCTTTCTTCTGTCTGGGCTTTGGTTTTTCTCTGGCAGTGCTCTTCATGGGTTTCTTAGACATTCTGCTCCTCCTTCAGGCCCATTCTCTTCTTAACGGATTCTCTCGCCTTCAGAGAACGCTTGGCTTTCAGTTCTTTGGTCATGTCGGTTGGCGAAGTCAGTCTTTCCAGAGCCTTGTTCCAAGCTCCCGAACGGACTGCCGTATGGTGGATGTGAGTTCGCTTGAAATCAAGCGCTTTATCAACCGGACAGACGATTTTGCAGGCTCCGCAGTAGACGCAGAACATTTCGTTTTCGTGTACCTTCTTGTCACTGTCAGAAAGGTAGAGTGCACCTGTAATCGGACAGACGTCCAGACAGTCTGTGCATCCTTCGGGACAATTTTCGCGTCTGATAGCGAGCTTCCCTGAAAAAATTCTGCGCACGTGCATTGCGCCCTGCGGAAGCTTTGCTTCGCATATCCCGCAGCATGGACAATGCTCCTTGTCGACTTCAACCTTCATCCTGAGCGCATTCAGTTCGGAACTGCTCAGAGAACGGGGGTCTTCCACCAGTTTTCCTTCGGGAGTCGAATACTGGACTCTTATTAGGTTGATGGGGCAAACATTCTCGCTTTTGCTAGGATCCACAGGGAACTTGGTGGCGTCAACTTTGACGTCGCGGATTAGCTGAGGAAAGCTTTCCTTGTCAAGAACTGATAGAAGGTGCTTTCCGTCAACGGTTACGGAAATCGCCCCGTACGGGCAAGAAATGTCGCAAATCCCGCAGAAGTTGCATTTGGATAGGTCAACATCGACTCTGGCCTTTCGGGCTTTCTCTCCGAGGGCTTTTGGTTGTTTTTCTATTCTGATTGCTTCTTTCGGACAGGCAAGACTGCAGATTTGGCAACCGACGCACCTGTTCTTGTCAAGGTTGAGCCTGTAATTCTTAACCTGCATAACCCACTCTAGACAGAGTTCCTTCGCCGTGTCTCTCTTCAGCCTTTGAAACGGCATTAGTCAACGCGCCCTCCAATCTCCATGCAACAGAGATCATGACCGAACATTCCAGATGCAGAACCGCTGAACATCATTAACGAGTGATCCTTCCTTGTGGAATGGTTTGTGAGGTCAAACTCTTAATATAAACTACTATGCCCAGAATTAAATTGCAGTTGCCATCCACAGATACATTCTTCTCCCTCATAGGTTTACCCCTCAACCTTTGCGGCAACATTGCGTAAGTTTTTCATGGGTAATAAGGATTACTAGATATCATGAACAAAAACATCATAACAACTAAAGAACCAAAGAAACGTAACTGTGCCATGAAGCAAGTTTACTATTTTGTTTGTTTTCCTTGGTTCTTACTCCGTCTGAGCAAATCAAATATCGTGCTATGCTTTGGTGCAGACTGCCACGTAACACTTCAAGCCTTTATCCCTCATTACTATGATGTTTAAGCCTGCGTTCTTCAATGTCTTTTGAAGTTTGTTTTTCGTGAAGATTTTCTTCAAGCCTGTGACGACTATCAACGCGTTGTCTTTGACCATGCGTCTAATTTCGTTCAGCGTTTCAGTCTGACTAGGCACGTTCTGAATAACGGTGACCGCGAAAGCCCTGTCAAATACTTTGTCTTTCAGGGGCATGTGGTCTGCGTCTGCACAGACCAGATGCACGTTTGGATGATTCCTGGCACGTTCCTTCGCCTTAAGCAGAGTTTTTGAGGAAACATCTACGCCGACGGTCATCGCTGCTTTGTCGGCGACGTAACCGAGCAAGATTCCTGTTCCGCATCCAACGTCCAGCACCGTCTGTGCTTTAACTTCAACGTGTCTGAGTGCAGCCTCAATCTTCGCAGCTTGTTCCTCTGCGTATCGGGTATCGTAGATTTGCGCCGTGGCATCATAACGTCGCATGATGTCTCGTTTTTTCTCCCAAGCAATCATCGCAAGCCTTCAGAAATCTTATGAGTTAACATGTCTTCTAAGGGTATTGGCGAAAGACGCTTTGTCAGGTTTCAGGCCTTTAACGGTCTTGGTTGAGCCGAATGCTTCGCAGGCTGAAGAGGTCGCAAAAATGGCGATTTCCAGCCATAGGATACTGCTCGTTATCGGGAAGTGTTCAGTCGATTATGTTGGCAGGGCAAAGTCAAAACTCGAGCCTGGCGAACGCATCCTCATAGTGAAGGCTGACGGATCGCTCCTCGTTCACCGTTCAACGGGTTATGAACCGGTCAACTGGATGCCCGGAGGCAACGTCATCTTCCACATTCAAAGCAGAGAACAGACACTGGAGATACGGGCTGTGAGGCAAAAGCCCTCAGAATCCGTCAGAATCGTTTTTGATGCCATTCGGCTGGTCACAGAGTTGAGTCTCTTGGACGCCGCAGAATTCTCGCTGTATTCGAGCGAAGAGGACATGCAGAAGGCCGTGCTGCTAAAGCCTGAGCTGTTAGAAGAAGGGTTCAAAGTCATAAGCTGGGAAAAAAAGGTTGAACCGGGCTTCATCGACGTGTACGGTACAGATAAGGATGGGAGACTTGTCGTCGTGGAGATTAAGCGGAGAACGGCTGGGAAAGACGCGGTGCTTCAACTGGCCAAGTACATGGAAGCGATCAAAAGCAGAGCAGATCGCGAAGTGAGAGGAATACTCGCATCCCCTGACATCGCAAAGGACGTTCAAAGACTGCTGGCAACGTTCGGCTTAGAATACAAACATCTGGACCCACGAAAGTGCGCCGAAACACTCCGCCGAGCCGAAAACAGAAAATTGGCAGAGTACTTCGAAAACACAAACTAGCTGTTAGGTCCCTCGAAAAATTCTTCTTTTCTCCACTTATCAGTTCAAGGGAGGCAAAAAGATTCAGGTTAGACTGGTAATTGTGGCGCATCATGGCTTTCATCTGAATTTAGATACTCTTGAACAAATTGTTTATAAGGATGAACGTAGAGGATAGATTCAGCGTGTAAGAAGTAGTTTTCTGCACAGCAAATGGTAAGGAGTTGAAAAGTTAATGTATGAGAAAGAGATGCATAAGGCAGTCTGCGCTGATTGTGGAAAGGAATGCGAAGTTCCCTTCAAACCCGACGGAAGCAGACCGGTTTACTGCCGAGAATGTTATGCTAAGCGAAGACCGCCGCGCCGGTACTAGATTATAAGCTAACATCTTTACAGATTTCAAATTACCTTTCTTTTTTTATTATTAACACATTTTAGAAACAGCCATTTTCTTCGTCCCCATCCATTTTCTAGACGAGGAGACGAAAGGCTAGAAGGAGAGGAATAGAATTACGTCTGTTATTTTGCCCTGCAAACCTGCCGAAGGAGAGTTGTTTCGAGGACGAGCATGCTCGATTGTGTAGAGGTTGCTTCTCGTCTTTATCTGTGGGTTGTGACAAGGTGTGGACAGCTGGTGCTAAAAAGCCAGAACGTCGCACAAAGTTCAGTGGGTTTCGATCTTTTGCAGGCTATCTTGCTCCTTTTTTTCAACGGAAGGCTGCAATCATAATGTTTGGTTTTTCGTTTTTTCGCTTTAGGCATACAGATCCATTGTTAATTGCGCTTTTTCCGTTTTTAAGATGTCAGAATCATGAATTCTTAGTGTAAATACTGACTGCATCTTCATTTTAAGCAACCTCTATTTTCATCACGAAGCATCCCGAATACTCGACTCTGCTGTAACGTCAGTCGACGATTTGGATTACTTTCTCTTCTCTTGACAGTCCCTACCGCTATTCATAAAAGGCAGAGCGAATATTCTAGCATGAGGTTAAGAAAGGCAAGATGCCCAAAGATCCTGTTTGCGGCGCAATCATGGATGATAAGACGGCAAAATTCAAGATAACCCACGACGGAGAGACATATCACTTTTGCAGTGTGGCCTGCAAGAAGAGATTCAAGAGGCACCCGGCGAAGTTCATAAAGTAAAGGAAACGTGTGCTTCAAAAAGACGCCTGACATCGACTATGTATTTTTAAGAGGAAGCGGTTTGCGTTTGCCGCGCAGGGCACGAATTGTTTGGGAAATATAAATTAGCCAGTTCGGCTTTTGCCCTTGACTGTTGATGTGTATGAATCTGTGGAAGGACATCCCTGTGGGTGATGACCCGCCCGTGTTGTTGAACATGGTCATCGAGATTAGGAGCGGTTCGAGGGACAAGTATGAGTATCGGTCTGAGTGGGAAGCCTTTGTCTTGGACCGCGTTGTACCCTCATCGGTGGTTTTTCCGGTTGAGTATGGCTTTGTTCCGCAGACATGGGCCGAAGACGGTGATCCATTGGATATTATGGTGTTAAGCTATGAACCGCTGGAAGTGGGCTGCATAGTCAAGGTCAAGATGATTGGAGCCTTGGTGGTTGAGGACGAAAAAGGCGAAGACGCCAAAGTGCTCTCGGTGCCCGTGAGCGAGGCGCGATACGACGGTTACCACGACATTACAGACGTGCATCCGCACATGCTAAGGGAGATTCAGGAGTTTTTCGAAACGTACAAACGGTTAGAGGCGCACAAGTGGGTAAGGTTTAAAGAATGGAAAAACGCCAAAGAGACAAACCAGATAGTAACTCAATCTATGGAAGCATACAGAAAAATGGTAGGACTAGGCAAGTGACCCACGCTTAGACGTGCGGTAGAAAATTTAATATTTAAGATTTAACAACAAGAAAATTATGAAATGGCGCCTCTGCATTTCACTTGCAAGTTTGCCTCTAACATATCCAATATTGCTTGCCAGTTATTATGTTAGAAAAAACCTGCGCGAAGTGAACATCAAAGAGGTAATAATAAGAAACAAAGAACTATTCTAGCACACCCTCAAGCCGCCCGCATATCCGTTATTCTACACTGATTTGGTAAAAAGAAAATCGGTGATCCGCTTCTGGAAAAGCGAGTTGCGTATGAGTTCGCTTTCTCTTATCCAGCTTTGCAGGGGAATGCAGAACTGATTTGCTATTCTGCCCAACACTTCGTTGAAGCTGTTGTAGAGTAGGGGTTTTTGCCGCATGGCATTCCTGACGTTTTCGCGCACTTGCCACACGCCCACGGGCATTATGTAGCCGGGGTGAGCCTCGCGCAGGACTATCACTGTTGCCTGCCTTCTTTCTTTGACGAGCAGTTCACAGACGGCAAGACGGGCGGCATAGTAGCACCCGCCGATTTGGGCGTAGGTTGTCCGTCGGTCATTGCCTTCCCAATCGGAGAACAGGACAGCCTGTTTGCCGTCTGGGTTCCAGACAGTTCCAGGGTACCATGCCTCAATGGCCTCATAACTCCACTCTCTCGGCAGCATCAAGACTTCAAACTGGTTGTCCAGGTACGTGGATTCGTAAACGCGGTACTCGTTTATCTCTGGGAATTGTTTGACCTGCTCCATGAGGTTTTTCGAGATTATGTCGTCTACCGCCGTGATGCTCCATCGGGTTGGCACTAAGCGCCGGTTTTCTTCCATTCCGAAGGCGCCGACGCTGAACGCCTTCTGAATTCTTGTTTCAAGAACGCCCTTGTCGTAGAGTTCGAGCACAGCGGGGGCGGCCTTCAGGTCAGTGTCGCTGTAGGCCTTTTCAATCTGATGATCCCAGCTCGTGTTCGACACGTTCAAGTCGCGAATCGGTGCAGAAGGCCCGAAAGGCTGGATTTCGTCGCTCAGGAATATGGAACCGTGAGGCTTTTTGGTCAGCATCAATTCGACATCGACGGGCTTAACAGCCAATGCTAGTTCGCGAGTTTTCTCGATTATTTTTCCAGCTTGTTCAAATTCTCGCACGTGAACTCGACGCTTTCCGCGGATTAGCATCGAACGGAAAGCGACAATTTCATCAATGGACTTTCCAAACCACAATTCGGGCAGGTCAAATAGGCTTGTATCTTCGTCCACGGGAGGGACAAGCGGTCCGGCGTAGACGTTCGGGTAGCCTATTCTGCCGATGAAAACGCTCGGTGGGGAAGCCCCAGCAATATTCTCGCTGCTCATCAAAGGAACGCTCTTCAAGTAATAATTGACTTTCACGATGATTGGACAACGCGTCTTTCCGCAGAGAAGCCTTGAACCCTTGCACACCACACACAAACCGCTCTTCGAAGCCCTGGCAGTCACAGTCGGACCCATGTCAGTGGCGACTCCTGAATTCTTTAGGATTTCATGCAACCACGTGTCCGAGTAAGCATGCACCGGTGAGGTAAGGGTCAACTCTTGTCCCTTGGAGAATGATGAGAAGAAGCTCTTATGTTTTCTGCAATCAGATCCGAGCCGCTTGGCACGGCCTCGCAGCGTGTGTTTTATATTGATTCCCATCGAACATCTCTGTGGGACTGGCCATGACGGATGAAATTCGATACTACAAGGGAAGACACAAGGTGAGAGTTCTGACGGAAAGTCGAGGAAACTGGATAGTTGAAGCCTTAGAAGCCTTCGAGGACACTGTTGAGGGGGAAAAGGTCAAGGTCAAAGAAGGAGAAAGACGCATCGTGGCCCCAAACCTGCTTCTCCTGAAAGAAGCATTGCCTCTACCCGTCAAAGAGCACGAGTACGAATTGAAAATGGAGAAGAAAGTGAAGCGCCTCATCAATAAAGAGGAAAAAGAAAAAACTGCCTAGTTAACTGGAAGCTGAAATATGGCATGGCGCCCTGGCCGGGATTTGGACCCGGGTCCTGCGGGCGACAGCCGCATATACTATTCCGGCATCGTGTGAACAGACAACACGAGTGTGACCGGACTATACTACCAGGGCTTTCGATGAACCTTTGTTCTTCATGCATATAAGTTTACTTTTTGCTGAGAATGCTTTCAAGCGTACTCCGCGTCCTGGGTTATGAAAACCAAGGATACACCCTGTGTCCCGACCGACGGTTAAGGTATATAGACGCTCAAGGTTGCTGTTCGTCTTTGTGAAGATGTTTTTTTGCGTATTCTTCTTGAAGTTTTTTGGACATTTGGCCATCTTCAACTATGAACGCCCCGTGATAGCCACAGTTCCTGCACTCCCAAATTGACCAAAGCTGCGGTAGCCCGCGAGCCCAGTAGATTTCTGGGGATCCACATCTTGGACAGAACTTTACACCCCGCTTTTTGGCGTTGACCTTGGTTTCCGGTTTCTCAGTTTCGTCCAAACGATTTCTCCTTCCTAATTAGTCAGGATGGTTTTCTGCGACGGTTTGGAATCGGGCTCTTTGAGTCACCATGGATATGCAAAATCTTATTCTAAAAAGCTTTCATTCTTCTTGAGAAGCACCGATAATATCGTGATTGGCAAAGCGAGAGCTTGCAAACTGATCTGTGTGAAAGCTAACAACGCTCCAAGTCAAGAATATCTTGCGGAGTCTGGCTTTTTGCCAGTCTTGAAAAGTTAAGAGGGTAAGGTTAAAGTGAAACTGGGTTTCATGTGGTATTCATGATTTCGATTGTCGGTGCTGGAAAAGTTGGAAGTGCTGCGGCTTTCAGTATTCTTGGGTTTAGGACCAGCGACATCGTTCTTGTTGACATAGCTGAGAATCTGGCTCGAGGGGAAGCCCTGGATATGATGCAGGCAGCCCCCGCAATCGAGTTTGACGGCAAGATTAAGGGAACAAACGATTATGGCGAAATGAAAGGTTCGGAGCTTGTCATCGTCACGGCCGGTCTGGGAAGACAGCCCGGGATGAGCCGGTCTGATCTTGCTGAAAAGAATGCGAAGATAGTCAAGTCAATTGTAAAAGAGGTCGTGAGGTATTGCCCAGCATGCAAACTCATGATGGTGACCAACCCGGTTGACGCCATGACCTATGTGGCTTACAAGGAGAGCGGGTTTGAGAGAAACAGGGTTTTCGGGATGGGCAACATCTTGGACACTCTTCGTTTCCGATCTTACATCGCACAGGAACTGGGGGTTTCGAGAGAGGACATTCGCGGGCTCGTCATAGGAGAGCACGGAGATTCGATGGTACCTCTCGTAGGACATGCTTCAGTCTCGGGCATACCCATAACTGAGCTGTTGAACGGTGAGCAGATTGAAAAGATTGTGAGCTTGACGAGAAGCTCAGGATCAGATGTGATAAAACTCAAAGGAGCTACCACATACGCTCCGAGTGTCGTCATCGCCATAATGGCTGATGCTGTTTTGAAGGGTAGGAACAGGGTTATGGGAGTCTCCACCTACCTGCAGGGTGAGTACGGTTTCTCCGACGTTTCAATCGGTGTGCCCTGTGTTCTCGGAAAAAACGGTGTCGAAAGAATTGTGGAACTCAAACTTGATCCCCAAACGAAGGCAGAATTTGAAAAGTCAGTGGCCTCAGTAACTGAGGTCATCGGGAAAACCTACGAAACAGCACTGACAAAGCCAACGTCTGAAGCATGAAGAAAATGCAGCAGCGAGCCTAGATTGGTTGACTTTTTTCGTGCCTTCTGAGAAACTCGTGCGCCTTTGCGAGCACTTTCTTGGCGTTTGAGAAAGTGAGTCTAGCCATTGCTTTCTCGTAGCTGAGCCACTCGTATCCCACGTGCTCATAGGATAATCTAACAGCGCTTTGTTTGCTTTCGATGAGAAAGAAGATGACTTCCTTATACACTGTCCTAGCTTCCCTCCTGTAGACGTAGTTTATTTCTTCCCTGAAACCTTCGATGAATCGGGAATCGTCGATGCCTGTTTCTTCTTGCAGCTCGCGAAGTACCGTTTCCTTTTCAGTCTCGTGGGGTTCAACTTGCCCTTTTACGTAGTCCCAGTGGCCTGCCTCGTAGTGCAGGAGAAGATATTGAAGCTCGTCGCTACGCTTGAACACAACCGCTCCACAGGATTTTTCATGCAGGGACATCAGCATGCCTCTTTACTCTTTGCTCTCTCCAATGGCGCCAGGGGTGGGATTTGAACCCACGCGGCCCCGAGAGGCCACAAGCTCTTAGGCGTTTCATTTGTAAACGTCTCCAGGCTTGCTCCCTACCTGGCTAGGATACCCCGGCGCACCGAACCATGCTTCAAACTGAGCCTTCCCACTAGTTTGAAGTAGTTCCCACATTTCTCTCTGATGAGCAGAACTTAAAGCTTTATCGTGCACTCGAATCTCAACATGTCTGACCAGCCAGTGCGCTCTGCCTAGTCAATGTACAGAATAGTACAGTATGTCCCTTGTAGGCGCGGGGTATCGGTGTTAACGTACAATAGAACTTTCTTCTATAAAGCTTAAGAAGTAAAACAGCACATACGGACGTCGGGGAAAAATAAAGGAGAAGGAAAAATGGATAGAAGAAAATACGTTAGTTTGGCTTTGCTTGCTTCTCTGTTGCTCTTCGCTCTCGCAATACCGTTTGGCAATGCAGTTATAAACGACGCAAACTCACAAGGATTATTCAAGTATCACGCAACCCCCGAAGTTGTCGACTTCAACAGGTATGGGGGAACAGGCTTCCTTTACAATACTGTTGTTGAACTTCGCAATGCTTATGATTTGAACCCGTTATACGCTGCTGGATTCGATGGAACAGGCCAGACAGTGGTCATCGTCGATGCATTTGGAAGCCCCACAATCTATCAAGACTTGCTATCGTTCATAGTAGACTACCAGAATACCCCAACTTACTTCAGCGCAAACCTGCCATGGACAACAATGGCTCAAGTGCAGAGTCATGTGAAGATATACTATCCTCAAGGACAGCCAGTGTTCGACCCTACTAGCTCAGATGAGCTTGGTTGGAGCCAAGAGACTACGCTTGACGTTTGCATGGTCCACGCGATTGCGCCAGGTGCAAACATCGCTTTGGTCATCGCTCCAAGCGACTATGATCTACCGCTTACCCAAGCCGTTCAATATGCGCTTGTGCACCATTTGGGCTCCGTGATTTCCCAGAGTTGGGGCGACCCAGAATGGGACATAGCCGCGGGTGGCAAGGTCGCAATTAAAGAAATGATGCAGGCTCACGCCACCTATATCCTAGCAGCACTCATGGGCGTAACCGTGTTCGCATCATCAGGAGATGATGGCGCATCAAACTTGGCCCAGTATTATCTTGCGCAGCCTTACAACAGCCCGCTGTATCCAAGCTCAGATCCCTTCGTCGTCGCAGTCGGAGGAACGAACCTCTTCATGACCCGTGCGGATGGCTACCAAGAGGGAACCGGAAACTGGACCAACAGGAACACTGGCTTGGGAAGAACAGCACCTGGTGTCACATACAACTACGAGATCGCAGGAAACGATTATGAAGGAATGGCCGCCGACGGATACCCAGCTCCATATGACGCTGTTACCACTGGCGGAGCTATGAGTCAGTTCTTCTCATTGCCGTTCTGGCAATATGGAATAACTATGACAAATGCTGACGGAACATCATTCAGACCCACAATGCGTTGCGCGTCGGACGTTTCATTCGACAGCGGAGTCTACGGTGGAATAGGTCCAATACCATGGAGCGTTTTAGGAACTGGCGCAGCTTACATCTTTGGAGGCACTAGCTGCGGTTCACCTTTCTGGGCCGCTTTGACAGCCATCGCAAACCAAAAAGTAGGCCATAACGTAGGATTCATCAGCCCAATATTATACCTAGACAAGACAACTCTCTACAGCAAGGGTGCTTTCCATGACATAACAATGGGCGACAACACATACCCAACGGGCTCCACGATGCTAGGCTATGAAGCAACAAAAGGCTGGGACGCACCAACAGGCATTGGTAGTCCTGACGCAACAAACCTGATTCTGCAACTAAAAGGATTCTGCTAAGACACTGGCACAACCAAACTCCCTCCCTTTTTTTCTTTGCAAAACCAAGCAGCACGCGAGATTGAAAAAGCGACTCCGAGACTTTTCGACGGCTTCGCGGCAGGGCTTGGCAGTTTTTGTCATGGAGCCTCTCGAGGACAGTTACTTGCCGAGGATTGTCGGAACTCTTTCGTCATCGTCCACGAGAAGAATTGTCCCTTTTTCTGGGTCAAAAGTTTTTCCCGGTATCGTTAATCGTTATTTTGTAGACGAGAATTCCCTTCTTTGAGGATTGGCAGTCTTATCGTAAATTTAGTGCCTTTGCCGACTTGGCTTGTGAAGCTTATCGTGCCGCCGTGCCCTTCGATGAGTCTCTTGCAGACGGGCAATCCGAACCCCTGTCCTTTGGATTTCGTGGTGAACAGGGGTGTGAATATTCTCCCGCGGTCTGCCGGACGAATCCCTACTCCAGTGTCTTCCACTGTTATGACAATCGCTTGCGGATTCTCCTTTCTGAATGCATTTATTGTCAGTTCTCCCCCATCTGGCATTGCTTGCACCGAGTTAGTGATGAGGTTGGTAAGTACTCTCCTGATTATGGAGGAATCCAAGTTTACAATAGGGAAGTTGTTCGGAATGCCAATTGCAACCGATACGCTTTGGGGAATGCTGCAAGTTGACAATGTTTCCTTAATCAGCATGCCGAGATCGGTCCTGACGAGCGAAGGCTTCACTGGCCGGGCATAATCCTGCAGGTCAGAAACAATCTTGTCCATGTAGAAAGTGGTCGACTTAACCTCTCTTAATGACTCTTTGAGTTCCCGTTTTTCTTTGGGAGGACAGTTTATTCTGTCCAGTTGTTCCTGGGCTAAATCGATGTTCCCCACGATGGCTTGTAGCGGATTCCGCAGATCGTGTCCCACCATTGCGGCCGTTCTGCCTATAGCGGCGAACCTTTCAGCCTCTCTCAGCTGTTCCTCTGCTCGCACGCGTTCAGTGATATCAAGTACCATCCCCACTGATCGGACGACACGACCGAACGAGTCCCTGATGTGGTCACATTTCTGTTGAACAACTCTCAGTTCGCCTGTTGATTTCTTCACGACCCTGTGATCGATCTCGTACGTTTCTCTTCCTTTACGCAACGAGGCTGAATATGCAGCGTCGACGGCTGCACGATCATCGGGGTGAATTGCATCGAGAAAGGCTTCATACGTTGCTCCGAATTCTTGGGGTTCCAAACCGAAAATCCTGTAGACTTCATCCGACCAATACAGATGATTCGTCGCTAAGTCAAGTTCCCAACTTCCAAGATGAGCGATCTCTTGGGTCTTACTCAGTCTTTGCTCACTTTCCAAAAGTGCACTCTCCGTTCTCTTGCGGAGGAACGCCTCGACCACAGCTGGCGCCAAAGCTTCGAGTGCTTCAAGTTCTGCTTGGCTGTAGCCGCCCTCGCGATTTGCCCCTGCAATTATACCAATAGTTCTTCCTTGATTCTTCAAGGGAACGCATAGAAATGAATTGAGCGGAGGATGATCTGGTGGTAGCTCAATGCTGTCAGGGTGACTTGCGGGGTCATTCGTGAAGAGGCCTTTCCCGTCTATGATCACGCGGCCGTAAATTCCGTGGATTGGACCGTGCACAATGAACTGGTGATGACCTAGAACATCAAGCTCTTTGCACTTATCCCAGCCGGGATTGCTGATGGCGATACTTCGCAACTCTTCACCGTCAAACTCGTCAATGAAGCCGAATTTGCTTCCAGTAAGCTCTCGAACGACGTCTAGGCACGCCTGTCCAAGCTCGAATTCCGATCTGCTGCTCAAGGCTTCCTGGAAAATCCTGTTGGTGCTTACTTGAATCATGTTCTTTAACCGAGCACTTTCTTCAGCTTTCAGGCGATCGGTTATTTCCGTTCCGTAGACGTTGACGTATCCTTCTGTGAGAATGGGCGTTACCGTAAACAAGAACGAACGGTTGTTTATGGTCTCTAGAAGATCTAGATTCTCCTTGGCTGACAGTGCTCTCTTTACGTGCTGGCGCCAAGATTCAGACACACGTTGGCCTGGTGTCATGTTGATCGGTGCTGGAAGTTTTTGGCTTTCAGGGTTTGCATATAGTATTAAGCCTTCCTTGTCGATTCGTAGCACGGCATGAGGGTTCTCTGATGGAAACTTTGCGAGACTTATGAATTCTTTCTCCATTCTCTTGCGTTCGGTGATGTCGTGTCCGATAACTAGTGCACCTTCGAGGGTCCCATCTTTGTAGGTCGGCTTTACGTTGAGAATAACCCACAGTTCCTTTCCACTCTTGGTTATCGATTTGTATTCAACACTTTCATCAATCTTCTCCCCAGCCAACCCGCTCCGGATTCTGTCTTGGAAACGTTCTCTACTCTCGGGAACCAAGAGGGCAACAGGGTTCATCAAAAGCAGCTCTTCTCTAGAGTAGCCTGTCAATCTGCACATTGCATCATTCACGCTCTTGAATCGTGGACCATTATAGTCGATCTCAAAGATAGCCGTCGGCGCATACTGCAGGAGCTGTGCGTACTTTTCTTCATTGACCTTGAGCGCTCCCTCCTCCATCTGTACTCTTTCCAAAATGTCGGCGGCGTATTTGGCGAGCATGTCGAGCAACTCCAGTGTATGATCGTCCGGCCGATGTGGTGTCTTGTAGTGTGTTGAGAACATTCCGACAAGTTTTCCTGAAGTGCTTACCATGGGTGTAGACTGAACGGCTCGCACACCGGCTTTGAGGTGAATTGCTAGGCCAGAAGTGCCCACGAAGATTGGGCTTTGCTCAACATTCTCGACTATGATATGCTTCCTCTGCCTAAGCGCGGCACTACACGTCCCCCGACCTCCCAAAACCTTGTTCCAGTAATCAAGCCACCAATCTGGGAACCCGTGCTGAACCTCAATGAAGAGCTCCTTAGATTGAGGATCGAGAAGCTGAATATCGCCAAAA
Source organism: Bathyarchaeia archaeon (assembly GCA_050010755.1). Taxonomy (GTDB): domain Archaea; phylum Thermoproteota; class Bathyarchaeia; order Bathyarchaeales; family Bathycorpusculaceae; genus JBEKCD01. The sequence goes on from JBEKKK010000004.1 coordinate 156,214, forward strand.
TCAGCCTTAGAGGTAGCTAACGCTGCGTCGAGGGTCTCGGTCAGAATTGAATTCAGGTTGCCTCTATGCACGAATAATGCGCCGAGTTTCTGGAGCCTATCAATGGCGCTCAAGTTAGCTTCCAGCGTTTTCTCAACTTTTTTGCGTTTAGCGATTTCTCTCTCCAAATCGACTTTAGAAACAGTCAAGATCTTCGAGCCAGCACTCATTTTGTTAAGCGCCCGCGGACTTCGCTTTTTCGGTGTCATAACAATCAGCTCCCCACATTTTCGACAGATGTGATGGAACGGCCTCTCGAGAATACGAGACGCAAGAATGAGCGCGCCAAGAATATCACTGTAATTGCGACAAAAAGATTAGAAACCGAACCCAGTTTCATTTGCGGCCTCTCGAATCCTCAGATGAAGATCTATTCATCCCAATCTTTTTAATGCTTTTATTGCTTCCTAGAAAAGCATATTGTAGATTCAGAGACTTGACACTTGATGAAATCGGACAATGCGATAGAAACGCACAATCTGACTAAAACATTCAAGTCACGGGACCGGAATACAGAGGCTCGAGGTTCCTTTTTCGACCGGAAAAACCGCGAAATGATAACGGCTATTGATCATCTCAACCTAGAAATCAGAAAAGGCGAATTGTTCGGTCTGCTCGGGCCCAACGGGGCCGGAAAAACAACGTTGGTGAAAGTTCTTTGCACGTTGTTACCTCCGGACGAGGGAAACGCTATCTTAAACGGCTTCGATGTAGTGCGTCAACAGATGGATGTTAGAAGATCGATAGGCGCACTCTTCAGCGTGGGCGAAAGAGGAGCTTTCTGGAGGCTCAACGGTTACACGAACCTCGAATTCTTTTCAGCCATCTACAACGTTCCGAGGAACAAAAGACACGAGAGAATCATGGAAGTCCTAGATCTGGTAGGCTTGAGGGATAAAGCCTTCCAACGCTACCAGAGGTACTCGGGCGGAATGAAGAGGAAGCTGGCCCTAGCGAGGGTTTTGCTCCCGGACACGCCCATCTTGCTTCTCGACGAGCCGACCGTAGGCCTAGACGTCATATCCTCTAGGACTCTGAGGGACTTCATAAAAAACGACCTGAGCAGAAAAGCAGGCAAGACAATTCTCTACACGACGCACTATGTCGAGGAAGCGTCTCAAATCTGCGATAGAATAGGCATACTCAACAGGGGAAAGCTTGTCGCTTGTGACACGCCCAACAATATTAGGGGCATAGTGAAGAAGGGCGAAGTGGTTGAAATAAGAGTCAAGTCCATCACAGATGCCCAAATAGAAACGATTAAAACAATTGACGGCGTGACCGACGTGACCAGTGAGCTAGAAGACTCCGTGCTTGACCTGAGACGATTGCGCCTCCACCTGCAGAACATAGGCTTTCTGCCGATGGTCTTGGACTTTTTCTTCAAAGAGAAAATACTGCTGATAGATCTGAAACGAGAAGAACCCACGTTGGAGGACGCTTTCATAGAGTTAACAGGAAGAAGCCTTGGAAAATGATGTCGCAGGAAATCGAAAAGATCTACTACTTCATAAAGAGAGACATCACCTCCTTTTCCAGTTACAAAACGAACATGACTCTCATGGTCTTGGGCGCACTCTTCGGAGCTTTATCATATGCTTTCTTGGGCAACAACGCCTCCATGCAGAGCGTCCTTAATCTGTATCACATTTCCTTCAAAGACTACTTGGTCATAGGAGTCGCCTTCAGCACCTACATAGGCCAAGCACTTACACTCGTTCAGGCAACCGCCACTCCCTGGCAGCTGGAGGAAGTTTTGGTTTCTCCCACTCGCTTGGGCACTTTCATAATCGGTAGTTCCGCTTGGGGGTTCATATGGAGTACGGTTGTCGTGGTCATATACCTAGCTGTAGGCTATTTTGCCTTCGGCGTGATGCTCAGCATCAACATCATCGGCACAGTGCTCGTGCTGGGGCTTGGTATAAGTACGCTCGTAGGCTTCAGCATGATAGGCGCCGGGATACTGATAGTGGTGAAACAGGGCGATCCAGTCACGTGGCTGATGGGCATATTGACAAGCGTTTTCGGCAACGTTCTCTTCCCGCCCCAGGTAATGCCCTACCCCCTTCAGGTCGTCTCCTACTTTGTGCCCCAATACTACTTTTTCACGTGCATCAGGCTCATGATGATCGGCAGATCCATACAATCTATTCTCCCAGACATCCTCACTCTGGCCCTCATGTGCGCCATAATCCTGCCATTGGGCTATCTCATCTACTCATGGTGCCTAAAAACTGCCAGAAAGAACGGAACCCTATCCTGGTTCTAGAGCGCGCGCTAGGGGAAAGATTGAAAGACAGCGATATCGTGAGAAGCTATCTTGGAAAAGTGCACAACGTTGTGCTCTGTAACTTTGTTTGGAGGCCAACAACCACAGATACCGGAAATCCACTTGTTTTGGACAAGTCTTTCCATTTGTCTTTGGCTGTTGCAATCATAATTTAGTTCGTTACGTATTGTTTTGAAGAAAAGAAAAGCCCCCGCAAATGAGAAGCGGGTAGTCGTGTGTGCCTTTCATATTCTTCTTTTATCGTGACTCGAATCTTTTGGGCCGCGTGGCTTTCTTCTTGTAACATACCATTGCAATGAAAATTGCTGACATATAGAATGGCAAAATGATGAATGATGGAAACTCTGGTGTTACGACGATTTGCTGTGCTGGAAATTGATAAGTGAGGTACAGAATGCTTTGGGTGCTGTTGGATTCGGGGAGAAGGGTATATCGTGCCTCAGTTCCGTTTACATAAATCGCTACGGTTCCGTTGACCAATGCTGTCGGGATGCTGATTCTGCAGAACCCAGTTGTGCCGTTTTCACCTGACGCATTGAACGCTAGAGCGTTGCCGTTGAACTGGAAATCGGATATCGTGGAGTTGCAGACTGTTTCAACCGAATACTGTGGCGTGACGTTGAAGCTGTTGAACATGCCCAAGAGGGGATAGTGGTCAAGGTTTCCCACTTCGTAGGGTCCGACGTTATAGGGAATATTTCCAAAACCGTCATTGTTAGTATTGTTACCGTTGTAGTTGCTCCAGTAGTTTCCGCCGGACGAGTTGCCGTTGTCCCACGTGTTGGGCCATTCTCCGCTTTCGCCCCAGTTGAACACTTGGATAGAATTGTTGATGAAGTTGTTGTTAAAGAACGTGTTATATTCGGAAGCAAATAGGTTGACGCCTTTATTGCTACTGTTCACTATCGTGTTTGCTGTAAACATGGTGTTGTAAGCCTCTTCCACATATATGCCAACGTAGCTGTTTTCGATGTAGTTGTGGGTTATAACGCTGAGAGTCGGTACACCGACTGAGCATTCTAGGTAAATGCCGTAAGTGTTGTTTATTATCTGATTATCAGATATGTAACAGTTCTCGCCACTATTGAGATATATACCAGAATCGTAAAACTCGGTTCCACTGTTTCTGACTGTGAACCCGCTCAGGGTCACATTATCAGATATTGCCACAACATTTCCTGTGCCGTTGCCGTCTATGATTGTTGACCCGCTGCCAGCTCCGATAAGCGATATGCTCTTGTTCACGACAACGTTTTCAAAGAATGTGCCCGGATATACAAAGATTGTTTGCCCATCTAACGTTTCGTTAGCGTTTATTGCTTCTTGAATTGTCGAGTAGTTCAAGCCTGTGCTGAGGTTGTGAACTGGTAAACTGCTTGATGCCTTCACTTGAGAACTGGTAAACCTCGCAAAAGACAAACAAGACATCGACAAAAGCAGGCAAAAAACAAAAACAAATCTTTTCTCCACGTTGGATCAACTCCCGTATGAGACTGATCCCGTTCCGAGTAATGGTTCTGGCCAGTTATCAAGATTGGGCCAGTATATTGCGAGTGTCCAGTCTGGATCAAAAGTAAAAGCTGAAGTTGTCTGCGGCGCCGTTGGGGTTGGCGACTTTATTATTCTGAACTCTATCTGTGCAAGCGTGCCGGTTCCGTTGAAACACCAGTTCTCGCTTCCTTGAATGAAGGTGCAGCCCCACTCGATAACTCCGCAGGTGCTGTTGTTAGGTATGGCGCCAACCACTACTGGCGGCTGAACCAGCGTGTCTCCAGAGGAGGTGGCGCCGTGGAAAACGTTGTCCGAGGGCAACCATGCATTAACAAACTGGAGAGTGGTGTTGTCGTATGTCATGCCGATTCCCCACGCATAAAGGTCTGTCACGTTGGATACGGTGACGTTTACGAAGAATGTGGAGCCTAACGACGTCTCGTTTGAATAGAATATGAAATCTGGAGTTCCAATGTTGCGAACCGTGGCGGAAGCGTTCCAGTTTGACGCGTTGCTCTCAGGTCCTGGATTCAAGAAGCTAAAAACTGGTGAGACGGCTGCAATTACGGTTGCGTTGTTAGAGATTGTCTGTGCGCCGGTGTTGTCGGTTACTTCCAAATATACGGTGTAGGAACCTACAGACGGGGGCGTGAACGTCCAATTCGCGTCCGTAGCACCGGAAACTGGAGAACCATCAAGATACCACTGGAACGTGTACGGCAAACTGCCGCCCCTCGCGTTTGAACTGAAAACTTCAGACTGACCTTGAATTATTCCGCAATAAGAGGGTGAAATGGATGCAGAAAATGCTGGCAGACCAATAGCGTAAACAGTTCCGTCGCTGGAGGCTGCGAAGACCACGCCGTTGTCAAAGAATGGAACGGAAAAACCGCCCACGTTGAACTTCCATATTAACGCGCCGTTCGTGGCATTCAAGGCGTAAACGTTATCGTCATTCGAGCCCACGTAAACGACTCCGTCAACAACGCAAGGTGAATACAAATAACTACCGCCCGATATCCAACTGCCCGTCTGGTAGCTCCAAATGTACGCTCCTGTTGTTGCGTTCAAGGCATAGATGCTGCCATCATAAGAATCCAAATAAAGAACTCCGCCGACAACGGCAGGATCATCGCGCACGAAACCCTTAGTTGAGTAGCTCCACAGCTGCTGGCCAGTTGAAGCGTTCAAAGCGTAAAGGCCATCGCCGTTTGCGCTTGCCACATAAGCGATGTCTCCGAAAACGGACACGTTAGAACCCCACCCGAACAAGTAAGTCCACAAGACTCCGCCTGTGGAAGCGTTCAGGGAATAAACAAGATCTGTTGTCATTAAAAATACATTGCCGTCGCTGATAGCAACAGAACCCACAGGGTCATCGGCCGTGTAGACCCATTCGAGTGTGCCAGTCGTACTGTTTAGCGCCCAAACGTAGGAATCCCCGGGAACATAATCGATGCCATTAACAACCGTGGAAGACCCAAAGCGAGCGCCACTGCTCGAGTAGCTCCACAAAACCGTCCCCGTCGTGCTGTTCAGAGCCCAATCCACGCTATCCGAACCGACGTAAACGATGCCACCGGCAACAACAGGAGTCGAAAAGTAAGCATCACCTGTTGTGAAGTTCCATACAGTCATACCCGTCGTGTCGTTCAGCGCGTATATCGAGCCTTCCAAACAGATGTAGGCTATGCCCTCAGCAAGAGCAGGAGGATTAATGCCCGGTCCGTCGGCCCCGTTTGCTTCAAACCATATGAAGGCCCCTGTGGAAACATTATAAGCGAAAATCTCAGTAGGAGCGCCAGCAGTCCACCCATTACCTCCAGCTCCTACGCAGACTTCGCCGTCGCCTACGGCTACTATGCTCTCGCCACCGTTCCTGACAGTCCACAGACTTTGGTTGGACAACTGCACGGTCTGACTTGCATTAGAAGATGTTGGCGTTGAATTTAGCGTGCGTGTGGCGCTCGACGAAGCCATGGTGCGAATCATGGACCACCAGTATGCGGCAGACTGTATGGTGGAAGGTCCCGAGTTCACGGTAGAACCTGTGCCCTGCCGATTCGTCTGGTTCTGCGGGACAATGTTGTGAACGGTCACGGCAAAAAGAGAGACTGCCAAAACGACAACCGCAAATTTCAACAGTTCTTTCTTTGCAGAAGTCAAAGATTTCATGCTGAAACTTGCACTCGTTAGTCAATATAATGCTATGTTTTTATACGGTGGTATAACTTTGTTATACATGAATAACCAGAAATAGTTTCCCGAGTATAAACCACGATGAGTCTGGCGTCTCCTTGACGAAAGAACATGACATCCTGACAGGTAAAACTGCCCAGGTGTACAAGTACGCCGTCAAGATGGGAAAGCCAGTCGGCGCGAGGGAAGTCCAGAAAGTACTCAATCTAAGCAGCCCCAGACTGGCAGCGTATCACTTGGAGAAGCTGGAAAAAGCCGGACTGGTGAAACAAACTCCAGAAGGATTCATTGTGGATAAACTCGTGCTCGAAAACTTCGTCAGATTCTATCGGCTTCTTATCCCGAAATATTTCCTTTATTTCGCATTCTTTGCCACAGCCATGGTTTTTCAGATAATTCTTTTCGCACCCTTTGGAATAACGGGAGAGTACGTGTTTGCAACTGGAATACTTGCCGTAGCGACGACGTATTTCGGGTACGAAACGATCGCAATTTTCTTGAAAAAAGAAATCTAGGACCGGATCCGTAACGGCATTTTGTCGATTTTCCGCGCGCGCACCGAGTTTACGTCTTTCTCGCTCCTCGAGTGCTATTCCAGAACTTTTCTATCAGTTCTCCGCATTCAGACGGTCCGTTGACCGGTACCATTTCTTTCTGGTAATAGCTGGGTAGCTGCCTTTTGACGTAAGGTTGCGAAACGCGATTGTCCAACATTACTATGCAGCCTTTGTCACGGGCTGATCTGTGGACGCGTCCGCAGGCCTGAACGAGCCGAAGAATAGCTGGGGCATAATAGGCATAAGTGCGTCCTCTTCCTGGAAATTGCTGCTCGAGATAGTCAATCAGCGCCGACTCATACGGGTTCCATGTCGCGAGGGGCAGACCGACTGTGATAACGCATTTGAGGATGTTGCCCGGGTAGTCCATTCCTTCACTTAACTTGGCTCCCATCACACCGTAAAGAATGTTACGTGATGAGCTTCTCAACCTGTCGATGACCTCGCTTCTCACAGTGTCTTGACCCTCCAGCATAGTACGCCTGTTCGTCTTGACTAAGGAGGTGACTTCGCGCATCAATCCGTAACTCGTGAAGAAGACTGCCAAGTTTCCTTCGGTCGCATGGGATATCGCTTCGATGTAGTCTTTCCATTTCCGAAGCATGACGTCGCTTCTTTTCTTGAACTCTGAAGACACGTCCTCGGCGGCAAGGATGAGTCTGTTCTCAGAAGGAAAGGGCGAATCAAACTCCTTGAGACAAGTGCGTTCAGGATTGTATAGCATCAGGTCTCTGTAGACGGTTGGCGGAGAAAGAAAACCGCTCATGAGGATCGAGCCTCGTGCTTCTCTTAAGACGATATCCACGATTTCTCTTCCGTCCAGGCTTTTAACCGACAGGGCGATGCGGTTTCGTCTGTCCCTGAGGATCAGGTGCACGTGTTTTGGATCCGCATATTTGAAAAAGTTCTCGATGAATAAGCCGATGCGGAGATTGTAATTCGAAAGTTTCATGGAACCCGATTTAAGCTGCTCGTTCTTCACGTGCTGGCCGTATTCTTTAAGCGTGTCAGCAACTTCCTCAGCCGAAACGCCTCTGCTAGCCAAGAATAAGTCGCTGACTTCTTGCAGGTTGAGCAGTCTGAGTTCTTCGGGTCCCAGCGTGGTTTGGCCGCGCTCGAAAATCTCCTTCATGAGAAACTGCAGATGTTCTTTCACAACCGGGCGAGATTCATGCTCAAAAGCCTCTGTCTCCCTCAACGCTCTTTCAACCGTGACCTCCGTGAGCTCATCAGAAAGCAACCCCCTCGCAAAATTCGGCAGATTATGCGCTTCATCCACTATCAAAAAGACCTTTGAGAAGCCGGGTCCAAAGCTTTTCAGAATCGACTCTCTTATGCCCGGGTCAAAAGCGTAATGGTACGTTCCGAGAAAAATGTTAGCCCTAGGCAGAATCGTCTTCAGGGCTTCGTGAGCACAAAACCCTCGTTTGGACATGAACTCAACCGATTCTTCGGGGGCAAGAATCCTCCTCCCACACTCCAGAGCCAGTTGCTCCGCCTCTTCCTCTCTTTCAATATTTTTCTTGAAGAACCTGCAGAAGGGCCGAGTTGAAAGTTCACAGTTTTCCTTTCGCCTCCTGCACTCCTCAAAAAAATCAAGGTAACTGGCGTCGTCCTTAGTTTTCAGCGGACACATGTCCTGCTTGCTGAAAAAAGAAACACAACAGAGATCACTCGATAACGCCCTCAACTCTTTCAGGTAAATGTGCAGTTGACTCCTCGTCCTGAAACAAATCATAAGCCTATTGTCGCCGAGCTGAGGTAACACTGCGACCAAAGACGCAATCGACTTCCCTATCCCGCAAGGAGCACTCCCCACAAACACCTCCCTATTCTTGACAGCCTTGCTTGCTTCCTGAATAAACTCAGCTTGACCCTTCCGCAACTCATAACTTCCAGGAAGCCCGATGCTCGTCCGAAACTTCATTCTTAACCGCTGACCGTTTTTCAGCTCGACCTCAGAAAGTCTGTTGCTGGCTATGAGAAACGTTCCACAGTTTATACAAAACCGGTTACTCTCATACTCATCCAGAGAATACTTCCGGCCACAACTGCGGCAAACATAGGTCTGAGGCAACTAGTCCACAGCATCAGTGAAGCGGACTCCCAACATATACTTTCTCAGTAAATAACGCGAATCGCCCTCATACTGAAAACTTCCAGATCGATAGTCGAAAATAATGAAAGAACAAACCATGAAACAACAAATCCTGAAAGTGCCCAGACAAATCGATTGCTCAGATGCAAATGTCAACATATCTCTGAAAGAGAATGAGTCTAATAGACGAAAAGTGAGCTCCCAAATCGTTAGAGTAACCAGGGCAAGCGCTAATTGAGATAAAGCTCCAGTCACTATTCGAGATTCATAACGCTTTTACATCATCTTCTTGAATTATTTAAACGGGAGTGTAAAAATGGTTAATTGTCCAGAATGCGGGAGACCATTGAAAAAGAGCACACGCAAGGCCAGGTACTGGTGCGAAAACGATGCTTGTTCCGTTATATTTGTTCGACATCCTGACAAGCCGCCCATAATGGAGATCGCCTACAAGGCTAAAGCAAGCTCTCAGCGAAACGATGAATAGCCCTAGTTAGTCGAAGACTTACATCAGATTATGCACCAAGGATGCCCTAGGTAAGATCTCACCGAACTTGAACGTCGAAAACGATTGCCAAGCTCCATAACTGATTCTAACGCTGTTAAAATAGGCCAAAACGAATAAGACGAAGATTTGAGTACAAGAGCGATATCACATAGACAGGGTTAGGTTGCTTGAGCAAGAAAACAATCTATTTTCCACATAATGTGCTGTTGTTCGCAATCTTGCTGATTGTCCTGCTCTTGGTTATCGGTCTCCTTTTTGTCGGAGTTATTGGAATAGCCTTCGCAAAAGTTGGGTTCAACACAGCCACAATCGCTTTAATCTTGGTTGGCACGTTCTTGGGAAGCTACATCAACATCCCGTTGTTAAAACTCAAGACCACCGTTCCAATGGAAAGAGAAGGGTACGTGAGCTTCTTTGGGATTCCTTTCAGAATCCCGCAAGTGGAGTACGGTGAAGCAATTACCGTGTTGGCCGTCAACGTGGGCGGAGCTTTGATCCCTACGGCAGTTTCGATATACCTTCTCTATAGAGCAGCGACTCAAGTTGTCGCGTACAGTCTGTTAGGCGTGGTATTAGTTGCGTTTATCACTCGTGCAGTCGCGAGGCCAGTGAAAGGAGTAGGAATAGTAACTCCGGCCTTGGTTCCGCCGATAGCAGCGGCTTTCATAGCCCTTATTCTTTCGCCGCATTCGCCTGAGATAGTTGCCTATGTTTCAGGAGTCCTGGGCACACTCATAGGCGCAGACTTATCAAACCTGAATATTATTCCTAAACTCGGGGCTCCAATAGCCAGCATAGGCGGTGCCGGTACCTTCGACGGAGTGTTCCTAAGCGGCATAATAGCTGTTCTCATCGCCGCCCTCTAGAGCACACTTGTTTGAAATGAGTTAAGCAAGGCTGAAGCAGTGAGTACGTTCACCCTATAGGATATGGTAGCTCCTAGGTGATGGTTTTCGCTGTTAACATTTAGCGCGCGCTATGCTATCACCGGACTGCTAGCACGGTGAACCATAGCCCGCCAAGTTAACCGTACCTCCAATAATAACATTTTTGAAGAGGGTGCGACTAGATGAAGCCAAAAAGAGAAGCCTCGTAAGAAAACGCAATTCAAACAACCAAGAAAAACTACAGTTAGCAGGAGAACTGAACGTTGGCTAAGATACAAACCAATTGGGAGAATTACTATTCGACGCTGAGGCGGATGCCCCGAAGAATGATGAAAACCGCCCAATTCATTGTTGATGCTGTTCCAGACTTGAAAAAGCAAAACGTCAAGGCAGTATTGGACTTGGGTTGTGGAGCGGGCAGACACTGCGTCCTGCTCGCTAACAGCGGCTTCGAAGTCATAGGCATCGATATTTCCAAAAGCGCACTAAGAATTGCGACGGGTTGGACAAAAAGAGAGAGACTAAAAAACGTCGCTTTCGTACGCGCAACAATGACAAACATCCCACTAAGAGATTGCTGCTTAGACGCTGTAATCAGCATCAGCGTCATACATCACGGCTTCAAAAAAGACGTCGAAACAACCATGAAAGAGGTTCACAGAACACTCCAAGAAAATGGCAAGCTCTTGGTAAATTTAGCCTCAGTGAAGGATTCACGGTACGGAAAGGGAAAAAGACTTGAGAAGAACACCTACTGGATACTAGAGTCTTATGAAAAAGACCGCTTCGAGGAACTTCATCATTTTCTCACAAAACAGGAAGTATCAAAACTGTTGCAAGGCTTTACCAGAATACAGCTTGGAGTTGCAAAAGAAAAACCAAATTACTGGGAGATAATGGCCGTTAAATAAGCCATTCGCGCTGTGCATCACCGGACCGCGAAGCAACGCAAACTGTAGTCTCATATGTGTTGTCCGAAGTTTCTGGCCACCAAAGCGATGTCTCTCATGTTGACTGTCCCGTCGTTGTTGAGGTCCGAATTGGGATTCCAATTACTTGAGCCAGGCGTAGAGCCGAAAGCTCTGGCAATCAGGGCTACGTCTCGCATGTTAACCTGCCCATCAGGCCAACCGCTTGAACCCGTGACATCGCCAATTAATGACACTATCACCCAGCCGGCAGTGCAGTTGTTGTTTGCGGTGTTGGTTTCGCCGGGAACAGGCCAAGCGTAAGCGCTAATCGTATAATTGCCATACGCAAAGCCCGTGGTGTTCCATGTGAACGTTACGTTCGCAGAGTTTCCGCTTGAGAGAGTGACGTTTGCGGATGAGATGTAGCTCGAGTTGGCGTAGACCGTGACATTGAACGTTTCAGCGTTGCCACCGAAATTTGCGGCTGTTGCAGTGATGTTCCCGCCGTATCCTCTGCTTATGACTGTCTTGGCTAATGCGAATCTACTCACTGCTACGTCATGACTCGGAGCGGTTACGTTGACTGTCCCGCTGAAATCTGAGTGAGAAATCGGCTGTCTCGGGATTTCATTGTCCCCGAGAATTGACTCAGCGAGCGGTAATGTTAAGTTGCTAATACCTGCGCCCACCGCCATGAAATTGACTGTGAGTATCACTCCATTGCCATTCACTGAATAATCACCTTCGATTGTGGAGTATGCCGACAAACAGCCACACGTGCTGTTGTAATTGTCGTTAACGGTCTCGCTGAAATACGTGCCCAAAGCGCCGGTCGATTTCAAAAACGAACCTTCAACCGCATTTGTACAGCTTAGGATAGCATTCACATAGTAAAGGTTCAACTGCCAAGACGTAAAATTGACAACATTCGTCACGTTCACGTTCACGCTGAAAGAGGACCCCGAAATTGTGGTGGAAACTGGCGGATCAACCGCTATTGCAGTCGAAGGTTGTGCGGATGTTCTGTAAACCGACAATGTTGACATGGATAAAAATAGTATGATGCACACTAGAACAGGTATCCTCTTCAACGCTCCTTTCTCCCCTTTAATTTGCGCTAAAAATATGCTGTAACGATGATATTTAAGACTTCAGGAACAAACTTCTACTTCTAAAAAATACGCGCGGGTAATAGCCATGGCCCAGACTTAAAGCAAGCATCTTTCTTTTGCCCCTTAGGTTACAAAGTCTGTGTTTGTGTCGACAAAAAAAGAGGTTTTAGCAGCTGCCTTGCTGCGCAACTGCATGTCATGATCACGGAAGAACGTCGGGTTTGTAATAGTAGTAGTTTGCAGCGACTATAACTAGGTCATAGATGTCGATGATATTGTTGCTGTCCACTTTGACGTCGTATTTGGCTGCTGGACCGCTGGCAGTCGATTGGTCAAAGTAGGCTGCTACGGTCGAAAGGTCGAGGATGTCGACATGGCCGTCGCAGGACACATCACCTTGGATCAAGTTGACGGGCACCGTCACAGCTGTTGGCAGCGTGACTGAACCGATAGATGTCGTTCCTCCACCCAACGTTAGGCTTCCTGTCGTTGTCTCAAGCGAGATGGTGGCGCTGAACTGGTTCGGTGAGGTTGACGTTTTCCATATGTGCGTGCTACGTTGATCGAATATTATCTGGAAAGTCAACGTGAACAACAGTCCACTGCTGCCATGGTATGAGCCGCCTGAGCTGAGCGAAAGATGAACGACGCCTGATATACTGGTGTCCACTGTCGGCGTTGCAAGAACATATGGGTCTGTAGGCTGGACTTGCACAAACGTTAGGAATTCCGAGCTGTAGTCCACTCTGAGATCGTAGCCGGTAAGTGGTGAGTTGGTGTTGATGTTGGTTGCGTAAACCTGAACCTCAACATATTTCCCAAACTCATAGGGCTTATTCGTGTTAGGGTTGACTTTAGTGAATGTGATGCCCGGCGTTATGGCGCTCATGGTGTATGTTCCATCATTGAATGTTGGAGTGATAGAATTCGCGGCTGAATCACTGAGCTTGACGTTGAGTGGGTCGAACTGGATTGGTGTTGAATGAGGTAAGTTGTCTGCCTCTACTATGTTGAATGTCAGTGTGAAAAGCGTGGCTGATCCACTGAACCCCGGTGTGCCCTCCTTAACTGCTGCGAATCTGACGTAGCCATCACCAGTCTGATAGGGTGGCGTCAAAGGCTCAAGGTAATGGCCAGCGAAAACTGTGTTAAGGGAACTGTCGTCGAGACTTGATAAAGTTATCAGCGAATTGTCCCATGTTATTTTGATGTCAAAGCCAAACAGATCGCTAACATCACTAATATTCACGGGCACTGTAAAACTAGTGCCCACGTCGCTCGGAATCTTTGCAACCGATGAAATAGATAGCGTGGCTGTGCTTGCAGATGCTCTCTGAATTGTAAGGCCAAATGTGAAGATGCTTGCGAAAAGCAGTAGCGTCAAGATACTTGCTAGATATTTTGTTTTCATTTTCCTCCTTTCTCCTTCTAATTTGCAGTTTTAGCAATAGATAGTGTTTGTATTTAAAGGTTCAGTAACATGGTTCTATCAGGCCTTGTTATAAGGAAAAGAAGGATGGATGTTAGTAGGTTTAGGTATATGTGTAGCCGAAGTTTGAGGCAACCATTACCAAGTCGTATAGGTCGATAATATTGTCGCCGTGCAAGTCATAGGCAGATGCAGTGGGCCATGTTGAATCGCCCTGCTTGACGTCGTAGAATCCCGCTACCGTTGCTAGGTCAAGAATGTTCACAATGCCGTCGTTGTTTAAGTCGCCACGGATGGGTAGGAACTTGAAAGTAACATTGTTCACGCTAATCTGACTGAGTCCGCTCTCTTGGTATACAAGTTGTTGAACTTCTGAGCTGAGGCTGGCGTTGTGGAACCATATTTGGCCATCTAACTCGTTGACTTGACCTTGTTTCCATATCATTGTCGCAATGTCTTGGAACGTGATGTTTAACAGCCAGCGGTTTCCACTCACGGAAGCCCCAACTACATGTCCTTCAAGTATGCCGTTTACCGGGTCGACACTAGTGATTGTTCCTGAACCCAATTCTCCCCACGAAACGCTTACGTAGCTCACCAATGTGGGATTGTAGAGTATTGCAAAGTTGAAATCATCAACAGCTATTGCGTTGGTCACGTTCACCTGCAATGTGAACTGCTCGCCATATTTTCTACAGATCATCGCGTCTGGAGACATCTGAAGCAGGGGTTGATACTGTGGGCCTCCGCTAACATTGTATATTACGCCATGACCGAAACCACTATCTCCGGACCCTCCTAGGCTTTCAACGCCTACATACCAGCAGTCAAGTGTGTTATCACTGTTGATAATGACGTGGCCGAGCTCATCGACTGTGAAACTCAGTCCTCCTGCTTCACCTCCCTCCCACGTCCCTGCTGCACCAATTGGAAGTATCGGATTATACGGAGAGAAGGCCAAGTTTGTCCAGTCCCCAACGCGGCAATATGCGACACCGTCTTCTCTGTAGTTGCCCGTCAAAGTCAAGTACACAGAACCGCCGTATATGTACGTGTAGAGCGGAGTGAGCAACGAGCTATCCCAGCCATGTCCTTCAGGGACAAGAACGTTTTTCTGTAGATACGTCCAGGTTAACCCATCTGAAGAAGTTAAACAACTCACGGATGTGGGACCGAGGTACCCTATCCAGTATGTTGAGTTGACGCGCGCACATGAAAACTCCGGGTTGGCGGGGCCTGAGATGACTGGATTTCCTGAATACCGAGTCAAGTTACCTACCATATAGCCACCGCTCCCGTCAGGTGCAATATCAAGAAATACCAGACCTACTCCAGACCCGGCTTGGTAGTAAACCCAATATGTTCCATTGATTTTTATGTGGGTGGTTGTCCAGCACAACTCTCCGCCTTCCCATGAATTTGGCACAACAGACAACACTGGATTTCCGGCATATTTGGTCCAGTTGAGGCCATTGCTACTCCACGCAAATCCGGCTTGTCTTTGCCCTATTGGCGCCCCGTTGTAAAGCATGAAGTAGGTTTCAAAGTCGCGGTCATACCATATACATTCATCGTACACCCATCCTTTTTCCCAAGGTTGGGAAGCAACAAAATCTGTGCGTACACGATCAGCCACGCCCCCCGTGAAGTTGATTACTACTTCGACGGACCATTCATACTTCCCCGTCAAGCCAGAGACCTGTGCTGAAGCTGTAACGTTGAATACTCCAAGATTGGTGAATGTGCAGTTCCATGAAGCAGTTTGCAGGCCATAATCAACTTGCTGCTGCAAACCGTTCATGTACCAAGTTGTGTCCGCTGACATGACCCAAGATACCTGAAACGCTTGTTGACTTCCTCGATCAAGCGTTAACATTGTCGCAGGTGATGCGCTAGTAACGTTCAATGATGATATCGTCTCGAAACTGAATGTCTGGTTGTTCCAGATTCCAAATGATGGGTCTACCACAGACACCTGCCAAGTGTAAGTGGTGTTAAGTTGGAGACCACTGACGCTTACAGAGTATGTGCCGCTGTAGACGCCCGTACCACTGCCTGAACCGGTGTCCGGAGTCGTAGTGACATAATAGTTCATCGAATCGTTCAGATAGTCTGTCAAATCAAAGCTGAGCTCAGACAGCGAGGGACCGACTGTTGCGCCGATAGCTGGCGAGGGGTTAGAGATGCTCGGAAATTTGAGTGAGAACGTTTCTTCAGACCCAACGCTGTAGAACGATGAAGGCGATTGTTGGTTACTATATTCTGTTGAGATCCACGACGCACTCCGGACTATGTTTGAAATCCGCACCTCATCAACCGTACCGTTCCAGAAATGGCTATAACCGCTGTAGTTTCTTGCACCTATTGTCCTATAGTTAGGGTCATTGGAAAAATAGCTGCCAACGCTACTCAATGTCTGCGCTGCACCGTTAAGATAAAAGCCGATACTGCTTGCGGTTGTTACAGCGTCGCACCAGTAAGCCCAAGTTCCGGCAGTCAGATACGCACTGGGAGTCCCCAACCCGTATCTATACGCATCGTTTCCAATGACTATTTTGTTCTCAGTGTTGTATATGCCCATGCTGACTCCGCTTCCGCCCGTTTCTGTTCCCTCAAAAGCAATAATCGCACCATCTTGTACGAGTGTGGCGGGGTTTGCCCAACACTCGATAGTGTAGGGTGGTGACAACCCGAATGGAATAGTAGCATAGGAGCTGGAACCGTCGAAGCCGGCAGCACCATCAATCTTCCCAGTCACGTTGT
>JBEKKK010000005.1:0-69349 GCA_050010755.1 Bathyarchaeia archaeon
GACAGGGCACAGTCACCAGTATTCGAGACCGTAATCGTGAAAGTTATCAAATCACTAACATGAGCATAGGCTGGACCAGACTCAGAAACACTGATGCCGGGATGAAGAACAGTAACAGACCAGCCAGAACTGCCTGAAACAACACGACCAAGAACATCACTACCAGAAGCACTAACACTATCAGAAACAACAGCCAAACCAGAAGGAACGGCGTAGTTAACGCTGAACGTGTCCGAAGTACCAACGGCTAAGCCACCACTATAAACAGTTCCCAAAACAGTGTCAGTGACGAGCACGCCGCTGAGAGCACAGTCACCGGTGTTCGAAACCTTAATCGTGAAGGTTACCAAATCACCCACATGGGCGTACGAAGGGCCAGACTCAGACACGCTAATACCAGGATGAAGAACGGTCATAGACCAGCCACTACTACTCGAAACCGAACGGCCTAGAGCGTCACTGCCACCCGCCGAAACACTGTCCGAAACAACAGCTGAAGCTGAAGGAACAGTGTAAGACTCAGTAAACGTGTCAGAGGCGCCAACAGCTAAACCACCACTATAAACAGTCCCAAAAAGACTGTCAGTGACAAGCACACCGCCAAGAGAACAATCACCAGTATTGGAAATAGTAATCGTAAAGGTTACCAAATCACCCACATGGGCATAGGCTGGACCAGACTCAGAAACACTGATGCTTGGATGAAGAACAATAACACTCCAGCTGGCAGAAGCTGTCAAAGGACTGTTCAGGCTGTTGTTGTAGGTTGCGGTTACTGTGTCTGTTATGTCGCCGCTCGGAGACGGAATAGTGTAACTGAAACTCCGAGACTCAGAAGCACCCGCAGCTAAACTGGCTGAGAAACTCGAAGAAACATCACCCAAAAGCGAATCAACAACAGAAACCCTTGTCACATTTGCATCGCCCGTGTTGTTGACCGTTATCGTAAGGCTAATCGTGTCACCTTCATGAGCGTTCACAGGACCAGACTCAGACACGCTAATACCAGGATGAAGAACTTTCACGGTGCAGCTGGCCGAGGCTGTTACTTGCTGTTGCAGGGCGTCCTCGTAGGTGGCGGTTACTATGTTTGTTATGTCGCCGCTCGGAGACGGAACGGTGTAACTGAAAATCCGAGACTCAGAAGCACCAGGAGCTAAACTGCTCGAAAAGAACGAAGAAACATCGCCCGAAACCGTGCTGTAAACATCCATTCCGTACATTGTCGTGTCGTTAGACGGGTTCGTGATGGTTATTGTGAAGGTTATCGTGTTACCCTCATGAGAGGAAGGCGGACCCTTTACTGAAACGCTTATGTTAGGGTGAAGAGCGGTAGCATTGACATTCGCAATATTAGATAATGCTTGCGCGCCGACATTGTCAGTGACTTTTACGTACACCGTGTATGAGCCTGCAGAAGTAGGTGTAAACGTCAAAGTCGACGAAGTAGCACCCGACACAGAAGCACCGTTAAGATACCACTGATACGAATACGGCGAAGTACCTCCTAATACAGTAGAATTGAACAGTTGAGACTGACCAACATACATCGAAACAGAAGTAGGGAGAATGGACACGGAAAGCTTGGCGTTAACAGTGACACTTGCGGTGTTGGACGTTGCACTCTGCGCCTTGCAATCGGTCACTTTCACGTAGACTTTGTAGGAGCCTGCAGACGAAGGTGTAAACGTCCAAGTCGACGAATTAGCACCCGACACAGAAGCACCGTTAAGATACCACTGATACGAATACAGCGAAGTACCAGCAGTCACAGTTGAACTGAACAGTTGAGACTGACCAACATCCAAAACAACAGAACCAGGCGAAATACTGACCGAAAAAACAACCTTAACAGTGACGGAGGCTGTATTCGACACTGCGTTAAGGCCGGCAGCATCCGTGACTTTTACGTAGATCTTGTAGGACCCTGCAATAGAGGGAGTGAAAGTCCACGAACCACTCGTCGCATTAGACACAACAGTACTGTTGAGATACCACTGATACGAATACGGCGAAGTACCAGCAGTCACAGTTGAACTGAACAGTTGAGACTGACCAACATCCAAAACAACAGAACCAGGCGAAATACTGACCGAAGGTGCACAATTGACAGTGGCAGACGCGGTGTTAGAAGATGCCTTGAGGCCAGCAGCATCCGTGATTTTTACGTAGATTTTGTAGGAGCCTGAAGACGTAGGTGTAAACGTCCAAGTCGACGAATTAGCACCCGATACAGAAGCACTGTTAAGGTACCACTGATACGAGTACGGCGAAGTACCTCCCGACAAGGTTGAATTGAACAGTTGAGACTGACCAACATCCATGACCACAGAACCAGGCAAGATAGATACTGAAAGCTGAGCGTTCACTTGGACATTGGCAGTGTTAGAGGTTGCAGACTGTGCTTTGCAATCTGTGACCTTCAAGTAGACTGAATAAGAGCCTGTTGAAGTGGGAGTGAAAGTCCACGAACCACTCGTCGCATTAGACACCATAGTACCGTTAAGGTACCACTGATACGAGTACGACGAAGTACCTCCAGACACCGAAGACTTGAATAATTGAGACTGACCAACATCCAAAACAACAGAACTTGGCGAGATAGACACCGAAAGCTGAGCGTTCACTTTAACGTTCGCGGTGTTAGACGCTGCTAGGAGTCCTTTGCTGTCAGTGATTTTCAGGGAAACCGTGTAGGAGCCTGAAGATGTCGGTGCAAAGGTCCACGTTGAGCCAGTAGCACCCGAAACATTCGCATAGTTAAGGTACCACTGATACGAGTACGGCGAAGTACCTCCTGACACGGTTGAATTGAACAGTTGAGACTGACCAACATCCAAAACAACAGAACAGGGCAAAATAGACACGGAAAACTCGACGCTGCAGGCTTTGACCGTTGGCACAAGATTGCCCAAGAAACCGAACATGCCAATCAGCAAAATACCTACCATTATCAGAGATAGCTGCTTCTTCATTCTCCCTTCTCCTTCAGCATACGCTAAGCTGCTGGTATATACAAGGAAGTTGTTGGTTATATATCTTGTGAAACTCAGTTCTATGGTTTTCGCGTTACGACGCAGCCCCTAAGACATATCAAATGATAAATCATACAAACAAACCCAAGCAAAAGCGCTCACAGACACGTACCAGGCTGTGCTTCAACTGTCGGTTTGCGGTCATCCCTTCAGCACGGGAAGACAACCGAAACAGAAACGAAGGCTTCTACACTATGTCATGAATTGTGTTAGGTGTGTTGGCCGAAGCGTCTGGCCACAAGGGCGATATCTTTCATGCTTACTATGCCGTCGTTGTTCAGGTCCGCGTTGGGGTTCCAGTTACTTGAGCCTGAGGTGGAGCCGAAGCACCTGGCAATCAGAGCTATGTCTCGCATGTTAACCTGTCCATCAGGCCAACCGTTCGGACCCGTGACATCGCCGATTATCGATACCATTACCCAGCCACCGGTGCAGTTGTTGTTCGCGATGTTTGTTTCGCCTGGAACAGGCCAAGCGTAGGCGCTTATCGTGTAGTTGCCGTATGCAAAGCCCGTGGTGTTCCACGTGAACGTGAGGTTCGCATAGTTTCCACTTGAGAGGGTGACGTTCTGGGACGCGGTATAAATCATATTGGCGTAAGCTGAGACGTTGAAAGTTTCTGCAGCGGTGCCTAGGTTTTCGGCTGTCACGGTTATGTTACCGGTGTTTCCTTGGCCTATGACTGTCTTGTAAGACGTGACGTTTGTGACGGCTACGTCTTGGGTTGCGTTCACGTTGACTGTCCCGTCAATGGCTGTGAAGGGGATTGATTGTCCTGGCGGTGGGAAACTTGCGTCATCGAGGTAGCTGATGTTGGGATCGCTTGAAAAGTGTAATGTGGTGTTGCCGGCAGTTTCTGCTTGAAACGTGATTGTCGCCAGCGTTCCGCTGCCATTTACTCCAGGCGCAGATCCATATAGAGCTGACCCGGCTACTACTAGGCCATGAGTGGCGTTGAATGCGTTGTTTATTGTGGAGTCGAAGATTGTGCTGTTGAACTGTTTTAAAAATGGGCCTTCCACGACACTTGTGCAGGTTAGTATCGTGTTGAGATAGTATAGTCCAAATTGCCATGTGGCAAGGTTTGTGACGTTTGCAATGGTCACGTTAATGCTGAAAGTTGTTCCCTGTCCTACTGTGAGGGTTGACGGAGCGAGCTGGATTATTGTCGTAATCATCGGTTGGGTTGCGGCGACAGGAATTAACAATGACAAAACCATGAACGAGATTATTGCTGGGGCCAGCGCTATTTTTCTCACCATATTCTATTTCCCTTCTCTCCCTTGGCGTCTAATTATACTTGGTCAAACTGAAATAAAGGGGGATGTTTGGTTTTTTGAGGAAGATAATGCTATGGATCGAGGCCGTATCCGTAGTTGTTGGCAACCTGTACTACGTCATAGATGTCGATGTGGCCATGGTTAAGCAGGTCGTATTGTGGAGGAACTGGGCCCGTCGGTTGCACTGCTTGGCCGTAGTAGTATGCAAGGACACGTATGTCATTTATGCCCACCACGCCGGTGCAGAGCACGTCGCCTCTTATGAAGTCAATCTCGATGGTTAATGGCGCCGGAGTGCTGATTCCGCCTATTGGTATGGTGCCTCCGGTGAAGCTGAGCGTGGCGGCTGCGATATAAGTTGGGAACGTCTCGTAGTTGGGCTTCGCGCTGTTCCAGATGTGATCCGCTGTGGCATTGAACTGGACGTTGAACGGAAGTTTAAATAGCAGTCCTTCAGAACCAGACCAAGCTGAGCCAAGACCCGAGATTTGAACACTTGATGCTCCAGCTGTGTAGATTACAGTGCCTGCACCAAATATGCCCCAAGTTTGGACGGTTTGTAGCGCAACGAGTGTTGAGTTGAAATCGATTGTCAGGTTGTAAGCTGTAAATGACGTAACGTCGGTTACATAGACGTCAACTGTGAAATTATTGCCGCATTCAAAGTGGTATGGGGATGTGACGGCATCCCATGCGCTCGTCTTTTTGTTATACTTTTCAACTTTGAATTCAAGGCCTGGCACCATAGCGCTCATAGTGTACGTTCCGTCGGTGGCTGTCGTTGGAATTGGGTTTGACATTGTGTCGCTCAGCTTAACCACAGCAAAGTGAATCGGCGTCGAGAGTGGGAAGTTACTGCTCTGAGCAACCGTGAAGGTTAGCGTGAACAGGGCGGAGGCTTCTGCGTTGCTTGCGGATGTTGCCAGTGCTACGGCCGCAAGTTCGTAATAGCCCGCACCCGACTGTTCAAAAACAGTAGTCCAATTGCCTGTTCCCCAGAGAGCGTTCAGGGTAGTGGTGTAATCGACGGTTGTGAGAGTTATCAGACTGTTATCCCAGGTCAAGTTGATATCGAAACCCGCGAAATAGCTGAACTGTGAAAGCGTTACCGTCTGTGTGAAAGCCGTGCCCACATCGGTAGGTGCTTTGTTAACCGGGGTTGGGGTGATGGAGAGCGTTGCGGGTACTGGCGCGGTCAAGTACGGCTGATAATTCGCATTGCCATCGACTGGGTTTCCCAAGCCCGTGGGGTTGGAAGTTGCGTTGTACGGTCCTGTCGGGTCGCCCCAATAGTTGAACAGTGCACGCACTGGTGAAGAGTCAACTGTATCGTTTAAGCCGACGGTGTTGTTTTGTATCACGTTGTAGGTTATCTGTGCGCCCGGAGCGCAGCCATCTGATCTCAGCCAGACTCCGTAATTGCAGTTGTAAATCCAGTTGCTAAATATGGTAGCGTTGGCAGCAGCGATGGGGGATGAACCGGTAGCGATGAAATCTATTCCATCAGAATCTGTTGAACCGGCAATGCCCGTTATCGTATTGCTCTCGACAAGCGGGGCAATTATGCCGCCTCCGCTTCCTCCACCGTTCCAGAAGCCTATGCCCCTTCTATAGCTTTTCAAGTTGTTAATCGTGTTTCCTTGAATTACCACGTTGGTAAACTGGGCATCGCTTACGCCATATGCAGCGCCTGGAGTGTTGAAGCTGACTGCTGTTGCCCTGGTGTCGTAGTCGAAAGTTGTTCCGGTGCCCATGTTGAAGGTGTTGTAACTCACGTTCTGAAGAGTTGTCACGGTGTTTGCATTGTACGTCATAAAGAATGTTGAGTCACCGCCTCCTAGGCCGGCCTCGAGATTGTTGTGGCTTATCTCAGTTGAACCTGTGTGCACTTCGAATACAATATTGTCTCCGCCGATGTTCGTGATGTTGTTGTATTTGAAAACTGCGTTCGCTTGGTCATTCTGCGAATAGAAGCCTACCTCCATATCGTTTGGGTTTGTGTCTCCTGTTCCTACAATGTTGTTATTTGATATGTGATAAGTTGCGCCGGAAGTGCTGGATGATGAAAAAATCTCGAATTCATTATAACTAGGATCCAGCGGTGCATTTTCCACTGTAAAGCCACTGAACGTCACGTCTCCTGGCGCGGTTATCTTCACCAGTCCCGCCGAAGCTAGCACCAAACCAGTACCGTTAATGAATGTTGAGGCAGCGCCAGAGCCAAGAACTTGTACAGCTTTGTTGATATCAACTTCTTCATTGTAAGTTCCTGGACTAACCATGATAGTGTCGCCTGGGCTTGCAGCAGCGATGGCCTGGGTGATTGTCGGATACTCGCCAGGAACGGTAAGTGTGCCTGGGTCTGCTTTCGCTGTTGTTGGCAAATGTATCATTGGCATGCTTAGAAACAAAGTAAGAATCATTAGCATTGCTACTATTCCGTATCTAATCTTCATCTTCATCCTTTCTCCTTTCTACCTTTATAGAGACTAAGTAAATCAGTGCGCACATCCGTATATAAATCTATGCGAAACTTTGTTCCATAATAGCATTTTAAGAAACTTGAAATGGTGTATTGTATCAAACAATTCATTGCTAAAAGAGTACTAAGTGTGATATCACGAATGATGGTTTCGAACAGTTCCAGAATATAATTCATTTTGAATTGTTTGATACAATTGTACATGTAAGCCACTTATATTCATTGCACAAAACGAGAGCTGGGGCTACATTTATAAACTCGATTAGACAAACTTATTATTGCGAACACTCGCGAAAGAGTGAGCAAAGCAGGTTCAATGTAAAGGAGAGAGGAGAAAACGAGAATAGGGATAGCGATAGCAATTGTGTTATCGATAATATTCATTTCTTCAATTGTTGTTACACCAATCTGGCCCGTCAGAGCGGATGGTGGAGCTCAGCTTTACATAAGTCCATCCCTTGTAAATGAGGCTCCTGAGGATGTGGGGACAACTTTCAGCGTGAGCGTCACGTTTTCAAACTTCAGCAACTTCGCGGGTTTCGACATCAACTTGACATGGGATGGCAGCATAATAAGCTTCGTGAGCGCCGACAAGACTCCGCTGAACACGCTTTGGCCGGGTGGATGGACTACTGTTTTTGAACAGTCGGGTGCGGGCTATTACGAACTTGCGGCCGTAGCACTGGCAACATCCGCAAGCAACGCAGAAGCCTCCGCCCTGTTCAACGTTACTTTTCAGGCAGACAGAAGCGGTAGTTCCCCGTTGCAAACACCGATTCATTTTGCCTTAGCTCAGTTAAGCGACACAATGTCAAACCCAATTCCAACGACAGCCACCGACGGAACGTACACTATGAGCGCTGCGGAGACTGTCGTGTTTGGTGAGCTTGGTGTGGGATCTGATTTCAACGGAACGGTTCTTGCTGTTGACGGCAATAATTTCACTCTCAGCGCCCTTCCAGCAACGTTCACCTGGGACGTTGGCTCAAACCACACTTTCGCTTTTCGTTCACGCTGTTTGGGCAGTGCAGGAACAACCAGATACGTGTGGATGTCCACTTCTGGACTTTCCACGGCTCAGAATGGGACATTCATTGTTCCCAGTGCAGGTGGATCAATCACAGGTAACTACAAAACGCAGTATAGTCTGACCGTGGTTTCGCCTTATGGTTCACCTGGTGGGGCAGACTGGTATGACAGCGGCTCAACCGCATACGCAACGTTGGCCAACGGAACAGTAATTATTACGCCTGGCTCGGTGCAGGCTGTTTTCACTGGATGGAGCGGCGGCGCAACTGGAACAGGTCTCACGAGTAACCCGATAATCATGAGCGGCCCTATGACCGCCGTCGCTAACTGGATTATTCAATACAACCTGACTGTGGTCACAAACCCGTCAAGCCTTCCGCCGATACCGGGCACAAACTGGTATGACAACTGGACATGGGTCAACCTGACGGCCCCACAATTCGTTCCAAATGCTACAGGCGTTGGTGGCGTTCGCTACAACTTCACCTACTGGGACCTTGACGGAGCCTCACAAGGCCTAGGGGTCAACCCGATTAGCATACAAATGAACGAAGCCCACGTGGCGACCGCACACTTCAAGGTTCAGTGCCTCGTCACTTTCGGTCAAACTGGTCTTGACGGAACGGCGACGAGCACAGTTGCAACGGTAAACGGCTCAGCATACACTTATGGAACCCTGCCCCTCAGCGAGTGGATCGATAATGGCACAGCTATAAGTTACTTGTACTCCAGCGTAGTTTCAAGCAGTTCTTCAGGCCAGCAGTTCGGACTGAGCAACGTCACGGGCCAAGCCTCACCAGCGACTGTGACAGGGCCAATAATTATAACGGGAAACTATGTTGCTCAGTACAACATTACGTTCTCTTTAACAGGCGTGGGCAATGACTTCACAGGAAACTCAGCCACCATAGACAACTCTAGCTATATCCTGGTCCTGCCAACTTCATTTTGGTGGAACAACGGCTCAACCCACAGTTTCGCGTTCAGGTCGCCACTGGTTGGCCTGATGAAACCGTACTTTTGGAATTCCACAACAGGCTTGTCCAACTTACAAAATGATTCAATTGTAATTACAGGTCCAGGCAACGTAATTGGCAACTACGTCAGCAACGTCCACAGCGTTATCGTTGCAAGCGTAACCTTCTTCCCTTACAACATCCCAATGGTCTACCAAGGATGCTACAACCTGACCATCCTCGTCACGATAAGGAACACTGGAGACTACCCTGAAAGTACATGGGGCGGGTTGTGGCACAACTACACAGCCGGAGAAAGCATAGGCACCTTTCCTGCGGGAGAACTCTCCGTGGGACAGTCCGCCACCTACTCATTCGCATGGGACACCACATATGTGCCAATCAACTATAGCTACACTCTGACCGCAATTGTATCATATACAGAGGGCCGGAACGTGATGAACGTGCCAAACTTCCAAGTCAGAATCCCAGGCGACGTGAACGGGGACGGGAGAGTCGACATGAGAGACATAGCATTGGTGGCACGAGCGTTCGGAAGCAACAAAACATCTTCAAATTGGAACCTATACGCAGATATAAACGGGGACGGCGTCGTCAACATGAGAGACGTCGCACTCGCAGCCAGACACTTCGGCCAACAGGTCTAAGATAGCACTCTAATTTTTTTGATACCAAAAAAAGGCAAGATGATAAGATTCCCTCCTCAGATTTACCTTAACATCGCGTACATCCAGTTCTAAACACAGTATATATTCACCAATCGATTCTTCGCCCGTTAACGAACGAGCAGGTTTATTATAAGAGCTCTTTGCTGTACCTGAAGACCTTCCTCTCGAATCTTTGAACTGGCGTTAGAGAAAAAGCTTCATCGTGTTTTGATATTAAGCACGAAAATATCACATATTAGCTTTCGCTTATCTTATTCAACTATTTTCGATACATTTCCACGATTTCTTCAGTAGTGTTTGCGTCTTCTGCAGATTTGTCAGGTCGGTAGTTCCATGTAAAACGTGGAAAGCGAATGGCTAATCCGCTTCCCTTTCTAGCGCGCGCAGTCAACATGAGAGATATAGCGTTGCTAGCCCGACATTTCGGGCAACACTACCCATAACCACATTCGCGAAAAGCGAAGATTGCCATTTTGTCAATTCAAAAGAAAGAAGAGGGTTTTGGCATCTCTGTTCTATTTGGATGCGAATATGGCCATGATAACGGTGCTGCGCGCGACCTATCTATGAGGGCCCAACAGCTATCTCTTACGGGTCGGTGTTTCCAAAGTGTCTGGCAATCAAGGCGATATCTCTCATGTCGATTTTTCCGTCGTTGTTAAAATCTGCGTTCGCGTTCCAGTTGCCAGAACCGGGGGCAGACCCGAAACATCTGGCAGTGACAGCAATGTCCTTCATGTCAACCCGCCCGTCAGGCCAGCCGGTTTTGCTTGTGATGTCGCAGGCAATCGCGACTATGATCGAATGGTCTGTGAAGTTGTTGTTCGACGTGTTCGTTTCGTCTGGAACAGGCCAAGCGTAGGCGTTGATTGTGTAGTTTCCCTTGGCAAAACCAGTGGCATTCCAGACAAGAGTCATGTTAGTTGAGGTTCCGCTTGCCAGGGTTACGTTTTGCGAGGTGACAAAGGTTGCGTTGGCGTACGCGGTGACATTGAAGGTTTCAGTATAGTTACCCGAGTTTTGAACGGTCGCCGTGAGGTTACCCAGATAACCTTGCCCCAAAATGGTCTTGGCCGATGTAAGGTTTGTGATCGCTACGTCGTCGATTCCCGTCGATGAAGTTGCAATCGCCCCTCTTATGAAAGCGTGCCAGTTCGGGTCTGGCGAGAAGCCGTTGATTTGCAAGTAGTTCTGCAACTCCAGCGCAGATGGCAGATAGCCTGGAGGCGGTGGCATCACCGGATAGGGTACTGCGGTGTAAGCGTCCTGCGATACCAGTGAGGCATTGTTGTGGTCGCTGGTCGAAAGATCAACGTGTGGAACCGGTGAGCGACCCGGAACCACCCCAGCTTCGAAAGCGTTGTAGTAAGGGTCACTCACAAGCACCTGGTTGGTCAGGTTATCGATACCAGCGCAAGTCACGCAGTGGCCCAGTTCGAAGATTGGGTTTGTAGCGGGTATCCAGTTTCCCGCGTTGAAGTACCAGAATTCGAGACAGAGTTCAACATCCTGGCAAGCCTCGACCTGTTGGTCAATCCAGCTAAAGCCAGCCGGCCCAGCAGGGTAATCCATTCCGTGAACCTCGAACAATCCAGCTACGCCATGGTTTGCTAAGTATGCGTTAATTCCGGGCTGAATGTCTGCGTACTTCGTTCCAACGTAGCCTCCACCCACTCCAAGGCCGTCCGTGTGCATATCCGTTGCCAGCTCGGGGACAATTCCGAAGACGTTTTGCGGGTCATGGTCGTCCCACGGGCCATAAGCGGTTACTAAGCTGAAGTGATCGCTTACTGTCGGAGGGGGCACCGGAGTCGAGTAGTTCTTTGACTCGAATTTCGAGTCAAGCCACCAGAGCGAGTTTGCAACGGCAACCGGAACACACCAAGAGTATTGCACATGTCCTACGTCAGTCGTAAATTGAGGTTGCTTCTCGTCAAAATCCGGCATACCGCTGGGAGCGTAGTCTGGGAATCCAGGCTTGACGTACCCCGGCCACGAGTCGAGCCGTGCTCCATAAGTGTGTAGGACCACTAGTGTGCTTGTCATCATCATAACAGTTAAAATCAAAGATGCATACTTCAATAGAATACTCATTGTTTTCCCTTTCTCCCTATATTTCAATACAAAACTATAGAGTCATGTTTCAGGTTAAAAGATTTTCGGCAGAATGTTCTATATGTCTCAAACTTGACACATTAGTGTCAGGGAAGCTGCTTCCCACTCCTTGCGCGCACTTAAGGCCAGGCTATTTTCAAGCTGATGAATCTGTTGAATGATTATCTGGACCTAGCTTTCACCAATCTTCTTCAACTGTTTCCGGTACATTTCGACGATTTCTTCGGAAGTGGTCGCATCTTCCGCTGCTTTGTCCGTCCTATAGTTTCCAGTAAAACGGGGAAAACGAATGGCCAGTCCGCTTCCTTTACGAACGGCATCTTTGGCACACGTGTGGATAGGGCTTAATGTGATCTCTGCGCCCAGGATTTCAAGCACTGTTATTGGCTCAAACCAGACGTCAGCTTCAAGCGTTGAATTGACTCTCGAATGTTTGTGTTGAATTACATATTTTTGCAGCATTTTCGGAAGCCTTGCCAGGTCTTCGTCAGTGAACCCTGTTCCACACTTCGTCACAGTTTCGAACGTGTCGTTCTGTGAATTGTAGGCTGCAAGCAACAGAGCACCGTAAGCGCCTGCCCGTTTTCCTCTACCGTGAAAAGCTCCCACCACAACCAGATCAACAGTGTCGGTCATCTCACTCTTGTAGTCCCGTTTGTACTTTATCCAAAGCCAGCCGCGGGCGCCAGCCTGATAAACCGAATCCTTTGCGATTGACTTGCACACCAGACCTTCACAACCATTCTCAATCGCATCTTGAAAGAACTTTTCAAGCTCCTCCGCGTTCTTTGCAACTGTGTAGTTGGCTGTCGTCGTATGTTCACTGCTTCCAACCACCTTCTCGAGCAGTTTCCTCCGTTCTGGATAAGGCTCGAACGTTAAATCCTTTCCATCAACATAGAGCAACTCAAAGAAGAAAAGAGAGACCGGATAATCTTCAATGGCTTTCTCAATCCCATATTTGCGCCTGCGATGCATAAGTTCTTGAAAAGGGCGCATCTCACCCGTGTCAGGATCTACAGCCACGCATTCACACTCAAGAATCGCTTCTCTTGCCTTGACATGCTTCTTGAAGAGTCCGACGGCATCGGGGTATTGACTTGAAATGTTCTCCAAACGTCTAGAATAGAGCGTAACCTTCTCTCCTTTCTTATGTGCCTGGAGTCGTTCCCCGTCATACTTGTACTCGGCAATGCATTTTCCACCCAGTTTTTCCAATATTTCCTCGGGAGAAGAGAGCCTTTCCGCCAGCATCGGTCGAATAGGCTCGTCAATCGACACGTGGAAACTCTTGATCCCCTCTATTCCTTGGCGGACAATGGTTTCAGCCACTCGTCCAAGGTCTGAACAGATGTTGTAAGCCCGCTCTACAAGTTCCCGGCTATCCTTCCCTCCCCCATAAGCGATAGCCAAGGCGTCCAGAACAGTCATATCGGCTATGCCCAAACGGAGGTTGCCTGTCGCAGTTCTCATGATGTACTTTGCTTCCTTCGGACTGGCCGCGGCTAAAAGCCCAGCCAAGAGGGAAAGCTTCATATCCACAGCTCCGGAACCTGAAGACGCTGCCATTTTGTCAAGCGTTTCATAGACCTTCTGAACTGTCAACGGCTCTTGAGAAAAGGTAACTTGCCTCTTGCTCGCAAGAAACTTCTGAGCCGTTTCTCCAACATCTCCTGTATGCTCAATGTCGTCTTCGATTTCGGTTTCTCTCCTCCCAGAAGCTCTCGCAAGGGCTTTTATCGCTGATTTTTCAGCCACGCCAATTTCTATTCCGGAGAAATCAGGGTGTATTCGGCCTTGAGTCAAATAGGCGACTTTGCCTATGAGTTCTTTCGGCGTGTTCTTGAGCAGATCAACCAACAGGTCCGTCATTTCAAGTCTCTTACTCGTGGCCTCTATCTTTTCATAAGCATCCGCAATGACAATGTACTTCAACTCGCCAACCTCTCAGAGGCTAGATAGATTCGACGGCCTATTAAATTGTCAGACCGAAACCCTTGCAGGCCTCAGAGCTGATTTGCTTCAAGAAACTTGCGCTTCACTCTCTTTGAAACACTTCGTAGTGCACAACCTGGTGTGCAGTTCGTTTGCCTCGCGAAGAAGGAAACTTTGATGCGTGCCCCACTGGAATCAACGCCACGGGCCGTATTCCCTCAGCAAGGTTCAGGATTTCACTTACAGCTCCCTCCTTGAACGCGCCTACCCAGCACGTGCCTAAACCAGCCGAGTAGGCAGCCAAATGAATGTTCTGTATGGCTGCGGCAGTGTCCTGTATACAGTACATTGTTCTGCCTCTCTCACCATATCCCTCGAAAGAACGATTTTCATCGGCGCAAACGACGATCACGACTGGAGCATCCTCTAAAAACGATTGGCCAAAGGCGGCTTCTGCCAGTTTCTTCTTGAGTTCTGATCTTCTGACGATTATGAACTCCCACGGCTGGATGTTCCCAGCCGAAGGCGCCCACCGGGCAGCATCTATCAAACCTGCAACAGTTTCTTTCGACACATCCTTCCCGCTTTCAAAAGCCCTTACACTTCTCCTACCCTTGATCGCCTCAATCACGTCCATATTTTCCTTCAACTCCGAGCTTTACAATTTACTGCACAAAAGCCTTAAGTTTTGTCGTATCCCCTAGTTCAGCCAGGATGATGAGAACGAGAGTCAACAGAGCAAAAGCGGTGATGTGACTCGACGGGCGAACTGACATAATCCAGTACAGAAAACTTATGAACAAAAAACCGAGTGGAGATAGGAAACTAGGATGCAAGAATGCAATTCGCAGTATGGAAAAGGTGAAAGTTGTCGAAACAGAAAATCATCGAGGCCTTAGATGCAGCATCATCGAGAAGAAGCATTAAGTACGCAGTGTACCTGATTGCGATAATCCTTTTCTTCGCCCTGATTCTTCTGCCTCCCATACTTGGAATAGTCATACATTTCACCTCAATCCAGGTCGTCCTCAACAACCCAGCGCTCGAAAACCGGGCCTTGACGGCGATTGCGAACAGTTTCACGATCGCGCTTTTTGTCGCAGCTATCGATCTCATTGCTGGAATTCCAATGGCATGGCTCATAGCTCGTAAGAGATCGCGATGGCTAAGCGCCCTTGACACGTTGTCTGACATTCCATTTATTGTGCCGACAGCCGTTCTCGGCTACTCACTTCTTCTCTTCTGGTACAAGCCTTCCGGAATATCGGCGGTCTTCGAAGGGCCGCTCATTTCACCGGGATGGCTTTTGGTGATACTGCTCCACTTCACTTTTTCCTTTCCAGTCGTCGTCAGAGTTGTGGTCGGAGCACTGCTGGATTACAAACGAGAGTTCGAAAACGCCTCAAGAACGCTGGGCGCCCCGCCTCTCACCGCGTCAAGAACTGTCACATTCCCAATAATAAAACCATCATTAATAGCAGCCTTCATCCTTGCCTTTTCGAGATCGGTCTCAGAAACAGGCGCAACCTTCATAGTCGCAGGAGCCTTTGAAAACGGTTCAATTTTCCTGCAAAACATAAAGAAAACCTACGGGTCCACAAATCCCACATTTTACGGAGCCATCGTTTTCGCAAGCTTCATCCTTATCGCAGTCTCCGTTTCTATCTTCTTGATAGTTCGCACGTTGGGTCCCCGATTGAAGCTGCCTGTCAAACGCATTTGGCCGTCTTTCGAAAGGAAACTGAGCTATTCCAAAGCGGAATCCTCAAGAAACACAGCCACACTTGCAGTCTTTTTGGCAATCGTTCTGATACCATCATTATTCGTTGCACTCCCAGCGTTTCAGGCAATATTCACGAACACGTTCAGCGCGTCCCTGCAAGGCAAGGGCATCTGGGCGAGTTATTGGCAGGGGCTGGTCCTCTCGTACGGTCTTGCGGCGATAGTCACCGTGCTTAACATAATCATCGGATTGCCCATGGCCATCGCCATTGCGAGAAAAAAGCTCGGTCACGTATCATCAGGAATCTTGGACGTTCTCGTCAACATTCCTTTAGTCGTTCCCTCAATAGCGCTGGGGTTTTCTCTTGCAATTTTCTGGAACACCTTCACTTCCATACCACAGCTCCTGCTGCTGATTTTTGCCCACCTCACAATCACGTATCCTTACTTCGTCAGGTCCATGTCGGCAGCTGTGGAAAGAATCAGCATGGATATGGAAGAAGCCTCGAGGACACTCGGAGCCAAACCACTGGGAGTTTTCAGGACCATCATTTTGCCCTTGACGAAGTACTCAGTATTTTCAGGCGCAGTGCTCGTTTTCACCAGGAGCGTGAGCGAAACCGGTGCGACGATGGCGGTGGCTTCAACACTGAAAACTGTGCCATTGGTACTAGTGAACTGGATAAACCCTCCATCCGGCCAGCTGACTGCCTCACCTTTGCAAATAGGACTAGGAAGCGGTTACTTAATACTCCTCTCGTTCCTCATTCTCCTCGCATCAAGATTCATCGTGAAAGGCAAAGGAAGATACTGACATGTTTAATAAACAAGCCCAGTCCATGACGTTGTTCGAGCAACCATGAATTCATGTTGGAAGTGAGCTCTTCAATGCCGGACGTTCGAATCGAAAACGTAACCAAAAGGTTCGGGAAACTAGTGGCAGTGGACGACGTGAGCCTTCACATTCATGAAAAGGAATACTTCGCTCTGTTGGGACCGAGTGGGTGTGGAAAAACAACCCTTCTGCGGCTCATTGCGGGACTAATCAAGCCTGACAAGGGGAAAATATACATCGGGGACAGGCTCGTCAATGATGTCCCTCCAGAAGACCGGGATATTGGCTTCGTCTTTCAGACGTTCGCGCTGTTTCCGCACATGGATGCGTGGAACAACGTGACCTATGGCCCAAAAGTAAAGGGTTTCGACATGAAGAAAGCGGGGACGATTGGACATGAAGTGCTTGAAATGGTCAGGCTGAACGAACGCTTGGACGCTTTTCCGAATGAACTTAGCGGTGGAATGATGCAGAGGATAGCCGTGGCGCGGGCTTTGGCTGCGGGGGCCAAACTGCTGCTTCTGGACGAGCCTCTGGGACAGCTGGACGCAAAAGTGCGGAATGACTTGAGGTACGAAATACGGAGGATGACGAAGGATTTGGGACTTACCGCAATTCACGTGACTCATGATCAGGCTGAAGCAATGGCAATTTCTGATAGGATAGCAGTCATGAAGAAAGGAAGCATAAGACAAGTTGGCACACCAAGCGAGCTTTACATGTCTCCGGACAACGTTTTTGTGGCCAAC
This sequence comes from Bathyarchaeia archaeon, assembly GCA_050010755.1. Classification (GTDB taxonomy): domain Archaea; phylum Thermoproteota; class Bathyarchaeia; order Bathyarchaeales; family Bathycorpusculaceae; genus JBEKCD01. The sequence goes on from JBEKKK010000005.1 coordinate 16,828, forward strand.
TTTATCGGAGAATCAAACTTTCTGGAAGGGTATGTCGCAGAGGAAGATGACAAGAAGATGACGATAGACCTTCGGGGCAAGGTTCAGATTGAAGTGACAAAGGACAAAGCACGAAAGGGTGAGAGAATAGTATTAGCCATTAGGCCGGAAACCTTCCTCGTCAAGAAGGGGATAGTGAAAGATGAAAACTCAATCGCTGGAACTGTTGAAAGGGTAACCTTTGAGGGAACAAACATACGTTACGAGATCAGACTTAAAAACCAGGACCTGATCGTTATTGTTAAACCTTCAATGACGGGAGAATGGCTTCGTGTCGAGGATGAGGTAACGGTGAGCTTTTCTTCGGAGAAAGTTCACGTGTTCGAGTATCCCGCGACAGGTTTGAAGGAGGAAATCGCGGTTGAGTGAATTGATAAAATGGTTTGAGAAAAGGAAAGAGACAAAGGCTTTGGCGAACATTCAGCGGCATTTAGCATTGACGAGCGGAATAGTGGAGGACCTTGAAAAGGCGATAAGGGCGGCGGTGGAGCGAGATCTGGATGAAATGCGAGTCTGCATTGGAAGAGTGGCAAGCGGCGAGAGAGAAGCCGATTCGCTGCGGAGAAAGGTCATGGATGAAATTTCTACAGGAGAACTCTCACCAACGGACAGAGAAGACTTGATGGACTTGGTGAAGAGAGTAGACATGGTCGCAGATTGGAGCAGAGAGTCCACCCGTGTGCTCGGCGCTATACCGATGGGGAATGTGCCGGACTCAATCAAGAACGCCTTCATAGAAATGGTTAAGAGCGTAAGAGAATGTACTGTTTCTCTTCGGAAATGCGTGAACAAGATGATGACAAAACCCGAAGAAGCGCTTCAAGCCGCAGACGATGTGGAACGGGAAGAGGAAAAGGTCGACGACATGCACGAAAAGGCCAGAGTGTTGCTCGGAACAGAAGACCTTCCGAGGGCTGGAGTTGCAATATTGGCGAGTCAACTCTTTGAAGCATTGGAAATGATTGCGGACTCGTGTGAGGACGCCTGCGATCAAGTGAGAGTCATAATGGTCAGAGAATAAGGCGATGAAACATGGGTGAAACAAAAATCGATATTTCGGATCTGAAAAGAGAAGGAAGCGATGTCGTTAAGGAGCTGACAACGTTTCTAGAGGGAAAGACCAAAGCGAAGGCTGAGAGTGCAGTTGACGAAATCACTATCAAGGGCGAAGGAGAGCAAAGTGTCTCAAGGACCTATCTGCGAGTTCTGTTGCGAAAGTTTCTGCACAAGAACGAGTTGAAAGACTATTACAGAGTGATAAGCGGAAAAGACAACACGCTGGTTGTGAAAGAAAAGAAAACGGCTGAAGAAGAGTAGCCTCAAGTTGCGACTCTGAAACACTGAAGGGTGAACCATTCCTTTCCTGAGAGCTATTCTCAATTCGACGAAACCGTATCAAACAGGAATGCACTTTTTTTTTCACGCTCAGGTAGAAAATCTATTGATTCTTGTTCTTGCCGATGAAAAGAATGCCGATAGAAACTATGATTGCCCCCAAGAGGAATATCGGTGCAGGCACTTCACGGAACAGAAGAATGCCCAGCGTCGTCGCCCCCACAGGTTCGAGCAACGCTAGGGTCGCGGTTTCGAATGATTTCAGGTGTGACAGAGAAGAGAAATACAGAGTGTGCGCGACGGCAGTTGGAAGCAGCCCGAGTCCGAGCAGTGCAAGCACAGTTTCAGTCTGGCCAGATGCAGTCAGAACCGCGCTCCCTCCAAACAGACCTAGAACACTCACAACTGTGGCTGTTAGGGCGTATATCGGCACCATCAGCGAAAAAATATCCATTTTACTTCTCAATCCCTTCCCAAAGCTGAGGTAGATGGATAAAGCCACCGCGGCCATCAAGGCTTCCAAATCGCCTCTCAAGCTTAGAGAAAAGCCTCCTATGGGAGCACTTCCAGTCGCGGCAAGTGCAATCGTGCACACACCGACGAAGGAGAGCGATAAACCAACAAGTTGACCAGAAGAGGGTTTCATCTTGAAGAAGAAGCTCGAGATGAGAGCTGAGAAGAACGGAGTCGTGTTCACTAGGACCGTTGCGTCTAGAATCGTGGTGTCCTTCACGGCAAAGACAAAGAGGGTGAAGTGAACAGCGAGAAGGAAGCCCAGAACAAAAAGCTTCTTGAAATTTTGTTTCACGGCACTCAGGTCAACAGGTTTCCTGAGTGCAACCATTATTACCAGCAACGCGAGACATGCGATGATTGCCCGCCAAAAGACTATCGAAAAACCGTTAAGATCTGGCAGAAACCTAACGAAGATGGACGCTGTCCCGAAGAGAATGCCTGCCGTTATGCCTTCCGCGAGGGAAGTGTGTCTCGTGCGGCTCCGCATGCAAAAAGTCCCTTCATTTTTCAACGGAAATCTTGCTTTGACCCAACTCTTTTTCAAGTCTGACTACGTGTTCTGCCTTTTCTGCAAACGCATCACTGTGTGTGACTGCAATTGTTTGCTCAATGGCCTTGAACCTGAAAATTGATTCCGCCAAGCGGTACACCGAGCCATCTTCCGTTCCGAGGCTTTCGGTAGGCTCGTCAAGCAGAAGCAGGGTCAAACCGTGTCCTGTCCGAGACTGCATGATCAACTGGCCTAGGCCGAGACGGTAAGCGAAGGCGAGAACCGTTCTTTCGCCACCAGAAAGATTCGAAACGTCTCGTTCAACGTTACCCTCGCTTATCACATACGGCGTGTACGTTTCATCAATCGACAGGTTCAAAGATGGGCCTTCTCCGCCGGCCAGGCTGTCAAGAACCTGCTGGACAAAGCTTCTCAAGACTTTCACAAATTCGCTTCGCAGCTTGGGCTGAATACTTCGGTAAGCATTGCGTATGTCTTCGATGATCTCTATGATTTTTTCTATCTTCTTCATGCGTTCCATTTTTTGCTGTCCAACGTCGATTCGCTCCTTTATTTCATCGACACGTTTAGTCAAGTCCCTCTTGTGGTTTTCCTTACCCCGCAGTTCAGATTCGAGGACATAGTATTGTCTAAACGCTAAGTCTCTCTGCGTCTTTGCAGCCTCCAACCTGGAAACGTCGAATCTTCTAAGCTCTTGAAGGACAGCGTCGACTTGGACACGCAGGTCGTTCTCCAATCTTCGTTTTTCTGCTAGCTCAGCGACAATTCCATCCAACACTTCGACCTCCTCTTTCAGTCGCAGTTTCACCTCTTCAATCCTAGGAGCAAGTGTTTGCATGGCCATAGAGGCGTTAGTTGCCTTGGTTCTCAGCTGCTGCAGCTCTTCTATCGAATTGCGAAGCTGGTTCACTGCCCTTTTTCGCCCTTCATTCTCCTCCGTAATTCGTTCCGTCAGACCCTTCTTGTAGTCTTCACCCAACGTTTGCATACAGAGCGGACATCGGTTCTCCGAAAAAAGCGAGGATAATCGTTTCTCGTCCACTTGCATGTTTCTGAGAGTTGCCTCTTGCTCACCTTTCATGTTCGAAATCTGATCATCAAACGCTGCAACCTGCCTTGTCAGCACGTCAACCGAGCAATTATTTGAAATTCCAAGGTCCCTGATTTCAAAATTGACAGACTCCATCTGTTTTTCCATAGCGTTCAATCTCTGACGGAGAGCTTCAACGAAATTTCTTCTTCTTTCAACGTCCTTGGCTAAAGAGGCTGTTGCTTCTTGCAGGTTCGTCAAGTCGGCATGCATTTTCGCTTCTTTCCTTCGGAGCTCTTCATTATGCGATCTAATTTGTTCCAGATTTCCAAGTCTGGAGTTTGCCTCTTCCAGAATCTTCTGGGCGGAGACGATCTTTTTCGAAATGTCCAACAGCTCGATCTCGGCGAGTGAAAATTCGGCTGCCGTTCTATCGTATTCTTCGCCGAGTTTTCCCATGCCAACAACGTCCGGATCCCTTTCGTAAACCTTTCTTTCTCCATCATACTCGCGCACATAACCAGCAAGATTGCTCCATGCCAGTTCATAATCTGACAGGCCGAAGAGCTCATCTAGTCGCCTTTGTCTCTCTCTCGGCTGCAAATTCAAGAATTCTTTCAAGTGTTCCTGCCGGACCCAAATTATTTCACGGAACAGATCTTTGTCCAAGCCCGTTACCGCTTTAAGTTGTTCAGCAACAGCATCATTCTTCGTGCTTGAAATCAGCTCTTCACCCATGAAGAGTTTCAACTCGTCAAAATCCTGACTTATGCCCTTTCCATGTCTTTTCAAGGCCCGGATGAGCCTGTAACTCTTTCCGTCCTGAAGGAATTGAATGGTTACTCTTCCGCTGGGAGCATCTTCTCGCAACAAGTAGTCGAAACCTCTACCAACAGGATCTCCGAACAATGCGAAATCAATCGAGTAAAGGATACTGGATTTGCCACATCCCAAGCCGCCTACTAAGCAGTTGAAGCCTCTTGCAAAGGGGACCGTGGACTTCACGTGCGAACGGATGTTTTCGAGTTGCACAATCTCAATTCTCAATGCAGAAGCTCCTCCATGGACTGTTTCACTTTTTCCTCCTGCTTCTTAGTGAGCGGTTCTATCAAACTGGACGCGATGCGAGCTATCTTTTCAGCCTCTTCCTTGCTGTGACGTTCAGAAAAAATCTGAAAGAAATATTCGAAAGCCTTCGTTTTCAAATCCTTGATTTCACTCTCGAAGATTGACCGAACAATTTCTTCTGAAACTTCACTTTCGCGCAACAAGATGACAGGATGCACCAAAAGAGCCTTCTCTCCTGCTGCTCTAATGCGTGCAACATCTACCTCTGTGCGAGTTGCTCCAGCTGGCAAGGTGCCATTCAGAACTAGAATGATGACAGCTCCCTCCTTGCCAGCTGACTTTATCATTTGAATAGACTGCTCGGTGATTTTTGAAGGAACAATCCCAGTGAAGTCTTGCTCCAAGAGTACAAACTCGCGCGAGGATTCAAACTCTATGAACTCGGGAGAAACTGCTCCTTTTTCGTCCACCTTAACGTGGTAGATGCCCTTCTTGTTTTTTGCCTCAACATAGTCCGTTGTCTCGGTGCATCCACTGTAAACCAAGAGACCATCCTTGAATTTCTCCATGTGAGGCGTGTGCACGTGCCCCGCCGCATAGTAGTCGAAGCCTCCGGGTATGAGTTCAGGCTTGGCTTCAGCCTCGATGTAAGGAGGCTTGACGCCTGGGAGATCCAGGGCCATATGAAAAACGAAGATGTTAAACAATGACGGATCCGGGCTTGGCCTGTTCTCTTCCATGAAAACCGGCAAAGCCTCCTCAGTCCTGTGCCTATTCCTGAAGTTGGGGATCCCATAAACATAACAACAATCTGTCTTCCGCCAACATGCTCCCTCATGTCTGGGCAGATGATAAATCAAGCCTGCGCTGTCCAAAGGGTTCATGATGGTCCCTGTTACAGAGTTAGGGGCCGAATCGTGTGAACCGTCGACGGCAAGAACCGGAATTCCAGCCTCTCGCAGACGAATGAAGTTTCTGATGCTGTTTTCCAAGGTGATGTTAGACGGTCTTGCCTGATGGAACAGGTCTCCCGCGATGATCATGAAGTCTGGCTTCAGCTCAAGGGTCTTATCGACAAGTTCTTCGAACGCCCTATCAAAATCCTCGCGGCGAACTTCCATGCCATACTGTGCATAGCCCAAGTGCAAATCCGCAACGTGAACAAAGCTGAACGGTTTCAGACCCTCCCTCCTCAAAGCCTTCCAGTTGAACGTGCTAAATGAATTGCGAGTTTTTTACTCTTCGCTTTTGCCACCTGAGCCCGTCCATGCTCAAAGCTATTCTAGCTGGTAGTTTCAAGAGTGGGTTTTTAGTGCGAGAGAATGCGCAAGCTTGCAGTGGGAAAGGCATATATTCTGTGCGGAGTGACAGCAATTAGAGACCGTCGATCATCAGTTGGTGTGAAATGGTCAATAGAGATAGACACGAGATTGCATTGGAGATACTGAACAGGGCCGCCTCCGGGAGGAGGAAGACCGAAATAATGAGAGAAGTTGGCCTGTCGTACCTGCAGGCTAAGCTGTATCTGGGTGAACTCGTAGATAGAGGACTACTAGAAATCGACGAAAAACGCAATTTAAAAACAACGAAAAAGGGTCAGGAATTTATGAAAAAATGCGAAGCCTGTCCCCTCTTCAACTGGGACAAGGAAAAACTCAAAACTCTGATTTAAACATCCAACCTGCGGAAATGTCCGCCTGCTTCTTCGGGGGTCACACACAAAAAATCTAATAAGCATGCCAAATAATGAGGGCTGAATCTGGAGCATTTTGCATGATGGCTCTCCATGAACGCAAGTTCGATTCTGGTCGATAGAAGCTACAGTAATTCTATTGTAACGTGCACTTCTTCGGGCACACGGATGCGCATGATGCGCCGCATAACACGTTCTTCAGCGTCGATGTCGATCAGACGTTTATGAATCCGCATCTCCCACCTGTCCCAAGTTGCGGTTCCTTCACCGCACGGTGACTTCAGCACGGGGACTTTCAATCTTTTTGTGGGTAGGGGAACCGGACCGTTTATCTTGACGCCTGTTTTCTGGGCGATGCCTTTCAGTTCTTCACAGACTTCTTCGAGTCTTGTGTAATCCGTACTCGTCAAGCGTATTCGCGCTTTCCTAACCATCGCCCATCATTCCTGATGTTTCTGCTCCAGACAGATTTAATAGGTATCTACCTTAGACAACTGGCCGCAAATAAAAACCTATCGAAACGAACAACCGACGCGAACACGATGTTCTCCTCAACCGCGGTTCCAAATGGTAACACACGCATGCTTCGTTGCGTTTATAAGAAACATGAACAGAATTAATCACATTGTCGAAGGACAAGAACAATGCCGAGGGTTGTGAAAGTTTTTGTTTGCGGGCTAAATGGAGTTGGTTTGGCTCTGTTGGCTTTCTTTCTCATTAACCCTTTTTTGACAGTCACATTTGCCTGCAACTCTCCATTTTCGCGCCCAAACATCGGAATACGCGCAGGTACGAGTTCAAACTGGAGCGGGTATGCAGCAGTATCTAGCATATCCTCGCCGGCAGATGGTTTCGTGACCAGCGTCACGGGCAACTGGGTGATTCCAACTCTCACTCTTAATTCCTCCCAAACCGCGTATGTTGCAACGTGGGTGGGAATAGATGGCTTCTCAGACGGGACCGTTGAACAGATAGGCACAGAACAAGACTGTGTGAACGGAATACAGGAAAACTACGCATGGATCGAGCTCTATCCAGGACCCTCTCGAATGACAGGGCTCACGGTCAACACCGGAGACTCATTCACAGCCTCGGTCGCTTACGAAGGGGGCAGCCAGTTCACCCTGTCGATAACCGATTTGACGACTGGACAATCATACTCAAGGACTCGCAGCGCGAACGCGCAACGTCAATCCGCCGAGTGGGTGGTTGAAGCGCCGTCATCATCACAAGGAGTGTTGCCGTTGGCCAACTTTAGCACAGTCAACTTCACCCACGTCCAATTCACAGACAACAACGGCACAACATACGCCATAGACGGTCGAGGACCAGGAACATATGATGCGATTAGCCTGAACGATCCCAACGGTGGAACTGCAAACCCTTCCAGCTTGCTTGATAATGCCTATCCGAACGGCCCTTCAAGCTTCAGCGTTGTCTACGGTGCTCCAGCCGGTATTCACGACGTAGGCATCACAAGTGTCACGCCTTCCAAAACCGTTGTTGGCCAAGGCTATCTACTGGACACCGTTGTCAAGGCAGCAGACCTTGGCGACTACCCAGAAATGTTCAATGTCACTCTCTACGCAAACACAATTCCCTTCGCTTCGACAGACGTCACGCTTTCAAGTGGGAACTCCACGGACATCATCCTATCCTGGAACACAACCAGTATCGCTTACGGCAACTACACCATAAGCGCCTACGCTTGGCCCGTTCCAGACGAAACGAACACCACGAACAACAACTGCACGGGCGGCTCGGTCATCGTGTCGATTCCGGGTGACCTCAACGGCGACTTCAAAGTGAACATTTCAGATCTGTCCATTATTGCGCGCGCCTTCGGATCCAGCCCTAACAGTGCCAACTGGAACCCCAACGCAGACATAGACGACAACGGCAAAGTAAACATGTCCGACATCGCCATACTAGCAAGACACTACGGCCAACATGAATAAGTTCTCCAATCGCAAGTGCAAGAAAGTTCGACGCCAGTCTTGGCTTGCCCCGTTGCTGTAGTTGAGTGGAATCTGAACCTTCTAGGAAAACTGCGGCAAGTTTGCTGAAGCGTGCTTTCAGCCTAAAAGTTATTAGAAACGTACTGAGAAAAGCAGCACCGGTGAATCCAGTCTGGGTGAGGACGATGAGGTGTTGAAGCCGAAATTAAAGGTAAAGGCGATAATCTTTGATCTGGACGGCACGTTGGTTGACTCGAAAGGTGCATACCGTGAGGCAGCTGAGTTGGCCTTCGCTTCATTGAAGTTGGGGAAGGTTAACGCGGGTGTCGTAACGGAGATTCCCAGGAGGCTTGAGCAGAACCTGTCAATAGAGGATTTAATCATGGGAGCGGACGTTGACAGGTTTAAGGAAATCTACCTTCGTGCTTATTATCGAGCCACTGCTGAGAAGACCCGCCCATTCCCGAACGTTGCGACCACCCTCGAGAGGCTATCTTCTGGCGCATCGTTGGCCGTGACGACCCGCCGCAACGTTCCTGACGTCGAAGTGAAGAGGGAGTTGGAGAAGTTTGGCTTGGCAAAATACTTCAGGATAGTAATAACGTCGCAGAACACTTTAAAGCCTAAGCCCTCTCCGGATGCCCTCATCAAATGTGCGGAGCATTTAGGTGTGAGGATGAGTGATTGCGCCGTTGTGGGCGACTCTATCATCGACGTCAGGGCGGGAAAGAGTGCCAGAGCCCACACTGTGGCGGTTCTGACGGGAGTCTTCACTCGCGAAGAGTTGGAGATGGAGCAGCCTGAACTGATACTTTCAGACGTTGGTGAGCTTCCAGAATTTCTGGAATTGAGCGCCAAGTGATGTTAAGAATATTTCTAGAACCGTAATACTGCTAAAAACTACTGAGTAATGTTCTAGAAGCATCTACGAATAAAGCTTATTAAAAGCGCATTGTCTAGGGTTAGGTTGGAGAAGGCTCCGAGACGGGAGTACCATGAACTTCGTTGAGATATTGCTGTCGAATAAGTTGAAGGACAAGAACCCTATGCTGGATATTCTGGGCTCTGACCGCAAGGTGCTCCAGATCGCGTGTCAGGACTTGACGAATTATCTCAAGGTTCACTGGGATCTCGTAGGGAATGAAACAAGCGAGTGCGACGTGGTAGAACGGCTTGAGAGATTCTTCAACGAGGAGCCGAGCGAACTGGACGTGTTTTTGTCAATGTGGACGGGAATTTGGCTTAGCAAGTGGGAGGAACGAGTCAAACTTCTCATCGGCAATGAAAACTCGAAGAAATGGAACCATGTGGCAAAGGTCCTCAGCAACGGCGAAGCGGCCTGGGGAAAGCTTTCAAACCGCCAAGAAGTCGAAGATATCATAATATCCACCCTCGTCAAGAACGCGGAGATATGCGGCACGTCGATCCTAGCGGAGAACCTCATCAAAATGGAACTGGGAGAAGAAAACAAAGACTACGAAAGCGATGAAGAATACATATTAAACGTCGTAAACGACACGCTGAGAAAGGCGCGGGAACTCACACAAAGTAAAGGCCCCCTAATCTTCGTCAAAGTCGACAAGGGCTACTATCAACCGTAAAAGGCCAGACAGCGCATGACAAGAACCTCTTTCTGAAGATGTCCGCGCTATTAAGTTTGAACAATTTTCTGTTATAATGCGATTCGTGCTTTATTCAAAATCCCGTTTTGTAATCTGACTTGCACGCATGAAGAATCAATTTCCGTGTGCTTTTTGCACAGCGTCTACTCATTAGTTCTGTCATGCAATTCGGAGCCCAAAAAAAAGAGCGTAATCGGCTCACATCACAGTTATATAAATGGGCGTAAGATGCTTCAAGAAGGGGATTGTTGCGGGATGAAGGACTTGGAAATCAGACTGATTTCTGAGCTGATGAAGAATAGCAGGAGAAGCGATAGGCAGATTGCGAAGGAGCTGGGGGTTTCTCAACCCACCGTGAGCAGAACAATCGCGCGGTTAGAGAAAGAGGGTATTCTCAGAGTACACGGCGATACCTGACTTCCGTAGGCTTGGATACAATCTTGTGGCCATAACTTTTGGGAACGTAAGAGAAGAGTTGAAAAAACGAGACAAAATAGATGATGAACGAAGAAAATTCGTTAGAGATTTTGATGAGCAATCGCTTGAGATAGTCGTTGACGCGAGAGGACTTGGAATGGGACACGACGGGACAATCGTTTCCTTTCACAGGAGCTATTCGGAATACAATGATTTTCGAAAACGTTTGCTGCAGATGCCCTTCGTTGATCCCACGACATTTGAAACATTTTTGATAGATCTCAACGACGAAGCGCACCATCGCCTTCTCACTTTCTCTTACTTGGCCAAACACCTGCTGCAAGATCCAAAGAATAAGGACAATCTTTAACCGGTTTCGGAACAGACACGCACGTTCTTCTTAATGCCTCCCAAAACTTTTTAAGTGCTCTGATTAAAAAGTCAAACTGATTGAAGTTGGATTCTCAGACGATCACGATGAGTACGCGAAGTTCCAACAGGTACCCTTTGAGTCTTGTTTTGAAGATCGCCGCGTTCCTCGTGGCCGTGGTTCTTGTTTTTCATCTAGACTTGGCGACGGTGGCAGTCAAAGCCGTGCAGAACGAGTCAGCTAGTTACGTGCTTGCGGTGCCAGTTCTCTTCGCCTACTTGCTGTACCGAAAGAGGAAAATGTTGAGAGCTGTGATGCCGCTTGAGAGTCAGGCTCACACGGGAGTCATGAAGTACCTAGCAACTATCGGCGGACTGCTTCTCACCTCAGCGGCCTTGGTGCTTTATTGGTACAGCTCAAGCATGGACTACCACGCGGCGTATCATATTTTGACCCTTCCAATCTTCGCGGCGGGTCTAACCCTTATTCTTTTCAACACGCAAACACTCAAGGAGTCTGCGTTCCCCATGGCTTTCCTCGTGCTCTTGACTCCTCCCTCCGGTATACTTACCGGGGTCGGCGAGGCTTTTTCGTCGGCGAGCTCTAAGGTCTCCTTCGCCTTGATAAGGGCCGTGGGCATACCTTCGACCCTAAGTGGCCAGCCACCTGTAATCCAAGTCGTGAGGTCGGGCGGCGAGGCCTTAGGCTTCACAATTGGCAATTCGAGCTCAGGCGTCTACAGCGTACTAGGGTTTCTTGTCTTTGCGATTTTCATCAGTTACACCATCCGAGACAGGCTGTGGAAAAAACTTTTGCTGTTTCCCATCGGATTTTTGATTATCTATGCGCTGAGTTTATCGAGGATAACGGCCGTTCTGCTGATTGGCTACAATTTCGGCATAGCCACAGCGATGAACCTTTTTCTCCTGCTGGGGGGATGGGTCCTGATTTTCCTAGGAACCTTCCTCACACTTTTCTTCTCAGAAAAAGTCCTTCACACCCAGATATTCTCCAAACCGCCACAAAAGTGTCCAAAATGCAGCAGTGGACCTCAGGCTGACCAAGACATGTGTTTTTCATGCGGAAGGATCCTCAGGCCCAGCCAAGCCAAATTTGGCAAGACCGACCTGGTGAAGATAGTGGCGACAATCGCCCTTCTAGCGTTGCTGACGGAAGCCGTGGCCTCATTTCAAGCAGTTAGCGAATTCATATCTCAGCGCGGTTTGTACCTCGCGGTCACGATTCTTGCCTTGTTTCCCGCTGTCATGGTTTTTTACGTTCTTGAAACGAGGGAACTGAGGAGAGAGGATGCAGAATTCTACCTGAAGCTGTCAACCGGGAATAAGCAAGTCATCGACACGGTTCGTGAAACAGAAATAGCGGCTAGGCCAACGCTGAATGCGATAACCGAGACGTACGAAAGCAAAACGGGCGAACCGATTGCGTACCAGGAAATGCTAAGAAAACTCTTCCTTGCGGAAAAAACGGGCATAATCGAGAGCCGAGTAGACAATGTCCAGGACGAGCCGCTTCAGGTATGGAGAAGCCATATCAAACCTCCTGAAGAAGAACTGGATAAGCCGGTCAAAGAACCGGAAACTCTAGTGAATCAAGCCGCGTCGAAGCTGCAGGTTCCATAGCAATTTGCATTCGTAAAAACTCGATTAGGGAGCTTGCTCACAACCGTCAAAGTGGTTCAACCATAGTTCCTAATTGATACAAAGATTGCCTGTTACAAAACAGGGTTGCGTCATTGCTGTTTGCGTTTGTAGATTCGAAACACTCCCAATGCGGCGAAGCAGCCAATCAGGCCTAGAATGGTTCCGAAGCGGGCGTATTCAGATGAGGATTGTGCCTGGGGCGATACTTGGACTCTATAGGAGAGAACATCGGCTTTGGCATCGTATGTGCTTGTGCCGTTCACGTTGATCAAGATGTCGTAATATCCTTGCATCAGAGTCTCGTTACATACTAGTGTCAAGTGGATGACTCCTGACGAGTCTGTGGACACGGAGGTTGCGGTGCCTTGAATTCTTTCTGGGATGGCCATGCCATTAACCCATGTCGTCGCATTAACGAAGTAAATGCTGTATGTCTGGTCTTCTGCATATCCAGTTCCGGTGATGTACACGGTTTCGCCGGGAGAAAAGACATCCTTCTTGTTGCTCATGTTGTCGCAACTTTGGATGGTTGATTGAATTTGCCAAGTCCAGTTTATTGTAGAATTCTCTGTTAAGGTGAAGCTTGTGGACGTACCGGAACCGCTGGACGGTACGGAGCCTGTGCCCGTCCAACCTGTACAAACATAGGATACGCCTTTTTCGACCACGGGGCTGGACACGTTGCAAGAAAGAGTGGTGCCATCACTGTACGAGTGATCGCCAACGCTGGGGCTGGGATTGCCATGAGCTGACACGACGGTCAACTTCCACTTAACCGGTGAAACTGTGACCCAGTTCCAGGTTATAGTCGAATTCTCAGTTATGGAAAACGTTACCGAAGTAGTCGTGCCCGTGGAAGGAACAGACCCAGAACCGGACCAACCCGTGCACGTCCAAACAGTGCCGCTCTCATTCACTGGACTCGTAACGGTGCAGGTGACAGAATCTCCGTCGCTGACGAGATGGTCGCCAACAGACGGGCTCGGATTGCCATGAGCAGAAGAAACTGTTAAGTCCCTTTGAACAGAAGGAGTCACAACCCAGTTCCATGTTATGGTCGAGTTCAAGGTGATGATAAAAGCTGTGGAAGTGCCATTGCCACTGGCTTGGACGGAACCTGTGCCAGACCAGCCTGTGCAAGTGTAGGAAATTCCAGCATCAATTACTGGACTGGATACGTTGCAGGTTACATAAGATCCGTCACTGATTATGTGATTACCAACACTGGGAGTTGGACTGCCATAAGCCGAGATTACGGTCAAAGTCCACAGTGCAACCTGCCAGTTCCAAGTGATGGTTGAATTCTGAGTTATGATGAAAGTTAGAGAAGTATCGGTGCCGCTTGAAGGAACGGAGCCAGTGCCAGACCAACCTGTACAAACGTATGTGGTCCCGTTTTCGTTTACGGGAGAGATGACGATGCAAGTGACGTTGTCATTATCGTCATAGAGATGGTCGCCAGAGGCAGGGCTTGGATTGCCATGCTGTGAAGCAACAGTCAGGTCATACTGCTGAACGGTGCTATTGTGCCAATTCCATGTGATGGAGGAATTTCGATTTATCGTGAAAGTCACGGAATCACCGTTTCCACTGGATGGAACAGAGCCAGTACCCGTCCAACCGGTGCATATCCAAACAGTAGTGCCCTCTGTCACAGAGTTGGTTACGTTGCAGATGACGTTGGAGCCGGCGTTGTAGACGTGCTGGCCGCCGTTTGGGATTGGGCTGTCGTGGAGCGAGTTAACAGTCAAGGTGTATTGCAATGGTGATCCTTGCCAGTTCCACGTTATGCTTGAGTCCTGAGTTATCGTGAACGTTGCCGAAGTGCCAGATCCGACCGCTGGGACAGAGCCGGTACCTGTCCAACCAGTACACGTCCAGAGAGTTCCATTCTCAACGACAGAACTGGACACGTTGCATGTGACGGAGGCTCCGTCGTTGTACGAGTGGACTCCGACGCTTGGGTTGGGGCTGTCGTGGGCCGAGGCAACTGTCAGGTTGTGCGTGATAGGCGCGCTAACCCAGTTCCAAGTAATAGTTGAGTCCTGAGTGATTGTGAAAGTCACAACGGTGTTAGAACCAGTGGTAGGAACAGAGCCCGTACCCGTCCAGCCAGTGCAGGTCCAGACATTGTCCCCCTCAGTAACAGGGCTTACAACAATACAGGTAACCGAAGAACCATTAGTGTACAAGTGCTGACCCACAGTCGGGTTCGGACTATCATGAAGTGAAGAAATAGTCAACGTGAGCTGCCCTACAGACGACTGCCAAACCCAAGTTATGCTCGAAGGCGCCATTATCGTGAAGGTGACAGAGGTCGAAGTTCCCGAGGATGGAACGCTTCCCGTTCCAGTCCAGCCGGTGCAAACGTATTGGCCACCAGAGGCGGGAGAAGTGACAGATTCTGTGATGCCAGAACCAGAGTCAAAGAAACCGCTCTGAGGAAAAGGTGAATCGTATGGAGATGATACATTCAGATAATATTGGGTCTTGTAGTTGCCAATCACGCTTCCCCCGCTTGTGACTGTTAAGCTGCCGCTTTGGCCAATTGTCAGACCTCCCGATGTGCTTGTATAAACGTACTGCTTGGTGGTCGCACCAACGGCTAGGTAGGACGTGAAGGCGAAAGTGGGAGAGAAGCCGCTGTCGTACCAGAAACTAACAGGAAGATTGCTTACACCATAATCGATGCCCTCAACGGCCACCACCGTGCCCGAAAAGTCTGAGGCAACCCCCGATTGGCTGAACGTAACCTGATACTGAGTCTTCCAGTTCCAAGTTATAGAAGAACCCGCGCTGATTGTAAAGGTGACAGACGATACACTGCCAGAAGCGGGAACACTGCCGCTGCCTGTCCAGCCAGTACACAAGTACTGCGTGCCAGAGCCGCCTGAAAACGGAGAAGTAACAGACTCGGTAACGGAGCCAGGGTCAAACCAACCAGTACCAGGTGTAGCCGTATCGAACGTCGAAGACACAGTCAAATAATACTGCTTCTGGTAGGTGGCTGAGGAAGTTCCATAAGTCTGTATTGGCGAAGTGAGGCTGCCAGAACCGCCAGTCTTGAAGAACTGCTCGCCCGAACTGACAGACACGTTGATTGTCCACGCAAAGATCGATCCGCTGTTAACCCAGTAGTTACTAGGCAAATTACTCCAACCATAGGGCGTTCCCGCCAATGTGAGTACAATGTCGCTGTCAGCATCGCTGTCCAACCCTGTCTGAGTGAAAGTCACTTGGTACTGAGTCTGCCAGTTCGCTGTGGCAGTCATAGGACCGCTCATCGTTATGGGGTTGCTCTGAGCGTAATTTGTTCCAGAAGCGTCGGAACCCCAACTAGTAAATGCGTGCTGAGTACCGGTACCACCCGAAACATTGCCAGATGTAAGTCCCGCATAAGCCGTGGAACCAATATCATACCAACCTTGTCCAGTTGTTGTGCCATAGGCCGACGTGACCGTCAATTGGTACTGGGTCACATAGACGCCAGTTAACGTGGTAGCGCCAGAAACAGTAATTGGAGAAGCAGAACCAGAAACGCTCTCAAACCGATACTGCTTGCCAGTTATGCTACTCGTAACGTTAATGAAGTTATAGGTAACGGTCGCACCATTGTCAACCCAGATGAAACCGCCAGAGACGCCAATCGGACTAGTAGCACCAGAATATGAGCCGCCGGTAACGGTGAAGCTCACCAAGTTTCCAGTAGCATCAGCGTCAAGACCAGAACTGGAGAATGTCACTAGATACTGAGTTGTGTAGTCGGCAACGTCCGTCCCTGAAGCCGTTATAGGCGAAGTAAGACCGCCGTTATCTCCAGTCTCGACGAACTGCTCGCCAGAAATGCCTGCGACGGTGTGTGCCCACGTGAAGGTAGTTACGTCATCGTCAACCTCAAAGGCATTTGGCAAATTGTTCCAAGCATAGTTTGTTTGATTAAACGTGAGAACCGTATTGCTTCCGGCATCGCCATCTAACCCATTTTGATTGAAAGTCACAATGTAGGGGGGCTGTGCGCGCGCTTCTCTCAGAGTCATTAACATCAACAGTGTGAAAAGAATTAATGAGACAGCAAGAAATGAATAGAACCTTTTGTGTTTCATTTTTCTTCTCAACTCCTCCTTGTAGGAAAATGCAGTGAAGTTGCAAAGTACATTAGTGCGGCGAAGATGAACATAGCCAGCATGTATGTAACGGCTATTCTTTTCTTCATTTTCTTTTCTTCTCAATCCTCAGACACGTGAATTGTTATTGTATCATCGCTTCAGTTTTTTAACGTTTTCTTCTCAAGAAATTGGTTGAAGGGTTTTTGACGCGTCCCTAGGAAGCACTGTTTGAAAGTGCTACTGACAAATCATCTTATAGCCTTCGCAACTCATTAGCGTGTTCTTTCTCTGTGGAGGGTTTTGGTTCGCCATGAGTAGGTTTTTAGGATGGGTGTTGCTCCGTATCCGCAGGCTGCGCATCGTTTCTTGCGAACGTGGTATGATCTTCTTCCGCATCGCCTGCATTTTATGTGGACGGTTTTGCCTTGGCGTTTGCCGAAGGAGGGTGTTCCCTTTCCCAACGGTGTCACCTTGGCGGCGGTGAAATTAGGACTACGTTGTCTCCTCGGACGATTATTTGTCCCAGTTTCCTAACGTTCTCAGAGGTTGTGGTGTCTTCTGTCTCTTCCAAAACTAGGTTCAGGTGTTGATCGAAACCTTTGAGTCTTCCGCGCAGGTTTTTTCCGCCCTTCAGTCTCACGAGTACGATTTTTCCCAAGTTCTGCTCAAGTATCTCAGTCGTCATTTCGCTCATTTTGAAGCCTCAAACCCATGATGTCAACCCATTTATACCTAAAGCTATACATTTAAACCTTATCCAAGAGAGAACCGGAATGTCTGAGAAACACAAACGATACTTCTTGAAAGCGAGGGAATCCAGGGAAATTCTGGACAAGGCTTCGAAGAGATTCGGAATCTACTTGGAACAACCGTTGAAAGACAGGGCCAACGTTGAAGTCGTCCGTGGAGAATCTATCGAAGTCTTTCTCATTGACGGAAAACCGGCGCTAGCACAAAGCGGAGAAAACATTTACCCAACACTGACCTTCAAAGAATTCCTCGACCGAGCGCCGAAAGCCACCGTGGATATGGGAGCCGTTCCCCATGTTTGCAAAGGAGCCGACGTAATGGCACCCGGAATCAGAAAGTTCAGCGGCGAATTCCAGAAAGGCGACTTCGTCCTCGTAACAGATGAGAAACACGGCAAACCAATCGCGCTCGGCGAAGCACTCTACGGCGCAGAAGAGGCAAGGAACACCAAACAAGGCGCAGTCATCAAAAACGTGCACTACGTCGGAGACAAAGCCTGGAGCCTAATGAAACAAATCAACGCAGCGATCTGACACAGCCAAAAGCCCTCACAAGATCCTAAACCTCACTTGACAAGACATTCGCAAATGATACAAATACCGGAGATTTCATGCACATCCGAGAATGGAAAAAGTCTTGTATAGTTGATTTTACGCTTAACCTATGGGGGAAAGGAAACTGGGGGTCTAACATGCCATCAATTATTTCTCTCCCTTCTCTCCTTTCCCACCCCATCAACGATGTGAGGCCTGCGCGCTCCGAGTGCAGCTGATCGGCTCCGTGGCCAACGATTTCGTCTCAAGTCAAGACGTGCATTCACCTTGTATCTGAGTCCGATCCTTGAACGATAATGCGTCGAGTACCCAAACACAAGGGCTCAGATTCTAGTAAGGCTCTGAACTTTGTCAATTTAAGAAAAGCGGAAGCTTGCTTATTGCACATCATTTTCTTTCTTTTTTCTTCATTGTGGACTCGCAAGGTTTGCCTGTGTAAACATGGGTTTCTAGAACACTTTAATAGTCAATTCGCATAACATTCCATATGTATGTCTTGGGAAATGCTTAAACTCTTGAACCCTGAATAAAGTCAAAGAGAGGAAAAGTTTGCCAGGATTGGGTGGATTGCTCCGGAAGCCCAAAAAGGACGAGAAGGAAGCTGACGCTAAGAACGGTTCTGGCAAAGCCTACTTGAAAGCCATGCCTCTCCGTGAACTGTCGGACATCGAATCCGTAAAGTCCGAGATAAAGTCGGGAAACATTCTCATTCTGAGGATAACCCCCCTCGCGAACAAGAGCATCGATGACGTGAAACGCGCCGTGTCTGAGTTGACCGAGTTCACGGAATCCGTGGGAGGGGACATCGCTAGGCTGGGCGAAGAGCGCGTTGTAGTTTGTCCTCCAAACGTGAAGATTTGGCGAGAAAAAACATCTGTTTCCAACGAGCCTATTCCTACAGCAGCCTGAAGGTCTCCATAACCGCTGGAGCAATCGTCCGAACTTCGCATCGTCTTTCTATGAAATTAGCCATGTTGAAACACTTGGCCCGCTCACCGTGACAAACGACCACTCTTTCCGGCTTCGGCTGCAGGTGTGTTATGTAATTGAATATTTGCCTTCTGTCGCTGTGCCCCGAGAAGCCTTCAATCGTCTCCGTGTGCAGTCTGACCTTGGCAACGTCCATTTTGCCCTCCGGCGTCATCAGGGCCACTTCGCTTAAGCCCTTCTGGACTCTTCTTCCCATCGTGCCCTCAATCTGGTAGCTCACAAAAACTATCGAGTTGTTCGCGTTGTCTGCCAGGCTCTTGAAGTATTCTATTACGGGTCCGCCCTCGAGCATTCCTGATGTTGCCATTATTATGCACGGTTCGCCCTCGATTATCTCTTGCCTCACGCTCGGATGCTCCACGATTGTGAAGTAGTCTGATTGGAAAGGGTTAACACCGTCGTGAAGTATGCTGTTGCGAACGTCTCTGCCCAAGTATTCAGGGTAGGCCGTGTGAATCGCCGTTGCTTCGGAAATCATCCCCTCGATAAAAACTGGAGCCTCCTTCATGATGCCGCGCTTCATGTACCCGTCGAGGACCAGCATAATCTCCTGCGCCCTGCCAACTGCCGGCACCGGAATCAAAACCTTGCCCCTGCGCTCCAATGTCTGGTTCACAATAGCGGCCAACCTTTCCTCGGCTTCAATCCGAGAAGGCATGATGTCATCCGGACCACCGTACGTGCTCTCTGTAATCACGGTTTCAACCCTCGGAAACTCGGTGGTTGCGCCCTCCAGAAGCATCGTCCTCGAAAACTTGTAATCACCCGTGTAAACGACGTTGTGCAAGCCCTCGCCCACGTGAAGGTGAACCATGGCAGAACCCAAGATGTGACCGGCGTTGTGCAGAGTCAACCTGACGTCTGGAGCGATGTCAGTGACGACGCCGAAACGCAGTGGCATCGTGTGCAGCACAGTTTCACGCACGTCCTTCTGATCATAGTAAGGTGTCACACCCTGCTTGCCCGCCACGTCCAAGTAGTCCAGCTGAAGAAGCGTCATCAGGTTTGAAGTAGGCGCCGAACAGTAAATCGGGCCGTCATAGCCATACTTGTACAGGAACGGTATGAGTCCACAGTGGTCCAAATGAGCGTGGCTCACAACGACCGCGTCCAAGGACTCCATCGCGAACGCTGGGTTGTCAAGTCTCGGAAAAGCATCGAAAGGTCTTGTTGAACCCGGGTTTATTCCGCAGTCCAGCAGCACGCTGCTTTCGCGTGTCTGGAGAAGCATTGCGGATCTTCCAACCTCTTGAAAACCGCCGAGCGCCGTGATCCTGATGTCTCCAACCTCAAAAGCCTTAGGCCTGAAAATTCTTTCCCCGACGGTTCGCAGAATTCGCTCTCTCTCTTTGCTCTCAGAATGCAGATAATGGCGCATGTGAGTAATGATCTTGGACTTCAACGGTGGGCTTCTCAGCACGTGCGGCCGCCACTTGGTCCGCTTGATTATCTCTTGCAGAACCGTCCCGTTTTTGCCTATCACCAGCCCAGGCTTCTTGGCGTCTATTATTATCTCGCCCAAGCTGGGGTCAAAGTTTATGTCCGTTACTTCTGCCTCAGGCGAGATTATGTCCTTCGCGATTTTTTCAGCCTCGACCTCCTGAAGCCTCACAGAAGGATCAGAGCGAATGACTATTCGTTTCCTAATCACGTTAACAATGTTGGCGACGACACTGCTCTGCTCAACCAGCACTTCAGGCTTCTTGGTGTAAACAGCAAGCGTTGAACCTTCATACTCTATCCTCGTCACCTCAGCCTCTTTCGGCACATGCCCCAGAATGTACTGAGTGATTTCTATCTTTTCCCTGCTCGAGTCGTGCACCCTTTTAACTTCCTCAATCGACTAGAAGCTGTTTCTTCTCTTTGTCCGTCAACTCTCGGTAGCCTTTCTCATCTATCACGACGACATTGAAGCTGTCTCCGCTTGCCGCATCTCGCTTCATTGAAGCCTCAACGGCCTTCGCGACCACGGGCAACATTTCCTTAATGGTCGAACCTTCGCGGAACTTGTCCTCCAGTATACCATAAGCCACTGGGGATCCTGAACCCGTGGAAACATACTTTTCCTCCGTCATACTGCCAAAGGGGTCTATCGAGAACACGTGCGGTCCGGTGTCATCCACACCGCCCACGAGAACCTGAGCCAAGAGGGGCACGTATCTGGCTGAAAACAGCAGGTTAGACAAGAACCTCCCAGCAGAGTTCACGGGCATACGTCTCCCCAAGTTAACGCGGTAAAGGTGAGCGTTAGCAGTTAGTATATCAACTGCCTTTTGAGCGTCGGCTACGCTTCCAGCAATCGTCATGCCCAAATGATCGTCAATCTGATACACTTTTTTTCCGCGTTTGTGAGCCACGTAGAAACCCATGGTTACGCGCGTGTCAGAGGCCAAGATTACGCCGTCTTTGCAGACGACGCCCAATGTTGTCGTCCCTTTCAACGCTAGCTTGTTCATCACATCACTGTTGCTTGCCATTTTAAATTCTGTCTCCCAAAATCTGAATGCAGACAAATTACTTCCCAAGGAAGTAGCATCCTCTAATCATGATCTAGGTATTAATTAACATTGCGCTCGCAGGTTCTGTAAAGTCTTTGAAGGATTTCTTATGCTGTAAAAATTCGTCGGATGGCTTTGGATAGAGTGCCTTAAATTCGCTTGTGCCATCAGGATGTACTATTTGTGTGCCAACGTATTCTATTGTATCTTCTTCGGTTATGCTCGTACAATCGTCATTTATGTGTTGCTCGAAATCCTCAACTGTTTTGAAGGTTTTACTGCACAAATGACACGTTATCATGTTTTCTTCTCTTCATTTGGTTTCGGATCCTGCTGTACTGCAACTGGACCGAAAAAGACACCTTTCAAATATGGTTTGCCTTGCATTTCTTTGACCATGCTGGCAATGTACATTGCTACAGAAAATGCTGTCCTGAATGGCATCTTCACTTCCATAACCATTTCTTCTTCAATGCTATTCATGACTATTCCTCTTTCATCGATTTTTCCTATGAAATGTGTTTGAAAGAATGTGAAGGTGCAAAGTTGTGTATCCATATTAAGCGAGACTATAGCATGGTCAGATGCTAATGTTCCGAAGCTATTGCTTCTGGATATGATTTTAGTGGGAGTCACCTGATATGTCTTGTTTATCATTGAATCTTCAGGCATTTTTAACACTCTCCTTTTTCTAGTTTCAATTCTTTTTTCAGGGATCTGTCTACAAGTTCTGCCAAGGTTATGCCCTGCTTTATGGCTTCGATTTTTGCCAGTTTCCACAGTTCAGGGTTAACTCTCAGCGAGGTCACGATTTCTTTTTGTCCGATTTTCTTCGGTTGCATCTTTAATCATCTAATAGTAACTGTAATTCTGTAGTATTTAAATTTTTACCACAAGGCTTTAATAGTTAGTAATACTATACTACATAGTAGTGGTGTAGTATATGGCGATGGATGAACGTGAACAACGAGGCATGAAAATAGCACACCAAAGAAATCAAGTCAAGAGAATAGATGCCGAAACCTACACTGTCAAATCACAATCGAACGATCATGAATACAAAGTGTTCAAGGTTTCAGACGAATGGTTCTGCCAATGCCCAGATCACGTTTATCGCCATGTGAAATGTAAGCACATTTTCGCCGTAGAGTTTTCAGCTTCACTAAGAGAGACAATAAGACGAATCGAGCCCGTAGAAAATTTGACAGAATGCATCTTTTGCGGTTCGTCCAACATCGTCAAGGACGGTGTGAGAAAAAACAAGCGCGGAGAGATTCAGATTTTCTACTGCAAGGATTGCAAGCATAATTTCACGTTTAACATAGGCTTTGAAAAAATGAAGCATAATCCTCAAGCTGTAACTTCTGCCATGCAGTTGTATTTTAGCGGAGAATCGTTGAGAAACACGATGAAATCTCTTAGACTTTTAGGCGTTGATGTTTCGCACCAGACAGTCTATAACTGGATCACCAAATACATCGCATTGATGAAAAGTTACGTTGAAAAGATGATTCCGAACGTGAGTGACACATGGAGAGCAGACGAATTATATATGAAAATTAAAGGAGACATAAAATACGTTTTCGCCTTGATGGATGATGAAACACGCTTCTGGATAGCTCAAGAGGTTGCAGAAACAAAGCAGAAGCATGACGCTAAGCAACTGTTTCAGATGGGTGAGCGGTTGATGGGAAAGAAACCCATGACACTCATAACTGATGGTCTCATGACGTATCACGATGCTTATTTGAGTCAATGGCGAACGAACGCGAAACCACGAACCGAACACATCAGACACATCACTATCAAAGGAGACAAGAACAACAACAAAATGGAACGTCTTAATGGAGAAATTCGAGACCGAGAGAAAACAATGCGAGGGCTCAAAACCAAAGAAACACCAATACTAACAGGCTATCAGCTTTTTCATAACTACATTAGGCCACATGAAGGGCTTGATGGGAAAACTCCTAGTGAAGCTTGCGGAATAGAGGTAGAAGGAAAGAATAAATGGATGACTTTGATACAAAATGCCAGTAAGAGAGAATGCCAGAGGGTCATAAGGCCATGAACATGAAGCCAGTATCTGTATTGGTGTACGAACATTGTTCCATAAATCTTAAATATGCAACTGCTATTGTCTATAGGTTGTATTTATCCGCTGGCGTTCACTTGGAACGTCAGATCAAAAGTCTTTTTCTGAATCTTCTGACATGGATGTGATGTTAATGGCTCAATTAGGACGAGGAGTTGTGTTATTAGATAACGGCTATCTGTCAGCTATTCTGAGAGATGAATTTTCCGAGGTCAGATTAGATTATCTCAAGTTTTCTGAAACGATCTGTGCAGGTTACCATCGACTTCGAACGTATGTGTATGATTGCCTTCCTTATCAGGCAAGTCCACCAACAGACGAACAGAAGATACTTTATTCTGGAAAGCAAAAATTCTTTCAAGCTCTGCAAAAACTACCTGCTTTTGAACCTAGATTTGGAAAACAACGACCACGTGGTGCTGGTTATATTCAAAAGGGTGTGGACGTGCTTTTAGCAGTTGATTTAGTTCGACTAAGCTCCAAGGGGCAAATTCAGAAAGCCTTTCTCGTTGCTGGCGATGGTGATTATGTGCCTGCCGTTAAGGCAGCTAAGGATGAGGGTGTTTCAGTGACTATGTATCATTCAGGGGCTTTTCAACCAGATGAAAACGGACGGCTACACCCAAAATATAGCAATGAGCTTTGGGAAGCGTGTGATGATCGCAGAGTGATTGACGAAAAACTGATAAAACTCTGCAAGCTCTGAGGCGAGAATGATTTTAGGAGTACCAGCGTTTTCTGTTCCATCCCTCTTTCCTCACAACGAACTTTATGTTTGTTCCCTTGAAATTCTTGTTCATGCTGTTGGCTTCTTTTTGTGCTACTCTTTTCAAGCGATGGTGTGTTCCAGCAACGACTTTAACAGGATGATTACCTTGCTTTCTCACAACGACATATTTGCTGGTTCGATGACCCAAGAAAGCTCACAAGAGAAAAAATGAGTTACCAAACGAAAGTTTAACAAGGAGACAAACCAAACGGAGAGTTTACAGACCGAATCAAAGCACATAATAGGTAACGTAACATGCTACAAGACCACTTCGAACGGTTGATAGGGTGAATGATGGTGTTTTTCAGCAACTCGAAATTTCACCAAGCCATAATCATGTTATAAATGCTTATGTCACAGGAACTCTTCTACTGCTTGCGGTGAGGAAAGATGCGACCAGAGCCAGTGCCAACTTTAAAAGGAAAAAGTGCAAAGGAATTTGTGAAATTACTAGACAAACCACTTAGTGCTAAGACTATCGCAATTTTTAAGGAAGCTGAACGAGTTTTCAATGAAGTAAGGAGAATCGAATAAAAACTCCTAGCGACTTGTTTTCGATGCCACTAACAAATGACATTAGATCTGATGAGTTAGTGGTAAAAATTCTTGAAGAAACGGATGATCTAACTTCCTTTGATTGCAGCACTAACGACACTATGGAACTGAACTTATTCATACATTCAGAAGCAATACCGTACCAAAAAGAGAAGCTAGGCATTACATATTTGTTTTTGTACAATGATCTGATTGTTGGGTTTGTCACTCTTGCCATGAGTAAGATAGAGGCAAAATGGATGCCGTCTGTTTTTCGTGCCAAAACTGAAATCAAAGACTACCCTGCTCTACTAGTTGGACAACTCGCAACTCGTAATGATTATCGAAAACGCAAGATTGGCAAAACAATGTGCCTTTGGTGTCTTGAAAATGCAAAACAATTATCTGAAAAAATAGGGTGCAGACTTGTGATTGTCTTTACAAAAGGTAAGCTAAACGAATTTTACGAGAAATGTGGTTTCCAAATCATTCCAAAATATCAAACCAAAGAAAAAAAATGGATGTTCATACAAGTTCCATGAAGAGAAGTTGCAATGTTTATCCGACGATTTTTTACACGAAGAAATATCCGACGGAGACTTGACAGAACCCGCTCGCAGGTTCTGGTAACTTAGCGTCTGATAGTTTTTTCTGTTAACCGTCGTCAGATCGCATTTCCTTCTAATGCCTTAGTCAAGTCTGATTTTTTGGGATTCCACAGACGGCAAGAAGCAAAGTCGTTTTTGATACCAAACTAAGCATTTCGTTTCCATAAAGATTAAATCGTTTCGCATCATAAGATAAGATTAAGGATGCGTCATGCCCAATTTTGTCCTTTCCCCAATAATTTGCACTCGCTATTCCTTGCGAGTTTTTGGGCATGACGCACTCCTCTCTCCACAAAACCACGATTTTTCTTCTGTGAGTCTATTTGAGTTATCGTAAGCGTGGCAGTTCATCCAACTATGTTGTTGTCAGAAAGCAAGGCAACCATCCGCGGCAGAAATTGCATAGCTTAGGTCTTTTTCTGTGATATTGTAGGTTTCGGAATACCGCTTAAGCGGCATGACTGATTTAGATATTCAGATAAACTGGGAGGCAACAAGATGAAAACAATATGTCACGAGCCATTTGGAATAATCGGTGTCAGTGCGGCATTTATGTATGTCATGTATTGGTTTGTAACTTACGCGATACCGACGATAATCAAGATTCAAGGTTAAACGACGATTTTTCTTCTTTGAGTTCTTCCGAGTCATGACAGGCGAACTTCTAATCTTTGACCTGTCGTAAGAAGGAAAGGAAACGTCCTACAAGGGCTGTTTCTAAGGGATAATGTAAAGGTGCTATACTGTCTTCTGTGAGAAGGCTTTTTAAGGTTTGAATGCAAATCGCTATGAAAACAGTTGTTATGTCGATTTAGCCGTGATTGTTGTGCCCCTTAAACATCATCGAATGCAGTTTCCGAGAGAGATCATTGTTGGACATGGAGCGATAGAGGGCATAGGCGAAATTTCGCGGCGTCTGGGTTTTGCGGAATCAGCGCTTATCATTGCGGGTTCGAAAACTTTCAAAGTGGCGGGCAAGAGGGTGAAGGAGCTTCTCGAGAAGAAAGAAGGAATGACCGTTGACACTTTCCTCGTTGAATGTGCAAGTTCTAAAGACGTAAAGGCTGTTGAACAGAGAATCAAGGCTTTCAAGCCGCAGATCGTGTTTGCGGTGGGTGGTGGGACCAAGATTGACGTTGCCAAGTGCAGCTCTGCCAACCAAGGCGTACCTTTCATCAGCGTCCCAACGACGGCGTCTCATGACGGAATCGCGAGTCCGCTGTCTTCTATCAAGGGTTTCGAGAAACCCTATTCGGTTCTGGCTCAGGCACCATTAGCCATCGTGGCAGACACAAAAATAATAATGCAGTCTCCCTGGCGTTTCTCCGTGAGCGGTTGTGAAGACGTCATCGCAAAGTTCACGGCGGTGAAAGACTGGAAGCTGGCGCATGAGGACAAAAGCGAGTATTTCGGGGGATATGCAGCAAGCTTGGCTTTGATGAGTGCGAAGCACGTCATGAATAACGTGAGTCTGATGAAGAGTGGAAACGAGCAGGGCTTGCGGATCCTGTTGGAAGCGTTGATAAGCTGTGGAGTATCGATGAGCATAGCTGGAAGCAGCCGTCCTTGCAGCGGTTCGGAACACTTGTTCAGCCATGCACTCGACGTGATTAGGCCTAACCACGGGATGCACGGTGAAAGATGCGGTGTAGGAACAATAATGATGACTTACCTTCACGGCGGAAATTGGAAGCATTTACGAGACGCTTTGAAGAAGCTAGGCGCTCCCACCAACGCCCGACAGCTCGGCGTGGAAAAGGAAGACATCATCAAAGCCTTGAAAATGGCTACATCCATAAGACCAGAGAGATACACGATTCTGAACAAGCTGAACCTGCAGCGCGAGTCCTACGAACACCTGGCTGAAGCAACCGAGGTTATTTAACAAAAAATTGTGGCGTTACTTTCTCGAGCGCATACGATTCTTTAGGTCTTAACTTCGGTTTCGGCAGTCTGCCCCTTAGTTTCCTCCGGAGCCTCTTTGGCGGTTTCTTTTTCAGCCTCTTCTTCAGGCTTAGCCTCTGTTTTCTTCGCCTCAGCCTCTGTTTCAGGCTTCGTCTCGGTTTTTTTGGGTTCTGCCTTGAAGGTTTCAGCGAATTTGACCGTGGTTATTCCTTCGAGGAATCTTTGGATGTCCGCGGCTATGCCTCTTTTTGCAATTTGTATACCTTCTAGGTAGAAGGCTTCTTCTGGCATCTCGATGCTCACTATTTTTGGCTTCAAGATGAACTGGAACTTGCCTTGCTCGACGGCGGATATTCGACGGTGAACTAACGCGGCTATTTTCTCATTCTTTGTTTCGAGTTTCTTCTTGACGGTCGTGTCGTAGACGAGTGTTTTCCCAGCGAGCGCAGGGTTGAAGTCGAGGAGAACCCTTCCAGCGCCTACGGCTCGGACCGTTGCTGTTTTGCCGCCGAATTCGACACGCTTTCCCAATGTTGGCGTGATGTCCTTGGCCAGCAGCTGTCTAAGCGGGACCCGTTTGACCTTCTCCGGGTCTCGGGGACCGAAGGCCTTGTCGGGCGGAATTTCCACCACTGCAGCCTTGTCTACCTCCATCGTTGTGAGACTTTCATCCAGAGCCTTGATGACCCATCCTTCTCCGATGACCACCAGCTTGGGCTCGTAGATGTCACCTTCCTTGAACAAGTGTTCCTTCTTGGCTGTTTCTTCAAACGTCGTGTCGAAGACTTCACCAGTCTCCTTGACCTTCGCGACGTAGTCCACAAGTATAAAACTGCCCTTCTCCAAACTCATGAAACATCATCTTCAAAAGCATTTGACAAAACGGGTTGCACTAGCCCATTAAAGCTAGCACGAGTATTGAATTTGATATGCGACATCGTGACCTGTTCCTTTTCTTCTTTCCTTAATTCGGTGGAAGAGGTTATGTTGTAAGTAGACAATCAATAAAAGCTTTATCATGAATACTTGGAATCCGTGGGGCATGCCCGTTTAGTGTCTCGCTGAAGCGGAAAAGAATAGTCGGGATCCGTTTCGTCTTCGGGGCAGCCTTTCTGGAAACAGTGATGAAGAATTAGGGGCAACCATTCCGTCGTTCTTCGACGTGGTCAACGTTCTTCCTGAGCTGGCGGGTTGTTACCTGTAAGCTTTGGCAACTACTGTGTCGCTTCTCAGCTTTATTGTCTCGCCACAGTATGGGCATAGTTTGAATTCCAGTGACACCGGTTTTCCACAAGTTGCGCACAGTAGCGGGAGTTTTCCTTTTTCGTCGATTCTTCTTACTTCTTTCTTCAGTTTGAGCATCTCGGCCTCAATGTTTGCAACGGTCATCGATAGGGGGTGAATGCCTTTCACTTCTGTCCTCACGTTGTGAACCACGTCCACAACTTGTGTCAGAGTCTTTTGGCTAGCTTCCAATGTTTCGTACATCGCGTCAAGTATCTCACTCTTCTCTGCCACGGTCTGCGCTTCAGCCACAGACTGACTTTTCGCGTCCGATAACACTCTCTTCAGGAACAGTTCAAGTGGATTGTCGAAGGCTGCTGTGCAGGTTAGCCCCCAGAACACAAGGGTCGCAACTGCGCTAGCCAAAAGGTATATTGTTGGAGGCGCCGACTGGAGTTGTTGTCCAACGTATGGGTACAGCTTTAGTAAGTGCGATTGGCTATTGAAGAATACTGTGGAAACTGCATCCGTCAGGTGGAGTAACGAAATAAACGTCATCGAACTGAAAACCCATACGCACAACCCTTTCTTGGACATACAGATTCCCCGTCAGGCAAGCGGCGTTAGAAGTATTATATGATATCGTGACATTTAATACGCTATTCCGATTTTCGATATATGTCATAAACGAGAATCAGCGCTTGTGCTGAGGCTCGATTGGCTGTTTTCCCGTGTTTGGTTGTCAATGGTTATATGCCTGTTCGTTTAGGGAATTTGGCCAAGGTGAGTTGGGTGTTCGAATTTGGAAGAGTGAGGTTTAGGACTTTCGAACGGGAGGATCTGAAGTTGTTGCACGCGTGGGAGAACGATTCTGAACTGATTATGTTTTCACGGAGCAGGCCTCTGAATTTTCTCAGTTTGACTCAGCTGGAGAAACAATATGAGGATTGGATGAAAGAGGAGAAAGAACTGCACTTCATCGTCGAGCTCATCGACTCAAACGAGGCAATTGGCATTGCACGCCTGAATAGACAAGACGGAGGCAACGTCAAGACAGCTGACATCGGAACCTACATTGGAAAGAAGGATCTCTGGGGAAAAGGCCTAGGACGAGAAATAACATTAGGGCTGCTCGAGATGGCGTTTAACCAATTCAACGCTGAAAGATGCCAAGCTTGGAGCGTTGAGTACAACCACCGCGCGCACAGCACTTTAGAAGCCTGCGGCTTCAAGAAGGTCGGGGCGACAAGACAAACAGTTTTCGTGAACGGCCGCAAATGGGACGGCTATTTCTTTGACATTCTGAGAGAGGAATACTTGAACACTAGACTGGATCTTCTCAAACGAACACTAGGAGACAAAGCCAAAGATTACATCGAAAAGAATGACAAGATCCAAGGCTGACTTGAAAGACTTTAAGCCCATTTGGGCACGTTTCAATCACCATTGAAAGCATATTCCAAAAAGGCCCTACGCCGACCACTCCATGTCCAGAAAACGTAATAAGACAGGGAAGAGCCCATTGAGTGGGGTGTTCTCTCAAATGAGTAATGAAGCTGTTTGTCTGGAAAGAAAACTTGTCATCCCAGGCGCCACAGTCGAGGATGTCGCTTTGGCCTGCCAAAAGGCCTTCAAGGAAATGGGGTTAAGGGTGACGAAAACTGAAAGAACCAAAGAGGGAAGCACAACAGAACTCGCCGTAGAAGGCGCGCTCGTGCCCCTGACGTTGAGAACACTGCTCTTCCCGTTCAGCATACAACAGTACGTCAAAGCTGCACAACGATCAGGCGTACATGTCGTGATTTCGCCGTCGGAAGAAGGTACCATTGTTTACTCCTGCGGCCTCGCACTGGACGAAATAACAGGAAAACCCGCCAAAAGCTTCCCAGAAGAGGACATGGATGAAATAACTAACATGATGGAAGCCATCGACTTTGAAAACAAATTCGTAAAAAAAATAAAGGAGCAGTTCCCCAAAACCAGAGAAACAGAATAACAACAATCGAAGTTGCGGACATGCCGTTTTCGAAGGCTTGGGAGAGACTGGATTTTCCTCACAGCGCGCGTTGGATTTTGTCGGTGCAAGGCGCGTTGCCGATATAAAATCAGTTCAAAGCTAGTATTTGGAGTTCTGTTTCGGAATGACAGGAGCGAAGAGATTCTTTGATGAGTTTGCCGCGGAGTACGAGGCTCAGAGCAGGTATAGATACCTCTTCTACAGATGGATTATTCAAACAATAATGAGGTAGATAGACGATGGTAAGTGCGAGATTCTCGACTTGGGCGCCGGCACCGGCGAGTTGTCGCTGAAGCTAGCCCACAAGTTCCCTCAATCCCACATTAAGGGTCTCGATATCTCTGTGTCAATGATAGAAAAAGCAAGAAGGGCAGCTGCGAAAATGAGGGTAAGTAACGTAGCCTTCATTGTTTCTTCTATGGAAAAGGCGGAAATAGGGAGAATTGATTTTGCAGTCTCTTGCTTAGCTTTTCATCATGTAGCTAACAAAGAATTGGTCATATCAAATATCTATCAGGCTCTTGCAGAAGATGGCAAGCTCGTAATAGGCGACTGGTTCAAGCCATGCAAGAATTACAGGAAAAACGTGCAGGATCTAAGGAGGAGGAATCCTCAAAGGACAAAGGAATTTGACAGAAGCTGGAGACAAGCCTTGGAAGCAATGAGCAAGGAGTACGGAGAAAAACATCCAGAAGAATACCCCATATGCCCTCACAGATTAGAAGAGATGATGAGAGACGCTGGGTTCAAGAAGCAGTGCATATTAGAAACACCTCCTGCAAGTTTCGCTGTTGTTATCGGAAAGAAATAGGCCCAATGCAGGCAATTCATATAGTACGAGCATCGCGTGCTTAGTTTCGGTCCAAAATCAATGATGTCAAAGCAAGAAATGTTTACAATTGTTTCTGAAGATGGCAACAGTTATTTATAGCTAATGTATAGGAACAACGTTAGACAAAGGTTTCTGAGTGGTAAAATGTCTGAAGATAATCAGCAAACGGCTGCGACGAGGCGAGAAAGACTTGTTCTGTCCTAAATGTGGGGCTCAGCTTCCGGATGATGCAGTCTTCTGTATAAAGTGTGGGACCAGCCTCACTGGTGCCCAGTCAAAGCAGGCTCCTGCCTCGACTGCGCCCGTTGTGGCTCCTATGGAGGCAAAGTCGCTGAAGTGTCCCCAGTGTGGCGCGCCGATCACGCCCAAGTTTGGGGAGATGGTGATAACCTGCGAGTATTGTGGGAGCGCGGTTACTCTGGGAAACCAGGGTTGGACTAACATACAGAAGCAGACGATGCTTCTTTTGAAGGTCGCCAGCGTTGATGAAGTGAACAAGATAATTACGCCGCTGATGGATAGGGGTCTTCTGCACAGACATCTTCACGAAGACTCCAAGCAGGAGGAAATGAGCCTCACGTTCGTGCCTTACTGGATTGTGAGCGTCTCGGCCCGCACGAGCATCACCGCCACTGATGAAACCCAGCAAATTGCCCAAACTGCTACAACGGCCGCGTTGATGGGCGTGATATTCGGCGGGTTGGGTGGCGGTTTCGGCGGAGGAGGAGGGGGAGGTGGGCGAGGAAGAGGAGGCAGGCGCGCTTTCGAGGGTGGATTTGGAACAGGCGGCCTGTTGACCGGTGTTCTTGGTCTGAAGGGGGTACGGATAATGGCGTTTGGAATGGGGATGGGGATGGGCAGAGGCGGAATGAGAAAGACCCAGCAGATGGACGCGAACTACAACTTCCCCGTAATTGCGCTAAAGGCTCTCACGGACTATCAGCCGCGGGACTACCAATTCGATCTCGAAGGCAGAACGCTGTTTGACATTTCCAAGCTGCCCAAGGACGTTAAAATCCTCAACGGGGACGTCAGCGAAGAGGTTGCCAAATCCCAGGCAAAGACCCTGGTGGATCAGCTACAGTCACAAAAGGCGCACGCAAAATATCACATGATCCAGTCGATAAACACCGAGTCGGACGTTGGAGACGTAGAGCTGCTGCATGTTCCGGTATGGTTCGCAAAGTACGACCACAAGGGGAACAAAATCGTGTTGGTAATTGACGCCAACTCTGGCAGAGTGATCAATAGCCTCGGCCTCTAAGAGCGGCAATGCCCTTTCAAGCTTGCGCGCGCGCTTGGATAACTATTTCTGCACAATTTTCCCGTTTATTCTCTTCTTTCTTGTTGCAATTACTGCAACGGCACATGCCACAGCGGCAAGTAATGAAAAACCGAGCGATTGGTTGGGAAACTCTGGAATCGGTTGAGAAATCGCGCCAAAGGCGTATACGTTGTAGTCCTCTGAGCCGACGTAGACCACGCCGTTGGCAACAGCAGGAGAAGAATCTACGAGACTGCCGGTCCCGTAAGTCCATATTGTGCTGCTTGTCGTAGCGTTCAAAGCGTACACGTTGCTGTCGTCTGAGCCGACGTAGACCACACCGTCAGCAACGGCAGGAGAAGACTCCACCTCATCACCAGTGGCGTAACTCCATATTTTGCTGCCGCTTGTGGCGTTCAAAGCGTACACGTTATCGTCCTCTGAGCCAACATAAACCACACCGTTTGCAACCGCGGGAGACGAAACCACAGAATAACCCGTGCCGAAGCTCCATACTCTGTTGCCAGTTCCGGCGTCCAAAGCGTACACGTAGTGGTCCTCTGAGCCAATGTAAACCACGCCGTTGACGACCGCAGGGGAAGAATCCACTTGATCGAGGGTTCCATAACTCCATATTTCGCTGCCAGTTGCAGCGTTCAAAGTGTACACGTAGTCGTCCTCTGAGCCAACGTAGACCACGCCGTTTACAACCGCGGGAGACGAAACTACGGCGTTTCCTGTGCCGTGGCTCCATATTTTGGTGCCAGTTGCTGCGTTCAAAGCGTATACTTTGTTGTCGTCTGAGCCGATGTAGACCACACCGTTGGCAACAGCAGGAGAAGACTCCACCTCATCACCAGTGGTATAACTCCATATTTTGGTACCGTTGGTAGCGTCCAAAGCGTAGACCTTGTGATCCTCTGACCCGATGTAGACTATGCCGTTGGCTACCGCAGGGGAAGAATCCACTTCACCACCCGTCTTGTAGCTCCAGATGTACGCGCCGGTTGCGGCGTTCAAAGCGTAAACGTAGTGGTCATATGAGCCAACATAAACCACACCGTCCACAACAGCGGGAGAAGAATAAGCAACATTCCCGAGGGTCTCGTAACTCCACAGGAGCGTGTTTGTTAGTGGCGCCGCTGAAGTGGAGTCGCCTGTGTGATTTAGGTCATGAAGGAATGTGGGCCACCAGTCCACGGATGACTGCTGCGCCTTCACTCTTGGTGCGAAAGCTGAAAACAGCGATAAGCACAAAAGCGTTAGAACGATCAGGCTAGACGTTCTCTTCATTTTCGTCCATCTCCAAGAAATTAGCACTCGACTTACATCAAGATAAGCTTTTAAAATTTTCCATTCAGAAAAGCGCGGGTGCTGTGAAAGAGAAGCGACACTGGGAAACGAAGGCTAGCGAGCGGAGTCAACAAGGTGTAAAGATGGAGCACGTATAAGTGTTAGGGGGAGAGCTGAGCTCATGAAAAAACAGATTTCACCTTTATGGTTCTTGAACCATTTTTGAGCCTATTTTGCTTGTTTATCATGTTTAAATAGCAATTCTCTTATGAATAAAAACTTGGGAGGAACATGGCAGGGCTGGCGGATGAAATAAGGGGTTTCTTGGCGAATGTCAGGTATGCCTGGCGGGAGAGGAAGACCCCTTACGTGGATAACGTGGCGCTTAAGAAGCGGTACTTGGAGAGCAGGGAGCTCTATCATCAAAAGGTGAACAGTGCGCTCGTGCACAGTTCAGGGAATTTGGTTGAAGCTTTTGACGAACTGGCCAGTGCTGTTGATTATAGTGACACTTCGAACCTGTGGCAGAGAAAAGCCAGTTTGGCCAAGAGTGTGAACGATAACAGGGACGATCTTAGGGGAGCCCTCTTAGGGATGATTAGCGGGTATTCTACGTCTGTTGGGGGATTAATTCCCCTTGTCGCTGAAGCATACGCAGACGGTTTGGATTCGTTTTACAATTTCTTTTTCTGGGCTTTCCTCGCCATCTTCGCGTTTGGAATATACACTGGAACTTTCAACCAGAACAGATTAAGAAGGCTTGTCAAGGAACACAGGGACTATACAGGAGAATTCGAAGAAATCACAGATTTGCTCAACAAGAAAAAAGACATGGGAACTCGCTGATTGCCGGCGCGTGTAAGATATACACTTCGCGAGGCGCATCACGAAAAAGGCCCTTTCTCTCACAAGCGTCCCGATCTTGAAGAGATCCTGACTTGAGGCATCCAGATGAAGTACGGCCGGGGGAGTATCATGACCGGGGAACAGATGTCCACCCCCAAAAGACAAATAAGCGAAGATGATGCGGCGTTAAGTCATGCCGAAGCGAAGATTTCAATCAAATAGCACCGAGTTCACGGAGCGAGAGGTGCTGGAACTGGCGAAACGAGCGTATGAGAAGAACCCCGTTTTTGATATCAAACCGGAGAAATGCGCTTTGCTGGTTATTGACATGCAGGATGAATTCGTGAAGCCTCATTGGACGCCTTTCTGGGTTCCTGAGGCAACTCGTCAAGTGCCACGCATAAAGCGTCTGTTGGAGTTCTGCAGGAAACAGGGGATTTCAGTTATTTTCACTGTTTTTGCGAGGACCCACAATTATTTTGATCGTCCATTGGCTGGGAAGTTTATGTCTAACCGCTATGGAGAGTTAGGGTCCAAGGATGCGTCCTGGTTTAGGGACGGGAACGTATGGCATGAAGTCGTCCCTTTGGAAGGGGAGATTGTGATTCAAAAGCCATCGTACGGTGCCTTCTATGACACTCCGTTGGAGACAATCCTTAGGACCCTGGAGAAGGACACGGTCATCATTTGCGGCACACTGACGAATTTCTGTTGTGGCACAACCGCCAGACAAGCTTACGAGAGAGGATTCAAAGTTGTAATCGGGAGCGACGTTACTTCCACCGACGATCCAGCTCTTCACGAAGCAGAGCTGAAGACTCTGAGAAAAGGATTCGCAATGGTCTTATCCGCAGATGAGATTACAAAGAGAATAAGCGCGGTGACATAATCAACCAAAATCTTTGCTGATGTAGCGTTCATTAATTCTCCAGGCAATCATCAATTCGAGAGTTTGCGCGGGCTAACCCAAAAAGGTGATTCACAACCGTCATCGAAAGAACGCAAAATCCTTAAGAGGCCTTGATTGGGTAACTATTTCTCTGTTTCGGTTATTGATGATCCGAAGGTTGGTCTCAGGTGAAGGACAAACGTGGGTTTGACTTTCTCAGAACTTTGGCTTTGAGTCTGGGGGCTTCAGAGGCAAGGGTGATTTCTGCAGAGGAAATAGTTGTTGAAAACAGGGTTGTTCTAAAATGCAGGGTTGGATGCGACGATTACGGAAAGAAGCTGACCTGTCCGCCGTACACTCCGAAGGTTGACGAGTTTCGAAAAATGCTGAGAGACTATAAATATGCTTTGATTGTCAAGTTCAAGTCTCCGGCCGAGGCTGACAGGGACGTTTCAAGAAGCCTTCTGAGAAGCCAATATGACCCCACCCTGAGTAAGAACTTGCGAGAAAAATCATCAAAATTCTGGCTTGACTGGAAGAACGATAAGAAGAGAATCCTTCTGGCCGTTCTTGAACTTGAGAAAGCTGCTTTCAACAAAGGTTACACGTTTGCAGTTGGATTTACTTCAGGTTCGTGCGGTTTATGCGAGAAATGCAACGTGGAAGCTGGAATCTGTCTTCATCCGACGATGGCCCGCTGTCCAGAACACGCAGTTGGAGTGAACATGAAGAAGACAGCTGAAAAAGCCGGTATGCCAATAACCTTTCCAATCAAGGGAAAACCCGAACCCACAGCACTGCTATTGATAGACTAAGCGTTCATTTCGCGCGCGTTGAACCGTTAAATACTTTCTAGCTCGTATATGGTGAAAGCAGGTGCGATAAGTGAAAACAAGAATGACAGTTTTGGCAATAGGCGCAGTATTGATCATCATCTCTCTGATACTCGGGGGAGTACAGGATATGCATATCGCAAGTGTCTACGGAAGCGTTGAAAACAAGTGGTATTTTTACGGCGCGATCGGAGCGCTATTGCTAATAGGTATCATACTTGTGGCATGGGGCTTGTTCAAGAAAGAGGCACCGAAAAAGAGCAATCCACCATAGGCGCGCGGCGGGTCCACAAACGATGGTTAGGTTTAGAAAGGAGAATTCTCAATAGCATGATCTGAGGGTGGCAAGCTGCTAACAGTTACTCTGCTGAAGGAACACGAAACAGGTAGATGGCAATCAGAAAATTTAGAGACTTTGCCTGAAGAAATTAACAAGAATGAAGTTCTGTGGGTGGACGCACAAGACCCAACCGACTCCGAAGTGAAAGAGCTTGAGAATTATTTTGACATAGACGAACACAACCTTCAAGAACTTACCCAAGAAGGCGTGCGCTCAAGAATTGATGAACATGAAGATCGCATGTTCTGCCTTCTTAATTTCCCAAATCAGAAAAGTTTTGTCTCTGACGGGAAAATGGAACGCCTGACGATGCTCGTTTGTTCAAGATGGATAATAACGCTGCATAAGGGCTACTCAGAACTGACCTGCGCTGTCTACAACAAAATAAGCACTCACGGCTATTTCTCGCTTTCACTCGTACCCTCTACGGACATTATGTTGTACATTTTCTTGGATTTGGTCACCAGCGAATATTACCCGGTTTCAGACTTGGTTTTCGAAAGGATTGAAGCCATGAGTCAAAAAGCTTTGGGGCTTTTCAGAGAAAGACCAAAGCTGGCGACAAGCGATTTTAGAATGCAAATCTTTGAGATAAGAGAGAGACTGGTGAGCCTTAGGCAGAGTTTGAGCCCGCTTCGCGAGATTATGGGAAGAATAACGAGGGGAGAATTTGCACTGGTGCACGGAACGAACCTTTCCCGTTTCGGAGACCTCTACGACAGAACAATTCAACTGGTGGAGGTTGTCGACACTCACCGAGAAGACATGAGCAACATCCGAGACATATTGGTAAACGTTCAAACTATAAACACTAACAATATAATCAGGGTTCTCACGATAATTTCTGCGATTTTTCTTCCGCTGACTTTGATCGCTGGAATCTACGGAACGAACTTCAAAACAGGATTCATCCCGGAAGCAAGCAGTCCTTACGGCTTCTACATTATGATTGCAATTATGGTTGCGGTAGCTGCGACCCTTGCGATAATCTTCAAACGCAGAGGATGGATATGAAAAACTGCGAGACTCGTTAACCATGACTCTTCTAAAATCGGTTAGAATATTTGGCGCGAGCTGTTTGTGGCCTCAGGGCAACCCAGAACTTTTTTCTAGAGCAAAACTTCACAAAGGATAATTGCACGGCTGCATGAGACGAACTTCATGAGAAAATCCAAAGTTGCCGCTGCAGCCTTTTTTGTGGCACTTCTGGTCAACATGTTTTCGTTTCCGGTGACTGTTCACGCGTCGACATATTCAGTGAACGCCGTTTGGATACAGGACGCGAGTTGGGTTGAGATGAACCCGAATATTCTGAGCGCGAATCTTACAAAAGTTGTGGATGATTTGAGCCAGGCAAGTATGAAATTTGCTTTCGTCTTTGGTGGATACTGGAACGCTGATACCAGCAGTATCGTGTACAATGAGAACGATTCTGTTTTTACGACGGTGATCAATGCTCTGCACGCTGTCAACATAAAAGTTTTGGCCTGGGTGGAAAGTGATGGGGCGATGAACCTCTCAGTTGCCAACAGACAGAATCTTTTTGATCAAATAACTACATGCATGAACAAAGGATTTGACGGATACAACGACGATATCGAAGATTGGAACGGAACCATGCAAAATTACATTGACTACGAGAATAACTGCACGACAGTTTTGCATGGATTGGGCAAACTGATGACGGCGGACGTGGCTTTGGATTGGCAGCAGGACACTAATCAGTATCTTCACATGGATTACATAGTCTCAATGTTTTATTCTGACGTTTCAACCCTGGAAAGTTCGCAGGCGGCAGTTTCTTGGCAGGAGGATTTTGGCGAGTATCAAGGGCATAATACTCCACCGGCTTCGCCCATGATTATGGGAATAATGAACTATTACGGTAACCAATACCCCTTAGCATGGCAACTGGAGCAAGTAGACAGGTATCTTACGGACTATGAACATCCACAATTGGTAGGCTTTTGTCTTTGGCTGTACGAATACATGGGAACAAATACAGACGATTGGAACCAATGGAACAACTGGATAGTAGTAACCGAAACTCCAGAATTTCAACCATTCATGTTCATTCCACTACTCATGGCCGCAACCCTTCTAGCAGTCATAGTCCGCAAAAAGACGCGCCTTGATCTGCAGAAAAGAAAGATAGAATTTACGCTAACCCAAACCTTTACTGCGCGCGCTTTGGAAAGTGCATGAACGAGCTTCGATTTATGCAATAGGCAAAAAAAGAAACGACAAATATATCATGCGAAATCCTTTCATACGCCCTGTCGATAACTAGAGTTGATAAGAGATGAGTTCACGCGCCAACACAATTGCGCAACTTGAGAAAGCAAAAGAACACGAGAGAACGTACGAATGGTTTGAAGCAGCCAGATGCTACGAGCAATTATTGCTTTCCAGCCCTGAGAACACCTCATTCATCGGCGACACATGGGAGAAAATCGGCTTCTGCTATACCTGCGCGTCGAGACAAGCTGAGAACACAGATGAATTTGTGAAACTGCGACAATCAGCAGTGGAAGCCTACAAGCATTCAGCTAAGGCTCTGGAAAACACGGAGACACCTGAAGATCAAGGAAAGAAAGCTCAACGCGAAGCTGTTGCCGACTTTGTCGGTTCGTGGCTGGCATCTACCCCTGCGGAAAAGAAAGCAACGCTCGATGAATGTCTGAAGCTTGGAAAAGAAAGCTTGGAAAATTACAAAATGGCCGCAGATGAAGCGAGCTATGGAAAAATGTGCAATGACCTGTTGCTTTGTTTTTTCGAGAGACTGTACATTGCATCTGATTGGAGAGAATTGAAAAACCTAACTCAAGAGGCGGTCAATAGCGGTCTCGACGCGATAAGTGCTTTGTCGAAGCTTGCGGATAAGGGAGAGTTGCTCTGCGCCTATTCCACGACTAGTCTTTTGAACTGGTATGCGGCGAATTTCACCGAACAAGAAGAGAGAGCCCGCAAAGAACTTGTGCAGAGAAGTCTTGATTATTCAGAGAAAGCGCTTGAACTGTCGAAGCAAGTAGACAATCCTTGCCTCGTGGCGATGGCAAATTGGGCAGCAACCTA
Organism: Bathyarchaeia archaeon; assembly: GCA_050010755.1. GTDB lineage: Archaea > Thermoproteota > Bathyarchaeia > Bathyarchaeales > Bathycorpusculaceae > JBEKCD01. The sequence continues at coordinate 56,470 of JBEKKK010000005.1, forward strand.
CTCCACTCTTGTCTTCACAGAAAAGGTTGAAGACTCGCTTAGATATGCCGAGGAGATGTTGAAGCAGGGAACCTCGATAAGAGACAATTATTTGAAAGGAGTAGCATACTATCTCCTTGAATTTGTGACTGATTGGAAGACGGTGAGGGAAGGGGACCCTGACAAGAAAAAGGAAGGACACAGAAAGATCATCGAATTTTCGGAACATGGAATCCGCTGTCTTCAATTGGTTTCCCAAGATTTTTACCTTGCACAAACCTACTTGTTCTATGCTGAAAGCTATTCAGCTTCAGGATCAGACGTTGACCTCAGCTCAGAAGAGAGAAGACAAATTCTTAGAAAAGCAATAGAAGCTGGTCGCAAAGGATTAGAACACGCGAAAAACTCAGGTTCTCCTGATGCTCTGGGCTCCGCGCTTCACGGTTTGAGCAAAGCTCTAAACTTCTACTCTAATCTTGAAGTCGACAAAGATGAAAAGAAAAAGTTGCTCGAGGAAGCTCTGGTTTACAGGTACGACATCGATAAGCTCGTGGAAAAAGCATATCCATCGAACGATTGGCTCACTGGAGTCAACAAGAATTACGAGGGGCTCATAAAGCGGGATATGATCAAAGTAGAAACCGATAACGAGAAGAGGGAAGTTTTGCTCAAAAGCGCTGCATTAGACCTAGAGGACAGTGTAGCTCATTGCAAGAGATGGATATTTTCTCGTCCAGTGCCAACAAACATAGCCACCGTGGCAGCCTACGAAGATTCCCTTGGAGAAATCCTAAATGAGCTTTTCATATTGACTAAAGACGGAAAATTCCTGCAAAAAGCAATTGAGGCATACGATGGCGCCGCTAAGCTATACAAAAAGGTTACTCTGCCAAGCCGCGCCGCGGAATCTTACTGGAAAATGGCGATTAATCAAGACAGTCTAGGTCAACAGATCAAAGCGGCAGAACACTTTGCGCAAGCGTTTGCCGAGTATAAAGAGGCATCTCAAAGTATTCCACACTTCGCAGACTTCTGCTTGGACTACGCCGCCTATATGAATGCTTGGAGCGAGATTGAAAGAGCCAAATCTGATCACGATCATGAGAACTATGCTGATGCCTCAAGGCGCTACGAAAAAGTGGCAACTGTTTTGGAGCCCTCCAAGCGATGGGGTTATCTTTCATCAAACTTCCAAGCTTGGTCATTGCTTGAAAAGGCCGAGGACTTGAGCAGAAAAGAGCATTACAAGGAATCGATAGAAGCCTTCAATAAGTCAGCAGAACTCTTCAAAGAAACCAGAGAAACTTTTGAACAAAAAATCAACAAGATCGAGAATCCCGACGAAGAAGAAAAAGCAATAGAGCTATGCAAGGCATCTCTTCAAAGAAAAGACTATTGCATTGCAAGAACAAGTGTAGAGGAAGCAAGGATAGCTGACAGAAACGGAGATCATGCTGAAAGCGCCACGAAGTACGGGTCAGCTGCGACCGTGTTTGAAGGCATACTGGAGAAAGCACCTGATGAGAAAGAGATAAAGCAAATTGCTTTCATGTGCCGCGCTTGGCAAAAAATGAAGATGGCCGACAGCAGAATCTCGCCAGAACTCTACTGCGAAGCTTCCGAGCTTTTTCTAAAGGCGAAAGAGCAAAGCATGAAAGACAAGACTGCGCTTCTGGCCGCTGGCAACGGCGCTTTCTGCAAAGCATTGGAACATGGAACCATGTTCGAAGCAACGAGGGAAAGAAACGATCTCTCAAGAGCAAAACAGTACCTTGAAAACGCAGCAAACTGCTATTTGAAGGCTGGTCTTGACACTGCCTCCTCGTGGACGAGCGCGACGGAAATGCTGTTTGACGCCACTAACTATATGACCGAAGCGGAAACAGAGGCCAATCCGAACGAGAAATTGAAAGCATATTCGCTGGCAGAAAAGTGTTTAGAAAGGTCAGCTAATCTGTTCGAAAAAGCGGGTTATATGGGCAGAAGAGACGAAGTTCGGGGAAGTTTATCGCAGTTGAGGGAAAAACGCGAATTTGCGCTAACGCTAGGAGAGTTGTTAACTGTTCCTATGGAGGCGTCCAGTACTCGTATGATGTCGTCTCCCGGCATGACAGTGGAAGAACCGATCGGTATTGTTAAGTTTGAGCGGGCATATGTCCAAGCAAACCTCGTAGCTCACCAAAAAGAACTCATGATTGGAGAGGCCCTTGATTTGGAAATCCAGTTAGCCAACCTGGGCAAAGAAATAGCCTTCTTGATGGGCATTGACCAACTGATTCCTGAAGGGTTCGATTTGATTGCGAAGCCTGAAAAATGCATAATCAACGATTCAGGACTCAACCTGCAAGGAAGAAAACTGGCGCCTCTCGAAACGGCGGAAATGAAACTGACACTGAAGCCCAAGAGAAAAGGAAAATTCACATTTGCCCCAAAAATCAAATATATGGATGAGACAGGCGAACACAAATCCTGCGAACTGCAACAAACACCTGTAACTGTGAAAGAGCTCGGAATTCGCGGCTGGCTGAAAGGTCAAACGTAGTTTAGACATGTTCATATTTGGAGTGGTAATATCTTTCTGTCGTTAGCGCCCGCTATTGGAAAATTCTGTAGAAGTTGTGAGTGAAGGTTGGGTTGAGAGATTCTTTCAGAAACATTGCAACCCACGGGTGTGAAAGACCAAAGCCTGTTCAGCCCCACGACTCCTCATATCTATGAGAGTTGGCCCTTTTTCTCCAAAGTTTACTGCTTTTCTAATCGTGTCGTTTGAATGGAACGCGCTCGAAGTTTTCGAAGGTAATACGGGAAGATTAGTTTCTGAAATCATCAGCCACCAGCATGAAGTCATATCGGCGGCTATGAAACAGCGAAAAACAGCAGCGTGGCCAGTATGGCGCAGAAAAGTCCTATCAGGAATGCTGTGGCAGCAATCGTCCAGAATCTTTTCCGTGCGGGATAGATTGTGTAAAAGAATAGAAAGAAAGCTGACAAGAGAAACGTTAAGGCACCCGTCAAGAGAACATCTCTCGTATACCACGGGATATTAGTAGTAATCTGAAGCACTGCTAAGGCCAAACCCGCCAAAGTTCCCGGGTAAGAAGCATTTATGATTGGTTTGATGAACTTCTCCTCAAAATTGTCGGCCATGTTCATCTCACCTTTGACAAGCTTAGATAATCGGTTCAACACTAAATAAAGGTTCAATCAGCAACTCTTTAGCTTAGTTTGTTATCTAATGCAAAACGTGCTCGTTTTGATCTATCCTAGCGTGGTTAATTCTTGTAGAAAGAAGCAGAAGAACGTTATGAATACTGGTGTGAAACAATGTTGCCTACTGGAATCCGCTTGATTTATCGTTACGGTTTTTTCAGCGGCATGCTGCGCGTGCGCGCTCTATCTTTGCCGCTCGGATTCATCAACCATGAATCTGGATTCAGCTCTTCTCTCTTCTGATTCCCTTTCAGCACTAGAAGAAGCCAAGATCTTTTCTGCTTCCTTCGCTTTCTCTATGGGAATCAGCTCATTCAGCTTGTCTGCCAGCTTCGTGGATTCATCTTTCTCAAGCGGGATGGTTATGTCTCTTCGGTGGGGAATGACAATTTTTACGTGCCCATCCTCATTCAACCATACCGACTCGATGTTTTTGAGCTGAACATCGAGAGGAATCACGTTCTGGAAGAGGAGGCCCAGGCTTTCTCTCAGATGCGGGTTGCTTTCTAGAAAGTCTTCCATCTTTTTCCTCACACCTTCTTTAAGGTCGACCTCTAACAAGGTCTGGTGGAGTTTAACGATGAAGTGGGGCTTATCGAAAACCATGATCACGTCTTCGTTGTCCATTTCAGATTCGCCACACTGGTTTTTATGCAAAATTGGGAATTAAGGCTTGCGGTCTAATCATTTTTCATGATAATCGGTTTATATTTCATTCCTGTGCTGGATAGTTTGGACATTAAAGACTTTTTGAATGGTGCGGACCCAGTATTTCTGCCACCCGGAAATCGGCCCAAATCCTTGACCCCAGTACCGCGCGTTAAGAGATGAAGAGGTGATAATCACAACCATTATTCCTGCAACTCTCTAGAGCCGAGTGAGAATCTCAAAATGGAAAAAGCTAAATGCAAGCAACGGGTCAACACGTATTGACCTCTCACAGGGGAAAGGAAGATGAAGAGAACGTTAGCAGTGATAATAGTGGGAATTTTGTGTTTATCGATTTTCTCCACACTGAATTTCGTCTCTGGCGACATTTCATCCATTACTTCTGCGGCAAGCTCTCTCACAACAACCTTGCCAAAGATGAGAGCGAACTTCTACGCCTCAGACCCGACCTTTCCGTGGGTAGGCGTCGGTGTTAACCTTTTCACCAATGGTTCGGTCCAGTATGTTAGTTGCTCCGACTACGTATATGTTAGCCACGGATGGGAGGCCGAAAATTGGAGCAGTTATCCCTTGCCAGCCCAAAACGCGTTCCTGGACCCCGCACAAAACAACTTCACTCTGGAGACAAACGCCTCAGGTTTTGCAAACCCGCCTCTGACTCAGTTCACGTACTATAACAGCACAGGAGACACGATGTCCAGCTTTTTCTGGTTGCAGTTCTACCCTGGCGACCTTGCTCCTGGAGCCTACTCGTTCACTGGCACGTGGCAAGAGGACGCCGCTGCTGACTTCCCGAATTATACGGCGATTTACATTCAAAACACCATTACGCTTGTTGTAAGTTCTTCAAATTCTACAACCTCGATTTCTCTCTCACCCAACCTTGTCTCAGTTGATCAGACTGCGAACTGCAGTGTTACAGTTTCTGGGTTGAACGCAACTGGCACAATCAATTGGACGGCGAGCAGCAGCACGGGCTACTTCAGCCAGCCAGTTTGCACATTATCTTCTGGAAGGTGCTCCACCGCCTACACAGACAACAACACGGGCTACGTGACCATCATAGCAAGCTACAGCGGAGACTCATACAACCTTCCCAGCAGCGGAAACACAACTTTAACAGTCTACGTTAACGTCACGACAGGAACGAACGTTACTGTCACTCCTACAGACAGTCTGGAACTGACCTTCGCCAACATCACAGTCGCTGGCACCGTAGTTGCAAACGCAACTCCAACGGTTCAAGCACCCAACCTGGTTACCGTCGGAGCATACTACAACATCAATGTGACAATCAGCTTTTCCGGCAACGTCACAGTGAGCCTAGCGTTTGACGGTTCAAATATGACCGATGAGCAGAAGAGCAGCCTGACGATGATGCAGTACACTCCTATAGTGGGCGACGTCCAACCTCAGTTTGGCGTTGTGAATATGAAAGACGTGGCGTACATTGCAAGACACTTCGGGACAAACCGCACGAGTCCCATTTGGGATCCCGTCTGCGACCTCAACGGCGACGGAAAAGTCGACATGAAAGACATCGCCTTGGTAGCCAGGCACTTCGGGTTCACCGCCAACTGGGTAAACATCACAACGTACGTTGACACCACAAACAACCTCATATACGGAACAACCAGCCACTTCTCGTTCATATCAATACACGGATAGGAATACACTAGAAAATTTGCGAGAAAACCACTACATCACGCCACGCTCACGCAACTTGAACCACGACGCAGACATCAAGGGCGAGGGCACAGTCAACATACGCGAGCCGCAAATTCCACGTAGTAACTTGGTTTTGCCGATGCTGGCGCTCTAGTTGTCTTGGCGACGTGTTGAATTCATAACGCTGAAAGCACTGAAGCAGAAGCTCAGACAAGAACTTACAGAACAACTTGTCCCAACGCCTAAAACGGCATATTTACAACATGGAATGGTAGCCCGGGATAGCTTCAAACTCTCGGTTCAAACTTTTTCTGCATACTATCAGTTTGCGAGCAAAAACCAGTCTAATTGCGATTGAAACGACTATGTTTTACTCGCATTTTCGGTATGTGGGCGAGAGTTCAAGAATTTTAACCGGCATGTTATGTCCCAAATATGTATCCAAGGGAATTTGACGTCAATACTGGGAAGAGGCTAATTCTAGGCGACCAATGATCTTGGCTTTATGAATAGGAGAAGAAAGAGAGAGTTGTTTTGGTTTGATGCGCGTTCTATGTTATGGTGTAGTAGTAGCCGTCCGTGAATAAGATGAAGCTTCTTGCAGTGCCTTGCGCCTGATTGGGTAGGATGAACCAGATAGTTATGGTTTGGCCGTTGACTAGTTGCACGCATTGTTCGTCGTCGTATAATAGTTTCTGAGTCACGTCTCCCAACGCCGAGTGGATGGCGAGCGCCGGCGGTGCTGAAGTGACTTGCGGTGGAGTCTGAGCTGACGTGTCTAGTCCAACGAAGTCCAGGTTGTGCGTTTGCGTCCAATAGAGCCTCACGATGAAGTCGCCTGTTTGGGGTAGATAGGCGGTCATGTTGACGGCTTCGATGCTCCAGTAGTCTCGCGGGTTCAGCACGGTTACGTTTTGCCATCCGCCGCTCCCGTCTGGAACCTGAACGTATATGCACTCAGCGCACTTCCTGTCGTCCCTAAGAACGAGGTTGGCCGTTGGGCCAGTGATGCTGCCGAAGTCCAGTACCAGCCAATCTCCTTTGTTGCCCACGTAGTATGTGGATGGGTCGGAGAGGTTTCCGTTCGTGGTGCTTATCTGGCTGAGTTCACTGTTGCCGTTGTTGTCCGCGGCGGATATAGGCGTGAGCAAGTTCTGGTATGCGAAGATTTCGCCGGTTTGCGTCACGGCTATGCTCGTGCCTTGGGAGTAGTCTAAGGCCATTAGCTTCACTTGATCGATGTAGTCGATGTTGCTTTCATACTCTCCGATCTGCAAAGAGTAGACAGTGTTTTTCTTTGTGCTGAACACTGGAACGAGGGGTTGCTGAAGCAGGTAGTAGTCCTTGGTGTCGGTGCCATTGCCATTTTGGGACGCAGGCAGAATGTTGTTATCCTTCACATAGGCCGAGCCGTTCCAGTCGTAAACGTATGGACATCCACCTCCTCCGCCGCCGCCCGAAGAGTTGGTCATAATAACGTTAACGCTTTGGCTGCTCCAAGCACCGTACGGGTCATACACGTAAGCCGTGACATTGTACGTTCCAGCGTTTGTCCAAGTGTGGTAGCCAGTTTCAGCCGCGCCCGAGTAATTCCAGTCTAATGTCGTGTTTTGAGAGCCGTCACCCCATTTGAGCACGTATTGAACGTTGTCTTGGTCAGGATCCGTGGCCTCAACGATAAAACTATACTGTGTACCGTTGTTTCCATCACCTGGATATGTTAAGGAAGGCGCGTACGGAGAATGGTTGGTGCTCACGATGTTGACGGGTCCTGTCCACGGTATTGAGGAGTTTGTGTTGCCGGCCGTGAGGGTTATACTCAGGGTACCGGTTCCAGAATACACCAAGAGCTGGCTTTTCAGGTCAATGTTGTTTTCTGTGTGGGAACTGTTTTTACTAAGGGAACTGTATCGGATGGTATCATTTTTCCAGGCCACTGACCCACTAGGATTGAGCACTTCAACGGTCAGATTAACATTGGATGTCTGAGTGCCGTACCATGTAAAGTTCACGTTCGCAAAGTAATCATTCGGCGCATACTCATCCAGGGTTGTCAAGTTCTGTGTTGCATTACTATAGTAAAGGCTGCATCCTGTTATAGTTGCGTTAAGTACGTTTACGGTTAATGGTGGAGACCAACAGCTGGTATTCTGGCTGTCCTGTCCTTGCACAGTGATACTGTACGTCCCCGGCGACCATGCATGGCTACTCGTAACATTCGTTCCTGAGGCGTAAGATCCTGTGGTGCTGTTTGTGCCGTCTCCCCAGTTGAACGTGTATGAAACGTTCTGGCCCTGAGGATCGACTGTGCCTGAAGTGTAGGAGTAAGTCGTGTTCGGGCTATTAGTCTGACTACCAACCGGAGTGAAGGGGGTCGAGGGCGGATGGTAAGCGTTAAACCAGTTTATGACAGCCACTGAAGCGTTGTCGGTGCAGGGGGAATCTCGAGCCGTGTTATTGGGCTCGAAGAAGGACCCATGTCCGCCTGTCCAGTTAACCCAATTCTTGTCGACAATTTCGTTATCATTATATTCCTGCATCTGTACGTAAAATGGAGGATTCTCATCCAGTCTATCATTAACGTCCTCTGGGAAAAACGTGGCCACCTTAGCTTGGGACGCTGTGTATGCTGAATGCCACATCTGACCTGAAAAGTAGGTCCAATTGACTGGCCCGCAATTCATCACTGCGGCAGATAGTCTGGAGGCATAGTCTTTTTGAATCTCGTTTCCTACCACAACTGCTCCTCCCGAAAAACCGAAGAGATAAACTTGAGCGTAGGTTTGATTGCTTTTAAGATACATCGTGAGATCTTGAACCCATGTTGAGTCATTCTCATAATAAGAAAAATAAGAATCGTCTGAGGAATTCGATGGTGTATACACAGAAAAACCGTTTTCGATTAAAGCCTTAAGCAACATAACCTTACCAAAGTCTTTCTCTCCAAGCATTTCGATCGAATTGATGTAAAGATCATAGTCACCAGCATACCACGCGCCAAAAAGAACAATTGCTGCTTTCGAGGTGCTTGCACTGCGATAGTACCACGTCTCTCCGTTAATAGTCAAGGTGTCAACGCAGTAACTTACTTCGAGTTCAGGCCCGCAGGTTGAGTTGTCACCGTAAAATGAGACGACCTCGTCTCCTAGGGGCTGAATTCCTTCTCTGCTTGAGTTCAACTCAAACTCTGTGATCGCGTGCATAGTGTTGCTTACGTTCACATAGTTTGAATTGGTGATTTGATTAGAAGGAATCGAAAGATTTACGTAGGCACCGCTCTGGTAGTTCGCAGTGTTCCAGGAGGCTACTTGAACCATTCCGGAGCCCCAACTATCACTCGTCAGATTGTTATTGTAAATGGGCTGAGTCCCGTCCATTATCGTTTGGTTGCCGTCGTATATTGGCTGATTGCCACCCCAGACTTGCACCGTGAAGTTAACCGGTGAACTCATGTAGTACGGATCCAGCAGCAGATTTGCGGTGACGTTGTACGCCAGTGCCGGAACCGTTGATGTGTCAAAACTCAGATAAGTCCTATACATTGCGTACCAATAGGGAGGTATTTGCGTTTGATAGGATTGACCAACCAAGGTGTTGAAGGCATTTGTATAGACAGCTGGGTAACCATTCGGTGGATACTTAGAGCCCAGTTGTTCAATCCACCCGTCCGAGGCTCCGGTTGAGTTAAATGTGGCAATGGTAGGATCAATCAACAACGGTTGTTCGCCTGTCAGCGAGAAATCCCCAAATTGTATGGTTGCTTGGCATTGGCCATCATAAACACTCTTTTTCAGTTCAAACTGTTGAAAACATGTTGCAGATTCTCCAGTTGTCGAATTAAGAATGCGGGCGTCAGACCAGTCTACAAAGGATTTGGACTCATTACCGTTTGCGAACGATATGCTCGAACAAGATGGATCATTTACAAGCTGCTCAGTTATGTTCTCAGTTGTCGTTAGCCATTGACCCTTTGTGCCGTTTATGCCGTTGAGTAACCATTGCAGCCTATACTCGGCGGCTTGTACGGGATGAAATATGATTGAAATTTTGAGCTCTGAACTTATTTTGAGGAAATACCATTCGTCAAGAGTTGCGCCTGAACTTAGGGTTGTTGTTCTGTCGAAGTATATGCCTGATGAATTAACTAAATAGTGGACCTTGTTGCTTGTTGGACTGTTGATTTCCCAATCTGATGTTGAACTGTTTAGCCATTCGACATTCCAGCTTTCACTCTGTATTGTCTCTTGTGTTTGGTAGGGATCGTAGAAAATTGTGTGGTCTGGGCAGACCTTGAGGTACACGGAGCCTATGCCGGCACTCATGTCAGACGAATTCAGAATGTAGTCGATGTAGTCGGAGCCATTCCAAATCACCTGTGGAAATGTGTAAAAAGTCGAGTTAACCTTATTCTCCGGACCATAAGTAGTCAATGTAAACGGACTTTCCCACACGGTTCTAGACTCTTCAGCTTGCGTTTCAGAACCGCCGGCAGCAAGCGTGAAGACAGGAATCGAAGAAATAAGAAAAACAGTCACTAATATCACACAAATCAATTTTTTCATAACCAGCTTCCCCGTACCGCCTAATACTTCCAAACCTTTTATATAAGTTCTTCTTTTAGTTGTGCTTGGGAAGACCTTGAGCATTATTTGGGATTCTCGCAAAGTGTTTACATTTCTGGCTTTGGTTTCTCTGTTTTCGATACCATTTTTGCTGTGCGGCATGAGTGTTGCGGCCAAGATCGATATGAACATAATAAGAGTGCCCCTAGATTTTCCAACAATCCAAGACGCAGTCAACGGGGCACCGAGTGGAAGTACAATCCTGGTGGACAACGGAGTCTATTATGAACACGTGAGCATAAGCAAGACGCTGACCCTCTTGGGGGCGGACGAGCAAGCCACGATAATAGATGGCTCCGACAATGGCACGATCATTACAGTAACGGCTGACAACGTTCTCATAAACGGGTTCACCGTGAGAAACAGCTCAACACTTCTCAATGCGGACGGTATTTTACTAGAAAATTCGTCGGGCTCAACCATAAGCGGGAATACCGTAGCTCTATGTGGCGGAGCTGGAATAGGATTGGCCGATTCCACCAACGACACCGTGACTGATAACATTGTATCTTCAATCGGCAAAACAGTGGGTATCCTGTTGGGAAATGGAATAAGCCTAGAATCATCCTTGAACAACACAATCAGCGACAACCTCATAACAGATTCCGCTCAAACCGGCGTGAATCTATTCTCTTCTAACGACAACATCATATCCGGAAACACAATACAGAATAATGGCTTTGGCATTAATGAAGTCTTGTCCAACGACAACGTTCACTTCAGCAATGACTTTCTCCACAATCTCGTGCAAGCAGAAGTCAATACGAGCACTGTCAACAGTACAGGTGCTTGGAGCGTTAATGGAAGAGGAAATTATTGGGATGATTACACTGGTCTGGATGATGGCAGTGGTGGAAGGGTCGCAGGCGACGGCGTTGGCGACACTAACCTGCCATGGCAGAGGGTTGATTACTATCCACTCATAAACCCGGTAAACCTGCAAGTTCTCTGGAACAACACGGCATTTCCTGTTTCCATATCCAGTAACCTCACCGTTTCGGCGTTCAATTTTGACGAAGCAAACCGGGCAATCGACTTCTATCTGGAATACCCCGCCAACGCGACAGGCTACATCAACGTTTCAGCGCTCACTACTCTGCTAGGCTATCCCTGGAGCGTGTTAGCAAACGGTATCAACGCCACCTCGCTAGCCGTCATAAGCCAAAACGAAACCTGCACGAGCATCTACCTCAACACGTTCCAGACCATACACAGCATACAGATAGTCGGTGCAAACGTCGTGCCAGAATACCCAACAGAAATGATTGTGCCGATACTAATAGTCATGTTGTCATTGCTGCTGGCGGCAACCAAAAAAAAGAGGAACAAGTAAACATCAGTTTCCTCAATTTCTGTTCTTGACTATAAAATCGTGCAATTCGCACGGAGTTCCTCTTCCCGATAGAAGGGGCAACGTAAGCCCCTCTCCATTACGCCTCAAAGCCCAATCCATAGGTCTTATAGGGATTGCCACACTTCGGATCCCCAAGCACACTTCAGAATCACTGTTGAGTATGGGATGTACAAGACAACGCCTTGACTTCCATATGATGCTCTCGGCGAAAAAGTGCCTGAAAAAGAGGAAATGGTTATGGCTCACGTTGTCCGAAGTTTCTGGCTACTAGTGCGATGTCTTTCATGTTGACTACTGCGTCGCCGTTGAGGTCGCAGGCTGGGTTCCAGTTTGGACTGGTTGGAGTGGAGCCGAAGGCTCGGGCCACTAATGCGATGTCTTTCACGTCGACTTTTCCGTCGCCGTTTACGTCGCCCATGAGTCTGACTGTTATCGTTCCTCCCGGCAGAGTTGCGTTGCCCGCGGATATGGTTGCGACTGCCGTCAACGTGTAGTTGAGGCATGGGACGCCGGCCGTGTTCCATGTGAACGTGAGTGTGTAGCTTTGTCCCACATCCAACTGTACGGGGTACGCGTCAATAATCTTATCGGCTGATATGTTGTAGTACAATGTGACCCACACGTTTTCGGAGAAGTCGCCCGTGTCCTTGACCGTTAGGTTGTACTGTTTTTGTTTCCGCTTTGAATTGCATACATCATTCTTGGTAAGTATCTTCATTCGAGTGTAGCTAGATCCCACAAGCTAGTTAGACTATATGGGCTTAGGAGGCATGAGAAATGAACAAAAGCAAGTTCTCTGGCAGAATGTTCTATGGTGCAGTTTTTCGGTTGTTGCATGCAAGCCCAAGAGTTCGAACGCATTTCAAGGATACTTCACCTGCTCGCAATTTGATGGCACTTCGCATTTGTTTTGCCGAGTAAAAATAGTTGATTTGCGAGTATTTTGAGGGTTTAAATTGGTAGCCCGGGATAGCTTCAAACTCTCGGTTCAAACTTTTCCTGCATACTATCAATTTGCGAGTGAAAACTAGCTTAATCGCGATTGAAACGGCGAGGTTTTACTAGCCTTTTCGCTAGTCACCCGAGAGCTCGACGTTTTTCGCGACCATGTTATGGAGTGAGCGCTAAGTTAACTAAACCTAAGTAGGGGTTGCTGCGGCTATATCTCGGCAAAGATTCGCGAGAGCTTTGAAAGCAATCCTGATTTGCCATTTTTCGTTTTGTCGGTTTAGATGACCACGCCCATGCGGTGGAGTTCGTCTAACAAGCCTGCCTTTGTCTGTTTGAGTCTCTGTCTCTGTTCAGCGTATTCGTCGCCGCTTATCTTGTCAGCTCGGAAGTCTTGGTCGAGTTTTTCCAATTGTGCATTTATGTCAGT
>JBEKKK010000006.1:0-61822 GCA_050010755.1 Bathyarchaeia archaeon
GACAAAGGAAGAACGCCAAAACTAAGGCTCAAGTCAAGTTGAAAGCTGAAAGTGACCGAGCGAATTAACAGCTTTTGTTAAGCCACTAGCCCAAGATTCCCAAGATGGACCCAGACTATGAATGTACGGACCGTATTCGATTGGGTTTCGCCAAATCCCTAGACGGTAGGGGGGTTTGTGGCTCGGTTTAGAGTTGTTTTCGCCAGAGAATCCCGAATCATATAGAAGGTTATGACCATTTAATCTGTAATTGTAATGCTTTTTCCATGCTTTTGACCAGAGCCACACGAACAACCCTCGAACCACGCTTTTTGATAGGTGAGAAGAGGTACATACGGCACTTTTTTGCTTGAGTTATTTTTAACATCCACATAAGCAACGACTTAAAGAACACACATAGGTGGGTTTCTACCCTACTTTCTATCAGTGCATGGTGGTTACGGTGTTTTGGTTCTGGCGCAAGCATATCAACCCCGGAACTGTGAAACAGGATGGGCTGGAGACTTTTTCCCAGAGTGGTTTATTTGTGCGCTCTGCACTAGTTTGCTGTGGTTGCTTCAACGTGAATCAAGACAAGCCCTTGCGAGAAATCATTGAAACTCTCATGGACAGCCCTTCTCCCACACATCATGATTTGGGCTATCTAAAAAAACGGGCTGCCTCCAAACATCATCTGCGTAAAGTGCCCTCAAACTCCGAGATAATACGATTGCTTAAGGCGGAAGAGAAACGCAGGCTATTGCCGCTCCTGAGAAGAAAGGCAACGCGCACAATCTCAGGCGTCACAGTGGTCGCCACGATGACGAAGCCCTATCCTTGTCCGCAGGCTGAACCTTGTGCGTACTGTCCGGGAGGACCCGCCATGGGCGTTCCTCAAAGCTACACCGGTTTCGAACCGGCGGCCATGCGCGGACTCCAAAACGAATTCAACCCTTTCCTCCAAGTAAAAAGCCGAATCGAACAACTACAGGCCATAGGACATAACGTCGACAAGATAGAACTCATCATAATGGGCGGAACCTTCCCAGCCACGCCACTAGACTATCAAACCTGGTTCATACAACGTTGCCTCGACGCCATCACAGACAAAGACTCCGGCAACCTTGAAGAAGCTAAACGGAACGCTGAAACGAGCAGCGTCCGTAACGTCGGCATAACAGTCGAAACACGGCCAGACTGGGCCAAGAAAACCCACGTAGACCACATGTTAAACATGGGCGTAACCCGCGTAGAAATGGGCGTCCAAAACCCGAACAACAACATCTACCGATTGGTCGGCAGAACACACACCGTCAGAGACGTCGTCGAATCCACACGAATAATGAAGGATGCAGGACTCAAAATAGTCTATCACATGATGCCTGGACTTCCCGGCTCGAACAGAGAAAAGGACCTGCAAGCCTTCAAAAAGATATTCACAGACCCCCGCTACAGACCCGACATGCTGAAAATCTACCCATGCCTAGTCCTGAAGAACACAAGAGTCCACGAATGGTACAAGGCTGAGGAATTCAGACCGTACTCGAACGACGAAGCAGTTGATATCATCGCGGAAATCAAAACAATGGTCCCAAAATGGATGCGTATCATGCGCGTCCAACGCGACATACCCGCACCATTAATCGTTGCAGGAGTCAACAAAAGTAATCTACGACAACTCGTACGAGACAAAATGGTTGAGAAAGGCACAAAGTGCAACTGCATACGCTGCAGAGAAGTCGGCCACAAAACAGACGCGGACATAATGCCCGCCCCAGAGGAAGTCGACATCCTGACCACAGAGTATCAAGCTTCTGATGGCAAAGAAATCTTCATCTCGGCAGAACACCCAAACGACACTTTGATAGGCTATCTCAGGCTGAGAATTCCTTCAGAAAAAGCCCATAGACAAGAAGTCAAAGCAAAGCCGTGTTCCATTGTACGAGAACTCCACGTGTACGGATCCCTCGTTCCCGTCGGCAAACACTTCGATCAAGCTTGGCAACACAAGGGCTTCGGCAACATCCTCCTAGCCACAGCGGAAAAAACGACGAGAGAGCAGTATGATCTGAAAAAGATTCTAGTTATAAGCGCCCTCGGCACAAGACAGTACTATAAACGACTCGGCTACAAACGCGATGGAGTTTACATGTCAAAGACGTTGGAAGGTTGAGAATGAACGAAAAGGAGTTTTCAGGCTACAGAGGAGAAGCCCTAGCCAGAACACGAAAAGCCGAGGCAGACGTGGGCGACATGATACGAATCACCAAGGGAAAAGAAATCTACGAAGGAATACTCATCCCGCGGTCCGAGTACGGTGACGAAACTCACATAGTGGTGAAGCTGAAGAACGGCTACAACATCGGCATAGGAATAACACCCGAGACCAAGATAGAGAGAATCGGTAAAGGAACAAAACCCACGTTTGCAGCTCCCCCCCAGCCCGAACAGAACCCGCAACTGCCCAATGTCACGATACTGAGCACTGGAGGAACTATAGCCAGCCGAGTGGACTACAGAACAGGCGGCGTACGGCCCGCGCTGACGGCCGGCGACCTCTACAGCGTCGTGCCCGAACTGGCAGACATAGCCCGAATAAACGCCCAAATCCTCTTTAGCCTTTTCAGCGAAAACATCACCCCCCAACAATGGGGAGAACTCGCCAAAGCCATAGGAGAACAAGCCGCTAAAGGCGCGGACGGAGTTGTCATAGCCCATGGAACAGACACGATGGGCTACACAGCAGCGGCGCTCAGCTTTGCCCTGCAAAACCTTCCGTTTCCAGTAGTAATCGTGGGCTCACAGCGTTCAGCCGACAGACCGAGCTCGGATGCGGCCACAAACCTCATAGGTGCAGTCACGGCAGCGGCAAGAGCACCCTTCGCAGAAGTGACAGTAGCAATGCACGAGACAACATCAGACGACTCCATCGTCTTTCACAGAGGAACAAAAGTCCGCAAGTGCCACACGAGCAGCAGAGACGCCTTCAAATCCGTGAACGCAACTCCGATAGCAAGAATGAAGAACCGAGAACTCACCATGCTGACGCAGGAGTACAGGAAGCGCGGCGCCCCTGAGAGACTTGCGCTAAGGCCCGAATTCAACGACAAGGTTGCCCTCGTCAAATTCTATCCCGGCATGGACCCTGCTGTAATTGATTGGCTCGTAGACCAGCATTATGAGGGAATAATCCTCGAAGGAACGGGCCTAGGCCACATCAACATGAGGAGTTTCGAAGCTGTGCGAAAAGCCATCATGAAAGATGTTATTGTCGGTATGACGTCTCAATGTGTCTGGGGAAGGGTGAACATGAACGTTTACAACGCAGGCCGCGACCTGCAGGCTCAGGGTGTGATACCCTTAGAGGACATGCTTCCTGAGACAGCTCTTGTTAAGCTCATGTGGATCTTAGGTCAAACAAAAGACGTGGAAGAGGCAAAGAGACTTCTAACGACTAATATCGCAGGAGAAATCTCACCGCGGACCCTTCCAGAATGACCTAGTCTGGAACGCAAAAAGGTGATTGGATGGAAATGGATTATGAGAAAATCGGGTTGAAAGTGGGGCTGGAAATCCACCAGCAGCTAGACACTACTGCGAAGTTGTTCTGCAGTTGCAAACCGCAACTGTTCAAGGAAGAGCCCGAGATAACTTTTCTCAGGCGACTCAGACCGACCCAAAGCGAACTCGGACAGGTTGATCCCGCGGCCTTTTTCGAGTTTCAGAAGGGCGTGAAAATACTGTACCAGGCTAACCGGGCCACTTCATGCCTTGTTGAGATGGATGAGGAGCCCCCCCATCCGCTGAATTCCGAAGCCGTTGAAACGGTCCTGAGCATAGCTCTGTTGATGAAGGCCAAACCTGTCGACGAGGTTCACGTTATGCGCAAGACGGTTATAGACGGTTCCAACACGACGGGCTTCCAAAGAACCTGCGTCATAGCCTTGGACGGGGAGATAAAAGTGGGAGAGAAAACCATTCCAATTCAGCATGCAGGCTTGGAAGAGGACGCAGCGAGAAAGACAGGCGAGGAGACCGGGAATGTGGCCATCTATCGCATCGACCGTTTGGGCATCCCACTCGTGGAGATTGCAACTGCGCCCGTCATAAAGTCGCCTAAAGAAGCCGAGGAAGTCGCACTCGCCATCGGAAGAATCTTGAGGGCTACTGGAAAAGTGATTCGTGGTTTGGGCACTATTCGCCAAGACGTAAACATATCTATCCCCAAGGGCGCGCTCATGGAGATCAAAGGCCTCCAAGAGCTTGACCTAGTTCCTCTGGTCGTGAAATACGAAGTTCAACGACAATTAGGTCTCATAGGAATAGCCGAAGAGTTGAAACGTACCGGAATTAAAGAGGAGAATCTGGAAGAAAAATTCTTCGACGTCAGCACCGTGTTCAAGCAGACAAAGTGCAAAGTCGTTCAGAAGGCTCTGGATGCCAACCAAAAAGTCCTAGCGGTTAAACTAGCAAAATTCAAAGGATTCCTGAAGCGGGAACTGATGCCAGGGTTCCGCCTCGGAACAGAAATGGCCGACAGAGCCAGATTCTGGGGAAGAGTCGGAGGCATATTCCACACAGATGAAATGCCAGCATATGGAATAACCGCGGAAGAAGTTGTTGAACTGAGAAAGGTGGTTAGCGCAGAGGATGAGGATGCTGTGGTGTTCGTTGCGGACAAGGCTGAAAACGCCACAGACGCGTTGAAAGCCGTTTTCGAAAGAGCAAGAGAAGCCTTGAAAGGCGTGCCGGCTGAGACTCGTGCACCAAACGCTGACGGAACGACGAGGTACATGCGGCCACGTCCGGGAGCAGCGAGAATGTATCCAGAAACAGACATCCCGCCCCTACAAATAACGCAAGACTACGTGAGGAGAGTTAGCCTCAAACTTCCAGAACTCCCAGAACAGAAGCTGGAACGGTTAACCAAAGCGTATAGGCTGAATCAGAAATTGGCCAAGCAAATTCTTGATTCTGAGTACGGTGAATTGTTCGAAACCATCGTTAATGAGAGCAAGGTTTCGCCCACGACCATAGCCGCTTTCATGACAGAAACGGCGAAAGCCCTGAAACGTGACGGTGTTCCCGTCGAAAAAGTCGCAGACAATCAAATAAGAGAAATTTTCAAAGCTGTCGGTTCAGGAAGACTGACAAAAGAGGCTATCTCTGAAATCGTCAGCTGGCTTTCGCAACATGAAGACAACAGTGTGGACGACGCAATCAACAAGATTGGCCTGAAAATGCTCTCCAGCGAGGAGCTTGAAAAGATCGTCGACTCCATAATGGAACGAAACAGAACGCTCATTCATGAACGGGGAGAAGACGCCTTCGGACCACTCCTAGGCATGGTGATGAAAGAGGTTCGAGGCAAAGCCATCGCGGCATTAGTGAGCGAACTTGTCAAGAAAAGACTGGAACGGGCCCGCAAAGATTGAAAAAAGTGTACGCATGAAAACGGTAACTCGGTCCTCGTTCCTGCCAAGAGGCTCTTGCTGCGGTTGACCAAAGTTGAGCGTTGATTGGGATTAATTTTTCACTTCAAACAGGCTTAACATAGATCCAAACGGCCAGAAAGAAGAATAGAAGTATTCCTTCAGGACAGCAATTTTACTGTTCTTGCGTAACATGCCATACTAAAACCTCGCTAGAACTGTTTGAGCTACATAGGGCGACACAGAGCTGAACAACAAGCATCTCGTGCCATATTCGTCAAGTTCGAGTTTTCGTTCGAAAGTCTTAAGCTTACGGCGAACGTCAAGAATTGAAGCCGTTTCCTTGAATGGCGTTTGTTTTATCATATCTATTTTTCATCAATAATGTATATTTGCACGTGCTTCTCTGGCACAATTCGATTGGCGATTTCGATGTTATTGTGAGAAGTGCTTAAATAACAAACTCTATCCTTAGTGTTCAATTCAATTATAAAAACACTAAGAGCCTGAAACGTACGATTGTGATTATGATGAAATGTCCATACTGCGGATCTGAGAATCTCAAGACGCTTGAAACAAGGGATTCGCTAGACAATACTGTTAGAAGACGCAGAGAATGTGAAGACTGTGGAAAACGTTTCACCTCGTACGAATACGTGGAAACGGTCGAATTGATGGTGAAGAAGAAAGACGGCAGGCTTGAACGCTTTGATTTCAATAAAATCGTTAGAGGTCTGCAGAAAGCCTGCGAGAAGAGACCTGTGACTATGGAACAAATCCATGAATTAGCAGAACATGTTAGACAAGACTTGATGGCTCTAGGAAAAGAGGAAGTCAGTTCTAGGGAAATCGGAGATATAGTTACGAAGTATCTGAAGAAACTTGACCGGGTGTCTTACATCAGGTTCGCCTCGGTCTACAGAGAATTTGAGGAACCTGAAGATTTTCAGAGGTTGCTCAAAGAGGTAAAAACATGAAATACGTTAGAAAGCGTGATGGAAGATTAGAATCCTTTGACCAGGAACGAATAACAAACGCCATTTGGAAAGCAGCTAAAGCTGTGGGCGGGAAAGACCGAGAACAAGCCGGAAGAATAAGCGATCAGGTTCTAACCGAGCTCAAGAACCGTTTTGGAGAAGATGGTGTACCAACCGTCGAGGAGATTCAGGATCTTGTCGAAAAGATGATAATAGAGAATGGCCATGCGAGAACCGCAAAAGCTTACATTCTTTACAGAAAGCAGCATCAGGATCAAAGAGAGCTGGCAGCGCTCCTCAGCGATGCAGATCTTGTGGATCAGTATTTGGAGATTGAAGATTGGCGTGTACGGGAAAACTCTAACATGAGTTACTCTCTGCAAGGCTTGAACAATTATCTCTCATCAACGGTCATAGCCAAGTACTGGATTAGCAGGATTTACCCCCCAGACATAGCTGAGGCCCATTTTTCCGGGGACATGCATATCCACGACCTAGGCGTCTTGGGAGCCTACTGTGTTGGCTGGGACCTAGGCGAACTGCTAACATGGGGGTTCGGAGGCGTTTCTGGAAAAATCGAAAGCAAACCCGCAAAGCACTTCAGAACCGCTTTGGGACAAATTGTGAACTTTTTCTATACGCTTCAGGGCGAGGCCGCCGGAGCCCAAGCGTTCAGCACCTTCGACACCTATCTTGCACCGTTCATACACTATGACGGATTGAACCAGAAAGAGGTTGAGCAGGGACTGCAGGAATTCTTCTTCAACATGAACGTTCCCACTCGCGTCGGCTTCCAAACACCGTTCACCAATGTTACACTGGACCTAACAATTCCAGACTTTATGAAAGATGAAGCAGTAATCGTGGGCGGGAAGACGATGGACGCTTCGTATGGTGATATGCAGGAGGAGATGGACATATTCAACTCTGCTTATGCTGAGGTGATGAGCCAAGGAGACTCGAAAGGGAGAGTTTTCACTTTTCCAATTCCTACGTATTGTCTCACTAAGAATTTCGATTGGGACACGCCTTCGTGCCAAAAAATATTTGAGGTCACTGCCAAGTACGGTGTGCCTTACTTTTCAAATTTCATCAACAGCGACATGAACCCCGAGGACGTTCGGAGCATGTGCTGTCGTTTGAGGATAGATAATAGAGAACTTCGTAAGCGGGGAGGGGGGTTCTTCGGGGCTAACCCGCTCACTGGGTCTATAGGGGTCGTTACTCTGAACCTGCCCAGGATTGGATATTTGGCAAAGGACGAGGACGAATTCTTTGAGCGGTTAGAGACCCTCATGGAAACGGCGCGCGACAGCTTAGAAACAAAACGGAAAGTGTTGGAATCCTTTACGGAGAGCGGTTTGTATCCGTACTCTAAACATTATCTTCAAGAGGTGAAGAAAGGGTTTGACCGCTACTGGAAGAACCACTTTTCGACGATAGGTATTGTGGGCATGAATGAAGCCATCCTGAACCTTTTCGGCGTTAACATAGCTTCAACGGACGGAATGGAATTTGCTATGAGAGTACTGACGTTCATGCGCGAGAAACTGTCGGACTACCAGCAACAAACAGGCAGCATCTATAACCTTGAGGCCACTCCGGCGGAGGGAACAAGCTACAGGCTTGCACGCATCGACAGGAGAAAATATCCGGAAATCGCAGCTGCCAATCAGAAAAACGTTGCAAACGGAGCTGAACCCTTCTACACCAACTCTTCGCAATTGCCCGTGGACTACGAAGGCGACCTGTTTGAGGCCTTGCAGCATCAGGACAGGCTTCAGACGCTTTACACAGGCGGGACTGTTTTCCATATATTTCTTGGAGAAAGACTCTACTCATGGAAGGCCACTGCCGAACTCGTAAAGAAGGTTGCGGGGAGTTCACACCTGCCCTACTTCACTCTGACCCCCACCTTCAGCATATGTCCAACTCACGGCTACGTGAGCGGCGAGCAGAGACAGTGCCCCACGTGTGGATCAAAGTGCGAAGTCTACTCAAGAGTCGTCGGATACCTGAGACCGGTTGATCAGTGGAACGACGGCAAACAGGCAGAATTTGCAATTCGTCGAACCTTCGATAAGTCGGCAGTCATGCAAACAGTAGCTGCCTGAGTGAGAATATCCATGAAATTCAGCGGCATCCAAAAGACGAGCTTAGTTGACTTTCCGAATCGCGTGGCTTCAGTTCTGTTCACTCCAGGCTGTAACCTCCGCTGCCCATACTGCCACAACTGGAGAATAGTCGTAGACCCCAAGCCACCCTTTCTGAACGACGAAACAACCCTCAAAATTCTTGAGGAACGCAAAAAGTTTGTAGACGCTGTCGTCGTCACAGGCGGAGAGCCCACTATTCACAAAGAACTCCCTAAGTTTTTGAAGAGGCTGAAAGAAGGAGGTTTCGGAGTAAAACTCGACACAAACGGCCTCAATCCGTGCGCGCTGGAAGAGTGCCTGCCCTACGTGGATTACGTGGCATTGGACGTGAAGACCAGCCTCAGAAAATACAAACGCCTGGGAACGCAAGGCACGCCTGCAGAGCTTGTGCACACTGTTGACATTCTAAAAACAGGAAAGGTCGAGTGCGAATTCAGAACCACAGTCGTACCAGGACTTGTCGACGAAGAAGACTTGATTGAGATAGGCGAACTCGTCAAGGGCGCCAAAAACTTTGTCCTACAGCAGTTCGTTCCCAACGACACTCTCGACAAGAACCTAACCTCTCTAAAACCCCTTTCGAGAGAGAATCTGGCAAACTTCGCCGAAAGCATGAAGAAGTACGCCGACAACGTCACACTTCGAGCTTGACCAAACTTTGCCACGACTTGGACCCTTACTCTGAAACGCGTCCGGTCCATTCCCAATTGAGTTCAAGTCCTTAGAAACCTGAACCGATAACAGGGCAAATCCCCCGACTATTCCTTTCTTTCTGTTGAGCTTCAGCTAAAATCTCATAAAAATAGCGCGCGCTTGAGACTTGAACCTCTTTGGGGTGTAATCCTCACCGCTCCAAATCCAAGGTTTAAGTCTTCTCATCCTGCTCCTCAGCGGGTTCCAACGTGAGTTCGAGGACGTAGCCCTCCAACTTCCCCTCCTCATCCCCCCGCAGAAGCTTCAACGTCAACCTGGGAATCGTCAAACGCCCGTCCCTTCTCATCCGCCCAACAAACCGTTCACTGCCAAAAAACTCTGCACAGCTCACGTGCACTATCAAAACCTGATCAGGCTCCATCTTGTACCGCCAGCGCAACAGCCTAGGAACCTGAACCCTGCCTCCCCCCTGCAAAACAGCCTTAAACGTCACAGACTCCGACAAAGGCAAACAAACCACCCCACCCAACATACGCCAACGGCTTTCCAAGACGAAACCGGACGAAACAAGACGACCCCAGACAAACCGGGACGAAACAAGACGACCCCAGACAAACCGAGACGAAACAAGACGAATCCAGACGAAACAAGACGTGGACAACGCCTCATATAAGCCTTGCCACAAAAAACCAGCCCAAAACAAGCTCCACAAAAAACAAGAGCCGACCCCCCCAAAACCCGACAACAACCACGACAACAAACACCCTGAAGGCGCAAGGTTTAAGGGTCAAAGCACCGCTTAATCATCGAACATTCTTCGGGACGGGTTTGAAGTTTGAGCAAACAGCAAATCACATTAGAGGAACGAAAAGCTGAAACCCTCATCAAACTGAGGGGCTACAAGCTTATCAAGAAGCAAAAACATGAAGATGCGATAGGATACATAGTTAACATGCCAAAGGAGAAGGAAAAAGCGTTAATATGGTGCGTTCCAGGCGAAACAACAGTGGGCATAAACAGCGTAAACCGCGTGACAAAGGCAATGAAAGACGCCGAAGTGGAAAGGGGAATAATAGTCACGGACGGAAGATACACGCACGCTGTCAAACTGGGCGCAAAAAAGAAAAAGATAGAACTTCTGCCAAAGACGTTCCCAGCCTTCGACCTGTTCGAACACAAACTGGTCCCAAAGCATGAAATGCTAACAGAAGAAGAGAAGGAACAGGTGCTCTTGCACTACAAAGTTCACGCTTATCAACTGCCACAAATAAGCTCTCTAGACCCCTGTGTCAAAGCAATAGGCGCCAAGCCGGGCGACGTACTGCGTGTGACCAGGAAAAGCCCGACGGCAGGCGAACACACATCCTTCAGGTACGTAGTCGAATAACTCATCGCGCGCTGCTTTCACATCCACTAAAAAACGTGCTAGCTAATTATCTTAATTAGTTGGATCTTCATTATACGTTTCCTTCATTTGGTGCATGAAGTGCCACCCATAATCAGGATTCAAAATCTCACAAAAAAATTTGGAGATTTCACAGCGGTTGATCACCTGAACTTGGACATTGAACAAGGCGAGATCCTTGGAATTTTAGGACCGAATGGCTCTGGCAAAAGCACCACCATTCTCATGCTCGCCACTGTCATCAAACCAACAGAGGGGACAGCTTGCATAGGCGACTATGACATCCGGAAACAACCAGAAAAAGTTCGTGGAATGCTGGGCATAGCTTTCCAAGACCCGAAATTGCTGTTTGTGAGCACGCCTTGGGACGTTGTCAACTTTCACGCTAAAATCTGTGGATTGCCCGCTGCAGAGCGAAAACGGAGAGTGAAGGAAGTCCTGGAGGCAATGAACATGTGGGACGCGCGCAAAAAAAAGGTTCACGCTCTTTCAGGGGGCATGCGCAAGAGGGTAGAGATGGCCAAGGTTCTCATTCAGAGACCTAAGGTAGCCATCGTAGATGAGCCGACGGCCCAGATCGACATTGTTGGTAAACACAGAATTTGGAACATGCTGTTTGAGCTGCGAGATGAGGGAAGCACCATTATCGTGGCGACTAACGAATTGTACGAGGCCGACAAGCTTTCAGACCGCGTTGGAATAATTCACAGAGGCAAAATGCTCGTGTGCGACACGCCACAAAAGCTCAAGGACAGCATCGTTGGCGGGGATATAGTTGACCTTCAGCTCGAGAAGGCACCTCCAACAAGAGTTGTTGAAGAACTTAAGGGCTTCAAAGAAATTGTGGATGTCCTGCAGCTCAAACCTTTGAGCCTGCGCCTTTACCTGAACCAAGTTGAAGAAGTTGTCCCGAGAATAATGAACCTCTTGATGAAACAAGGTATTCCGATTACCTCCATGCGTATGAGCGAGCCAAGCCTTGATGACGTTTTCGCTCACTACACTGGTTTGAGCATTGAAGAAGCACAGAAAGACGAGGGAGGAATCGTCGGCGAACAAGGTCTTCCTAGTAATTGAAAGGGACATACGCCTCTTCTTTCAGTCCAAGGTTATGATAATCATGCGAGCCATCTGGTTCACTTCTCAGATTGCTCTTTTCGGACTCATTGCCTCGCAGATGGTGACCATACCAAACTACTTCCGATACTATGTGGCGGGCTTGTCGGTCATGACGCTTTATTCAGCTGCTATATATATCGGATTTGATATTTACGAAGAAGCAGAGCATGGAGTTTTTGAGTATCTGCTGAGTCTTCCCGTCTCAAGAAGGCAACTCGTTTTAGGCAGATCCATAGGAGGCGGTGTGAGGGCTTTTATCTACGTCGGACCCTTAGTGGCAATTTCAATATACGTTCTCGGGTCATTGAACCCTGTTGCGTTCTTGATATCCATGTTTGCTCTCTTCCTGTTTGCCTTTGGCATGTCGGGAATGAGCATCGCGTTGGCAGTGACCATAAAGTCCAGTGACCGCTTCGACATATTGATGGGCGTTTTGGACGCTTTGATCGTAAGACTGAGTACCGCTATGTACCCCTTAGCAGTGCTGCAAGCTTCAAACCCGGCATACGCCTGGCTGGCCACATTTAACCCCCTCACTTACGTCACGAACCTGTTCCGTTGGGGAACAGCTGTCACGGGTTTAGACGAGAACGCCGCACTCGTAGCAGTGTTTGTCGTAATCGCGTTCTTCGGGTTTTTCACTTTGTTGGGTATAACGCTGTATGACCGGCATATTGAAGGTGGAGGTTGGCAGTGATTTGAGCCAAATCATCCATATTGTGGAGCATGACTTTAGGAATTTCCTACGCTACAAGATGTGGCTCGTGGGCTTAATTATGATGAACTTGGCAGACTTGTTTATCACGGCCGTGGTCTACAACAAGGTACTGAACCCAAACCTTACCATCAAAAACTACTTTACCTTTTTCGCTCCAGGCCTCGTTGTCACCGGCTTGTTTGCCTCGGCCTTTATGATTGGCCGAGAGGTTAACATGGAACGACGAAGAGAGGTTCACCACTACATGCTGTCCCTACCCATGGCGCGGATGGAATTGGCTGTCGGGCGGGTGCTTTCAGGAGGATTGCGGGGCATGGTTTACATGTCCCCTCTACTGTTGACCTGTTTCGTCTTTCTAGGCCTTCCAACACTGCCGCAGTTCTTTGTCATTCTCGGGATCCTGTTTCTCACAGCTATTGGCATTGCGGGTCTGAGCATCGCCATCGCAGTTTCAACCTCCAACTTGGAAAAGTTTGTGACAGCGCGAGGGTTAGTCTACTACGCACTGTTCTTCTGCAGCAGCGTGTTCTATCCGCTCTCGCTAATTCAGCAATTAGGCAACGAAGGCAAGTTCCCAGCTGTGTTGGTAACGTTCGCCGAAATCAACCCTTTGAGCAGCACTTCAGACACCATCCGTTCCTTCCTGCTAGGTTCCCCCCAATTTTCATACTACTCCATTCTGGATATCGTCGTATTTTCTATAGTTTTCACTTTCACCGCAGCATTCGCTTACATCAAAATAATTCAACGCAGCGCTTGATTATCCACAAATCATAGCTCGCGACAATTAGACTACGTTTCTAGTCGTTTGCAGCGCGCTCTCCAGATGATTCTGAGAGCAAAGGCTCTTGCTTTTTAACTTGAATGCTGCTTATTGTCAAGGCGGCGTTTGAATTGGTTAAGTGGGAGTATAAGGTAATTCCGATAAAGACGCAGATTCATTCGGATCATTTCGACGCTGACAAAAAGCCAGTGATAGACGATGTTCAAAATGACCTGAACGCACTAGGCAAGGAAGGATGGGAACTGGTTGGCATCCAGAACATCAGCCTACAAGACGGCAGAATGTTCACTGTCGCTTACCTAAAGAAACAAACATAACGTGTAATAGGCGCGTGCTACAGACTGATTTCTTCCTGAGATGAGCTGGGCTTGCACATGTTTGACGCCGCTTCAATACGATCAGTAGTTTTTCTTGTCACAGCTTGTCGTGCGAGCTATGTCGGTCAGCGTGATTAGACCCACCCGTTGATTATCCTTGAGTATTGGTTCCGCGCGCTGCATATCCGCTGCCACTGTGGGAGCAAAGAAAAGAACGAATAAGCAAATTCAGTATTCAATAACATCAAGATGATCGAGCAGAAAGAACATTTTTGAAACGTCAAGACATAGACCATAGGGCAGGAAGCAGTAACTATATCTCACAGACGCATACATCCTAATCACGGCCGCGTTTTCCTTCCGGGTGAAACTTTGGTTCAAAGATCAAAACGTCAAGACGAAAAGAGGATTGAAGACGTCATGAACTTTAGCAGGCACATTGCTGGGTCCTCCGAAATCGCTGCGGCATGCTTGTACAGTGACTATTCAAGTTTGTCGACATCAAGGACAGCTACTCAGGTGTTGCTAGTCATAGAAGATTTTCAGCCTAGAATGATGAATTATTTTAAGGCTCTCGGGGTGAATACTCTCGTAGTTATGGCCGTTGACAAATGGGTTTTTGAAAGAGATGTGGACAAAGGTCTTCTCGGAGAAGCCCTTGCTGGCGGACTGGTTTTTCCATATAAGCCAATATTCAATGGAGATTATTTACACCTTCAAGAAGTTATGCTTAAGAGACGCCTGATTTTGGAACTTCTGCGGAGCCTCGTTATGGACTTTCCAGAACTTTCATACGAGTTCTACATAGAGCCACAATATTTCATGTATGAAACTTGGCTTACGAGGGCCCGCCTTTTCCCGCCCATGTTCGATTCTCTGTCAAGCCTTGTCAAAGAAAGCGGAAACATCCAACAAACTCTGGACGGTTTCTTAATCGCCTTGAAAAAGCTGGAGGAGAACGGAACCATCCGCTTTTCAGGAAACTATGTGAAGATTTCAAAGGAATTCATTGACAAAGCCAGAATCCGCGGTGCACGATTCACGAGTCTCTTGAAGACTGGGCACAGGGCTCTCTTTGCGTCTTTGCTGGGCACGCTTCCCCAGATGATGAACATTCTTTCACAGAATAGACCTTCATTCATCAACTTCTCCAAAATGCTCAGCGAAGGCACTAAGGCTGGGAAGCCGTTCGATGATCCGGAGAACTTGGTGTATGTAAAAACTGCCACTGGGCTCGTTCCACTCTCGAACAGAATAGATATCGGAGCTTTTGCCAGAAAAGTGCTCGGCGCAAGTGCAGACGCTCGAATTAAAGTCAAAAGGTTAGGCGGTATTTTGAACGACGTCTACCTAGTGAGTATTGGTGCCGATGGAAACGAGAAAAAAGTGGTTGTAAAAAGGTTTCGAGACTGGTCAAACTTCAAGTGGTTTCCTCTCACGTTGTGGTCTATCGGAACCAAAACCTTCGCTGTTCTTGGAAGCTCAAGACTTGAGAGAGAATGTGCAATAAACCGATTGCTTCATTCACAGGGTGTAGCTGTGCCTGATGTCTTATATGTCAGTCCAAACGAGCGCTTGATTTTCATGGAGTACGTCTTGGGAGAAGACCTGAGCAACGCAGTGAAAAGAATCGTAGGCTCAA
Source organism: Bathyarchaeia archaeon (assembly GCA_050010755.1). Taxonomy (GTDB): domain Archaea; phylum Thermoproteota; class Bathyarchaeia; order Bathyarchaeales; family Bathycorpusculaceae; genus JBEKCD01. The sequence continues at coordinate 15,184 of JBEKKK010000006.1, forward strand.
AAAAGGATGGTGAGCCGAAGAGAGACATCGCCCTGATACCAAAGGTCGGCGTCTTGTTCGCGAAAGTTCACGCCCTCGATGTTTCTCTTGGCGATACGAAGCCCGAAAACATTCTAGTCGACAAGAAAGATGAGCTTTATCTCACCGACTTGGAGCAGGCGGGTCGAAACGGAGATAAAACGTGGGACATTGCTGAATTTCTGTACTATTCTGGCCACTATGTCTCCGCATTCGCCGACCCGCACGAAGCTGAATTGATAGCGAAGACTTTTATCAGAGGCTATTTAAGCGCTAGAGGAAATGTGAAGACTGTCAAGAATGCTGCTAGCACGAAGTATACTAAAGTATTCAGTTTGTTCGCCTTTCCACGCGTGATGGTAGCTCTCTCGAACGCCTGTAGAAGAGCAGAGCAATGGAATGAATGAAAAGTGGTCAAACAAGAAAGCATTGACAATGCTTGGCTTGGACAAAGTTGCTTGTTCGAAGCGTTGCGATGATGGTGAAAGAGCAGGATCTTGAGGAAATCCGCGACAAGGTCATGAAAGTGTTCGAAGCCTCGAAGCAAAGGTTCGAAGTCTTGGCCCCATCTCACTTTAATTTTGATAGTTCGGAAATAGACGGAGATTTTTTTGAAACCTATCAGGACATCGTCCCCGATAACAAGACGGCATGGGACTAATTTGGATTACTGATATTGAATTCCAATTAGAATCTCTAGTAGTGTGCCGTAATTCACAATGCATAAGTCAACTAGCAATCCTTGGTATCCATGATTTGAATGAACTTTCCGGTACGGTCCAACCACAGAGCCCAGGTGCTCTTTCATACTTTAGGCCTAAGCTGCCTGGGGGGAGCTATATTTCTGCAGCTCTTGGTGTTCACGGATATAGTTGAACGCGGTTACTTCACGGCCGTGGAGAATAATCCGGCAATCCTGTGTTTTGAAGTACTCTTGACCATGTTCGCTGCGATATACTTCGCATTCTTGTACCAACGCTTTATTCGTTCGGCCAAGTAAACACAAAATCAATGAGCGGTTTTCTGCTCCTCTCTCTGGAGCACACCTTAGCTATTTTTTGTGCAATTCTTGAGCTGCTATGAAAGTCAACCCTTGCCGCGTTAGAGCTTCCGCTGTTACATTTAGTGCATCGTGTTTATCTAGGTAGTTGATTAGAAGTTCGTGCATCAATCCCTTGTCGGTGATGTCCTTTTTGGGCATGAAGTAGTCCAAGATGTCTGATGGGTGTTCTCTTTTTTCTTCAGTTTCGGGTTTTCCGCCTTCATGTTTTGCACTAATGTTTCTTACGTGATTAGCGAGTTGCATCAGCTCATTTGTGCGGTCGTAGGGCTGTCTAACGATGCTCTTGTACGCTTCCGTGATGTGGTGTTCAATGCGGACAATGTCCTCAAAGCCAAAGGCCTTTCTGATATGGGCAGAGAGTTCAATCGTCTCGTTATTGACTGAGTTTGAGAGGTTGAAGCCTATGAGGGGAGTGGAACCGTCATCTCTACTGAAGAGTTTCGCAGTCATCAACGTCCACAGGATTGAGTAGGGGTTGTCGATTCCCAGAAATACCGAAATCTTGAATTCAATGTCAATTCCCAGTTTTCGAAGCCAGTATCCCAGCAAAACGGTGCCCGGGTTCGTGTTCAGGACCTGCGGAAGGCCGTATTCCGTGTAATAGTGGAGAAACTCGTCTACCCACTTCAACGTGTAATCATTTGGAATTCCAATTCCTCCAAAATAACCCGTCATAGTATCCCCGCCGCCCAGATGAATGTTGATGGGTTTGCCGTCAGGTCCCTGCATTGTGCCCTTCGTGTCTAACGTTTGAACGTAGGAGGCTCCTACAACCTGCATTGACGCTGCGAAGGCCAGGATATCATCGTCTTCAACTTGTTCTTTCATCGAACGCACCCGTATGTAACGGGCAGGCATCAAGTTTTTCTGCGCAATCGCTCTCTTTGCCTCTTCGACAATCCAAGGGAAAAAGTTGAACGCACTGATTTCTAGTGTGATAGCGAAACACTGATCGAACTCTGTCGACTCCGCCTTCTTTCCAAGAATCTTCTTACGATATTCAGGGATGCTGATAAAGGCCTCTTCATCCCGCATTTTCATGAGCCATCGGAGATCTTTCACGAAGGATGAATTCTTCTTCTCAAGCCTATCCATAAGGTTTTCAATCTTTTGAGCTTCCTTGGCTCTGCGATTAATCTCATCCACGCTACCGTACTTATCGACAATTTGGAGAACACTGTCAACCAGAGGGTTATCTTTCCGTAACAGGAAACTGTTTATCTCCTTCAGGTTCTCTTCGTCAATTTTCAGCCTATCTTTGAGATTAGCCAAGACGGTCACTTCTCTCTAACTTTTGGATTGCAAACGATTTAAACATTTCAGGCCCTCTAGCGTCAGACTGAAGTTTCGCTTTGTTCAGACAGGAAGAAGAATCGTCTTGCCGGCTGAAAGCTGAGGTCGCTCATTGTAAATAGTCACGAACGATGTGGTTTGGTCATCGCAAGACTGAAATGATATAAGAAGCTTGTCGGAATAGGGCATGAGGACCAGCCATGTACAAGCCAGAGGGTATTCTTCCGGCGTTGGTGACGCCGTTCACTGATGATGGGAAAGCTGTCGATGAGCAGCGGCTCCGCACTTTGGTGAACCACTGCATCGATTTAGGGGTCCATGGGGTTGTCCCCTGTGGGACCACCGGCGAGTTTGTGAATCTCACTGACGAAGAGAAGAAGCGGGTAATCAAAATCGTGGTCGACGAAGTCAATGGTCGAGTTCCAGTGATTGCCGGAACAGGAGCGAGCGGTACGGATGAAGCCGTGGAAATAACTAGATACGCAAAGGACGTGGGTGCTACTGCCGCTCTTATAGTAACACCGTTCTATCTGAAACCCGCAGACCGCGGAATATACGAACACTACTTTACGATTGCAAACAAGGTGGACCTGCCGATAATTCTGTACAATATTCCGCAGTGCACTGGCTTACCGCTTCCCTGGCAGATGGTTGAGGACTTGGCCCAAATACCAAACATCGTAGGCGTGAAAGATAGCAGCGGACAGTTGACCTTCATCCTAGCTGTCCTTGAAAAAGTTAGAGACAAAATAAACGTGCTTTGCGGACACGACGAAGTCGTCGTGGCTGCACTCGCGGCTGGATGCTCGGGAGCAATCCTCGCAAGCGCCAACGTCATCCCCGATGTCTGGATTCAAATTTATGATCACGTGAAAAAGGGCGAGTTGAAACAGGCTCGTGAGCTTCAATACAAAGTGCAGAAAATAGCTAGGATAATAGCGGGGAGCGGAGCGGTTGGGACAAAAGAAGCACTGAAGATGATGAAAATTAAGGTTGGTCCGGTGAGAATGCCGTTGAGCGTCGGAGGAGAATTGACGTATGAATCAAAAGAGGAGTTACGACTCGACCTGGAAAAAATGGGGAAGGTGCAGCCGAAACAGATAGCTTTTGAGGTGGCTGAAAAGCCGTTGGAGGAGCGTTTTGCGACCGTGGGCATCAGCGCTGAAGCGATTAACAGCTCGAAGATGATTGTCGGCGAAGCTCTAGCCGGGCAAGGGGCAGAAGTTGCCCACATCGACCTCCTTATTGGAACAAAGGATGGTGCAGTGGCAGAAGCTTTCGCGAGAGCTAAGGCAACGCCAACGTCGGGTCATGAACCACTTTTGGCTATCTTGGAGCCGAACCTGTCTGTCAAACCGATTACGCTTATCGTTCCAACAGTTACGATCAGGGGCATGCGGCAAGCAAGCATGGTCTACGGTCCAGCCCAAACAGCTGTGGCCAAAGCAGTCATCGACAGCGTTGCAGATGGCACGATTCCGAGAGAAGCGGTTGAAGAATTCATTATCATCGCAAACGTTTTCGTTCATCCCTCGGCAGTTGACCGGCAACGTGTTTACATAAACAACTACAAGGCGATGCGCCATGCGGTACGGAAGGCCCTGGAGAACCGGCCTAGCATTGACGAACTCATTGAGAACAAGGACAGGTCAAAACATCCCTTCAAGTATTCACCGTAGTGAACTCGGTTGACTGAACGGATAGTAACAGATGGGGACTACACGCTTCTCAGCTTGGGCCCGCGAAAGACCTACATGGTTAGAGTCGAAAAGGGAAAGAGCTTCCACACGCACAAGGGCTTCGTAAAGTTTGATGATCTGATAGGAAGAGAATATGGCTCCACGATTCAGAGTAGCCTGGGTTTTGAATTTACGGCTCTGAAACCGCTGCTGCACGACTACATTATGAAGTCCGCGAGACAGACTCAGATAAGTTACCCGAAGGATATTGCCCTCATCGTAATGTTTAGCGGGATAGGTCCCGGAAGCCGAGTTGTTGAGTCTGGGACAGGAACAGCCGCCCTGACCACCGCGTTGGCGCACTACGTCCAGCCAAGCGGCAGGGTATACAGTTACGAAATCAGAGGGGAATTTCAAAAAACTGCTGAGAAAAACTTGACCAGGGCTGAGCTCATCGACTACGTCGAACTTAAGATCAAGGATGTCACGACAGGAATAGACGAGAGAGACGTTGACTCGGTGATACTCGATTTGGCAGTCCCATGGATGGTCGTTCCGCATGCCCAAACCGCCTTGAAGCCATGCGGAACCATAGTTTCCTTCAGTCCGACAATAGAGCAAGTCGTCAAGACAGCTGAAGCCTTGAAAGAAAACGGTTTCGTCAGCATGGAGACAATCGAATGCCTAATGCGCGGAATGCAAGTCGAAAGGGGAAAGACGCGACCCCACACATTAATGACTGGACACACTGGCTATATCACCTTCGCCCGCAAAGCGATAAAGATTCAGCCTGCCAATTCCGAAACGTAATTGGAGAGAAATGCGGGTTTTCTAAGCTTTGGAGCTGGGATAACGGGCTCAAATTGCGTTTGAGCCAAAATTCATCTTCACAATATTGAGTTCGGCTTCTTAAACTAGATATTGGCAGTTAATGCAAATTCAGTATGGCTTCAAATGCAACATGGGAATCGGTGTAAGAGTTGAAGACTCAAAAGAAAAACTTAACAAAAGATGAGAAAACCAGCGCCATTTTGAGGGACAAAAGCACCAATTCACTCAGTGCTTCCAAAGAGCAAGGGAAAATAGGGGCAAAAGAACCTTTGTACCTGCTTCGCTACGAATAGAATGAACCCTGCCTAGTCTTCTCGCACAATGTGTGCGCGGTGATTTCAAACGCGCGACTATCTACCTCTGAGAACAGACGCCATAATGAAACAATATTCAAGTTTCATCGTATTCTGAAGAGACTTCCAGAAAACAGCCTGACGCTGGGTTGCTCATCCAGTGCCGTCCGTGTAACTCTGATATCTCATCCAAATGTCAAACTAATGCCTTCTCATCATCCGGCAAAGCTCAAGTACCAAAGGGGAAAATAAAAAGGTTCTCAATTGTCAGTTGCCATAAAATCGTCTTTCGAGGCAGTCGCATAGCTACTTGCAGGTGGATCCAGAATTCTTATTTCGGGTTCATAAGAGAGTTAAGTAGGAAGACTCCACTATCGGGGTAATCTTTGGAGGATAGTCCTTGAAGCAGTCATTGACACTTAAGCAACGAAGCGACTTGAGTAACAGGATGTTCAAGGTTTTCAAAGAAGATATTAAAGGGCTTTCTGCGGAATTGCAAGGGATATTGTTAGACGACTTGGTCACGGCTTTTCAAAGTAGAATAAACGTGTTAATTCGAGCACAGGAAAAAAGGAGCTACTAATGTAGAGTAATTAGGAAAAAGACGTAGTTTAAATCCATAAAAGCTTTATATAAAAAAGGCGGTAATATGGCGAAAAGAGGTTTGGATGATGAGACGTTCGAAACTTGAGATGTACATAGACATTCTCAAGGTGTTAGCCCATCGTGGGCCGCTAAAGCTTACTCACATTATGTATAAGGCTAACGTTAATTGCAGCGTCCTTAAAGAATACTTGGACTTTCTCATAAAGCAGAACCTCGTCGAAGAAAGAATGGTAGGCAAGAGGCGCGTAGTCTACGCTGTGACCCAAAGAGGCATAACCGTGCTTAAGTACTTCCGAGAGCTCAAACAAGTTCTGCCGATAGTGGAAGAACTCAGAAACAGGGTTCCAGTACCGTACTAATAGACCCCACCATTTTTCTATTAAATCCACTAAACCAGAGGTTTTCTTGGAAAAGGAACTTAACATACAATAGAAACTGGGGGGCTCTTAGGTTGTCCTCAAACGGCGGCGTGAGCCTTTATTTTAAAATCATTCTCGAATTGTCTTCAGTTTTTGCTCCTATACAAGATGCAATCTGTATGTTTTCGAATTAAGGGGAACCAGTGGTCGCTTTTGGCATGTTTCCATGAGCATGTATTTATCTTGACCATTTGTTTTGTGAATAATTATGTTTGTGTCGTAAGACTTAATACAGCGCTTATTATCTACCATACTGTAGACGCACAAGACGAACGAGGAAGAAGCATTGTCCAACCCGGAAATTGTGGGCAAGAGGCCTTTGCAGGTTCTGGAGAAGATTCGCGATCATCTAGAGAGCCTCAATGAGAAGATAGAAGTAATGATTGAATTGCAGAAGCATGGGAGGAAGGATTACCAGCCGACTCTCACTGACGCCCCTTTAGACGTGATGACGCTTCTCTCGATGCCGGATCATTTGCGAAAGACTGCCATGACGCTTTGCAGAATGGGCCGTGCGACAGCTGACGAGATTTCTGAACAGACGAAGAGAGCAAGAGCTGTAGAAAGCGCTTATTTGAATCAGCTAGTGATAATGGGGCACCTGAAGAAAGAGAGGAACGGCAGGAAAGCCTACTTTTTCATAGACAAGGAGACTAAAGGGTGACGGCCATGGGCAGAATAGTTGCTGTGCACTCATACAAAGGCGGGACGGGAAAAACTCTCCTCTCGATCAATCTGGCCGCGGCTTTGGCAGAACACGGCAAAAAAGTTTGCCTATTCGACCTTGATTTTCGAGCCCCAAGTCTTGCAACGTTGCTTAATGTTGACCATTCGGAGTGCTGGCTCAATGATTACTTAAACGGTACATGCGAAATTGACAAAGCACTGTTGGACCTAAGCGAAAGAGTTCACAACGGTGGTAAGCTCTTCGTTGGGCTTGCCAACCCTGCGACTGAAGCAATAAGGGATATGTCTTCTAAAGACAGAAAATGGGAAATGCGGGCTCTTGGAAGACTCCTAGCACTCAGAACTTCTTTACTTAACGATAAGGGTTTTGACTATATACTCATGGATACGAGCCCAGGGCTTCAATACTCTTCTATAAACGCCATTGTGAGTGCAGATCTTGTGCTTGTGGCGACCACCTTCGACCGATCGGACGTCGACGGAACAAGACGAATGCTTCGCGAACTGTACGATCTGTTTGAGAAGAAGACCGAAGTAGTCTTGAACAAAGTCCTTGATGCTTCTTCAAAAGCTGGAAAAGAAGAGATAACATCAAAAGTGAATGAGGTGTACCAAGTTCCATTGCTGGGCATAGTGCCTTGCTTCTGCGACATTCTGAAGGCGAGAGGCGGAACCATATTTGCAAATGAAAAGCCTGACCATCCTTTCACAAGAATCTTGGAAGAGATGGCCACAAAGATAGACAAAATGGCCTAGTGCGACTCGTGCGTGCTCTTACTTCGCGGCTATCTTGTTCATGAGCAAGTAGATCCTGCAAGCCCTGCACTTGTCATATTCCTTCTGCTCACAACGGTTGCAGATTATCCTGTTTAGTTCAACGACTTCTGAACTCATCAGTTTCGTCTCTCCTTATAGCATAACAGAAGCCGGGTTTCGGTTATATAGCGTATTCCAACTCAAGTAATATTTCGTGCAAAAAACTTATTACACGACCAAAGAAACATTCCTGAGAGTTTATTCATTGATGGAGACAGCGCATTATTGACCAGCTCGGCAATCATCCTTGCAGGCGGCCTTTCTAGCAGGTTCGGTCAGGACAAAGGGCTACTCCAGCTGGCCAAAAGACCATTGGTAAGACACGTGCTGAATGCGGTCACTGGTGTTGTCGACGAGAAAATAGTTGTGGTCAGCCATAGAGAACACGTTGATAAATACAGGAAGGCAATTGATGGATCCGCAAGCATACTAGTCGACAAGGGCAACATTCACGGCCCGCTCGCTGGAGTATTCACTGGTTTCGAAAAAGCACAGGGAGAATACTCGCTTCTTCTTCCCTGTGACACCCCTTTCGTCTCAAGAGATATTCTGTCGTTGCTACTTGAACTGGGCCCAGGAAGAAATGCGTGCGTCCCGCGATGGCCCAGCGGCTACGTAGAACCACTACAAGCGGTCTACTGCACAAAATCGGCATTAGAAGCCTCCAGTGTGGCATTGGGCGCTGGAAAGCTCAACGTGCAAGCAATGCTGGACAGGTTGCAATGTGTGCGCTACGTTTCCACGCTGGTCTTGCAGCAGCTTGACCCTGAACTCAGAACGTTCTTCAACGTTAACACACCTCTAGATCTTAAGAAGGCTGAGCAGATGTTTGACTGTACTCGCTCACGCACTTATGGGCCTTCCAAGTGATTAAAGTCGACTAGCGTGGGCCCGTTTAGCGTATTTTTCGGTTTCTTCGAAGAGTTTTCCAATGTCATCTTTGGAATGCTCAGTGCTCAGGACACCGTTGTGTGTCGGTAACAAGAAGAGCCCGTTCGCTATCAAGGCTAAAGAATAGTCGATGAGCTTCTTTCTATCCGCAGTGAAGGCAGAAGTTGCGTCATTGACCTTTTCTTTCGTAAAATGTGTGTTGAAAATGGAGCCTGCTCCCGTAAGCTGCACATCTTGTCCGCAGGTTTCGAAAATGTCCAGCAGCTCCTTTCTAATTCGGGCTCCAGACGCGTTCAAACTCTCTATTAATTTGCCATCTTCCAACAGTTTCAAAGTCGCCAAGCCAGCGGTCATCGTTACAGGGTTTGCGGCAAAAGTTCCACCGTGGAAGGAGTAATACGGACGTTGATGCGCGACGTTGTCCAAGCGTTCCATGATTTCGATGGGTCCGCAAAACGCGCCTATCGGAAAGCCTCCGCCCAGGATCTTTCCCAGGACAACTATGTCAGCGTTCACGCCATAGTACTGTTGAGCACCTCCCGGCGCAAGTCTAAAACCTGTTATGACCTCATCAAAAATCAACAGTGTTTTTCTCTCGTTACAGTACTCGCGAAGTCCCCGCAAGAAATCTCTTTCAGCGGGCACGCCTCCGCCTGCTCCTAGAACCGGTTCGATTATAATGGCCGCGACATCTTCGCTTTTCAGCCTCTTCTTTACTCCTTCTAAATCGTTGTAAGGCAAAGTAATCGTGTCTCGAGTCGCCCCGACCGTTAGGCCGGCCGATTCTGGAAGGTCAAAGGGGTACTTCACGCTCACTTGGAGTGCATCGTACCCGCCATGCCAACCGCCTTCGAACTTTGCAATCTTGGGCTTCCCAGCATATGCCCTTGCCAAACGTATGGCGTACATGTTCGCCTCAGTTCCGGAGTTCGTGAACCGAACCATTCTCGCGTTCGGAATCATCTTCACAACCTGCTCGGCAAGTTTGATCTCCAACTCATGGCAAGTTCCATAGTGCGTACCTTTTTGAAGCTGGTCGCTTACCGCATTCGTCACGGCCGGGTTTGCATGGCCCAAGATGAGAGCTGTGTGTCCCAGCCAGAAATCCACGTACTCGTTGTCGTCAACATCGTACAGTTTACTTCCCTTTGCTTTAGCAGTGTAGAAGGGGTAAGGCTCGAAGTACCGTACGCCATAGGAGACCCCTGCCGGAAGAACATTCTTAGCTCTCTCGTACAAAATTCTGGAGTTGGGTGTTTTCGAAACATAGCTTGGCATTTCAACCGCTGAGGTCTCATTTTTGGTGCTGTCTTATTATGGTTTCCATGGGTGAGTCAATTATTAGACAACGCGGAGAACTGCCTCACGATGAAAAACGACTCACCAAACTGGGTGATTCTATTCACAATCTCTAACGTCTTCGAAAGACTTAAGCCACGTGTATTACTGTTGGCTTCATTGAACAGGAGAAAACTGACTTGCATGGGTCCGCACGAACCGTGGTTCCGGCGAGTAGAGACGGAAACGACTTACATGACAGTTTGAAGTGGCTCTATTTTATGTTTTTATGTGAACTATGGGGTTCAGAACCATGGAACTTTTAAGAGAAGTGATAATTTCGGTCCTTGAAGTCTCTAAAGGCGAACAAGTTTTATATGAACTTGTCAAAAAAGAGTCAAGGCTTCCATCAAAAACATGGGAGAGATTGCTCCGAACTCTGCAGAAAGATGGTTTGGTTTATCTGCACGATGGATTTTTGCAAACCAGCGCTTTACAACGCGTAGGCCTAGCCGTGCGTGCGTTACAACTGGGTGCCGATAATGAGCGAGTTAGCGGTTTTTTGGAGTGGAAAGAATTCGAGCGTTTAACTGCGGCTGCGCTCGATATGCATGGTTACGCAGTGAAGCTTAACTTGCGGTTCAGGCAGGGCGGACGCAGCTGGGAGATGGACATCATTAGTTGTCGCAGACCGCTTGTTGTCTGTGTGGACTGTAAGCACTGGCGCCGAGGCCTGTATCCATCAAAGCTGAGGAAAGTTGTTGATGAACAGGTGAAGCGGACGGTGGCTTTTTCTGAGTTTGTGCCGAATCAAAAGGTTAGAGTTGAGTGTGCTTCGTGGGAAGAGACGACATTTATTCCTGTCGTTGTGTCCTTAGTGCCCACGAGTTTCAGATTTTATAATGGGACACCGATCGTCCCTATTCTGCAACTGCAGGACTTTCTCGTTCAACTTCCCATGTGCTCGGACTCGTTGAGGAGGATCGAGAGAGTGCAGCCACATCTCAAGATTGTGTAATGGTCTCCAACAGGGGTTTCTTTGCGAACCTTATTGCTGGGTAAACGCTTGAAGCAAATGTTGCGCCAAAGGCCAGAAGGAGCCAACCGGCTATTTCAATGACTGTATAAGTCGTCACGATTGGTTGCTGCACCAGAATTAGTAGAGTGGTAATTACTCCGAAGGCGATTCCGACTGCGTAACTGCCCAGTAGCACTATTAGGCTTTGCGCGGAAACAATCCCGAGGACGGTTATGGGCCTCGCGCCCAGCGCTCTGAGAATGCCGAATTCCTGCCGCTGTTCATTTATAGTTAGCATAACATAACCTAGCAGGCTCAAGGATGCAGCAATCAAAGTGAACAGAGGTAGAAACATGATCGTCGACCAGAGGAAATTAAGGAACCCAACACTTTTGTCTGCAGATTCGTTGAGTTCATAAATTTCTAAACCTGCTTTTGTAACAGTCGCGTTTACTTCATTCAAGACCTCTGTTTCATTCATTGAAGAGTCAATCTTGACCATGAGCACGTTGGTTCCTGACATGCCTGAAATAGCCTGCAGCGTCGCAAGAGGGACATACGTGACGTTTCCATTGTTAATAGGATCAAAGCAGACGCCAACTACATTGAGACTCTCGTTAAAGATTTTGATTTTCTCTATTAGAGGCTCGGAAAACAGCTTTTGGCCGATACTGTCCCCGACTACGGCTTCTGCTGCTTGATTAGTGGATAGAAACCTGCCGTCCGTCGACCAACTATTCAGCACGTTCCTCGGGTCGACGCCCACGACGAGGGACTCTCCCTGGCGACTATCCCCGACAAACGTTGTTTCGCCTGTGCTGTTTCCAAGGATCATTCCTTGGACTTCTTGAACTGGCTCCCCCAAGACCAAACGGGCGTCGATACCTGTGATTCCGTCTGTGGAAAGCAATTGGCTGGAAATATTCGAGGGGATTAAATATTTTTCGTTTGTGTAGTTGAATGGGAGGGACTTTTGTCCTTCGTAGAATTCTGAGAGCAAAAGCTTGTACTGGTTGATCATATCCGGATAGGCTACTAACAACACGTTTCTTCCAACAGCATTCTCAACCCAGCCTCGGCTGGTGTCCTCAGCGATTAGCCCTCCCGCGACGCCCACCGTGACCAAAAGGAAAACGATGCTCAGGCACAGGACAATCCTTATAGTGGCCGATTTGCGTCGGACGAGGCTTCTCACCGCGATTTTCAGAGAAACGCCGGATTTTGACATGATTTTGAAGCCCGACTCCTTTGAAAGTCCAAGGTAATTGGCGGGAGAAAGGGCTCGTGCAGGCTCGACCCTAATCGCTGAAAGAACCGGTGCACCACCTAGAACGAGCGAAAGCGCAAAGAACGCGATGAACACGGCAAATGGTGTCCAGAAGCTAGTCGTTTGTTGCGGAAATTGCAAACCAAGACTGTTCAAGAGGCTCGTCGAAGCCATATTCATCAGAACGCCTAGTATCGTGCCCGCCAAACAGCCGACAAAGCCGACTACCAAGAGTTCGGTGAAGAAATAGCCAAAAAGCAAGTCGTTTGGGCATCCTGCCGCTTTCATCAATCCAATGTCTCTTATCCGTTGTGACATCATGATAAAAGCAGTGAAAGAAATCATCACAATTCCAGCTGCAATAATTAGAATCACGAGAAACGTTAGAAATGGAGAAAACATCTGCGAAAAACCAGCGGTGAGTTTGCCCTCGACTGCTGATGAAATACCAAAGCCCATCTTTTGAGCGAAGAGAAGCAGAAAAAGCGTCGAAGCGACACACAGAGTCAGGCTGAAGATTACCAAGCTCGTCTGCATCTTTCTCCGAAGCAGATCGTTGATTGAAAAAGAAGTTTCACTCATTTTCACTAATCAACCTGCCATCTTCCAAACATAGCTTTTGATGAGCTAGCTCGAATATACGTTCGTCATGGGTTGCGACGATCATGGTTTTTCCGCCATCCTTCAGCGTTGAGAGTATCTGAATGATTTTTGCGCTCGTTTTCACATCCAAGTTTCCAGTGGGTTCGTCTACAAGAAGCAAAGGCGGATCATTTGCCAACGCACGGGCAAAGGCGACGCGTTGTTGTTCACCACCGCTCAGTTGGAACGGGAAGTGTTCTGTTCTGTGCTGCAGACCCACGAGGCCCATTAGCTCACTTACGCGTTCTTTGATGTATTCTTCCTTCTTCCCAGACCACTCCATCGGAAATGCAACGTTTTCGGCAACGGTTAGCGTTGAAACGAGATTGTAGGATTGAAAAACAAACCCGACATTACTGCATCGGAAACCCGCCAGGAAGTCCTCGTTCTGGGTCGCCAAGTCTTCTCCGTAGACAATGATCTTTCCACTTGTTGGCTTGTCGATGCCGCCGACAATGTTCAGAAGCGTCGTCTTTCCTGAGCCCGAAGCCCCGCCGAGAACAGTGAATTCTCCTTTTCTGACCTCAAAATCTATGTCTTTTAGAACCTCAACCTTGAGGCTGTTTACTTCGTAAACTTTGCCCAAGGAAGATGCTGAAATTACAGTTATGGTATCCTCCATTTACGGCAACTCTTCTTCTTTCGTGACTGAACAAAGCAAGAGCACCAAAATGAAGGTTGCGATAGACACCATTCTATTCAGGCTGGGCTGCACACTAGCAAAAATCATTTTATTCTAGCACGTGCTTTTCGAAACCTCTGCGTTATGGGATGCGGAGATTTCCGGACGGTCGTGTCCCTTTTCCGCGCTTGGGCCGATGTTTACGGTGATCTTTGGTCCAACCGTTTCCTTTTTTTCTGTTATCTCAAAGTTTCCCCTGTCTCGCTTAAGAATTCTTGCTTTTTCCGGGACCCTATGTTTTGTGTAATCTCGCCAAGCGATTTCCTTGAATATCCACCTTTTGCCCAAATGCGCAGCTATCACGGCATGCTTGTGTCCCTCGTCGGTCGGAACGAGCTCATTCAGAAATCTGAAGAGTTTTTCGATCTGTTGCTTAGGAAAGTACGCGTAGTACTTTGCGTTTTTAACTTCAAAAGCGTACATGTCCGAGTTCTTTCTGGCCATTACGTCGGGCAGAGGATTGAGGCTTGGATTGCTGACCGGAACACGTACAGCGCTGTATCCGTTTTTCTGCAAAAGTTTTACGAGGGCATTTTCAGCGTAAAAGCCTCTCTTTCGCCATCTGCGAATAGCATCCTTGTCAACCTGCTTCACTGATAGCTTTTCTCCCAGTCCAAAGGATTTGCAGCCTGGATGTGTTTGCTGCTTCTTCAGTTCTGAGTGCTTCTATGATTCCTGTGCTTATAAGTCTGAACAGGAACTCTGAGCATTGCTTTGTCGACCAGGCATTCTCTCAGGTAGTCGTCGAGAGTTGCGGCTGGCACAACTTCTATCGTGTAGTCGTTGACATCGATGGAATTCTCAAAGTTCTTCTGTGGAATAACCACCTTCTTGAAGCCCCAAGCTTCTGCAGCCTTTATTTTCTCGTTCACACCCCCCACAGCCGTCACATTGATAGAGTTTCCGACCCCTAGGTTGATTTCCCCCGTTACCGCTACGTCTTGTCTGACAGGTCTTCCTTCCACAAGCGAACACAGAAGTATGGTCATTGAGACTCCTGCCGATGGTCCGTCCACACCGTACGATTGGGCGAAGTCAATGTGGGTGAGGTAGTCCTGGGCTATGTCGGCTCCGTACTTTTGCAATATTACGCTTCTAACCTTGGCGATACTGTCTGAAATGAAACTTTGGCCCTTAGCCACTCCTGTGACCTTATAGTAACCCTTGAAAGAGTAAGTTCTTGGAAGTTCACTTCTCTTGACCATCTGAGCCTTCACGCTTAGTACACTGCCTGTCATTTCGCCACTGTAAGGATCTTTGACTACTGCCAAACCGTGGATTTGGCCCAGTTTGATTCCTTCCGGCTTGATTTCCAAAAGCTTGCCTCTTTCGTTCATGTCGTGCTCTAGCATTTGCCTCTGAATTGTCTTGCAATGTTGCCCCACGGCTTCCACTACGTGCCTTTTTTCAACACTTTTGCTGCCTTCATTGCTTGCAAGCGTTGAAGCGGTCTTTATTATTGAGATTAGGGTTCTGAAACGGGTTGTCAACGCGTCTTTCTTGTCGCTTTTACGTCTGCCTTCTTCAACTATTTCGAGGCATGCTTCTCGACTAAAGGGAGGCAGGTTGAATCGTTTTGCCTCTTGGGCAATGAACTGCACGTATCTGCGTCGGTTTTCTACCGTGTTGGGCATGTCATTGTTCATTCTGACGACTTTGCCGTACCCATAGATCCTGTCCATCAATGCTGGGTGAAGCTGACCTATGCTGTCGAAGTTACCCGCGCCGACGAGGAATGTTATTGCAGGAACCGGTTGTGTTGAGACCGCCATGGCTGCTGTGTCGCTGCCGCCGAATCTGCTACGCAGAGTTATTGGCAGTTTTCCGTCCTCAAGCACGGTCAAGAGTGTCACAGCTTCTTCAGGGTCGAGGTTCTTTATCTCGTCGATATACAAAATGCCTAGAGAGGCGACGTGCACGTCTCCAGCGCTGACTCTTTGGTGTTCGGGTGTTCCCAAGCCCCCTGTTTGGTATGGATCCCATGCGATTGACCCGAAGAGCTGGGCGCTCTTATGACCCGTGGCGTCTATGAACGGCGCGTGGCCGGAGCTGTTATCAACGATGAGTTTCGGAACGTCTGTCTGTTGAGCCCCGCCGATGCCTTTCATGTTTCCCATACCTCCTATCTTCGAGAACCACCAGAGGAAGACTCCGAAGAAGATTAGACTTCCACCAGGTATGAATGTTAAGGGTACGAGGCCTACGAACCTTTGTACGAGGAAATCTGAGAAACCACTGTAGTTGCTACGAAGAGCGTCGCTCAGTCCTCCCCATATTTGCCAAGCTTGAAGCATAAAGTAGAATCCTAACCCTATTAGAAACACTCCAATCACTATCAGGAACATTTGCAGAACCTTGAAACCCACTTTTGTGAGGAATTTTTTCTTGAGATCCCTAAGCTGTTCTTTCTGGATGACCTTCTTTCCTTCTCCTGCTTTGTGGATGGATATCTTGGGTTGGCTGGGTAGTACTGGGTTTTTCCAGCACACTGCATCGAATAGCTTTGTTCCGTTTTCTTTGTAGACTTGGGTGAGTTTTTCAGCCAGCGCTTTGCCTATGAGTGATTTACCGGTTCCAGGATCGCCTAGCAGGAGGAGGTAGGGCCCTGGACTGATTTTGACAGTCGGATCCGATTCCGTCGAATTGCTCCAGTTTTCGTACCATTTGTTTTCTTCCAGCCATTTGAGTTTGCGCACCCATTCGTCCAAGCATAGAAAGCATTCTTTGAGAGCTTGGTCCTGTCCTATTGCCCAATTTATTAGATTGTCGTCAATTGGAAAGTCTTCGGTGCTCTTGAAGTCGCCCCAGTCCCATTGGACGCTCACTTTTCTTCCGTTAACGTTCCTTTCGAGCATTTCAACGTCGTTCCCGAAACCGTCAATAGCCAACATGCCACCTGCTGTGATCTTTCACTGTCAGATCACGTTCTGATTGAGAATTAAAGCGGTTATTTCAAAATCTGCAATATAGAGAAAACTGATAACAAACCCATTCGGAACACTGATGCGCAATTCTTGGCAGGTGTTTTGAACGAGCCTTCGATTCAACGTTCTTTGCGTTTGGCCTGTTTTATCAGCCTCTTTCTCTAAGAGTGATGCGTTTCGAACCTGTTCTTGTTCGAAGAATGTTCATTAAGAAAACATTATGTTTCTGATGTTCTGAGACAAAATCACAAAGCTCTATTCAGGCCCGAATTTCCAAAAGAAACCGTTTTTGGCTAGTTCTGCCAGGCTTTCGGGTATTGGGCATGGAGTTGGCCGCGGCCTTATAGAAAAACCGGCGAGAATCTCCATGCGAAAGCTGAGACCAATACTTCGGGGTTACTTCGAGCTTCTCTGGTCTTTCGTCCGAGGGACTATGAGACGCGTGTCAGTGCCAAGACATTTCTGGTTGGTCGGAGTAGACAAATGAATGTTAAGGCATGATTTTGCGTTTCTATGGGTCACGAAAATGGAGACATACTAGTTTTTGTGTGTTCCATAGGTGTCAAGTTTCTCTTTGTCGGGAGTGTCTACGCACGATAGCAGGTGAAGGGATACTCGTTGATGCTTCTGTATACGGTTCGGAAAGCTGGTTTTGAGGTCTCACCGAGATTTTGCGTTTGGTACCACGGAGCTGAACATGCTTTTTTCTTGACGGTTTTCCATGAGTGCAGCAAGTTGCACTGTCTACTGTAGGCTATAAGGCCAATGTTTTCGCACTTCTCAGATGCAGATTTTACTGTTTGGTGACCACAGTTGTATAGGTATTACTTGCATTTTCTACGTTTCACCAGCCTCTCCTGAGACGAAGGGCTGTATACAAGAGCATCAACGGAAGTTCCCAGTTCTGAGTTCTTCGACAGTCAGCGAGGCTGAAAAGTATTAAAGTGGTCTTGAACTAATTCTGGCTTATGAAAACTGGACAAATTTTGAAAGAGTTTTTTATCAAGGGCGGAGACAAAGTGGTTTTGAGAACCCCTAGGTGGGAGGACTTGGATGATCTGCTGGAGCTTATCAACTCGATCATCGACGAGGGGGCCGAGATAGGCAGGAATGAGAAGGTTTCGAGGGAGGATGAAATAGATTGGCTCTCGGGGCTACTGGCTCGGTTGGAGAGACGTAAAACCTTTTTCATAATAGCCGAGGTCAAAGGCAGAATCATCGCGTCTTCAGATATCAACCGGCAGATTGGGTTTCAGAAGCATGTCGGGGTAGTTGGCATAGTCATTAAGAAGGATTTCAGAGAGCTAGGCATCGGAACTGCGATCATGCGCGTCTTGATTGAGCAGGCCGAAAAGATGGGCTTAAAGATTTTGACTCTTACAGCCTTCGCAAGCAACAAGCGAGCGATACACGTCTATGAGAAGGTGGGATTCACGCAAACCGGCCTGATTCCGAAGAAGCATTTGAAGCAGGGCAAATACATTGATGAAGTGATAATGACAAAGCTGTTGGAGTGAAGCAGCCATGGCAGACTTTAAGGTTTTCAACATGAACATCAGCTTTGCCACAAAGGGAGAGATAGAATTCATAGATTTGACTGACAAAATTCAAGCAGCGGTTGTAAAATCACGAATCCAGAACGGAATCGTCCACGTGTTTGCGCCACACGCCACTGGAGTTATTATATTGACAGAAAACGAACCAAGCTTGCTGGAAGACATCAGAAAATTCCTAGAGACAACAGTTCCAAAGAACGCGAACTATGCTCACCCATCCAACGCACATTCACACTTGAGATCGATTCTGCTACCTCCAGATAAAACGCTCCCAATCGTTGATGGTCGCGTCGAGTTTGGAACCTGGCAATCGCTGATGTTCGTAGAAACCGATGTCTACCCAAGGAGACGGACAGTGACCGTTCAAATCATGGGCGAACCTTAGATGGGCTCGAGGAGCAAATACGAGAAGGATACCTTAAACTGAGTCGGAGCTTTCCGGACCATTGATATCTGGCTTTTGTTCTCCGAAGAATTGGCTTTCAGTCAAAGTTCCGCCAGGCAGTTTTCGATTTGAGGTATTCACAGCGTCTGGAAAGAATGAAACGGTTTGGTCAAAGTTTTTTGACAGTTATCAGTCAAACCTCAAAATCTTCCAACGTCCTTTTAAGCATCGCCCTTTCTGAGGAACTTTTCTTTCAGGCATCTCTTGCTTCGTTCAGATCTTGTTCCTGGAAGTTTTTCCTTCATGGTCGAGTTGACAATTTTGCTGCATTTCGCTACTTACATTTGACGGTTATTTGATTCTTTTTAGCAAGTTTTGTGTATTCGGTGACTTTCGAGCCTTTTGAATCCGCTATACCCACGTGGTACTTTCGTGCGAGATACGATCGTGACCTTCGAAAATCATTCTTTGGACCAGCTCGTAACAGAAAAGATGCCGTCAGTAGTGCTGAAATTAAGAAAAGATATGAATGCTAGTTGTAGGAGCCCACATGTTCATAAGCTTCGAGAACTTTCGGTGCGATTTGAGCCTTAAGCGTAAGTCTGTCGTTTTCTTCTGACTCCCAATGCAGTTTGCCTTTTACATTACTAATCTCAAGCTTTGCCTCTAAGGAACCGTAGAGGCTGAATGACGGAATGGCCTCTAGAAAGTGTCGTTCAAATCGTGTTGAGTCTTGAACCCGCAGAAATGTTAAAGACAGATTCTCCCCGTGTCAAGAGCAATGATTTACATCAGAGCCCCTTTTTCAGCAACAGAAAATCCAGCAGTTTTCAGAAAAACCGCCATGATCCGCTATGTCTTGGCTGCTCTCAATCCATCATAGCTAATCTGAGGCGTGGCGTTCTTGTCTTGATTTTTTGGCTTTCCTTGGCTGGAACCCTTCCTTTTGCTTAAGGGACAAACGGCGATACTTCTTTGCCTTTCAAGCTCGAACTCAACATCCTCGATTTAACAATTGTGTTCAATTGCATTGTGCGGAATTTCAAATTTGAGTGCTTTCTATCAATTTTTCTCGAATCCACGTTTGTTCGAGCGATTAAGGTGGGAATGTTTTGGTTTTTAATGATGTTTTTAGAAAACAGCGTCGTTAAAAAGGTTAATCGCCCATGGAGTTCCTCATTGCCATGGTGAATTGAAGCTCTTGAATTGTCTTGTATGGGTCTGCGGGCTGTGATTGTCTTGGTCTTTTTATACTTCGCCAGTGCTTCGAAATCGCAGGTGCCGCGAAATCTGGTTGGTTTCTTTGCTGAGCTGCTTTCTTTTCCTTGTTGTTTCCCAATAGTAGTCCGATGCCTGCCCATTGAAAAACAAAATAGGACACTATTAGTTTGAACCAGAGGGTTACTACTCTCGTTAGCAGGGTGGCCCAGATGCTAATGGCAGCGGGGATGCCAAGCACTGTGTAAGAGCCGCTCACTATCACTTCAGTGAAGCCCAGGAAGGACACTCCAAAGGCTTGCAGGCTTCCCGTAAGGGCATACACGATGAGGACTTTGTCAAGTGGCGCCGCATACCCCAGCGAAGCAAAGGTTAAGAAAGTTATTGAGATGTCAAAACCCCAGGCGAGAAGGGATAGTGAAATCGGCCGAATTAGGGCCTTGCGATTGGAGCCTAAGGTATGTATTCCTTCATGGAATCTTTTCAACAGTTGTTCCGCTTTGTTCCGGAAGTCTTGAGGGTCCCAGTGATCTCGCAGTATGAAACATCCGATGCGAATTATCCAGCCAAGTATCCTTGCTGTTGCCTTCTCGTTAGCGCTCAGGTACAGGATCATGGAGAATGCAAAGATTGTTAGGAGCAATACGACGGTCACGAACAGGAGAACAATGCTTGAAGGATTGTAGTTGAACGTGAGGAGGGCTAAACCGAAAATCAGACTGCCCATCGTTACCGCGGTCACGATGACTTTCTGACTTACGACTGAGGCCATGATTCTTCCGGGTTCTTGGCCAGAAGACTTTGACAGCATATAGGCTTTTGTAATATCTCCGCTCCAGCCTGGATCTGGAACGACGCTGTCGAAAAACATGCCCGCCCAAGAAAACAGCAGGGCTTCGCGAATCTTGGTCTTGATGTCGAGGTTGAATAGTAGACTTCGCCAGGCCATGGTGTAGAACAACGCGCTTGCTAAGAAGGCAAGGAAGGCCGAGGTGTACAAGAGATAGTTTGTGTGTTTGATTGCGTCGGAAACGTTTACGGTGCCTATGAAATAGTATAGGTAGATAGCAAGCACTGCAAGTCCGACGACGACGAATACCAGAACTCTTTTCGTAAGCCGGGGCTTGGGAGTTTCAGGCATTGAGCCGTTTCCTCTATGCTGGTGAAGGCTGAAAACAGTTAAATGCTTATTGCTGTTCGCCGCCAAATCTGCGAAGTTTGTAATCTGGTCGTGCACTTTACCGGGTGCGGATGTCAGGTCGTTGCAGCGCGAGACGGATTCTCAGGATGTTGATTTTCTTGGTTTCGGACTCGACTTGCCTGAAAAGCCTACTTTGAAAAGTGTCATGATGTTTCTTCGAGTTAAAATCTTGCCTAGTTTCTTTTCTTTTGAACCGTTGTGGGGCGTGTGTTTTTTATATACTGAAATACAATGTTGGTGTGTTCGTGTCCGTATGAGCGAGGATGTGTTTGAGAAGCCATTGGTGATGAAGGATTTCTTGAAAGGGAAGAGAAAAGAGAGAACCAAGAAACCTGAGAAACCTAAGCTTTACACGAAGGTCAAGAGAGTGCCCGAATCCAGGAGTCAGAAGCGAGGCAGTAAGTATATGGAACTGGTTAGTGCGATAGCGAGGGAGAAAGAAGGAACTTACAAGGTGTTGCTGAGCTCCATTAAGGCGGACTTGACATCCAAGAGTGCACGGCCTTCAATCGAAAAAGTGCTGGTTCAAATTGCCAAGCGTGATGGGGTCGATTTTGGCATTGCGATTAGAAGGATGGTTCAGACGAAGCATGGACCGAGGACCATTGTTTCATATCCCGAGTACCTTAAGTGGAAAGAGAACAATCTGAAGCTGAGAGCAGTGAACGGAGAACTTTTCATAGAGAAGAAGACGGACAGACCTCTCTGAGCTACTGCGGCTCTGCCAGTTAGAACTACGAGTGCGCGGCCGAGTTTTACAAACACTTTCAATTCCCATTGTTTGAGATTTCTCAGTGGATATTGTCGAAACCTCGGTGGCCATCTGGAATTATTTTGGCTTGTCCCCTTCAGAGGTCTGACGGCATAAGGCTTTGGCGCGTGAAATCAGTGTGGAAGCAGAACTACGCCCGTTCCTGGCAATGGAGATTGGGCAGAGGCGTAGATTGCTAGGGCTGTGCTCCAGAAAACGTCGTCGTGGCCGCCTTCGGGGTGGCTGAACCTGAGGTGTCCTGTTTTCATGAGTTCGCATTTTTCGATGTTTAACTCTGCTGTTAGGTTGATGTCTTCGAGCTTGCGGGTGGGAATGTAGGGAATCTTTACTTCGCCCTGGCGCATCTTTTCGCGGAGTATTGTTGCCATTTCTTCTTTGGACTGGATGGTGAAGGTTATGCCGGTTACGTTGTGGATTCCGCTGCGAGTCATGTCTTCGACTATGTAGTTTCCGACGCCTGTGACATCGGCGTAGATGGCTCGGATTTCTTGCCAGCGGTCCGTGAGACTTTTCATGTAGCCTATGACGCTTGCGTACTCGGTCTTTAGGGGGAAGCGGTGGGCGTGCACTATTTTTAGGGTTGATGCAGACTTTTCAGCAAGTAGGACGACGCTGTAGTCCATTTCTTTTCCGAAGTCGACGCCTGCGTAGAACTCTCCTTTAGGCTGGTCCTGAAAGTCGTAGAGCTGCAAGTTGCTGTCGATGCTTTGCACGATGAGGCTCTGGGAGAGCCAGGCGTCGATGTCTTCGACGAATTCGGCCATGAATTCTCGTTGGAAATATTCTGTGGGGAGCTGAGAGCGCATGTTGTCGATGAAGCTTTGCTTGATGAGGCCGGCTTGTTTTACTTGTTCGCATGTGACGACGTGTGAGCTGAAATCCGGGTTCTGGCACATGTGGTAGAAGACGCTGTCCTTGTTCCATGGTGTGCTGATGGCGATTAGTGTGCCGTCCGTGGTGCTTAGCATGGGATAGAGCACGTTGTAGAATACGAGTTCGTCGTCTTTGAAGAAGTTGGCTTCGTCTGCAATCGCCTGGTTTGCCGTGTATCCTCTCAGTAGCTGAGGGTTGTTGGGTAGGGCTACGATGCGGCTGCCGTTTCTGAAGCGGATAACGGTTCTCTGCATCTTTTCAATCAGTCCCAGTCGACAGTGCTCGTCCATGTTCAGTAGAAAATCTTGAATGCGATCGCGCATTATCATGCTCTGCCTGAGCGATGGTGCTACGATGAGCGTTAACGTTCCTGGATATGTGACGGCGTACCAGATTGCTCGGGAGGCTATGCAGGTTGTTTTTCCGGCTTGTCTGCTCCATCGGACGGCGATGCGTTTGCTGTTGTCCCTTAGGAGTTTCGCCTGGTATTCGTAGGGTTTGAAGTTGAAGAGTTGCTGAGCGAATTCCACGGGGTCTTTAGGCAGGCTGGGTGGGTTCTTTGCTTGCAGTGTTCTCTGTCTTAGCATGTTCCTTTTCTTTCTCAAGCGTTTCAGTTTCTCGCTCAAGTTCCTCCACTTCCGCATCTCTGACCATGGTGTAGCTTGTTCTGATTAACTCGGTGAATACTTGCATTGCTCTGAGGCGAACGCTCGTCTTTGTTCTGTTGCTGTTGATCATTTTCATCAGCCGCTTGGCCAAATCGTCAAGCGTTGCGACTAGTTCTTCTCTCTTCTCTTTTGGGGCGATGACGAACCTACGGTGATTTAGGCAGACGTGTAGAGTGAGTTTGGATGGCATTATGAGTGACTTTCGAGTGTGACCACAGCCTGCGCCGCGGTTTGTTCGCAAAATACGACCTGCTTCAAGCTGGGTTCTGGAAAAAAAATTTTCGCCATCGAAAACTTCATGGGCTGGAGAGTCTCTGTGCTCGGTCAAACTCGGTGCTCTCATTGGAGCTTTCCCGGATTCTCTTCTATTGACCATTTTGTTACCACTTCAACCGTTTATTGGTCGTGGAACGCTGACCACAGCCATGTTTATATGCCTTATTTGACAGAAATATACGGCTAGAGAGAAATATGTTGCCCTTGAACAGGAAAGAAGAGACTAGCAACGGGAAGATAATGAGAGCACTCGGAGAAGAAGCGCCTCTAACCGTTTACGCAATTGCGAGAAAAAGCGGCGTCGCAGTGTCATTCGTGCATAAGGTTGTGAAGCAGCCCAAGGTGGGCATGGAGGCTCAGAACATCATGAAGGCTCTTTCGGCAAGCACCTGGCGGACGGGGCTAGAACGTGTTGAATATGTCTTGACGTTTCGCGGGCTGATGGAATACTTCAATCTAACGTTTGCAGAGGGAAAAACAAAAGCAACACAAGGGATAAAAAAGACTATCAAGAAATACAGACAATTCTACGACTATCCTATTTTCACAGAAATAGACTATCTCGAAGCTTGGCTAGGTTTGAAAGTGTACGATTTCATTTGCTCAACTGCCTGGATGGTAAAAAATCACCCTCCGTCCATCCCTATACTCACCCCAACCGCCTCAGGACCGCTCCCCACTATTATTCAAAGTGTTATGGAAAGGAGGCCAGGCCTTTCACTTCAAACGGAAGAAAGAATACTGATGCACGCCTTCACTCTAGTATTCTTTGACCTAGCAACTCTGGCGTCTCAAGAAGAGAAAACGGGCATCACGCCAAACAAGGCCTTGTACAAGCTGGTTGATGAAACATACACAGAGTTAAGGAAAGCCTTGGAGCAACGCCTAAGGGACGTTGCAGAAATCGAGGATGAACTGAAAAAAAGGTTTGACACCCAACTTTGCTAACATACCTTGGGGACAAGAAAAGCGAGAATACACTGCTAAAGTTCAGCTATACCCAAAGCTTTTCAAAGACATTTGCAACAGCTTTATCACTCCAACAGCCCACAACGCTCAAGAAGCACATGGACTTATGGAGGCAGGCTTCGACTACTTCACTGGCTAATACTGTGGCGGCGAGAAAATGTTCCGCAAACAAGAATAGGCAGGTGTGAGACAATCGTTCAGACAATAAATGCCCTGAGAGTGCAGACGATCGCGCCAATTGCTTAAAGAACTTATGCAATCATCTAAAAGAACGTGAAGGTGGCCGGGGTGAGGTAGCTTGGTAGCCCATAGGCCTGTGGAGCCTAGCGCCTGGGTTCAAATCCCAGCCCCGGCCCTCACCATTTTCTTGAGTGACCTTTGATCCTAAATGGTGTGCAATGTTAATCCGATTTGAGAATGGGTGAGAATCCATCAAAGGGGTGGTTTGGTATGCTTCTTTGTTTCTTCGTTCAAGTGCATCCATGATTCGAATTCTTTTTGCGGGGGGTTTTCTTTGAACAGTTTCTTCCTTGCGGCTTCTAAGAAGGTGTTCTGTGCGCCCGTGAATTCTGCGGCTGTTTGAAGCGTGTGTTCGGATTTGTGGGCGCTGTAGAAGACGTCGGTTGCTTTTTCGCGCCAGTTCTCGTCTCTTAGGAGGTGGTGCTCGAGGATCACGTGTGGAACTGTTTCTGCGATTCTTTTCAGACTGTTTAATCCTTTTTGTGCTTGTTCTTCGCTGATTTTGAAGCTTGTGAGGTAGAGAGGTGGGCCGCCTATCATGAGGAGCTGCGGCTTTTTGTGCAGGACTATTTCAAGAGTGTGCGTTGACATGGGTCCCTGTATGTCGGGCGCGAAGAGGAACCTTTCACCCTGAGATTCTATGGTTGTCATGAGAACCCACCCAAGTTCCGAGTTTTCAGGTCCATGAGGTACGGGCTCCGAAAACTTGAGGTTCGTGCCTCCGATTGTGATGCTTTTCCCGTCAGCGACTTCAAAGGAGGAGACGTATCTTCCGCTTGTTTTCTGGAAAAGCCAGCCTCTTTCCCGTTGACTGTAGTTAATGTGCTCCTTGGGATTTTTCGCCAGAACCTTCTTGCCTTCGTATATCTGCCTTGCAGTGTTATTAGCCTGCGTCCAGTTGCAAAGCCAGTCCTCAAACGAGGGCGTAACATGATCATGATGATAATGACTTATAGTGACGTACTCAGCTTTTGCCGCAGCTTCAGCTATCTTCCTGCGGGCTTCGATAATGGCCCTGAACTCCTCGGGATGCGGTGGCAACCCACTGCGGATCGGGCACAGGGACACGCCTGCGTCCAGCAGAATCTTTACGTCTTCGGTTTCAACGTATGTACACATGGATCTGACGCCGAAACTCTCCGCAGCCAGGGGAACGACTTGAATGTGTCTTAGCATGACGGACTCAATCCTCGGACCGAGGTCTATAAACCTTTTATGCAAGCCAAAAGTAAGGTTTCATTGGCTGGCGATGAAGACTCTGGCCCCCATGAATCCAAGATGATTGTGATCTTGAGTGCGGAGCCCGCTACTGATATTTGTCGTTAACCAATCTGAAATGCCAAGAGCATGCGAAAACGAAAGAATCTGCTCCAGACTCAACTTTGATACCGAATTCCTCCAGAACGGCCGAAAAGAGGGTTTTCTGTTGATGCTTTTGTATACAGAAGCAGGTAGCGTACGTGAATCGTTGCCTGTAGCTTGGTGAATCTTCTCTTTGGTGGAGTGAATTGGTTTGCAGAGTGGCTACTTTTCTTTTGGCGGTTTTTCCCAGAGTTCGAGTTTTCTCTTTTTGATGTCTCTCCGTTTTCTGTGTAGGAATCTGTATACTGTGCCGTGCATGCTGCCTTTGATAAGCATCTCTATTGCTTCTCTGGCAATCTGGATTTGCTCCATGGTTCCGATTATGCCCACTGTGTGGCCGAAGACGGACACGTTCGTGTCCGTGAGTTCTTCGATTATTCGTCGGGTTTTGCCGTTCGTTCCGATTATTCTTCCCTGGATTCTCTTGATGTCTGCGTCAGACTTGCCGAAGACGCTTCTTAGGTCTATAAGGTCTAGCATGGCTTCTTCGTCGCGCACCAGCCGGAAAGCATGCTCGGGCGAGAATCCTCTTCCTATCGCGGTCACAAGGTCTTTTGCCTTGAAGAGCATTGATGGATCTTCGGCCTTCTCTGCCATGGTGATTGATACGTCGCCGGCTTCGCTGTCAATTTGAAGCTCTACACCAAGTTTGTCCTCGATGTGTTTCTTCGTTTTTCCATCGGGCCCTATTAGGACGCCCACACGTTCTCTTGGAATCTTCAGAAGCGTATTAGCTCTCGCCACGACTGGTGACCCTCCGGTAGCTCTCCTCAATCGATAGGACCTTGATTGCGAGTCGAGCGAAATATCGGTTCAGGTTGGCCAAGTCTCTCCGCAAAAGAAGATCCGCCATAGGGTGAACAAGCGGAACCGCTTGTGACACGTCAAATATGACAGGTCTTCCTCTCAACACCATGATGTTGTACTCGCTCAAGTCCCCGTGGACTAGCTCGGCCTTCTTGTAAAGTCTCTCCAGATATATCAGAAGAGTTTCGTAGAGTTTCTCAGGGTTTTTCGGAGTTTTTTCCTTCAGCGACGGTGCGCTCTTTCCATTCAGGCCGATGAACTCCATGACAAGTACGTTATTTTTCACTGCAATAGGCTTTGGCACCTTCACTCCAGCACGCGATGCGAGCTCCAGGTTTTTGAACTCTTTTTGGGCCCACGCGAAAATGAGCGAACGTGTGTCATGCTTAACACCTTTGAATCGAGGGTCTCCCTCAATGTATTTCGTGAGGCCCTTGCGAAATTCCGCCGAAACAACAAGGTAGATCTTAATGGCTAACTCTTTTCCTTCCTTGGTTTTTCCCCAGTAGACTCGGCTCTCCTTCCCAGCCCTCACGACACCGTGAATCTCGTTGATGATGCCCTTGTTCATGAACTCGTATACTACCATCAGCGTTGAGCGATCAAAAACTTCTTCAAGAACCGCTCGATCATTTGAAAAGTCTTTGGTCAGCATCTTTTGATTACGCTCGTAACTCTGCTCTTGCCTTGTTAGCTTGTCTTCAGCTTTCTGCGCTCGCTGCCTGCTCATCAAGTTCCCCTTTTTTCTCTCTTTGTTATTACCGCTCTTGGTTTATATCAATATTGATGGGAAAACCCTTTGAGATCACTAAACAGGGGCCGGCGTGAGGCACTTGCGTTCGGAAGTGGGATGTCTCCCGCGCGATCCCCTACTTTTAGTGTGTTCGGTTGATGCTTTTGTATACAGACTTTACGTTTGTCAGCGTTTCACGTGCTTGTGAGCTTCTCAGAAAAAGACCTTGATAAGGCAACGGAAGAGGTGAATACTTCATAACTATATGGTAATGTAACCCTTCCTGCGAAGCGTTTCTGCCTGTGCCTTTGTGTAACGCCAAAACACATCCCCACGCTTGTCAGACTGAAAATCCCAAGGCGACACCAACACCACGTCTCCTTCGCGTATCCAAACCCGCCTCTTCATCTTTCCACGAATGCGACACAAACGTTCGTTACCATCCTGACACTTGACCAGAATACGGTCATAACCAAGCAGCTTTATAGCAACTCCCAAAATATCGTTTGCCGAGGGAACAACCAGTTGGTTCAGTTCTCCTTCACTCAGCACCTTCTTCTTACCCAACCAAGCACCTTCGAAACATTTGCTAAAAGAAGTATGATTCTTCCTTTTAAAACTATGTTCGTCAGAACAAGGCATAATTGCGAAGACTCTAATCGCTTTGAGACGTTTCTTCGTAGTCAGACGCGGATCGAGTTGAACCCGCAAAAGTTATGTTAAACAGGAGTCTAGGGGTAGTGCTGCCCGAAGTGTCTAGCGACAAGGGCTATGTCTTTCATGTTGACGACGCCGTCCCCGTTGATGTCGGCGTTCGGGTTCCAGTTGCTGCTGCATGGACCGGAGCCGAAGCCTCTTGCCACAATTGCTATGTCGGACATCGTGACCTTTCCGTCGGGCCAGCCTTGTGGGCCCGTTATGTCGCCCACGAGAGAAACGGCTACCAAGCCACCTGTAGAATTGTTATCAGCCGTGCTAGTTTCGTTTGGAACAGGCCAAGCGTAGGCGCTTATGGTGTAGTTGCCATATGCGAAGCCTGTCGTGTTCCAAGTGAAGGTGAAGTTCGTGGAGGTTCCGCTTGAAAGAGTGACATTTTGGGAAGTGATGGAATTTGTGCCAGCGTAGGAAGTGACCGTGAAGGTTTCAGCGTACGTGCCCAGATCTGCCACTGTGAAGGTAATGTTTACACCGTAGCCCTGCCCGACAACAGTCTTGTAGACTGTGACGTCGGTGATGGCTATAAAGTGAATGGGCAAAATTGGGTTGAATAATGGGTAATGGTCCATGTTGTTCAGGTCAATAACGTAGGGCGTGTCGCCTATCCCGTCGCTTCCCGTCACGTTCTGGTATGGCCCCCTGTAGAGGTCTGTGCCATTGTAGTCGCTCCAATAGTTTCCGCCCGATGGGTAGCCCGCATCCCAAACATTTATCGATGGAGAAATGAGTCCAGGGTCTGCACAGTCCCAGGCGGCGTCGTACACGTTTAATGTGTTTCCGGCCAATAGGTTGTGATAGATCAGGTTGTTTGAAGACATGTAAAAGTATATGCCCTCTCCAATGTCACCGTCGTTTCCAGTTATTCTGCATCCCATTATAATGTTGCTGTCGGAGGATGAGAGCAGGCTTATGCCGTCGTAATTGTCTGTGATATTGGAAACTATGATGCTGTTGTTTGAAGAATCTAGGAGGAATATGCCATGAGTGTTGTTTTCCATGCTGTCTCCGATGATCGTGTTGCCCGAGCACTGTTGCAGAAAGATGCCATAGAGATGTGCTTCGACCGATACGTTCTTGATCGTTACGTTATCTATTCCATCCAGGTATATTCCTGCAGCGCCTCCTCCGCTGCCTTGAATGGCGTGGCCTACTCCGTCTAAGGTAATGCCGTCTCTTTCGATCACGAGTCCTTGGCTGTCGCTGTAGATGCTGGCCATTAACTCGTAGTAATTTCCTACATGTTGGATTGGAGCGGTGGACGGGTTAATGCTTCCGTCCGGCATTATGTAAACAGGGACTGCGTTGGCGCTGACGACGACAACTTGAGTGTCTTGGCCTGCGAAGCCCCCTGAATTGAACGCGGTGACTCTGAGTGTGTAAGTGCCAACCGCAACTTTGCTCGTGTTCCAAGTTGCTAGGGTTCCGTTGATCACCTGGCTAGCTCCGTTATTTGGAAGAGTGATCCCAGCAGTTGACCAAGAGGTTGGAGCGGTTCCAGCACCGAAGTCTACAGTATAATTTGTGAAATTTGCGCCAGACGCTGTGCCTTGAATGTTGACCAGTCCTCCAATGCGTGAGGGGGTTAACAAGTCTGTGTTTGTCTTGAAATGGGCCGTCGGTGTTCCCGGAGCAGTGACCAATTCTGTTTCTGGGTCTCCGAGAAGGTTGAGGTCGAAGCATGTCCACCTGTCAAGTATAGGTCCCTCCTCTTTTGAAAGTTGTAACGCGGCTCCTAGGTTCCTCGTGCCGCTGTTCACCACAGAGAAGAAATCTCTCATGTATCGGTCTCCTGGCCCGTTTATGGAGCCGGAGATGTACCAGCCATATCTTGAGTTGCCTACGTAGGCAAACGCACCGTGCGGATCAAACACGAAGTGTTCTGCTATAGAATGTTGAGGCCCGCTTGTGGCTTCGTCGAACGCGGCTGAATAGCATCCCAAGCTGTAGACGAAGAGATACTGCGTGTTGGTAAGGCTGTCAACATCCGAAATTGACAGTCCCATGACGTTGTTGTAGTATGCGTGTCCATCATCCGTTACTATATCCACACCGCTGTCCATTTCGTTAATTAGGGCTGTTGGGCTGTACGTTCCATCTCTTGTGTACAGCCTCGTCGTCGTGTACTGAGGTATTATGTTCGTGACAGCGTCTTCTCCGTTTCCGCCCTCGGTGATGTTGTCAAGTTTTGTTCCGACGGCCAGGGCTTTCTTTAGATAATCTGTTTGAGTTGACTGTTCGTAAGCTATTGTCTTGCTCACGAAATTGGCGGCTTCTTGTGTAGTGTCAACGGGCGCTCTGCCAACGTACACGTCTGCGTAGAAGTCGGCTTCTTCCCCTGCCGTCGCGTTCATAGGCCCTGCGAAGTGGTAGACGGCCTCGCCGAATACGCTGTCGTTGTTTTCGTCCCAGCTTCCGCTTAAACCTCCGTAGTACATGTCACAGGGGATGTTGGAATCCGTGTAATTGCCCGCATGGTCCGCAGCATAATCGTAAACGCCTCTTGCAGGGATTATGTCGTCGCCGCCGCCTAGTAAGACATATTCTGTTCCCCAGTTCGTGTAGGCGTATTTTATGAAGTTCCTAACGTGAGCTTGGGTGTCGTTGAATTTCGGGGTGCCATTTCCATCGCCAAACTGGCCGTCAGAGTTGTAAGCCGGGTTGCTCATGATGTTTTCGAGCGAAACGATTGTTGCGCTTACTCCCTCCTGGTTTTTCCAGTTTACTAAGGGTTGAAATGCAGCTGCTAAGGCGTTGTCTGTTATTAGCACGTATTCGTACTGGTTCGATGAGGCAGCGTTGCTTTGAAACTGCTTTGAAGTCGTGGTGTAAGTGTCAGCTGCTTCAGGGTTATCCACCAAACTCACGACGAGTGCTTTGTCTTGGGGAAGATTCCTGAACAATGGGGATATTTCGCCTGTTACCTTCAGAGCCACATTCACCGTCAGAGATTCGAAATAGTATATTTCCCCTTCCATCGGAATGTAATGAACTGGGTAGATGTCAAAAATGAGCATCTTGTATCCTCGCACATACTGTTCCGTCAAATCCGAAAACAACGAGCTTGGATAAGGTTCTGCAGAACCATATACGGCTTCGTCAGGCTTATCAATCACGGTTACATTCGAAGAAATAGGCATCGCCGTTTCCCCATACATCACGTTGTAGCTACCCTGGAGCACTTGTCTGAGACCCGGCACCACGTTAACATTTTCATAATCTTTTCCTTGCGGCAGCAAAACCCTAACCAACCTGAGCGGCAGAACAGGCTCTCCGGCAGCACCGTACTGAGGCAGCGATGACAGCGTGACAGAAGCGCCTGAAACGTTTTCAGTGATCTCGGGTGCACAGAAGTTAAAGCTCAGAACGATGGAATTGGACGACCCAATTTGCGATCCAGCATCTGAAACTGTGAAAAAATGGATGCCAGATGTGCAAGCGAGCATGCTAATCAAGAGAATTATCAGTGCCATGCTCAGGAATGTTTTGCCTGACACCAACGCTCCTCCATCTGAATCATAATGTTTTTACGCTTAAAAACAATTTGTGGACAGGTTACTTTGTATTGAATGAACTTGTCGAAGCAGATTTGCCCGTAAACGATTAAGGTTTCTTAATTTCTCAAGGGACAGATTGGAACTTCCTTCTGTTGTTTTCTGGGCAAACATCTTTGAAATGGGTCACGGTTTGGCTAGATATGGGAAAGTAGAATGAGGAAATTGTTCAGTACAGATTAGCTCGCGAGTTTTAGTGTACTTCGTTGATGCTTTTGTATACAGACTTTGCATTTGCAAACGCTTTGGATGTTAGCACACGCGGTGAGACTTTAACATATGTCGTCCCTCAATGACTGTTCACCACAAGGAAAAAAGCACGGTTAGAGTTTCACGATTTGAGCGTGGGGTATGCCTTCGATGTCAAGCACTGCTTCTGGATGAACGTAGCCTTTTTGTATCGCCTTCTTGACGACGTTTCTGCCTATCAGGTTTACGATGTTGGAGTTTTCTATCATCGACATCGCTTCTTCGATGTTTACTCTTGCTCCCTTGTAGAACTCTTCTTTAACGCAGAAAACTATCTTTCCTTCTCGGAGAGTTCTGCCCAGAATTTCAGCATCGCATATGGCCAACAGCACGTTTTGGCCCATTTTCTTGATGTTCATGTACACTTCCAAAATTGAAACCGCGGTCAAAGTTGCTTAATCGACGATTTTGCGCCGCATGCTTGGCAGACCAAGAACGAGAGACGTTTCTCCTTTACTATCTTTGTGTCAGGACGTTTGCAAACGGGGCAGACTACATAGCTCTCCAAGTATCTTTGTATTAGTCTTTGAAAGGTGTCTTCTGAAAACTTTCCCTGAAAAATGACCCTCGACTCCTGTACGGTTGCGGCCGTAGCCATCTCGCCTGTTAGGAATTTCAGCAGGTGCTGTGGGTCACGATCTAAAGCGTCAGCAACTTCCTTGAAATTGTAAATCACTGAGCGCATTCCAATTCTTGCATAATGCAGCCGGGGAATCTCTAAACGCTCACTCTTTACACCTATTTCTGGAAGCTGTGACCGGGCTCTTTTCAGTAGCTCTTCATAGTCGTATCCCAAGACGTATTCCTCAAAAGAATCATGATGCGGCATCCTATTTAAGACTTATAAATTGACATTCTCAACCGCAATATCAACTGCTGTATTCTAGGATCCATTTCCTTCAGGAAAGAAACAGCAGACTACCTGAAGATTCGTAACATTACGCTTTTCGACTTGTTCTGCCACAGAAACGTGGTTTATATCAAATTTCGTGATATACACGATATTGTTCAGATGCAAGAAAGGGATGCGAAAGTATTGATGCAGTTGGAACAACCAGCCGAGCATTCTCCGTCAACTCAGGTGATAATCGCAGCGTTAAATGAAGAACAAGGCATAGGCCCCACCATAAACGAACTTCTGGAGCACGTTCAGACTCAGCGCATTCTCGTGGTTGATGGCAACAGTTACGATAGAACCGTCGAAATTGCCAAAAACTGTGGGGCTGACATTATTTTTCAGGAAGGCTTCGGCAAAGGCGATGCCATATCAAGAGCGATAGATTGGCTAGATTCGAGCGTGGATTATGTCGTGCTCATTGACGCAGATTACACGTACCCAGCCGAAAGTGTCCCTAGAATGATAGAGATATTAGAGCGGAACCCAGACGTCGGCATGGTCTGCGGCAACAGATTTAATAGACAAAAAGACGCAAAGGCCCAGCGCAGCTCGTTCTTTTTTGGCAACAAGTTTCTAGCATTCGCACACAACTTGCTTAATGGCATCGAGTTGAACGACCCATTGACCGGGCTGCGCGTTGTGCGCGCGGAAATACTCAAAAACTGGACTATCAAATCAGAGGGCTTTGACATCGAAGTTGAACTGAATCACCAAGTGGAAAGAAAGGGCTACAAAACAATTGAAGTGCCGATCAAATATCGACAAAGACTGGGCGAGAAAAAACTAAAAATGAAACACGGTGTAACTATTCTAAAAAGAATACTGCTGGAAGCTATTTACTAGATCCAAAGACACGAGACTCTGGAGCATTAAACAATTTTCATGACACGACGTCGAGACTCTGCCCAGGGACAATTATAGCGATTTTTGAATTATAGCACATATGGAGAAAGGAGAACCACGTGTTCCATTTATGCCCGCCGGGGCGTCAAACATCCAAATAAAAGATCGGTGTTGGAATTCGACGTTAACCCACGATTAGGACTCATAGAACTTCTCTCTGTGGTGAGAATCTGGATTGTTCGAAAAAAAGCTTAAAGAAGCTACTGTGATTTAGTGTACATTCTCAACGGTGAAAACATTGGACAAGCAAGGCCATCCTTACATTCCTAATTCAGTGGCTGACACTAAGCGAGAGATGATGCGCGAACTGGCAATAAAAAGCATAGATGAGCTCTACGCTGACGTCCCAGAAAAATACCGTTTGAAAAAGGAGCTGAACCTGCCAAAAAAACCGCTATCAGAGTTTGAAGTTAGAAGACACGTCGAAGCATTGCTCGCGAAAAACAGACCGTGCAACGACATGCCTGTATTCCTCGGGGCGGGATGCTGGCCCCACTACGTGCCGGCGACCGTTCAGGAAATCGTGAGCCGCAGCGAATTCCTCACCTCCTACACGCCCTACCAACCTGAAGTTTCTCAGGGTATGCTTCAAGCCCTTTTTGAATATCAGAGCATGATGTGTGAATTGACGGGCATGGAAGTGTCCAACTGTTCAATGTACGATTGGGCCTCGGCACTTGGCGAAGCCGCTCGCATGTCAGCCCGGTTTAACGGTCGAAATGAGATACTGATCCCGAGAATTATTCATCCGGACAGGGCGGCTACACTTCAAGTTTACTCAGAGCCCGCGGGAATCACGGTGAAGCAGGTCGAATATGACAATGAGAGCGGACAACTGGACCTTGACGATTTGAAGAGCAAGATAACGGACAAAACGGCAGCAGTTTACGTTGAAAACCCGACCTACTTGGGCTACGTGGAATCGCAAGTGGAAGAAATAAGCGAGGAAGCTCATTCCCACAAATCACTCCTCATAGTCGGAGTCGACCCGACCTCACTAGGGATAGTTAGGCCGCCGGGAGAATACGGTGCAGACATTGTCGTAGGAGAGGCACAACCTCTTGGCAACGGAATGAACTTCGGCGGCCCACTGCTCGGAATCATGGCCTGCCGTGACGACATGAGCTTGATTCGTCAAATGGCCGGCAGAATAATCGGTTTAACCACAACGCAAGACAACAGCAAGCAGGGATTCTGCATGACGCTGCAGACGCGGGAACAACACATCAGACGCGAAAAGGCGACATCGAACATTTGCACCAACGAGGCGTTGTGCGCCGTAGCCTCAGCAATCTACATGGCTCTGCTGGGGCCTGAAGGCCTTCGTCAACTTGCAGAAACAATCGCGTACAGAGCCAATTATGCAATCCAGCTGCTCTCAAAGATCAGAGGCGTCAGAACCCCCATTTTCAAGTCATCCCACTTTAAGGAATTCACAGTTAACTTCGACGAAGCCGGGTTAAAGGCAGAAGATATCAACAAGAAGCTGCTCCGCGCTGGAGTTCACGGAGGCAAGGATATTTCAAAAGAGTTTCCCGAACTGGGTCAAACCTGCCTTTACTGCGTGACAGAAACCCATTCGAGAGAAGAAATCGAGCGGCTCAGGAACGTCCTCGAAGAGGCCTTGGGTGAAGCGTGAGAACATGGTATACAGACAGGCAACATGGGACGAGCCGGTAATCTTCAATCTCGGAAAAAAAGGCCGAAGCGGACACCTCGTGCCGGAGGTTGAAGAGGAAATCCGAAGGACTGTTGGTGCCGTAAATTACTTGTTCCCGGAAAACATGCGGCGCACTCAGAAACCTAGCATGCCTGAACTCTCTGAAGTCGAGGTCACGCGACATTTCACACGATTATCTGAGATGAACTACGGAATTGATTCTGGATTGTATCCTCTTGGAAGCTGCACCATGAAGTACAACCCCAAGATAAACGAGCTTCTCGCAAGTTTGCCGACGCTCAGCACGCTCCACCCAAACCAGGATGAGAACACGGCGCAGGGGATGCTTGAAATCCTCTACAAACTGGAACGGTGGCTCAGCGAGATAACAGGCACCTACGAGGTTTGTTTACACCCAGCAGCCGGTGCCCACGGAGAGTTTCTAGGCACGATGCTGATGCACGCCTGCCTAAAACAGAACGGACAGTGTGACAGAAGGACTGAAGTTATAGTCCCTGACTCAGCCCATGGGACCAATCCCGCAAGCGCGGCGATGGCCGGCTTCAACGTTGTCGTCATCCCAAGCGGAACAGACGGATGCATAGACTTGGAAGCATTAAAGACTGTGGCATCTGAGAAAACCGCAGGCCTTATGCTCACAAACCCCAACACTCTCGGAATCTTTGAAAGGAATATTGAAGAAATAGCCAAAATAATCCATGAAGTCGGCGGCCTCCTCTACTATGACGGAGCGAACTTGAACCCCCTCCTGGGCAAGGTTAGACCCGGCGACATGGGTTTCGACATCGTTCATATTAACATCCACAAGACGTTCGGCACTCCTCATGGCGGAGGCGGACCTGGCGCAGGGCCAGTCGGAGTTTCGAAAAACTTGGCCCAATTTCTGCCCGTGCCGAGCATTGCCTTCGATGGAAAACGCTACAGCCTAGCCTACGACAAGTCGCACACCATCGGGAAAATACGAGGCTTTCAAGGAAACGTTGCGGTTCTATTACGAGCCTACGCCTACATTTTAAGCATGGGTCTCGAAGGACTGAGGGAAGCAGCAGAAATCGCGGTTCTGAACGCGAATTACATGATGAAGAAACTCAGAAAGATTAGGGGCTTGACGGTTCCATATGACGACAAGAAACCACGGAAACACGAGTGCGTCATTAGCGCAAAACAGCTCAAGAACGAGACTGGCGTCTCCGCTTTGAATCTTGCGAAACGTCTGCTGGACTACGGTTTGCACCCGCCCACTACCTATTTTCCACTCATCGTCGACGAAGCATTGATGATCGAACCCACGGAGTCTTTCGAGAAAGAAGAACTTGACCGGTTCATTGATGCCGTGAGAAAAATCTGTGAAGAAGCTTATGAAAACCCGCAGATGGTCTTGACGGCGCCTCACAACACTGCAGTTCCACGACTGGACGAGGTTAAGGCCTCGCATCCCAGAACCATGGCTCTGAGCTGGCGGATGCATGTCAAGAAGGAGGAAACTGCGAAGAACCCGCGCAACAATTAAATATAGTGAACATTCTTTGGTACTTGAAGTTCTAGCGAGGTGTTTGAAGTTGACTGAATTGGAAGATAAGGTCCGAGAAGCCGTGGGCCAAGTGGTAGATCCTGAAACGGGTATGACCTTCGGTGAGATGCAGATGATAACGAACGTCAAAGAAGAAGAACCTGGCGTTTTCAAGGTGGAATTCGTTCCCTCCAGTCCCTTCTGCCCAATAGCCTTCAAACTAGCGTCCGACATAAAAAGCGCTGCGTTGAAGGTCGCCGGAGTGAAAAAGGCTCAAATCTACTGCCGCGGGCACGCGATGGAGCAGCAGATAAACGAGCAGACGAACAAGGAATAGTAAAACGCGGGTAAACATTCGTTCAAATGCAGTTGCGACTTGGACTTCTTGGTGAGAAGCAAAACAGTCGAACGTACACGGACGTAATAGAGCGCTCGCTGAGTCTTCTATCAAAAACTGGGATTGGTTTGATGCTGGAGACGCCGGCTGCGCGATGTGCTATATTCGTTTTAATAATCGTGCACGTATGATATATCCCATAGGAAATAGATGGAAAAGGCCAATTTTGCCCAGAAAGTTTCCAAACGGTAAAAATGGGGCCTCATATTTTTTGACATTAAGTACCTCGAAACCAGATCCTTTCAAAGTGTTGATGACATTT
The DNA here is from genome assembly GCA_050010755.1 of Bathyarchaeia archaeon. Taxonomy (GTDB): domain Archaea; phylum Thermoproteota; class Bathyarchaeia; order Bathyarchaeales; family Bathycorpusculaceae; genus JBEKCD01. Next base: position 52,819 of record JBEKKK010000006.1, read on the forward strand.
TTTAAGGAAGGTACTGCAGTATATCCTTCCCTGTATGCAAATGAATGTACGCGAGAGGGAAGGAAACCGAAAAAGGGCAAGTACGTGTGGCTTTCAATTATAGAGTATCTGTTTGGTAATTGAATTGCGAATATTCCTTTGTCTCTTAGCACTCTCTTTGCTTCTTTATAGAACATCTCCCTTTCGGCGTTGTGAATATGCTCTAAGAGGCTGAAAGCTGTCACCAAAGAAAAAGTATTATTCTTGAAGGGTAGCCTTATTGCCGATGCAACAACATGATGATAAGTCTCTTTGCGATTCTTTATTAGGTCAACACCGACTAGCTCAGAATCGTCAGAACCGACGATATTATCGAAAAGCAATCCTTTTCCGCAGCCTAAATCGAGAAGAAAACTAGTGTCATAATTGGAGATGAAGGAGGAGAAGTATTTCATCCTTTCAGTTTCAGTCCCGACTTTTGAGTTCATAAGCCTGAACAGGTATGCTCGGATATTGTTATACGTGCTATACGTTTATTACGCGCCCCTCTGTTGCTTAGGAAAAAGGTTATAGATAAGTCATTTTTGTAACCGTGTTCTGGAGAATTAAAGATTCATTGCCGTTGAAGTGTTTTTCACCTTTGTCTTTAATGCTGTAGCGCGCAAAGAGCCATAAGGAATCAGCCGTAAAGCGATTGTGTTTTTCCACCTTCTTAGGAAGGGGGCAAGGGAATCGAAGTTACCGACATGTTGTAGATATAAGCGTTGTTTCGGATACCGTCGAGGTTGAAGTTTGCAATCTGCAGCATAAAGTCGCTTGGCAACGGCGAGTCGTAGCTGGTCTGCCACAGTTTTGTGATGTCAACGTTAAAGGAGCCTGACGAGTCCACCTGTTGGGAGTTCTTGTAGTTCTGCAGGATTCCGTTCGGCGTTTCAATCACAACCGTCTGGTTCTGGTAGATGTTTGAGACGATGAAGGCAAGAGTGTCGTTTCCGTTGACCCCGTCGACAGTGCTGAAGGTTGTGGAAAGAGTCACGTCTGAGTCGTTTTGTACGAAGAATTCTCTTGAAACGCCGCTGATGCACTCTTGATTGTATGGCGTCATCGCAGCCTGAGCTGATATTTGAAGAGCTGGCGTCCCCGTGTCCGTTACTGTTTCTGTCACGTTTTGGAAGCCGTTTCCGCTTGAGTACGCGTTCCAGCCGTCCCAATCCCATTCGCTTTTTGAGAAGTTGTCGTAGAAGCTGACGTTAGGATTTGATAGGTTGAATTGGAACAGGTAGGCGTTACCGAAGTTTTTCGCGAGCTTGAAGTTCGGGTTTCCCAAGAATAGGAGCGGATTCCATTTCAGTTTTTGGAACCACCAGTAAGCCGCATTAGATCCGACGTAGACGTGAGTTATCGACAAATTGCTCATTAAGCCGTATGTGGTTTCGTTCATAACATCATTGTTTATCAAATCGACGAGGGTCTGATAAGAAGCTGAGAACTGGCTTGCAGTGTATGGATAGACGATTTTCTGCGTTGATATTGCTGGGATGAACAGACCCGGTTCATACGGGCTGACTAGCACGACGGCGGTCGACGTCAGATTCTGTTTCATCCAATTCATCAATTCATAATCGTCGAAGCCAGTAACAGCATACATGTTATAACTTCCTCTCAGACCCTGCGAATCTGAAAACAGCCTGTAATAGATGAAAGGAGCATTCAAAGAGGCCAGGAGTATAATTGCGAGAAGCACGTTTGCATAAATCTTCTTCGTGAAAGCTCTTGACAGTCGCTTCAGGTCAACTCTTCTGGAGAGTCTGACGACGCACACGTAGAAAGATATCAGCATAATGTTCATTGAAACGATGATGATGATGGCTTGGTGACCCCAGGATATGAATCCCAAACTGCTCGGGAGGAAGTATGCTAAGAACGACAATAAAACGGCGGCTAAGAGCACCGTTGCCGCAAAAGAGGCGATAGACCTCAGGTCATCTTCCGCCTTCATCTTCCAAAGCAACACTGCCAGCGCAGCGATAAAGGCCATAACCGCAACGTTGGTGACCGAGTAGGGCGAGATGTACTGAAAGGCCCATTGTAACGCCTGAAACATCGTGTAAGACATTACAGTGTTTTGATAACCCGTGAAGTCGCTTGGAACACCGATGTTGTGACCGGGGTAGTTGTAGAAAATTGCAAGCCTGTAAAACAATGGCGCAAGCGGCAGCAGACAAAACAGGAAGATTATCAGGAACGCAAAGGCTTGGCGGCGGAAAACGATGCGATCCCGAACGAATCGATAGAGAAGAAAGATCAGACCCACCACCACCAGCACTTGGATAAACGAAACCATAATCGCACCGTCAAACCCGAACAGGAGGCCGATCACGGCAAGTTCTACAATGCTTGTCCTCTGCTTGTTACGTACGACTGAAAGCAGCAGGCCGAGGCAAACGAGAAATAATGGAAAACCAACCAAGAAAGCATTACTTCCCCAAGTGACATATAGTGGCCAGCTTGAGACAAAAGCAAATATGAAGCTTAGCCCCACCGCGTAAAGCTTGTTGGAACTCAGTTTACAGCCGAGGAAGTAGGCACCAAAGACCGACATCGATTTAAACAGAACCGTGATGTAAAAAACCGATGTCGGAGCGTCGAAGCCCAGAATTTGGCTGGCATAGGCAAAAAGGACGTGTGCCCCAAAGGGATAGATTATGCCTTCTGGCAGGTATGGCTGCATCGTCAAGGGCACACCATGGTTCTGCAGAATAAGCTGGACCTTTAAAGCGTGTATCGACTCGTCAAAGATACCACCGAACACGAAACCGGACAGAGCGGAAAGCTGCAAAGAGAGCAGGAAGAAGAAGAAACCCAGAATAAGGATATAAGTGAAGAACATTGCTTGGTTGTTCCTGATTCTATCTCTGAGATTTTTGAATTCTGAAAAATTTTTTAGGGTGTTAAAATGGAGATAAATCGATAAGACAAGACAAGCGGCACTGAAAAGCAGAATTATTGGCGGACTGAACAGTCCAAAGGGAAGAACTGCAAGCGTGTACAAGACGAGCCCACCGATGCTGAGGTCGACAATGCAAATCTGCACCAAGTCCAAATTTGAAAATGCCGCGAAATGTTTAAGCGCAACCCTGAAAGGCTCACCATCCACGACTAGCAGAAACAGGTAAAAAAGCAACTCAGGAATCAGCAGTTGATATTGCACTCGATACACCAATCACGGCTTTACATGATGAACGGTTTCACGTATTAATATTTTTGTCCTTAGTGTCTCATTCCCGAAATCATCGTTCCCTTTTCTTCCTCACCAGTTACCTCCCATACCAAGTGTTGGAAATCGCAAAGTTATTTATCCAGATTTTGTTACTTGTTCCGACTCTCTCAACAGCTTCAACAACTACTGGACCAAAACGCTATAAATGTGACAGCCGCAGATTTGACAAAACAATTCACCGTACAGACATCTGCGCCGAATGCCGCTTCACCAGCCTTTGGAGTAAACGTGATGAGCAAGAGTTTGAAGGACCCCTCTGTTTCAATAATAATACCCACTAGCAACTCTGGAGAAACCATTGAAGAGTGCTTGAGGAGCATTAGAGGCCAAAGCTATCAGTCGTACGAGGTCATAATTGTTGACAATTTCAGCAACGATAACACTTTGAAAATCGCTACAGAGTTTGGTGCCAAAATAACACAAGAGAAATGCAATCCGGCCCAAGCCAGAAATATAGGGACTGCTAACTCAACGGGCAAATACGCGTTTTTTCTAGATTCAGACCAGGTTTTGTCTCCCCCAGTTATCCAAAACTGCGTAAGAAAATGTGAGAATGGAAAAGTCGGGATGGTGAGAATTCCGGAAATCTTTGTTGGGAAAAGCTTCTGGAGTTCTTGTTTGGCTCTTTGGAAAAACTACTATGAGAGGGTCGAACAATCATACGAGGCGAGCGAAAAAGTAATCCGTGGAGAACCGCGTTTCTTCCTCAGAGAACACATAAGTCGTGCTGGTCTGATGGACGGAACCCTTCTCTGGGGGGAAAACTATGACCTGTACCAAAGGCTTAGGAAAATGGGGGTTGAAGAAGCTCTTTGCGAATCCAGTCTTTACCATTATGAACTTGGTTCCCTCAGAAAAATAGTCAGCAAAAATCTTCAATACGGAAGATCTATGCCGATTTTTATGAAACAAACCAAAAAACAGATTATTCCAATCTTAGTTAAACAGGCCTTGTTAACTTTTAGAGAAGTTCTAAGAAGCCTCAAGCCGCCAAAGATGATTTTGGGATGTACAATTCTCCTGCTGTTCAGAACGTACTCTGCAGTTATTGGCTTATCTATGGGTTGGGCGTTCCGCGACTGAGAAATTGATGAACAATAGACTCATGAGAAGAAATTACATTGATGACATAACTAACGACTTAAGCCGATCTAACTTGAAACAGGTCTCCTTTTAGATAATATTATTGTTTTTGCTCCCAGCTTTTTGACGAGGAAATCGTGCTAAAGCGCACGCGCTATCCTAGCGAGAGAACCATTTTGCCAACTTCAATTTCTTGAGCAAACTGAGACGCAATAATAAACCTGTTTCGTTATCAATATGCGCGACTGGAGCTCCTCCAAAAACCCGATTTCCATCGTCTCTTTTCCAGCGAAGCTCTTTCTCAATTTCCATCATTTACCCAGCGAATAAACATTGTGAACTTTCAAATTAGCCTTTAATATTAAACTTGTTTAGGCTTAAGAGATGAACGTTTGAATAAATGTAAGGTCAACCGATTGTCTGGCCTCAAGCCTTGCTCGTTTTCTTCAGAACGTAATCAAAGTATCGTTCCGTTGCTGTGTCTGTCTTCCACTCTGCTCGCAATCTGGTCTTCCGCTCCGCCCTGCGTAGGTCGGACAGCAACGAACGATTAAGCGCCTTCGCATTCTCACCTTCTAGCTCAGCCTCTATCTGAAACTTATTGTCTCCCACACGCGTAAGGCAACCCTTCTTGAAGAGCCTCTCAAGAACTGGCTGAACGGCCTCAGGACTCTCGGTGTCCACGCTCGCAACAAGCACGAAACGCTTTTTTATCATAGTTGATGATACAGGTTGCAGCTATGAAAAGATTCTGTTCGATGAATTTGTTCGATGAACCACGCAAAGTGTCGAACTGATGAAAAAACAATCCTAACAAATCTGAGCATGCAGGCGTGACCGCTGTCTTGTCCGTCTTCTCCTACTAAAAGTTGTGTGCGAGAATGCGACAATCGCAATCAGGACAAGCGCACGTTTTTTATGATGCTCTATTAATTAGAGTTACACTAAGAGAATTGTTAATGTTAAAGTAAAGTGCGCGCGATAGGCGGTAATATGTAATAGAAGAGCGTTCCACAAGTGTTAATTATCTGAGTTGCTTATATATGGTTGCTGAACGGGGAGAGGAGTCAGTTTGTTTGGAAAGAGTGTTTCAAGCCTGATGCTGTTCTTGATTTTGGCATGCATGTTAGCCTCCGCATTCGCGGCGCGCGCGGGCGCTAACTTTACATTATCTTCAACTGTTCCTCCAACAGTCAGCAATGTTTCCCAGGTTCCTGATAAAAACAGCGTTAATGATAGCGAGGCTGTGGTAGTGTCGGCTAACGTGACGGACAACAGCGGCACAGGAATTGCGAACGTCACGATCGTCTATTCGCCCGATGGCTGGACTATAAACTCGACTGCTGCGATGGCGCTAAACAGTTCAACTGGATTGTTCGATGGCACCATTCCAGGATTCTTGAGCGGAACGATCGTCTACTATGTCATCCAGGCCTACGACAACAACGGAGGCTTTACAGAAAGTACGCGCACAACCTATACAGTTGTCTCAAAAGCGGGCGCGCAGGCGCTAGTCCGAGTTACAGAGATAACACCCAGCAGTACATGGGTTTACCAGGGGCAAGTTGTGAGCGTCAACGTAACGGTCAGCAACAATGGAGACTCTGCCGAAAAGGTTTGGGCCACCCTGTTCTACAACTTAACATCAGAGAGAATCATAGGCGCATATACCTCTGCCGTCATCCTGGATATGGGGCAAAGCTACACATTTCCGTTCACATGGGACACCACGGGCATACCGTACCACACTTACACGCTGACAGCAGTGGCATGGATATCCGGGGGCTCGAACACACTCTCCGGGAACATAACGGTCAGACTCATTGGCGACGTAAACGGGGACGGAAAGGTTGACCTGAGAGACCTTGCGTTGGTTGCCAGAGCATTCGGCTCTACTCCAGCAAGTCCAAACTGGAACTCAGCAGCAGACATAAACGGCGACGGCGTAGTTAACATGAAAGACTTAGCCCTAATAGGCAGATACTTCGGTCGGCGAACCGCGTACTAGGGCGCGCGTCATAACTGAAAAAAACGGTATAACGGCATTCAGAAAACCTAAGAGGTTTATGACTTCTGGGACGTGAGCAGTTAGCACTTAAAGATAAAACAACCCAACCAAAAGCCTTAGGCTCAACCAATGGTGAAATCTCCCGCGCATCCCTTCTTTTTTCCTTTCTACTCGCGCCCAATCGGGATTATTCGAATAACAGGGTTTATGGGTAGTGTTGTCCGAAGTTTCTGCCTACGAGGGCGATGTCTTTCATGTCTATTTTTCCGTCGCTGTTGACGTCGGCGTTGGGGTTCCAGTTGCTGCTGCCCGGCTTGGACCCGAAGGCCCTGGCTACGAGCGCGATGTCTTTCATGTCGACTTTAAAGTCGCCGTTGACGTCGCCCATTATTGTTACTGCGACGCTGCCTCCTGTGAAGCTGCTTGTAGCTGGATTTGTTTCGTTCGTGAGAGGGACCGCACAGGCGCTCACGGTGTAGTTGCCGTACGCGAACGCTGTGGTGTTCCAAGCGAAGGTGAAGTCTGTGGAGTTTCCGCTTGGCAGGGTGACGTTTTGGGAACCAATAATGGTCGTGTTGGCGTAGACTGTGATGTTAACCATTTCTGAATACGTAGCGAGGTCCACTGCTGTAACGGTCACGTTAGCTCCGTAGCCTCGGCCGATGACAGTCTTGGAACACTCGACATTAGTCATAGTCACTTCAGGAGTTCTTGGACCGACTGTAATAGTTGCATTGTTAGACGTTGCCTGCACTCCATTGCTGTCGGTGATATTTGCGTAGATTGTGTATGAGCCTTCCGATGCAGGTGTGAAGACCCAGCCACTGAAATTGGCGCCTGATACTGCTGTGCCATTCAAAAACCATTGATAAGCGTAAGGGAACGTGCCGCCGGTAACGGTTGAATTGAACGTTTGAGACTGACCAAGAGCAATAACGATGGAACTGGGCAAAATAGACACAGAAGGCGATGCATTCACGTTCACATTCGCGATGTTAGATGTTGCCTCAGTTCCGTTGCTGTCGGTGACTTCTGCGTAGATTTCTATGTATGAACTTGGCAACGACGACGTCAATGCCCAACTGCTGGAATTGGCACCAGCAATCATGCCACCATTCATAAACCATTGATAAGAGTAAGGAGACGTGCCGCCTGTAACGTTCGAAGCAAAAGTTTGTGATTGACCGACATCCAACGTGACAGATACAGGCATGATACTGACAGAAGGCTGCCCATTCACTGTCACAGGAACGGTGGCAGAGGTCGCAACAATGCTCACCATATCAGTGACGTTTACATATGCAGCGTAAATGCCTTGAGATGCTGCCGTGAACGTCCAAGTTGCGTTCGTAGCGCCTGAAACGGGAGCAGCGTTGAGATACCACTGATAAGAGTACGGAGAAGTACCTCCTGTCACTGTAGAAGTGAATAGTTGAGACTGACCAACATCCATAACCACCGAACTAGGCGAAACACTCACTGTGAGTGGTGGGTTGGCGGTGACTTGTGCGGTGTTGGACTCTGCAACAAAGTTAGCTGCGTCTGTTACATTGACGCAGACAGTGTAGGGACCGGAAGAATTTGGCGTGAACGTCCATGTAGCATTAGCAGCGCCCGAGACGGGAGCAGCGTTGAGATACCACTGATACGAGTAAGGAGAAGTACCTCCTGTCACTGTAGAAGTGAATAGTTGAGACTGACCAACATCCATAACCACCGAACTAGGCGAAACACTGGCTGTGAGCGGCGGATTAACCGTTACCTGTGCCGTTTTAGACTCTGCAACGAAGTTAACACCGTCTGTCACGTTCACGTACACACTGTAGGAACCTGAGGAAGCTGGCGTAAACGTCCACGTAGCATTGTTAGCGCCGGAAACAGGAGCGCTGTCAAGATACCACTGATAAGAGTACGGCAAAGTGCCACCAGAAACGGTGGAAGTGAATAGTTGAGACTGACCAACATCAATAACCACCGCACTCGGCGAAACACTGACTGAGGGCGGAGGGTTAACGATGACGGGAGCCACATTAGACTCTGCGACGAAACCGATATTATCCGTCAAGTTGGCGTAGACGTTGTAGAAGCCAGAATAGCTGGGCGCAAATGTCCAGCTACTTAAATTGGCACCGGTAACCGCTGTGCCATTAACGTACCACTGATACGTGTAGGGCAATGTGCCGCCAGAAATTGTTGAATTGAACAATGCGGATTGGCCAATATCCAAGGTTGCCGAGTTAGGCGAGATTGGAATAGAAAGCGGGCCTGTGCTGAAAAGATTCACTAGAGGATAGTGGTCTGTGTTGTTCGAGTCTATAGGGTACGGCGTGTCGCCTATTCCATCGCTTCCAGTTAGATTCTGGTAAGGACCGCTGTACAGGTCCGTGCCGTTGTAGTCGCTCCAAAAGTTACCGCCAGACGGATAGCCATTGTCCCAAGCGTTTCCAAGGGATGCTGAGTCAACTGATGCTTGGGCAACGTTTCCGATAAAGTTGTTATGGTACACGGTGTTGTTTGTGGAGGAACTGAGATAGATTCCTCCATTGGTGTTTCTCGTAACGTTGTTACCGCTAACAGTGTTGTCTGAAGAACTGTAGAGATCGATGCCAGCAAAGCCGTTTGCCGCAACATAGTTCCCGCTAACAGTGTCGTTC
>JBEKKK010000007.1:0-34225 GCA_050010755.1 Bathyarchaeia archaeon
ACCGACGAGAGACTAGGAACTTTGACCCAAGCAACCAACCTGCCCGTGGCACTATTGAAAAATTCAATCTCATGATTCAGCTTGTTGCCAGAACCATCAGCAAAGGCAATATCATTGCCGTTTGATTGTGCATGAGTTATCAGATTCGAATCGGTGATGCTGATGAGCACAGGGAAGTTTGTGAGATTTGCCGAGACCATTGCATGATTTATTGTTATGCTCTTGCGATATTGCCAATTTGTGTTCCACCAGGCTCCTCCTCCACGGACATAATTGATATTAAAGGCGACTGTGAGAGAACAAACTAGCAGCAGCGCGATAATTGCTAAAACAGAGAACTTTTTAGATCTTCCAGATAAATAATTACCATTAGAGGCCAATATTATCCCCTTTCCCCTCTTAATTTGCACGTATACATTTGTGCGACTCTGAAGTATTTAAAACTTCAGGAACAAACTTTCTTAGCAATTAGACGCTTCTTGCTTAGCGATGAGTTAGGGTTGAATCGAAAATTCGCACGCGGATGCCAATTTAACCAGAGTGGACGACATAAACCAGCGCCCGCTTCAACGCAAGCGAGCCATTCCGGCCTCATTGTTTTCTTGACAACAGCACGCGGTATCCGCTTTCCCTTGCGAGCACCTCAAAGTTTCCGAAAGCTTCCTCAAAAATCGTGCGCAATCTCTTGCCTCCAACCTTGGATTTTACCACCATCTGGAAAACACCCCCGCAGGCCATGTGCTGCGGCGCTTCAATTATAATCGCTTTAACGGTCTCCATACCCGCACTCACTGGGGGGTTTGATAGTATGCAATCGAAAATCATGTCTTTCACAGGCGAGTAAAGGCAACCGTTCCTGACCTCCGCATTATTGATCATGTTTTTCTCAACGTTTTGTTTGGCAAGCCAAACTGCACGTCTGTTGACGTCAGTCAAAAACACGTATAAGCGCTGGTTAAGGGCTGCTGCCGCGATTCCAACGGCGCCGTAGCCGCAGCCGATGTCCAAGGCGCAGCCCTTCTTTGGCAGTATCATGGATTCTATTAGTAGCCGAGTGCCCAGGTCAACCCGCTGTTTTGAGAACACGCCTGAAGCTGTTAGAAACTCGAAGGGTCTTCCACGCAGGTAAGTGCGTATCAGACCGTACCTTGGCTTCGATTTTGGATTCGCCGCAAAGTAGTGCTCAATGTTTTCGGCGCTTTTAGCCATTCCTTTCTCTGCCGCTCCTCCAACGCTTGGGGTAGGTGCCCCTGGGCATGAGCACTCGCATCGTCTTGGCGACCACACCGTGTTCCATGTTCAGGCATTCATCTGAGTTGGTTAGAGCTTTTGCCAGTGCGACGGCCTCGCCTTTTAGGGACATGACGGCAACCATCGAGTCTCTTTGAATTCCCGTTTCGAGCGACAGAATTCCCGGAGCAGTGAGGCTTGCGCCGTGACAAACGGCGTCGACGGCGGAGTCTCTTATGCATATTTTCGGAACCAATCCCAGAGCGTGTTCCATCGGCTGGACGAACCGCTTCAACAGCTTTTCGTCCTTCTTTTCTTGCCACTCCATAAACCAGTACGCCATGTCGTGCAAGATTACGCTATCATCTTCGACGAAGGGCCCTGCCCTCGTTCTTCGCAGCTCTTGCATGTGAGCTCCGCATCCCAGAACCTCTCCCACGTCGAAACACAGTTTGCGAATATACGTGCCGCCCTCGCATCCAACCTTGAAAAGGACGTTGCGCCCCTCCATTTCAAGAAAATCCAGATAGTAAATGCGTCTCGTGCGCAACTGTCGCTTGACGGAAGACCGCAGTGGTGGGCGCTGATAGATCAAGTCTTCAAATTCGCCCAGAACCTTCTTAACACGTTCTGTCGCGACATCTGCGTGGAGCCTCATAACGCCTATGTATTCTTTCCCGCTGTAAAGCAGTGCCTGAACGACTCTCGTACCTTCTTCAAGCGTGATTGGTAGAACGCCGGTCACCTTGGGATTTCTCTGGCCTTACCAGGCCTCTAGAGTCCCGCCGTGACCAACATGCTCAAGCTTGAGAATGCGTTTAACCCAAGCGGCCACCTCATGACTCGTTGGGCCAGAGGTCTTGTCCAAGTTGATTACACCGTATTTCAGGTAATCCACCGCTGATCTATCCTCAGGTTTGCATCCGAAGCTCGGGTCAGTCTTGTCCTCAGCCTTCACCAACAGCTTGCGTTCAGTCTGCCACGGAGCAGCAGTCCTCGGCATGACAACACATCACTTCCCTAGAATAGACAGAATCCAAGTATAAGAGTTTAAACACCCAATCCTGCGTTTATACCCCAGAATCTCTTGGGTCGCCTGAACAGCATTATGCCATCTTTCTCAGTTATGTATTTGAATCCGACAGAAAGAGCTTGTTTCGCCTCTTCCACCATAATAGCTGTGGTCACCTCGAACTCATCGTCTTCAAAGTGTATCATGCTAATGTAGCGCGCGCCTTTTTTAAACGAGTAACACTTCAGGGTTGCAGTTGATCCGATACGTTTGGCGCCAGTTTTTAACGCAAACTGAATTAATTTTGGAGTAGAGCCAGCGCGAGCAACATGGAAATTTACGCTTACACATTACAAAGCAACATTACAATAGACGTAAAGAAAAAAAAGGGAGGGGGCACAGCTCGCTCCTTTTTGCCAACATGGCCACATATGCGTTTCCATTATGTGACTCCATTACATCTGATGTGTGTGAAAAAAGGGGAGGGGGGCGAACACCGCGCAGGTTGCAGTCTTCTGAATCGCTCCGCAACAAGAGCCAAAACCAGAGAAAACCGCTGCAAAAAACAGCAGATAGAAATTGTGGAACGGACATATGCAATTAGGTTGTCAGTTTGATTTGTCTCTGTCCTCTGACCTCGTCATAAACTGTTCTCACAGAATAGCCGAATGGGCTGAACATGTTGGCAGCCGAAGCGTAAAGAAGAAGCAGGTACTTCTTGACGTCCGAGTCCGTGTTCTTCTCTATCAACTCCTCCGCGACGACTCTTCTCTCGTACCGCTTGTTCTCGGCGCTGGTGAAGAGGAACCTCACGTTCTTGCCGCCCGCGATGTCAACTCCTTCTTTCAACAGCTGCTTGGCCGCTATGACCTGGCTCACCATCTGCCTATAGCTGCCAGGATCCTTGGACAAGTGCTTCGTGATTATCATGTCCCAGACTGGAATCTCTCCGGCAAGCAGCTTCTGTCTGTAATCTTTCAGAATCTTCAAGGCGTCAGGAATCTTTTCGAGGAACTGCCCCGAGTTTCTGGCCTCCGCCAGCACTTCCAGCATTCTTGTCTGAGCACTGCTTATGAACGGAGGCGTGTCTCTCCTCCGCACCTCTAAACCTCTAACTTTAATCTTGCCCGTCTCCATAGCCCCATAGTAACGGTTCAACACTCCCACGTTCGGATGCAACCTAGAAGGAAGAAAAACAATCCACCTGTAGCGACCCTCGAAGTTCAGCGGAATATTCGTCTCCTCGCTTATCTCTCTGCACAGCCCTCGGTACTCTTCATTCGTGGCGTCTTTTTTCTTGAGCCAGAGAGAATCAACTATACCATGAATAATCCTGAAACCCCTCTCCTCGGCAATCCTGGAAGCCTTCAAGAAGGCCTCTCTTCCGAAAGCACAAACGCCTATGTGACCGTCAACAGTGCCAAACCGTGCATTCCTATAACCCAAGTACCCAAAACACGTGACCAGAATCCATTTCAAAGCCGTCTGACGATTATCATAAACCTCTCTCAGCCTCTCATCCTTCGCCTCCAACATCAACCTCTTGTACTCGAGCCTTTTCTTGACAACGGGCTCCAAAGCCTTAGGAACAATGCCCCTCTTCTTCTCGCAGATGTTGTAGCCGAGCTCGGGAATACGGATCTTTGAGTCAGGACAACACTTGCACAACACGGTTTCGGCGGAGATGTTATTGTTAACCATCACCGTCGGATACATGGAAGAAAAGTCGACTTCGCCAACGTCATCGTGAACACCCACCTCCGGCTCGTACACGAAGCCTCCCCGATCCCCGACAAGCAGCTCAAGAGCGGACTTGAAGGCTTCAGGAATGCTCTTGTTCCTAGGAATCAGAACGTCATTCTTCATCGCTTGATAGAATTGAATAGACGACATGCTCGAACCTATCGACGAACGCGCCGCCGTGTGCAGCGAAACCCTACAAGTCCTCGCAATCTCAAACAATCCATCCAACCCGCACTCGGCCAGAATAAAAGTGTTCCTCTCGTCAACATGAACCCTCCCGTACAACCGTCTCATCGGAGCCCTGTAAAAAGTGCGACCATAAGAAAAGAAAGTTCTTCCGCGAACATTCCTAACAACAAGAGGCACATCATCCCTGCCCAAAACAAGCCTATCCACAACACCGCTGATAATCGCCCTGCGAACAAGATAGAAGAAGAGAAACGAATCGCCGCCCCTCGTAACAAGAATGTCAGGATCAAGCTCCTTAACAGTTTGCACGAGTTGAAGCAGCTTGTCTTTCTCATCGCCCGAATCGATGATCTCTTCCCTGCCTCCCTGGACAACCGTGACTTTGCTTATGGGATCACTCATCTTGGCAATCCTACCCTGTTTAGCGATTTCCACGCCTATCTTCGAGATTCTCAAAGGCGGAACCGCGTAGTCCAAACTGTCAGCACAATCGAGCAGAGTATACCTCAACTGGGCATCTTCAGACTCTATCTCAACCATCGCAAGAGGAAAAACGTCACGATAAAAAAAGTACAGCTGGTCGTACTTCAAATCACAGTTGAAGACGTTATAACGCAAGAATCTTCCAAACTTCAAAACTCTCCGAGTGAACGACGGCGATCCCCTGCAATCCTTCAAGACCACTTCAAGAACCCGAGACTGTTCAGAGTCGGTTGCCTTCGCATATCGCCGAACAAAATCCCACGACACAACCGCCTCATCGCAAGAAAACTGTGCACTAAGCCTCTCCAAACTGTCTTCTTTCCCAGAAATGTAGATTTTAGGCTCGAAACTGTCTGTTAACCGAAGACGGTTTCCGTTTTCAGTTATGATCCAGACAGCGAACTGTCCAAGCGCAGAAGGATACGCGTCGAGTATCCAACCCCTGACCCTGTCAGGGTTGTGAAAGCTTCTGCTTGATTGCAACGAGTTCCTTCTCCAGACGCATCAGCCTCTTCTGCTGCTCCAACAGCATGGACATCACCATCGGCTCAAACACCTCTGGCCGCGTTGCGCTGCTTCCCGCCGAAGCGTGATTCCTGCACGCGTCGCTCATCTGTTCAAACGCATCTCTATCATCGGTGCGCAGAGCCTTAACGAAGCCGTTCCAACTCTGAATCTCCGCGTCCAAAGCAAGCCGGTACGATTCAACCGTCTTCCCCATCACTGACCACCTCTCACGAAATCGTTCAAGGTCAGGTTCTCAGACGGAAAATCAACACATCCCAGCTTGAATGACGGATGCTTTCCAAGAGCAAACTGTTTTCCGAAGGGATAGGAAGGTTTCCTCGTTATCGATATTGTGACGTTCGATCTCGCGCACGCGACGGATTGCAAGAAAGCATTACGTCTGGAATAGTAGTGCGGAAGACAAGCTGCCAAAACGATTGTACCTGTCTTTCTAGAAAACTCGGAAATGTAAGCGGCCACTTGGATGAAAACCTCTTTACTTTCTTCGGGAGGAATGTCCTTATCCAAATAAAGTCCCTGAAAATCCGATATGACTACGAGTTTCGCATCGTATTTTCTGGTTGCCTCTTCCAGACCGTCGAGGATTAATGAAGTTATCTGGTGCATCGTGAACGCTCTTGATACGAAGATTCGTCGCAGAACGTCTCTAGGCCTAAGATGGTGCAGCCTAGCCAATCGTGACACTTTGTAGAGCCTGAACGTGTTTCCTCCGTCCACGAAAACGACGCCTGATTCAAGCCCGCCTAACTGGAACGGCAGTTGGGCCCTGACCGCAAGAAGCAACAACAGAGTCAAGACATGAGGAAGGCCGTAGATGACTGCAAAGTCACCTGCAACGAAGCCGGAGAACAGACTGTCTATGTTCCGCATGTTGAACGGCAACAGAGCTGGGGTTAAACCCGACTGAACGATGGTACTTTGTGCCAAAACCATTCACTTCCTCAAATCAACAGAGAGTTAAGACAGCGTTTCTATGAACTTTTAACGGTTAGCTCGAAAAGTAGAACGCCGACGGTGGAGAGTGGAGTTAAAGTGAAACGCTTGAGGTGCGCAGGCTAGTCAAATAATCTGGGAACGCGTGGTTTAAGATGCTGAGAAGATTACAGAAGAGAAGCGTTGAATTTGGGCACGGTTTTTGATGCGAGAAAAAAAGTTTTTCCAGAACAAGGCTGGACGGAGACTGCGTTTTGCGAACGAAGCTGCCAGCAGGCTCTGTTCAAACTCAAAACTCACTCATAACATCATGCAAACTCACTGCACAAGTGCCCATCTGCAGGAAGAATTCAGGACTAACCCGCCTAACGATGCGAAGACGCAGTAACGGCTTCGCTCCAACCCGCGCTCACAACCGCTAAAACCCCTCCAGACTCATCAACACGCGCACAGGAGCCGAGATGATTGCCGTCAACACCAACAGACCACGTCAAACACTCCATGCCAATTCACTAGTTTCAAAACAAGCTCATGCAACACTTTCCCCAATTATTTAATCCACCCGCGCATGCTGAGAAAAAACATTTTTACCTCGATTAGGTTACTTAGCGCACGTTGCATTCTCAGCCAAAAGAAGGTTTCACGGGTTGAGCCATCGCTTCCAGTTTGCCAGCCGACTTCAGCGCTTCCGTTACCTCTTCGTCGGAGGCTCCACGTTTGATGCCTATGCTATCTTGCAAGGGTTCGATGTGGTTAACGTTGGACCTGCGTCTCCTCACACCTGTCACTTCCTTCGGACCGGTGATTAACACGAAACTCTTGTCCGCCAAGTCGACTACAACACATTTCCTTCCTGCTTCACGGCCTGAAAGTTTCACGCAGATTCTTCCAACCTCTATCGCGGACACTCCGAAACCTCCCTGAAAAGACTGATAGAACAATCGTCTAAGAGATATTTATAATATCGGGTCGTTTTTCCGATATTTCAAAATGGCTCATTTAAACCACAACAATCCTATAGGACAAATTAGCTTAAAAGGAATAGTGGAGGACTGTTCTATTCTACCACTTATTCACATAATCGAAAGAATGTTCTGGAAAATCTTCGCTTTCACATTCTTGGTTCATCTTATGACAGAAATCAGTCATGTCCTTTACGAAGTCGTTGTATTTCTCTCTGAACGCCTCAAAACTGGCTTCGATTCCTTTAGCTATCGGCTCTTTCGTAGATATCATTATCTCATGAGCGAAAACTTCGGTAATCCTCAAGTTTCTTTTGTGTATTTCCCAGAACGATTCAAATCGCTTCATGATGAGAAAAAGGTCGCGGTAACTCTTGTCTGATTTGTCAATTTCCTTCTCGATATTGAACATAGTTTGGTCGATTTCTTGTTGATTTGAGTATTGTAATGAGAACAGTTCTAGTTGGCTCTTGATGTCGTTTGTGTAATGGTTTCTCAGACTATCCATAATTTCTCTTATGCTGTAAGTGAATCTCCTAAAACTCTCGACCAAATCCTTGAAGTGAGTGGCGTTTTTTCGGGAAACTGAATCTCTCTTTCTTTCAAGTCTTGCACGTCTTATTCTTTCACGGATAGTATGAGCAAAAATCATTATCGGTATGGAGAAAAAAAGGGCAATGAGAACAATCAAAGAAAAATAAAACCACCACAACGGAAGATTTCCGCTATTACTGAGTAAACTCGTAACAGCTACGAGAATTGGGACCATAACTCCTATGACTACGGCAAACTCTGTTATTCTTGGACTTTTCTTTTCCTCTTTTTGTTCAAACAATGTCCGTCATCAGCTATTCTCATCGGTTCACCTATAACTTTTCCGCAAAATCAGAAGTCTAGCCATGAAAGGACTGATAGAAGAATCCTCTAGGTCTTTTCTTTCTAAATGAAAAATTCTTATGCAAGCTATTACTATTCAAGTGAAGGGCAATCTCTTGGAAATATACGGTAAAGTGGGGTTAGACAAAAATACAACTCTCCTTTGGATGTTTAGACATCGTAGTGCTGTCGGTGCTGATTTTGAAGTTAAAGCTGTTTTGCCTTACGCTAAATCAGACAAAATAAGAAAACAAATTGGCATAGCCAAAATTTCGATAGATGGTCGGAAAAATGCGGTGTTACATGATATTCTTGTTAACTCTCCCTATCGGCGTAGAGGTGTCGGAAGCAAAATCTTGAAGTTTGTCGTCGATTACCTTCAAGACGGAGATGCTGAAATAATTAAAGGTGATACAAGAGGTATAGATGACCAACAGATAACGATTAAATTCTTTTTGAGAAATGGTTTCACTATGGATGCAGAAAATTCGGAATTTAGTCTTATCCTGAACAAACCGACGTATTCGCAACTTGGCAATTTGTATGAAGGAATTGAATACATAAAGGGAAACGAATATCGTACGTTTTGACAAGAAAGAAAGAGAACTAGAGGGTCAAAAATGAGTGAAAGGAAGACAACTTTCAAAAAATCAAGAGAAGGAAGACTTTGTCCAAAATGCAAAGACTATAACATGGATGAAGAAGGGTACTGTTCGTATTGCAGGGAGAAAACAGGAACAAGTGTAACCTAATTTCTTCAAGTATTTTGGAAAAAATTGCCCATTAAAGAAAGAGCGGAATATCAGAAAAAGAGAAGTAACGAGGTTATCCATTTTTGTCTTCAAACTTCAGGGAACAGATTACAGCCCTAATGTCCTTTCTTTGAATAGTGTAGTCGTCTAAGGCTTTGCGAGTAGCCCAGAGAAATTGCGAGCAATTGCTCTCACCGAAATCGAAAGTCACAGGTCCATTGAAGGTCTGAACGACAAGACTGTTCTTGTATCCAAATGAACCGTAACTCTCAAATCGCGGTCCTTCAATTCCGACAACTTCACTCCAAAGAGCTTCCCAATATTGCCCGTAAAGTTCATACTTGATAAGTTTTTTGTCGGTTACGACAAAGTATTTATTTGCAAGCAAGCCCTTGAAGCGAAACGAGAAATAAATGAATTCATCTGGTTCTATTTTGTCGTCAATCTCTGATAGCTCATTCTTCAGACTTTCTTGTTGAAATCTCATTTTCCTTTGTATCTGTTTCAAATGCTCAACGTCTTTCGTTACGATTTCTCCACATGCTGTGCAAAACCATGAACCGTCAGCCATTTGGCCACCACATTTTGAGCATATAATCCGCTTTCTAGACGAACCATCTTCAGTGAGGATAAGGTTAGCCCCACAATATTGGCATTTCATTGTTTCACGAGAAACCATCGCTCCGCAATTTGAGCATTTTATTGGTATAACTGTCATAGAAATCCTCTGCTTTAGATGTAGAATACGAAAAAGCCTCTTAACAATTTCTGTTTTGAATAGTGCCAAATTCAAAAACGGTCATATCCATAAGAATAAGAGAGGGCTATCGAAGTATGTCCGAGATGGTCTAAAGAGGGTGGGGGACATTCATTAAGCTAGGTTTAGCATAATAGACTTGAATTAGGCTCGTTTGGTATTGAAATAGCAACTATTACGATAACTGAAGCTAGACCTAGAGTTTTTGGCTAATGGTTGAAAATCAAACTCAAGAATTTATATGGTAACTAGCTGAATAGAGCCTAAATTAGGCTTATTTGATAGATGGTTTTAGTTTCGATACGTGGTTCGTCGTGTCCTCATACAAATACCGACGAAAATCTCCATCGAAGCAACAAATCACAGAAAGTTAAACTATGGGCTAAACTTCGCACTTGCTTCGTAAGATTTGAGTGATTTTTGAATTTATCCAGCTTGAAAAGTTGCTTGGGGCGACCCCTTGCAACGAAAGATAAATCACAAGCGATTTTTGGAATTTATCAGCTAGGTCTGGCTCTAGGGGTAAATTGCTCTAGCTGTTGGCATGAAATCTTTGGCTTAACTGAGAGCGTGTGAGCGTGTTCAAGTTACCAGAATCAGCTAACACTTTTTGAAATGAATAGTCTACTGATGTTAAGCTAGTCTCATAACAGAGAGCATAGACCTGTTTTATAGATGCTATTTACCTGAAGGAACAGTCTCTCTATCAATTGCTAGAGCTAGCAGGAGTCTAATACTCTCTAATACTCTCTCTAATACTACTCATCTGAAATACTCTCCTCTAATGCTTTCTCTCTAGAATACATTCTCTTTGTTCAGATGTAGTTATGTATTGAAGTGTGTGTTTTGGGAGCCTTTAGAGAGAAAGATTTCGGACACTATGTTTCGCACTTTCGGGTTTGTCGATTTGGCTACTCGTGTTTCAGAGATGTCGGAGATTTCATTAGCTCGTAGATGACCTAAAAAACATGGCACAGTCGAGCTTCGAGACGACACATCGAGACCCATGTGACTCAGTTTATCAGTCCATAGTGTTTCTTGCCTAGCAAAAGGCGATAGGAGAGACAGAGTTTCAGCTAAGTTAGTGAGAGTCAAATAAGCCTTTAATGTGCTACTCATATCTGTCTCGCCTAGTGTTTCTGTTGTGTATTAAGACGCTAGACAGCTATAAATAAGTTTCTTTAACAGATTAATTTAGAGCCTAATTATTAATATCAGGCTAATATCCAGCATGGACGTTGTCGCCGTAAGTTAATAGTTCTATTTAAGTCTTCTGGTTGAAAAGGCGAGACGGTCATTTTCGAGATAAGCCATAACTCATTCAAATGACCAAACATGAGCTTGGTTACTCATTATTGAGTAGCTACTCATATTTAAATATTGCGGTTGGGCTTATCGGTCTTTAAGTAGTTGCTTAAAATCTTCCGTTACCTATCTATATAGAAATCAGAAAAAAGTAAATACAATAAAAACTTTTATATAGTAGATGCTAGTTCTATATAGACTATATAGGTGAAATGTATGCCAACAGAAGGTTATCAAACCGTAACAATTACGCAAAAGAATTACGATGTATTAGAGTATCTTTCGATTAAATCTAAGGCTAGTCGGTCTCAAATTCTTAACGAGTTTCTAGAGCAAGTCGAAAAAGTTGTCTATCCGCTAGGTGATTGTGGTTCTCATATTAACTATCTGTTTCAAGCGGAAAATGGCGACATGATAATTTGTCGTTTTTCAGCTATGACTTTCAGTAAGCATTTTGACCACGCCGAGCTAGACAAAAACGGAGCTAATGAAATGTTAGACGATAAGCTAGAAAAATTGAGTTGCGACGAATTGGCTAACAAACTCAGTAAGGCAAAAGCTGAAGCTAAAAAGAAGGAATCTAAATGAGCAACGAAGAAAACTCAGAAGAAAATGAAAACCAAAAGAAACCTGAGTCTCGCATTAAAATCGAGATTGAAAGAAGCAAGGAACTCGAAGGTTTAGCTTCTCGTAATATTGAGCTTGAGCGAGCTAATGCCGAGCTTGAACAAAAAGCTGGCGAACCTGATTATCAGAAAATTCTCGAAGAACAAGCTGTTCAAAAATTTACTGAAGAGTGCAACAAATACGGATTAGACCCGACAACAACAAAACCCGAAGTCTTGAAAGCTGTTAAGGAAATCAAACAAATCGAAGAAATGACTAGCCCTAAAGCTCCTAAAGGCGGTGAGACCGCTAATTTCTACGATTTAGGCAATTCGGGCAGAAAAGAGCCTATTAGCGGTGAAGCTCTGGATGCGATAAACGTGCATAGTGATACTGTTTCGGTTGACTTGTGTAAGTGGTCATCTGAATCTGCCATGGTCAAGGGTATTAAGGCTATAGCGTCCAACAGCGAAGACAGACGACAAAAAGAAGCAAAAAAATTGCTCTCTTTACTTGCGAAGAAACTAATCAACGAGCCTAGCTCAGAGTTTGAGTATAACGGAAAACTCAGCGATTTACAGAAAGTGAATAAGAAGAATCGGAAAGGCGAATTTGTGAGGGCTGATAAAAATGAGTCATGAAATAGAACGAAGATTTAAAGAGAGAGAAAGCAATTACAGCGAGCAAATTAAGTTCGATTTCAAAACCCGAGAGTTTTACATAGCTCGAACTTATCCACACAGCGAAGATGTTAAGCGTTTACCGTTGAGTCAATGGGGTTTAGAAAAGTCTGCCAAAACGAGCCTGATAATTTGCAGGCAGATGGAAAGCGAAAGTTTCGAGCAACCCGTTTCAGTTGTTTTCTATCGAATAGACCTAGAATATTCGATAAAAGAAGATGCTCCGTATTGGTTTTTGGTCTCAGATACGAGCAAGAATCCCGATGACCATCTCGAAAGAGTTTGGCAAACTGTAAGTCTCAAGAACGTGGATAGCGGTCAAGGCATGGGCTGTCCTATTCCAAACAGCTTATACAAACCCGAATATCCGTTTCTCAAAATCACAAAATCTAAAGCTGTCAAAATTTCGAGTGAAGAACTAGAAGAGTTATGTCATAGCGGTAAAGTTCTCGGAATTTTCAACATGGATTTGACAAACCGAATAACTTCCTCATAGGTGATACAATGCCGAAATGGAATAGAACGAGAGAAGACGAAAACCATCTCAAAAGGAGAATTCAGTTAGTTAGGCAAGGGTTTAATCATGACCAAATAGACCAGCAATTCAGTAATGAGAAAGAAGAAAATCTAACACTTGCCCAAGTGAGAGAAAAAGAGAGACAATTAGAATTAGGTTTTGAAGAGCTAGAAAATCAAAAGAAACTCTTCGAGACTTATGTTCAAGAAACTTCATTGACTCTAGATAACTTAGAAGCTCAAATCAAAACCAAAAAACAAATCATTGACGAAACTAATCTTAATGTTTCTCTGAGAAAGCTCAACTTTTTTATGAAAGAAGCTCAAAAGGATTTTGAAGATTCGACACTCGTTTGTTTTCTTTATCTCGAAAATGGGAAATGGGTAACTAAATATTTTCCGATTAAGGAGAATCAACAAACCGTAATTCTCGAATGTTGCGACAAGCTGAGAATACAGGCTCTTGAGGAACAAGAAAAGAAGAAAGGAGATTCCTAGTCATGGCTGGAAGCATGGCTGTTCGAATGTCGTGTATTTTTTCTTGTGCAGTTTTTACTAAAGATTCTGCACGAGATGACCACTTCCACGACATTCAGCAATCACATCACCAAACCCAAAAAACCCACAAAAAGGATAGGTGTCTCGATTTGGCAACAGTCGAGAGGGTTTCGACATTCCCTAACACACGCCTATCCTTCAAAATAAAAGGCGATATAGGATTCAGAATTGAGCAAATTTATCAATGTCGTGTTTTGACGTTAAACGGTCTGTTTGAAACTTATCATAACGAAGAGAACGCTAGAAAATATTTGTCGAAAAAATATCTGAAGAAACATCAACGGAAGAAACACGAACCCTTCATTTTCAGGTGATAATTACGGGTCATAAGCCAATCCAAAAACGATTTTGTCTTTATTGTGGTGAAGAAATTCTGAGAAATTCATATGAAAGTACAGGAGAATGGAGAAGAAAATCGTTTTGTAATGATTATTGCTGTTTTAGGTTTCACATTCTACCTTACTCGGATATTCGGAAAAGTGGAGAAACCACACCCGAGCAACGAAAGGAGATGTTAAAGAATGACTGAGAAAGAACTATGTGACTTATGCGGTAAGCGTACTGCCGTTCTAAAGTGCATGATTTGTAATAAGAATTTCTGTCTTCGTTGCATGGAGTCTCATAGAGAAACGTGCTTAATCGGTTGGGATTGGACATGAAGCTAACTTACTGTTCCAACTGTAAGAAGCGAACTAAAACGCTTCAATCTGGTCTATGTTCTGAATGTTTCCATCTAAAAACAGAATTGACAATCGAATAAGGTGTCAAAAATGTGTCCTAGGGCTAGTTATTATCGCAAAAATAAGGAAAAACTATTAGATAATCAGAGAAAAAAGCGAAGACTCACTCACACTTGCATGACTTTTAGGCTCATGATGTCGGGAAGAGTGAAAAGAGATAGTATCTGGTGTGACGAGCATCTTAGAAACTGTGAAGAGTGTCAAACATGGTATCACAATTTTAAGAAAGAAGAAAAACCTGAAGTTTTTGAAGGTGGTAATTTTTGGCACGAGACCACACAGTAATTTTAGAAGAGACTGAGGAAGAGAAGAAACGAAAGAAAAGACAAACTGATCTAGATAAGATTTTTTATGATACTATGACGATTGAATCGGATAATCAAGCATCACAAAAAAATCAAGGTCAATAGCTAGGATAAAAACTCGATGACCATCGCTTAAAAAGCATGAGAGAGCATCCTATTTTCAGAAATTTTAACCAATTAGTGACTAGACAAAAAAAGAAAGGAAAAGTTAGCCTAATTGGTGACTTTCTATGTGGCTTAATCTTGCGTTTGTCGTGTCTAGTTTTTCATTAATCAGCTTTAGCAACTTGATTATTTCGTTAAGTTGTTGCTCGGCAGTCATGCTAATCACCTGCATTTCTTTATCTGGGTATGTGTGAAAATGACCTTCTCTTTTTGGATAGGCTTGAAACATTCCATTTCAGGATATTTTCCGTCAATGCGTTTAGCAGGAAATTCACAAGTCTGAGATTTATCGCAGTTAGAACAAATCTTCCTAACCATGTCAATCACCTGAAAACGAAAGGCTCTTTCATGCCTAGTTGTTTCTTGATTAGTTCGAGTTTCTTCTCTAGGTCTAGTTTCAGGTTAGCTATTTCTTGCATGGTGCTAGCGTTTTGACTCTTTTGAAGCTCTTCAACCCGCTTTAGTGCTTGTTCAAGCCTTGTTTGTGTGGCTAGCCTATCGCTTTCCGCTTGTGCAAGAGCATTTTCTAAAGATTCAATTCTAACCGCTTGTTCAACCTTGGCTTTTCCAGAAACGTCACCATTAAGAGCAAAATCCTTGTAACACTCTCTAAAAATGCGTTCACATTCACTATCTAAACTCGTCTTGTAAGTTATGTTTGAAGCACTCGTTTTTTTCGATGTGATGACTTTAGCAACGGTTTCGTCTTTCTTGCTCAGAGTATCGTAAAGGAATTTTCTGAGTGTGTGAAAATGCACTTGCTTACCATAGGTTTCGATTTGGCTTTTCTTCAAAAGTGCTTTTAGCCAATCGTTAAGGTTATCGTTATCCGCCTTATTCCAGAGAGTCTTTGGCAAGTCTCCTTTCTTTCTGAGCGTTTCGAGATAATCCGCTAGGTTACTTAGGGCTTCAGGGGTCAAGAATGAACGTGGTTGAACGCTTGTTTTTTGCCGAGTTTTTCCTATGAATGCCATAAAATCCAAGTGTTCATTTTTTGCTTGTCTTACTAGCTGGCTAATTCTTTCTGTCTCTAGGTTTAGGAAGTCTTGACTCGAATAGCCTAGAGAAACAGCTACAGAGAGCCATGTCTTTTCAAAAGGCGAACCGTAATAGTAGCATTTTCTCAGGATTTCCTGATTGAAGATGAATTCGTTTTCTGGAATTTGGATAGGGTCGAATCCTTTGGTTACGCCTGAGATTCTTTCGCAATTTTGGGAATAGAAAGCTAGAATTGAAGTTGTTTGGGTTCGGCAATAGTTGATTTTGAAATTACGCTCTTCTTTCAGATAGTTATAGAATTTCAAAAGCGTGTTTCTCGCTTCCCTTCTCCAATCTGAAAGCGTGTCAAACGATTTTCTTGCTTCGACATAATCCGCTCTAAGCTGTTCGGGAGTCTTTCCTATCCATTTACAAAAGTAACCCAAGTATCGTATGTTCAGCTTTCGAGTATAGGCTCTCCCTGTCGTGAAATACTTAGCCATAGCTTCACTAAGTTCTCGTTGACTTCTCTCCATTTCTCCCTTATGAATCGATAGTTCATATTTTCGGGGTTTTGACCCGATATTATTTATAACTTCACTTGCGAGAACAGTCAGCATGGCTGCTCCGAACCCGACGTAGCCGGCCGCATTCAGGGTTGTGAGAGAAAACTCATCCAAGCGTCGGTGTTTGAAGTGAATGTTTGGCAGAACTCTTATTCTAGGGAGACGCCAAGATTGTTGTAGAGGATGCTTCGGTTGGTCGCCCAGGAAAGGCAAGTTTTGCCTCGGTCGCAGGAGAGCCTGGCAAAAACGGTCGGGGTCATCTCTGACACGCATGTTCCTGACCGTGCGAGAAGAATCCCTGAAAAGGTCTTCAAGGTTTTTGAGAACGTAGATTTCATCGTTCACGCTGGCGACCTGGTGGAGTTCTCCATTGTTGACGAGTTAGAGAGACTTGCCCCAGTCCTTGTTGTGTGCGGAAACATGGACGGACCCGATGTCAGGGGCAAGCTGCCGAGGATCGATTCATTGAAAGTTTTTGATTGGAGGATAGGAGTGACGCATAACCCTAGAGCACATCTGGGGACTGGAAGAATGCGTGAAATCGCAGGAGAGAACGGCTTTAACGTGCTGATATACGGTCACACGCACAGTTCCAACATAAAATGGGAAAGAAACATTCTTTTCATAAACCCTGGAAGCCCAACAAACCCGTCTCCGCCATTCTTGGCTAAACCCTCCGTGGCCCTGCTGAGAGTGACAAAAGAGAAAATAATCCCCCAAATCATCCACATCTGAGAATTCACGATATTTAGACATGTACAGGTTCAGAAGCAGATAATGCAGCAACCCTGAAAAGGACTGTTTTCTTTCACTTTAACTCGTCTCTCTCCTCTTCCAAGAAGTGTTGTTTCTTCAACGGTTTTAAAAGTTAGAAAACTCCAACCATGTTTTCTATAGTTGGAGGTTCAAGTGTATGGAACATTGCAGAAACCCTTGGCACAGGGAGTGCAAAGGAAACGACATTGAATTATACATACTTTTCAGAGGAGAGAGGCTGCCAATCTGCAAGCGATGTTGGACCAGGCTTGCCGACAAAGATGTAGAGTGGTGAGGAAGATGGACAGTTTCAACACGAACTGCGCAAGGTCGTTCCTGGGAAAGAACGTTAACCTTCACATGAAGGATGGTTCCGTAATCGTAAATGTTCACCTGGGTGAGATCCTGAGAGGAGAGTTCAAAAAACAGAAGTTCATAACATGCATTGCTTTCGAGAACAGAAGCGTGTTCAAGATACCATTGAAAAGCATCGCCTGGGCTGAGCTGCTAAACTTAAACCTGATAATAGGCGGATGACAGAGCCCTCCGCTAACATTGTTCAGATTGAGCTGGGACACTTTTGAGGCCGAGCTGCGCAGGTTAGCCTCCGCAGCGTGATTTGCTGTTAAAAGAATATGAGTTGTTGCGGAAAAGCCAAATTAGAGAGGGTTCAGTCTGAATGTATCATGCGTTGCTCACACTGTGGAGTTTGCTGCGAGAAAACCGAGATGTTGTTATCGAAGGCGGATATCAGACTGTTAGAGAGCGCGAGGCACGAGAGAGGAGAGTTTGTACGTGTCAATCGACAGGGCTTTGCTCAGTTGCGGAACAGGCGAGGGCACTGCGTTTTCTATCAGACTGATGAAGGTCGATGCGGAGTTTACAGGTACAGGCCGTTGGGATGCCGGATCTACCCAGTCATCTACAGCGTGAAGGAAGGAGTCGTCGTAGACGATCTTTGTCCACTTGCCGAAACTGTTTCCCAAGCGGAAATCGACTCCAAGGCGGAGAGACTTATGAGGCTCCTGAGAAGAATTGACAGCGAGGCTGAGAAGCTTAGGACACGTGAATGAGCTAGCCGACTTGAGGTTGACATTAATCTAGCAAACAATCTTAAATAAACCTCGGCAGATCCTCTGAATGGTGAAAAAAATGCCGTGCACAGTTGTAGCCGGAGGATTCTGGGGAGACGAGGGAAAAGGAAAGATAATCTCGTACCTCGCCCTCAAGGATGGGTTGGATTTATGTGTGAGAACAGGTTCCGTGAACGCTGCGCACACGATTTGGTTTGAAAGCAAACGGTATGCTTTGCACATGGTACCAGGAGGATTTGTGAACCCGAAGTGCCGCTTGCTCATCGCAGCGGGAGCAAACGTTCAAGTTGCCCAGCTTCTTCGAGAAGTTGAACAGACTGGCGTCAAAAATCGCCTAGGCGTGGACAGCCAAGCCTCAGTAATCGAGGAGAAACATTCGGCCCAAGACAAAGCCAGCGAACACCTCAGAGGTTTGGGCACGACTGGTTGGGGTGTGGGACCGGCGATTGAGGAGCGGGTTCGAAGAACAGCGAAACTCGCGAAAGACATTCCAGAGCTCGCATCTTATCTCGCTGACGTTGCGTTGGAGACGAATCGAGCAATAGACTCGGGCAAACAAGTTTTGTTGGAGGGAACGCAGGGAGTGCTGCTCTCGCTGTTCCATGGAAGTTACCCCTACGTGACAGGCAGGGACACGAGCGCATCGGCAATATGTTCTGAGGTGGGTGTCGGCCCTACGAGAGTGGATGAAGTCGTGCTCGTCTTCAAGTCGTTCGTCACACGCGTCGGCACCGGCCCGTTACCCGAGGAAATTTCGAAGGAAGAAGCGATTAAAAGGGGATGGTTCGAAACCGCTGCGGGAACTGGTCGTGACAGACGTTCCGCGCCCTTCAGCTTTGAGCTCGCCAGAAGGGCCGCAATGGTTAATGGTGCGACCCAATTAGCGGTCACGAAGCTTGACTGTCTGTTCCCCGAGTGCCAAGGTTTAAGAGAGTACGACCGGTTGCCGTCGGAGGCGAAACGGTTCATAGAGAAAATCGAGAACGAAACGAAGATTCCCGTGAGTCTCATCGGCACAGGTACAGACGCGCAGGATTTAATTGACAGAAGAGGATAGCTCGCTGGAGAGACTTGCGCTAGAGTCAATAGGGTATAATCGTGTCCGTCGTCTTCTTGTACAGATACCACCAGAAGTAAACCGTCACAACAAGAATTGCGAGTATCAGGAACTCGTATGGAGCGTACAGCGCGGCGATATTGTTGGCGAAGTGAAGGCTGACGGCAATCAAATAGAACGCCGTGGGCTTCTTGTTCGCTATTCCGTAGCCGATTATTGAGGTGCTGGCCGCGTGGAAGAAGAGACCGGGCAGTCTAACGATGAAAGGGACTCGCAGTATCAGAACGTATTCGAGGAACTCGACAATTCCGAAGCCAAGTCCGACCAAAAAGCCTAAGGTCATTATGGACTTCTTGGTTTCACCGTGACGGTAGAACAGCGGGTAGGCTTTTCCGAATTCCTCGATTGTCGGAGCGAGGACGGCGATTGTGAGCACAGAAGCATAAGCCGGGTTTAACGGCAATGCGAAGAAGCTTTCGAAGAAACTGGCCAGCGGAATGCTGACTATAATTCCAGAGGAGAAAAAGAAGAGTTTCTCCTTCAAGCTCGGTTTGTGAAAGGGAACCGTGCAGCTGCGCTCGGACATGGACATCGGAAGGAACATGGATTTCTGATTATTTAAGCCTGACATGCTGCGCACTAGGCCGCAGTGCGCGGACGAAAAGACTCCTGTTTGTGCAGTTTCAGCTTTGTTTGAATTTGCGTTGAACTTGGAAACTCTTAAGAGCGAGCTTCAATTTGTCTAGCTGCACGGTGGGTTGGATGGTTTCGTCGCCTGGAAGACACGCTTCGTCTATTGTTGCCTTGATGTTTGTGGCTGGACTGATTCTCGGAGGAATCGTGACTGCCTTCGTTCTTTACGGACAGATTAGCGTCTTGAACACGAAGCTATCAAACGTCGAGAACCAGATTTCGAGCTTGAACGTGAACCAGACGGCGTACTATCAGAATTTCAACGTCTATATGAATCAGACGGATTACTCTGTGATTTACGATGAGGTAAAAGATTCCGTTGTCGTGATCACTGGGACGGCGAACGGTGGAACGATTGAGGGGTCGGGCTTTGTTTACAATTTGACAGGATCCATGGTTGTGGTGACGAACAATCACGTCGTGTCCGGAGCAACGGGGGTAAGCGTGACTTTTTCGGATGGGAACGGGTACGCTGCAAGAGTCAACGGGATGGATCCTTATTCTGATCTGGCGGTTCTAACATTGCCGACTGCCCCCCAGTCGGAGTTTAAGCCGCTCGTGGTCTTGAGTTCTTCGTCGTTGAAAGTTGGGGACGAGGTAATTGCAATAGGCAACCCGTACGGGTTGACCGGTTCAATGACAACCGGCATTGTGAGTGCGCTTGGAAGGACTATCACAGAGTCGAACACTCCGGGCGGCTACGCAATTGCAGACATTATCCAGACGAGCACACCGATAAACCCTGGAAACTCTGGGGGACCTCTTCTGACGCTGAACGGCACCGTGGTCGGAATTACAACGGCGATAGTCACGAACTCACAGGGCCTGGGATTCGCGGTGCCCTCGGAAACCATAGTAAAAGAGGTACCCATCTTAGCGGCAGTTGGAAGCTTCAATTTGCACTCGTACTTGGGCGTGGAAGGTTCGGACATGGATTATGACACGGCCCAGAGCATGAAAGTGAGCGTTACGTACGGCTGGCTTATCGGCTCGGTGATCGCTGGCGGCCCCGCCTCCCAAGCAAAACCAACAGCCGTCCATACGAACGACATAATCATAGCCCTTAACGCAACGCGCGTAATAAACGGTGACGCCTTGATGAGCTGGATAGAACAAAACACGGTGCCAGGAGACACCATCATGCTAACCGTGGTCAGAGCAAGCCAAACACTACAGCTGACAGTCAAGCTTGGAACGAGGCCACCTCCCTAAACATCCGGCTTTAGTTTTCGACATTGTTTCCGTTTTCGCCTGGATCGTAACAGAGAAATATAATATCACAGAACTGCTCTGTATTTCGAAATTCTCGAACGCTTATCAATTTGGAGAGGCGGGTCAATGCACTGTTTTCTCGGATTCGTTCACCTTGCCAAAGACAAAGAAGGCGATAATTGAGTAAACAGGGTAGAACCATTCGACCGCAATCCAATAGTCAGTTGACAGGGTCAAGTGCAGTTTTAGAACGAGAAATATGTCATCAAGGCTGATCAGTGCGATAACGAAGAGGTAGGAAAGAAAAACCAGTACGGTTACCAGATTGAGTCTCAAGCCACCCTTCACTTTGCCGTAGAGCAAGAAAACCAGGATTGAGACGAGCACGTATAGGACGTCGAGGGGCTTCCAGAAGACTGTTCCAAAAATTGTGTCCAGATTTCCTATGGATCCTACCAAGTGTGAATCTCCAAAAGTGAGCAGAACAAGGAGCACACCAAAAGCAAGTGCTGTGATTTCGGTTTTCAAACCCATGTTTTCAGTAACCTGAGCATAAATGCATTACGACAGTGCTGTTAAGCCTTTTGTGCTACCCGGAACGTTATGATGTCATTTATCGCGGGTCAAAAGTGCAAATCTCGCAGGAATTTTGAGCTTGTTAATTTGATTGTGTCGGGTTCAGTTGGTGTCGGCGAGGGTTTTTGCTGCTTGCTTTACTGCTTGTCTGCTCGTGTAAGTGAGTTTCCATCCGGTTTTGACGAGTTTGTCTATTGAGAGCTGCATTGTTTTCACGTCGCCCTTCCATCCTCTACCGCCGTCGACTCCGCCTGTGAACTTAAATTTGACGTGCGGTGTTTTCATTATTGTTGCGACGGTTTTTGCTATTTGGGTGACGGTGACCTTGTCGTCGGACCCGACGTTGAATACCTCCACTGCTCGTTCGGTTTTGGAGAAGGTTTCGGTTAGGTGCATGGTTGCTTCGACGCAGTCTGTTACATAAAGGTAGGATTTTTCCTGTTTTCCGTCGCCGAGTATTGTGAGTTCGTGGGGGTTTGCCCTGATTTTTTTGATAAAGTCGACTATGACTCCGTGGCTGGATCTTGGGCCTATTATGTTTGCGAAGCGGAGGATGAGCGCTCGGTGGTTGAACGTGTGCGCGTAGCTTGCGATCAGGGCTTCGCAGGCGAGTTTTGAAGCACCGTAGGTGGAGATGGGAAGGAGCGGCCCGTAGTCTTCGGGTGTCGGAACCTTTTCTGCCTCTCCGTAGACGGTGGACGTTGAGGCGAAGATTAAGGTTTTTGGTTTTTCACTCTTTCTCACGGCTTCGAGAAGGTTGAACGTTGCAAGGATGTTTTCTTCAAAATGCGTTCTCGGATCAGTTTCGCCGAGTTTCACCTCGGGGTTTGCTGCCAGATGGAAAATTGTGTCCGACGCATCTATGAGTCGCCCGAGCTTCTTAGGTTTTTTCAAGTCCTCTTTGATTATCTTTAATTGAGGGTTGTCCCGCACGCGCTGCAGGTTTTCTGTTTTTCCGTTTGAAAAGTTGTCGAGAACGGTTACCCTGTGCCCTTCTTTCAGCAGTTCCTCAGTCAGATGGCTGCCTATGAAACCCGCCCCGCCCGTAACGACCATTGTGTGTTCAACCAATGCTTTTCACACCTCGTTCCAACCAGTCGTTGGGCCACTTTACGAGAAGGATGTGAACGTGTAAGTATTTAGAATTTGTCTCGCCATCCATGCTGTTCCCTCGCTGTCGGTAACCGTCTCTTTTTGGGTGTGGAGGCTGAAAGGTTGCTACAGGATAAACTGGTTGGGTTTTTCGGCTGCAGTTCCTGGAGGATGAAAATCTGATGGGTTATGCAGATCCTCTGGCTTCGCATTGTTCCTGTTCGTCGGGTAAAAATGGCATCATGGTGATGTACCCCTGTTCCTCCTTTGCCGTTTTCGAGTGGGTTTCTTCTTTGCGAGTGCCGACCCACATGATTGTCCAGCCTATTATCCAGAGGAACAATGCGAGGGGTAGTAATAATAGTTTGATTAGTCGGTTGCGCACTTTAGTATTTCACTTGTCGTTTCTAGGTCGACGATTGTGTCGTGTTTTGGAGGGGTTATAGCTTTTATGAAGTCATGATAAGTATTGGGGTCGGTTTTTGTCTTGTGTTGTACATTTTGATGGGGTTTTAAGTGTTGTCGGGTTGTTTTTAGGTGTGGGTACGTCTTGTCATGTGTATTTGTGTTGGCAGTGTAGACAATAAGATTTATTAAGACTTCAGACGACCCTGTTTGTTTTAGTGAAAAGTTATGGCCATGCGAAGAGCAACAACAGGAACCGTTCTTGCGTTAGCCGTCATCGGTCTCGTGATGAGCGCAATGGGCGCACTCGTTACAACCCGCACAGTCAGCAACTCTGGCAACATCGCTGTCGTCACGTCTCCTACGGTACAGTTGGGCGTGTATTCTGACAGCGGCTGCACAGCAACACTTTCGAGCATTCCGTGGGGAACCCTGACTCCGGGCAACACGGCAACATCAACGATGTTTGTGAGGAACGAGGGCAACGTGGCCGTCACGCTGAGCATTCAAGCGGGCAATTGGAACCCAGCGTCGGCTTCAAGCTACTTCAGCCTCGGTTGGAATTGCACCGGGTACGTGCTGCAGCCCAGCCAAGTGGTTAAGGCCTTGTTGACACTCAATGTCTCATCGAGCATAAGTGGCATCACGAGCTTCAGTTTCGACATAACCATCACGGGCACCCAGTAGTCTCACAACAGCCTCCCGCGGTAGCGAAGCGATTCGAATTCGAAAAGCAGATGGAATCAAGGGCTCAGATCGCCCCTCCCCTGTTTCTTGTAAACGCTCACGTTTCTTCCAAAATTACTTCTATTTGCGTTCATGTCTTCTTTGAGGTTGTAGCATTGTACTCTCTTAAGACTGCAGTCACTGCGAAGACCACTGTAAGAGCGACCAAGCTCAGGACTATCGGCGTCAGGCTGATGCCCCACGGTGTGTAGTTCAGGAGTAGGCCAACGATGGGAACGAGGGCGAGACTCATGCCGATGCTCAGGGCTGTGCGTTCGATGATGTCCAAGTCTTTTTCGGTTGTTTTTATCGGGAGATGTTTTGGAAAAAGGGCTTTCATGAACGTGTAGCCTGGCAGCCAGAGGACGAAGATTATGCCCAGAACGTACCTTATGTAGACCAGTGGGTAGGCGGTTTCGGGTATGGTGAACACGGCCGTGAGGGTTGCGAGTGTTAGGGCTATGGTTGTCCAGAACCATAGGGCCGCCGATGTTTTAATGTAGGCCGAGACTGTGAGTGTTTGCTCAGGATGCGGCGCTATGTGAAGTTTTCCCTGTTCTTGCAGGTTGAGGATGGTTCTGAGGATTGCCTCGCTTTGCAGTTCGTAGGCTTTCCTCTCGTCGAGCATTTCCCGGTTTTCGCCGTAGTATGCTTGCCTCACGAGTTCAACGAGTTGGCTCACGGTTTCAGGCTTTTTCTCGGCGGCGGTTTGGAGTATAGTCTGTTCGAGAGTTGTTTGGGTTTCGGTGGTCAAGTTCGCATGGCCTCAGAAACATTACTGTTCATGGCGCAGGAATATAAGGGTGTAACATGAAAGTGGGAGGCTATTCTTTCTGATTTGATTTGACTACGAGGGGAGTTTCGTGGGCGTGGCATCGTTAACGTTAGTTATGAGATTCTCTGGGATTACGAGTTTGCCTTCGCCAGCCATGATGCGTGGCCCATTGATCAGAGGCTGCGGCTTGCACGTCGACGGTGCCACTCCCTCTTTTTCACACACATCAGATGTAATGGATCCGCGTAAAGGATCCACGTGTGTGTCCATGTCGGGCGGTGACGCGTGTTTCCGAAAATGACAGAAAATGTTGTTTACATGATTCTAGTGTCTGTCTTCCCTCTCTGTGTCTGGGTTTGACATGCCGCCGGAGTGGACGATTTCAAATGTTGACTGTGTCCCCCTCCCCTTTTTTTCTTTACGTCTGTTGTAATGTTGCTTTGTAATGTGTAAGCGTAAATTTCCATGTTGATGCGTGTGCAATTCCTGAATTTGGTAAGCTCGTGGAATCTTTAACCGTTCAGAAGTGCATTCAGAAAGCGCTCTGGTGGTTGGGCTCGGTTATGCGTTTCTGAGGATATTGATTATCGTTAGGGCTACTGTTGCGAGGAACATGATGGAGAAGAAGATGGCGACGTTTCTGAGTCGTTTTCTGTTTATTTTGAAGTTTATTTTTCCGTAGTAGGGTGACATGAGTTCAGACGTGATAAGCAGTACTGTGGCCATCACGGCGAATAGGATGCTTAGGTCGTTTATCGCTTGCGTGCTGTTTATTTGGAGGATCATGGTGATGGTGGCTCCGTTTTTTGCAGTTGGAATTCTATTGTTGTTTCTGTTCCGTTTTGGTTTGTTTGTTGTTTCGTTATTGTGACGAGTTGGCCTGTGGCTTTTGCTAGGGCGCAGGCTATTGCTGATGTGAGGGGTGAGCCTATGCTGTTAAGATGTTGATCTTTCGTGAGGGTTCGGTACGGTGTGGTGGCTATTGTGACGTTTAGGTGCGTGGTTTCGGTGCCGTCTTGTGCATTTTTGGAGTTTAACGATTGTGAGGTTGTGGGGCCTTCTATTTCGAGTTTGGTGGCTATTTCGAGGTTTTCGATGAGTAGGTTGGGGAGGTTTTGTTGGAGGTATTCGAGGTTGGCGAGTGTGAAGTTTGTTGCGAGGGTTTGTTCGAAGAGTTTGACGAGGTCTGCTCCTGGCGGCGTCAGCAGGAGTCCTTCTGGATCTGCGATTAGCAGTGTGTCGGTTTGTGTTTGATCAGGCGTGGGATAAGTTGTGCCTTTCTGTTTGGGGATGAAGATTTTGGTGTCTTGGAGGTTTTTGAGGTATTTGGGGGGCAGGTAAACTGGGCTTCCTTCATAGCCGAAGGCTTTGATGGTTTCGTTGAGGGTTTCTAATGTGGGGGTGACGGATGCGTCCAAAATTTTGGTCGGCGTGTAATCTTGATCCTGAATGTAAAGCAGTATAGCGCCCCAGAAGGTTAAGCCTAAGCCTATGAACGCTGGAATTTCAGAGTTCTCAACGATTGACGCGATCAGTGCAGCTACGCCGAGAACCACCATTGTGATACCTATGGATTGAGGGGTTATTTTCTTCATCCTGTTTTCCTTCATTCTCCTTTATTGTTTTATCGTTTTCGTAACTGAGCTTGACGCGCGCATGTTTGATTTTTGTTTATTTTTTGTTGGTTCGACTAGTTGAACCTTATGTCCGTGCGCGAAACGTTGTATCCTTGTGACTGAATTCCGTACGGAAGCGTAGAATTCATATTTTCCAGGTTTGTATTGGAACATCGTTCCGGCTGACTATTTGCCTTTTTATGAAGCCGACGTCCTCGAGTTCTGTGAGCCTTGCTTCAACCTGTTCTGCCGTTAAGGTTCGACCCTTGCTGCTCTTCTGGAGTGATGCACAGATCTGCGTGAACGTAACTGGTTGTTTTGTTGTTTCGATTGTTTTGACGATTTCCGCGTCGAACGCGTTCAGCTTTGAAGCGGCTGACAGGCTGATTTTTCTCCGTTTTCTGGCTTCAATTAGGTAGAGAAAGATTATGGCGATCAGGATGGCCACTGTTACCGCTCCTAACGCCGTGCTGTACTCTGAGATGATGACGGTGATATCGGATGATGGCTGGGTCTGTTTCCAGTAGTTCATCGTCATATTAGCTAGGTTGACTAGTTGTTGTCCGACTGCCTGCAGCTGATTCTGAGTAACGTTGTAGATGGAAAGTGTTAGTTCCACGTATTTTAGTTGAATTGTTTGGCCTTGTATGACGGGCAGGGAAGTGTTCCATGTAATCACCGCTTGGAATTCGCTTGGGAGGGACGAATGGTAGACGTAGTAGTATGCGCCTATGATTTTCGTGCGGTTGATTTGAGTCCATGCTGAGCGGGAGAGGGCGTATGGGATGAGTTTGGATGGGTCGGAGGCCATTTGGAGTCCTACTTGTATTTGAAGTGTAGACTGGTTTGCTGGGGCGTAGTAATAATTGAGGGATAGGTCTAGGAAAGGCGGGTGGGGAGTCTCATTAGTTGGGTCTTCGTAATTGAATGTTAAATTGTACTGATTCAACGTGGGCATCCATGAGCTGTTAGATTGTCGATTTGACAGAGTAGTAGTGACGATTAAAGGTCTCCTCGCGTCGACGACGAAGTGTTGCGTTTCTGGAACTTTGACTGCCGTCAGAAGACTGGCTATGAGAATTATCGCGACAATTTTTGTCACGTCCATTCGTGAAAGTTTTGCTGGCAACGGGCTGAGTATTCGGCCGCATTCTTTGCAGTAGTTCCTTCCGGTTTGAGGGTGAGGAGTGCTGCAAATCATAGATTTTTTGGAGATTATTCGTGTTTGGTAGATTTTCCTAGATATGAGGATGATGAAGATTGCGGCCATAACTGTAAGTGCGAAGGTTGATGTTATGGTGGAAGGCGGGGGATAAAGGAAGAGTAGGAAAAAAATGGGGAAGGCTAGTTGTTTTAGAGTTTCTGAGTTGAACAAGATGAGAGTGAGGCCGGATGCGAAAATTGGAAGTGCAAGAACGTGGTATCCGTACGGTGTGAGTGCGTAAGAGCCGCGCCAGTATAATAGCAGAGCCACGAGTGATAGTGAGATGCCGGCGAGTGGGGCTAAGGGTTTGATGTTCTTAGATTGGCGGGTTGTGTCGAGCGCCATGACGTTTCTTAGCATGTGCCTCTTGCTGTAAACGAGGTACGCTATGATGAAGGGTATGACAGCAACATAATAGGAACTTTCATTCCGTAATGCACTAGTGAAAATTAGGTCTATATCAGAATGGAAAACCGCGAATACGACCGCGATTAGGATGGCACTTTTCAGTCCGAGGGATATGCGCGTCTGCGTGTTGGGCATGTTCTGGGGCCTTTTGTTCATTTTACATTACGATTCTGAATAGTGAGAAGCTTTCAAAGACCGCTAGTGTGGTTATTGAACTTTTGCCCGCTGCTCAGAATCTGAAAAAGTTTTTCAGACTGTTTTTTTCGATCTTTGGCAGTTTTTGCAGTTTGTGGGCGAGTGTTGGCGAAGGGTTCCTATCAATTGTTTAGAGATTGAGTTAGACTATTTTGCTCTTTTTTCTTCTGGTCAAGAGGGTAACGGGTAAAGACGCGGCGAGCAGACCGATTGCAAGCAACGGGTATTCTGGGATGGTCACGTTTACGGTGTAGTTTGCGGAGCTTGCGTTTTGTGGTGGGTTGCTGCTGTCTGTTGCGTTGGCGTATATTATGTATGTTCCAGTTTGTTGCGCGGTGAAGGTCATCGTTTGGTTGGTGGTATTTGCTGTGTCGTTGACGTACCAAGTGTAGCTATACGGTTGGATTCCTCCTTGAGCGTTGGCGGCGAAGTAAGCTGTGGCTCCCTGGTCCATTTGGTATGTGTTGTCTCCTATCAGAGTTGCACTACCTGTTACGGTTGCATTCACGGTTAGAGGCTGCGGCATTGTGGCTTCGATAATGCTGTCTTGGAATGATCCTGAGCTTTGTGGGAACACTATTACAGCCACGGATTGGCCTGGGCTTGGAACGAAGCCTGTGCCGTACTCGTACGAAGCGTTTACGAGGGCAGTTTCGTTGGGGTCAAGGGACTGGAAGTTGGTGGACGTGTTGTTGACGAAGTTCCAGATTGCGTCTTGTGTCTCGGTGAAGTTTGCCAGCTTGTTGTTAAGGATGTAGTTCACCTTGTCCCACTGGATGTCCGAGTAGTTGCCGGGTGGCGGGTTGAGGCTCGAGTACAACAATGCCACGAAGGTCTCATTCCTGGTCATGGTGATATTATGATCAATGCACCAACCTGAGTAAGGGCCGTTGGTCACGTCGTAGCCGCCTGGAACGTTGCTGAGCGTCGTCACGAAGTAGCTTGTAGTATCATTCTGAACAATTACGTCAACAGGGTTTGGGGGTAGATTTAATGTGGGCCCTTGCGCCACCACAGGAGCTGCGATTATCAAAATTGCCATTGTGAAAACCAATATCGTTTCTAGGATTCTCACGTTTTTCTTAGTCAATTTAACCATTTCATCCTTCCTTATGTAGCTGAATGAGTCGAAAGAGTGAATTAATATGTCTTGTGAATCTATCGTAAGAATTAATAAGCCTTGCTCCTTCTGAACGGACAGGGAACGGGAGTCGAGTCAAGTTACAGAGAGAACGGCGCGCGTGCCTGTTGACTCAGCCTTAAGTGTGCATTATTTTGTTTAGGCTTTAGTCTGTTTTAAGCCCCGGTTTGTGCTTGCCCCGCATTAAGAATAAGAAGGGCAGGATTCGCCTCTTCGACCCCCGCCTTTTTTTCTTTACATCAGATGTAATGTTGCTTTGTAATGTGTAAGCGTATATGTGTCCATGTTGAATTTTGACCCCCGTCTGTGCGTTCGTGAGGTTAGTTGTAATGTTGCTTTGTAATGTTGCTTTGTATATTTTCATGTTGTTGTGGGGCGTGCGAGTTTCGCGTGCGCGGAGGGTGTCAGGAGTATTGTTCTCCGAGATGCCGTGCAACCATAGATAGATCGTTCATGTTTACTACGCCGTCTCCGTTGACGTCGGCTGCTGGGTTCCAGTTTGGGCTGCCTGGTGATGATCCGAATGCGCGTGCGACGATTGATATGTCATGCATGTTGACGGCGCCGTCTTGAGTGGTGTCCCACGGTGGGTCTTCGAATATTCGACAGTAGTCTATGTAGACTGTTGTGGGTCCGGCGCCGTAGACTTCGGCGAGTCCGAAGCGAACTTGGTCCACGCCGCCCACGGCGGTTGTGTTCAAGTTTTGGATGGAGCAGGTTAGCTCTCCGTCGACGAAGAGTTCGGCGGTGCCGTTTGCGGCGCCTTCGGTTAGGTAGAGTTGAACGGTGTGCCAAGTGTCGAGTGTAGGGCTGAAGTTTGAGTAAGTGCTCGTCCAGCCGGTGGCGTTCATGATCATCAGGTTCCACAGGTCTACGCCGTTGGTGCGGCGCCATCCTGCATAGGCGACGCTGCTGCCGTTGGCGGTGAAGGCAATGAGGTAGAAGCGGTCATCGTTCTTGGTGATTCCTGATTGAGACACGTAGAAGTAGCCGCTGGCATAAAGCTGGGGAGAAACTGGCATGGACTCGTAGCAGTAGGCTCCTTCGAAGCCGCCCGTGCCGTTAGAAGTGAACTGGGCACTGTAGTTGCCCTCGTATGACAGAGTGTTTAGGACGGTTGCCGTTTCACCAGATGTCACGTAGGTTCCGTTCCATGCGGAAAAGCTGCCCGATTTGAAACTGTCCTCAAAGTGATTTCCAGTAGTAGGAGTTGTGACCGCAA
Source organism: Bathyarchaeia archaeon (assembly GCA_050010755.1). Lineage (GTDB taxonomy): Archaea > Thermoproteota > Bathyarchaeia > Bathyarchaeales > Bathycorpusculaceae > JBEKCD01. The sequence continues at coordinate 30,057 of JBEKKK010000007.1, forward strand.
TTGCAGATTGCTGTGCGAACACTATTAGGAAGGGGAATAGATCGGGCAACAGGATTGATTGTATCTGGCTGAGGGTGGGGGCAGGCCAGTTTCCAGCTTCGAGGAGGTAGGATGTTGAATTGCCTGAAACGTATGCTTGGGAAGCTACGTCTCCACCAAGACCTAGTTGTCCGTATCCGAACACGTTGACTCCGCGCGATGCCGCTACTGTCTTGACATCCTTTGCTATCGTGTCATGATATTGCGACGTGGCAGGAGTCATTTTTGCGTATACTGACGGCTTGCCAAAGGCCATTCCTCCGCCGTAATGGTAATTGAGTTGAAACTTCGGCTTGTACGTTTGAAAAGCATTGATCAAAACCTGGCTTTCAGGTTCACTCCCAGGGCTTGGCCCTTCATAGTGCATGTCGGTTACGTTGCTACTGCTATCCATTCCACCCCAGCCAACTGGCATGTTCCTGTTCAAGTCAACTCCATACAAGTTGGCGTCTGTGCCCTGAACGTACCCGTACAAATCCATGTTCTTCCTTTTGATTCCGTATGAGTCAATGTTTTCGATGATTATTATAATCAAGTTATTCTGGAGAATGCTGTCGGCAATTGCGGGGTCTGTCCGATTCAGAATCCACTGAGCCATGTAATAGCCCACGATTGCGCCCTGAGGTTCGTCTCCGTGCGTATCCATTGTGAACATCACTTTCCCTCCGTTTGGATTGCCGATTTCGAACATTGGAATATCGGTTCCTTGGAAGGATTTACCGATGCTCTGGTAAGTCATCAGTGTAGGGTATTCGCTCATCAAGTTGAAGTAGTCCTGCAACAGAGCTTCCCTCGTCGGATAGCCTGAAGGAAGCGAGGCTGTAACGGCCGGAAACAGACCACCAGCTAGCAAAACGGAAAGAACAATGCATATTCCGACTTTGGTTGGGTTTGGAATTCTGCAGAAAGCCGTGTTGGATTTCATTCTCCTTGCACCATTATGGGAAAAAGGAAGATAAAAATGTTCCTTGTTTACAGTCGCATACGTAGAAACATAAGTCTCAAGCATTAGAATATGTACACGCGAGCTTTGCAATCCACTTCGCATATCATGCTTGCAGGTCGTTCTTTGCTGTTTCTGATGTTTTTGCTTGAGGTTCAAGGTCGATTACTGTTGTTCCGGCGAATTTGTCGAAGTATCTGATGAACCTTTTGTCTTTGAGACCGAATCCAATGAGCAAGTCGAAGGGCAATACTGGAAGTATCTTGCCAAAGTTCCTTACTGCGGCGTGATCGTATGAAGGCTTTTTGCCGTCTGTTCTAACGACCATCAGCCGCACGATTCGCTTTCCCAGACTTTGACCCGCAAATCCTTCAAGCAGGGTGCAGTATACCCAAAAAATTACAAGGAATAGTATGAGGTCGTTAATAGTTACGCCGAGTCCGCTTCCGGTTAGAAGACTTGCCGAGACTCCAGGTATCACAAAGACAGCGAGAATCAGGGCAAAATCGATTAAGAATGCGAAGGCACGTTTATTGAAGTTTGCAAGGTGGCTCATAGGATTTTTTCGTAAACCGTCGGCGTTGGTGACCCATGTTTCGAGATCTCTGAGGAGCTCTATTGCGTGCTCGCCGGTTCTGGTCAGTTTGTATTTGCCTGTCGGTGACTGCTCTATGAAACCACTCAGGTTCCTTATGTGAAAACTCAATTTTCCAGTGTCAATGTCGAGCGCAGTCATAATGTCCGTGAAGGAAAGTTCACCTTTTCCATCCAACGCCGAAAGAATCTGTCTCCTCAGAGGATGGGACAATACTGCTAACGCTCTCGTTACCTCATCTTGGTCGACAGCCATATGCTAAACCAGTATTCAATTTCGAAAGGAAAAGCCCTTGGCGAGAACCTAGCGCTTCCTTGGAATTAACGGTTTCGCTTACCTCTGATTTTTCATGAAAACGCATTTCGTAGGTTAGCTTGAAGATTTTTGACGATGGAACCCCTTGGACCAGCATTAATGCATATCAATCGAGATGGGCGAGAGACGTTGAACCCATCCATACTACCTGTTTAGCGCAGACACTGCAACTATCATGGAATGTAAGCCGCTTAAAGATACAAACTGCTGTTTGCTGGTTCAGTTTTGATTTCGGCTGGAATCTGCGCGCGCATCGTCCGCCGCTTTTGCGAAACCAGGCCCGACGAGCAATACAGATTAGAACAATCATGGTGTTTGCAACGTAATCAATGGATTTTTGACCCAGAAAATGAGGTTTGTTTACTGCGCTTTGCTATCTGCTCAGATCCAATTCTCAACAAGGCGTAATAGCCGTCGAAATGAATGTCTACAAAACCTTGGTGGAGCGCGAAATGAAAAGGATGAATAAACACTTAACGAAATTTGCTGTTTTTCCCCTGATATTAGTCACTTTGATATTTTGCATATTCCCAGCCTATGGAGCGACCTCTGCGAGTGTCACGGTCAATACTAGCAAGACAATAGGAACAAACAAGCTATCATTAGGCTTTCAAACCGATGGCACTTGGAGTTACTTCCTGAAATCAAATGTTGAACAGCTTGTCGAGAACGCCAGTTTCGTTTTGGTCCGTTTTCTGAGCACTGTAGTTGAACCATGCACGAGTTGGAATGATGCATCTGAGACGGGAACCTTCAACTGGGCAAAGGTAGATTCTTTGGTCAAAGCAATCTTCAGCGTCGGGGCCAAGCCATTTGTCACAATATCCAGAGTCAAAGATGGAGGCGGCGGCCTAGTAACCCCTCCTGGAATGGCAACCAACCCTGCCACTGGGTTACCTTATCCGGCCAGCTACGCGGCGTATGCAGTTCAATGGGTCAACCACTTCAAGTCTTTGGGCCTTCCAGTGGTCTACTACGAGATAGTGAATGAGCCGTATGCCTACTTTGGGTGGACCCCATCAACGACTAAGCTTGGTTACTACATGCAACTCTTCAACGCTGTTGCTGCGGCTATGCGCCAGGCGAACTCGAACCTGAGCCTGAGCTTTGACTTCATATGCCGCCAGCAGGTCTTGGATTATTGGCTAGCAAACGGCGGCGCCGCGCTCGACAGACTGGACTTTCACGCTTATGACGTTAGTTGTGTCAATCCCTATCCTAGTGATGCAACAGTTCTCTCGGATGCAGAGACTCAATTCTTCGGGCAGTGGCCTTATGGTTACAGCATCACTCAGGCTCAACAGAGATATTATCAGGTAAGAGGAAAAATGCTGCCGTTAGTAAACAGCGAGAGCAATTTCAACGGTGCATGTTCGACAGGCACGGATCCTAGAATTCAACAAATGAGCGGGGCAGTGTGGCTCGCACTCGTTCTCCGCATGGATATCTTGGACGGCGTGAGCTACAATATATACTATTGTCTGAGCGCAAGCGCTTCTTGGAACGAGAAAGAACCCACTCATGGCTACGGTTTCGGAATGATAAACGCGGACAACTGCCAGCCCTGGTACCCATACTACGTTCAAAAACTTATCGGCAACGGTCTCGCTGTGGGCGACCAAATCGTAAACGTGACGAGCACATCTTCCAGTATCAGAGCACTCAGCTGGATACACGCAGGAAAAACGTATCTGCTGATAATATCCGAGACTACAGCGACAACAACTTTGAACCTTCAAGGCCTACAAGGCACACTCAGCTTTTCAAAGATTGACAATACAATATCATTTACCTCTTCCCGAGTTCAAACCGGAACAGTTGCGTCCTCAGCTTCTCTGACCCTTAACGGATACACAGTAATGCTACTGCATAACTAGAAACTTTTCACGGCGGTCGCTTTGTTGATTTCCGGCAACGCACTCAGCGTAGCTTTCCTCACTTTCACTGTCCACAACATTTCCAACCGTTTTCACGCGAATTATAGTTAGTCTTGAACGCAATCAGCCTCGTGAATATTGTTGTAACCTTAATGCATTGGCGCTCACAACTTTACTAATGGCATTGATATTATTCGCTGTCAGCCCTAAGAGAAAACAAAAAAAAGACTTCGGCTCATGCGCCTGAGCTTTCAACAGGGCTATGGATAAGTCTCTTGTGTTCCGAGGGTGTAGAATGTTGATGGGCTGTTTTGGTTGGCGTATTCGGTGCTGATCCAGCCGCTGCTTCTGGCGATGCTTGACACTCTTACCTCGTCAATCAGCCCGTTGAACAGTCTCG
>JBEKKK010000008.1:0-19792 GCA_050010755.1 Bathyarchaeia archaeon
TCCGCGCCGACGTTGATGCCCGCGAAAAAAGTGGATGCCAAAATGATGCCCAGCAACAGGGCTATAAACAGTGGCCACGAACGAACCAGCCGCTTAAACGTGTACGAGAACGACAAGTTTAACCAAATAGTAGTTTCACCTATTGCCAATTTCAACGTTTTGGTTCAACGCGCGCTTACGCAGAAGACCATTTAATTGGGCGTGCTACTTATATGTAGAACTGAACATTACTTTGGTTGGGTGTCAAACTTGAGCAAAACAAACGAATCGAAAATCCCCAGAAAAGGCGCCCTTATTGCTCTCGGAATAATCTCCATCGTTCTAGTAGCCATCTTGGGCGGTGTGATTGCAGAATACACACTGATGACAAACGACAAGAACAACACAATCTCGACTCTAAACAATCAGGCTTCTCAACTAAACTCTACGATAGCAAATCTTCAAGGCCAAGTTGCCTCTGCCAATTCCTCCATCAGCGCGCTGACATCAGAGCTTACAAACATGACCAATAAAGTCACAAACCTAACAAGCGAAGTCACAAACCTAACGAGTGAGGTTACAAATCTGACAAGTCAATTGGCCGCGTTCCTTCCCAACGATTCAAGCACGTACTTCGCCATTTCAGACCTGGCCGGAACCTATCTAACGATAGGAACCGCATACAACGGCTCGGGCAGCCCGCCTGTTTCCGTCCTGTTCAACAACCTCGCGTTCAACTGGACACCGGTCGGAGGAGACGCAAGCAACGTTAGAATATTCATTCTGGGAATAACCTACCCCGAACAAACTTGGTGGCCAAATCTGACCAAAAATGGCACCTCAACTTATACAGGAACGATAGAGCTCGGATCCCCAGTGCTCATCGAAAAACAGGATAACGGAACATACACCTTCCCAATATTAGTAGACGCAGACCAAGCCAACGGAACGATAACGCTAAACTTCAACGCGACCATGCCGGGGGGCAACTTCATCTGGGTGGGACAGTATGTTTCCTAGTGTTTAGCACGCGCCAGCACGCACGAAACTTCTTCCGATACACATAGAAAGATGATTACAACAGAAGAATGGTCATCCACAAGACCAAGTCAATAATGAAGTCTAAAGCTCTTTTTTGGAACGCTGCCTAGGCAACATGGACACACATGTGGATCCATTACGCGGATCCATTACATCAGATGTGTGTGAAAAAAGGGGAGGGGGCACCCCCAACGATTTGTACATTGTGATCCAAGTGCCTTCGCCTGGTAATCGTCAAACTTAATAGTTGAATTAGCCTATGATTCAGTTAGGTATGCTGTTTGGGAATTTTGTCTGTTATTGAAGAATTTCTCAAGCGAAGTGATGAATTCTTAAAGAATTTGATTGACGAGAAGGGTCTGACCGATTATTTTGTTGATGCCAATTTGGCCATCTTGTTGCTTTCGGCTGTTTACGGGGCGACTATGGGAACTTGGGCCGGCGGGTTGTCGATTCTCTACAGTGCATTAAAAGTTCCGATACTCCTGCTCATCTCTCTTTATTTAACTGTCCCGAGTTATTATGTGCTCTATTCGCTTCTGGGCGGAAAGCGAACATTGCGTCAGACCACTATGCTCTTGCTGTTCAGTTTCACCGTGATGGCGACGGTTCTGATTGCCCTCGTTCCCATAAACCTGTTCTTCGTCATCACAACCACGAGATCTTCTAACACGTACGCGTTCATGGTTCTTCTCAACATTGTAATCTTCACCCTAGCCGGCTTTTTCGCGCTCACCAACTTTGTCAAGGGCGCCAAAGTGCTGTACGGAGAGTCTCTAGAGAACTGGAAGCCCGCGTTCCTCCTCGGAAGCCTAATCCTCATGATTGTCGGAACCCAGCTGGCATGGGTCCTAAGGCCGTACTTTGATTACTACCCATGGTTCATAAGGCCACTGGAGAGTAATTTCTACACCGCCATGGTACAACTGGCTTCGCAGTTCATAGGCACGGGCGGAGCTTATCTCATCGCCGCTGTTCTCGTCATCATCATTGTTTTGCTGTTCGTCACTGCCCTCGGACAAGCTGCAAAAGAGATGCCCCCACTGCCCCCACCTCAATTAGAAAAGACCGAAGAACCCTCCAAACAGACTATGGGACCCGAAGAAGCCGACTTGACTAAATAGCACGCGCAATGCAAATGATCACAAATTCATAAATGTTATCAAGCCTCCCCAAACATCAGAACAAGAATTAAATAAGAGCGCAACCTAGTCTAACATGCTGAATCTTGGAGTCTGAGGTAGGTAAAGCATGGAGATAGATGAGATTTTCAAACTCTCAAGAGAGAACGCTGAATGGTTGAAGGAAAACTATGAGAGTCTAAAGAAGAAATACGACAACAAATGGGTCATAATACAAGAGAAGAAAGTGGTGCACAGCAGTAGCATGTTCGATGAAGTAATGAAAGCTGCAAGGAAATATGACCCTAAAACTGTGATAGTCGAGTTCATGCAAACACAACAGATAGCAATGTTCTTCTAGTCTATGGTCAAGAGGGGACGGCCATCAAATTCCGTGGTCTAGTCATTGACCGTCGCCCAACGATCCAAGTTCTGGTGGAGATTCCAGCTTTTCACAAACAGAGAGTCATCAATTTCTTGGTGGATACAGGGTCTGTTTTTTCTGCTATAACAGAAAAAGAAGCAACTCTAATGGGAATAGAGTGTGCAATTCTGCCAGAAGCAAAGGGGGACGCCATAGGGTTCGGTGGATTCTTCAAGAACAGAATGATAAATAGATCCGTTTTCCTTATCTTCGATTCTGGCAAAGAAAAATATAAAATCAACTTTAGCAGTGGTCTTAAGGTAATCTGTGTCCCATCTGATCTTGACCAGGAAGACAGAGAAAGGTACTTCAGATTAACGCCTTGCGTTCTTGGGATGGATGTCTTGCGATATTTTGAGACACGCGTGAGCAAAGACAGAATAGAATTGGAGTTAATTCCTTGACCTGGCGCGCGTTACTGGAAAAGCTACGTGGGTCAGCGAAAAACTATCTAGACGATTCTGTGGGAAGCTGTTTTTGTTTCTGTTTTTGTCTTCCTCTCAGGTAGAGTACCGTCAACAGTATGGGCAGGATTATGGTGACGATGGACAGTGAAAAAGTGAGGATTGGGAACCCTGGGGAGCGGCCTAAGGCGTATACCATGCCGTCAGGTCCTCCGTCCACGTAAATCAATCCATCAGCCACGATGGGAGGGCCTTCGAATCCGGGGCTGCCTCGGCTCCAAACGATAGCTCCAGTAGTAGCGTTAAGGCCGTAAATGGTTCCATTAGCTCCTGCAAAGACAACGTTTCCGGCTACGGCGGGAGACGTAACGATGGAAGCGAAACCGAACTCACTTATCCAAACGGGGGCACCGGTACTGGCGTTCAGACAATACAAACAATCGTTAACGGTCGCGTCGTCGCCGTCAGGTGCGAAGTAGACAAGACCGTTAACAACTGCAGCAGACTGCGATATCATGTTAACTGCTGCGTATTTCCAGACGAGCGCTCCAGTAGCGGCGTCCAAACAATAGAAGTTGCCGTCCTTTGACCCTGCGTAGACCAGGCCGTTGACAACGGTGGGGGAGCACGGCGGAGAAAGGCTTCCAAACTCATAATTCATATCGGGACCCGTCGTGTAATTCCAAGAGAGCGATCCATCCGTGGCGTTCAAGCAGCAGATACTGTTGTCGCAGAGTGCAATGTAGAGCCTGTCTCCAACGACGGCGGGGGAAGACATAGGCCCTTGCACTGCCAGGTTTTTTTCCCAGACGGTGGCGCCCGTGTCAGCGTTCAGACAGTAGACGGCATAACCTCCAACGTAAACGAGGTTCCCCAAGACGGCTGGAGAAGAGCCTGATGAGCCTGTTTCGGTTTCCCATATGAGCGCACCCGTTGTGGCGTTCAAAGCATAAAGATAGCCGTTGTTCGACCCCACAAAAACAATGTCTCCTGAAACAGCAGGAGTATCAGAGATCCAATTTTCAGGGGGAGAACTCTGAGCCCCGTCAGGTATCACGTATTTCCAAACCAGCGCTCCGGTAGCAGCGTTCAAACAGTAAACATTCCCATAGAACGATCCCACGTAGAGAAGGTTGTTGGCAACGGAGAGATATTGAGTCCAATCGTTTGTATTGTAGCTCCACAACGTGCTGTTTGTTGCTGGGACGCTTGAAGTTGAAACTCCCGTGTGGCTCACGTCATGATTAAACATCGGCCACCAATCCGTACTCGAAGCCTGAGAGCCATCGTTTGCTTGGACAAAATGAAACGAGAAGGCAGTTATGAATAGGCTGAAAAATAACAATGCCAACAACGCTGAGAAAAGGATTCCTTTCACCCGTTTTCTCCCCTGTTAAAGATTATGGCGCCTAGGAAATCAAATTTGTGGTTTCCGCGGAGCTGTTGCCCAAGCGCGATAACGTGCTTCTTTCGGGGTATGCCAACATTTTCAATTACCATTAGTCACAAGACTATTCTATTTGATTCCACCGCGCACCGCTAAACCAGTGCGTACAGCATTATCCTTCCGTTCTTCTGATATACTCGATTTTCTGTTTTGTCCTGTTCTCTACCGACAAAGCCGTTATGAAAGGTTCCCCAAATTCATTGGAAACCTGCTCCCTCTCAGTCCGCAGCAGACCCTTCTTCTCGACAGTAAATGCGCAACCGCTGAAAAGGCCCGTTATAGCTACCTTGTCATCCCCGGCAACGTCGAGGTCGGCCAAGTACTTTACCAGAATGCTAGTGCCCGCATCGTCTTCGAGATAGAAATACGTCGCCGAGGCCATCGACTCCACAGTTTTTGGCCCGCTCATGAAACCCCAAGTCTGCACCGTCGTCTGATCCGTCTCATCGATGCTGACCACACCCTTCACTTGACCCTCGACACTCACGGCTTTTGTATGGTACTGCTGTTGATGATGAAGAAGCTCGAGAACGCTTAACTTCACAGGCGACAATTCTGATGCCATCTTTCCTAGTTCATTCCAAGCGAAAGCTGGAAACTTCATGCTAAAATCTTTTGTTGACACGACAAATCACCCGTTAATTGCATCATCCGTAGAACTATATATAACTTCAAGCACGCGCTAAGCCAAATTAGCTCAAATCTCAGGCGACGCTGAACGCAAATTTTTAACCTACTCATACAGGCTCAATTGATTTTGGGAATATGGATGTCTTAGTCAGCCAAGAGCGCGTGCTGTTCAAGAAACGGAAGTGAATGAAAAATGGGCCGGGAGAGGTTTGAACATGGCCTAACTTGGAGAGGTCTCCCGCACAATTCCCTTTTTTTGTGTACCCCGCTGATGCTTTTAGATACAGAGTCAATGAATCGTTGGGCGTGGTGGGCAATTGAGCATAGAGGCGCGCGACTTAGAACAGTGAACTGCAAGGATCAGAAGTCTTATATTTAGAGCATTGGAACAACCAGTTTGGCGAAAAATCATGTTAAAATCTGAGAATTCAACTCCTATGCCTTCCGCACCTCCTATTCCTCCCCCATTAGGTGCAACGCCCAAGAGTCGTATGAAGCTTATCATTGCTTCCATACTCATAATCGTCGTTGTCATCGCGGCCGTTCTAGGTTTCTGGCTGTTGAGATCTGGAGGAGGAAACCAGTCATGGATTTTTAAAGGGGCCTACGCGAACTTTCAGGGACAGGAAACACTAGCAGGCTTGGGTTACACTCTGAACATGACGATTCACATGGAAGTCTTGGGCTTCAACAGCACGGAAGTGGAGATATTCTCAAACACTACCTCGGAAACAGGGTTAGGAACGCCCTTCAGCTACAATTATACATCGTGGATGCTTCGCACCAGCGCTAACGACTTCAACGTCGAAGGCGGAAATTTGACTAACAGCTATGACACAACCGTCACATTGAGCAACTTGGGGAAACGCAACTGCATAGCCTATGAATACTCGATCTCGGGAATAAATGAGACCATGACAGTATACGTTGACAAAACAGTAGACTTTCCAGTCGAGTGGAGCGTGACCTCCACAGGAACCCCCAGCCTCAACTTTGACGTCACTCTAGTATCAACGAACATACCTGGCCTGTAGTTGACGCGTGCTAACGCTCCCTTCCCTTAACTCCGCTCTCTCAAAATCCTGTCTTCTCCTCGATGGCCAAATGCAGAGGCATCAGGTACTTTGCAAATTGATTTCGGAGCAACCCCGCGGGCTAAGCCTTGTGGAAAGATCTTTCATATCAGCGCAAGCCGTACTGGTTTTAGAACAGGCTGTTCTAATGCTTGGCATTAAGTCGAGGCAAGACACATTAATTATTCGAGGTGCTCCGAGAGTGGTTCCTGTTAGGGAGGCACAAAAACGTAGCATGTTGATTGTAGTTATTGCCATCGCATCAGCTTTTGTTGTGATCGTTCCATTGTTTGGCGTGTTTGGTTTTCCACTTTATCCTGTTCCTGTGCCGGTGACCGTTGATGAGCTCAATGCGAATCCAGGCTTCTGGGTTGGAAGAACAGTAATTGTTGAAGGACAAATCAGATTCATGCTCTCAATTCCGGAAGACAAACTAAAATTTCTTCTCGTGCTTCGTTCGGAAGATGGAATCATCGGAATTGACTTTAAAAACCCAGGCTTCAGCGTGTATGACCAGAACGTCACAGTCATAGGAATAGTCAAACGTACGTTGATCTATGAAGCGTACTATCTGGAAGCCTATGTATTTTTCAAAAAGTAGGAAGACGGGTCGAAACCGTGCCTAGCCCTCGAGCGCGCCTGGTGGACTGGTAATAATCGACCTTCTCACTCATTAGCGCTAGAAAATTACAAAAAACTACTAAACTCTAGCCCCGAAAAAAGTGGGGGGTTTGGCCTAGACTTTGCCAAGTCTATGCGTAGCGCGTGCCGTGCTAGGCGTGGCTTTCGAAGTTTCTGGCTACCAGTGTGACGTCTTCCATGTTGACTGTGCCATCGCCGTTGATGTCTGCAGCAGGGTTCCAGTTTGGACCGCCTGGAGTAGAGCCGAATGCTCTGGCAACCAACGCAATGTCCCTCAGGTCGACTACTCCGTCACCATTGACATCGCCCAGAAGTTTGATTGTGACGTTCCCGTCGGAGAGTGTGGTCGAGCCCGTGGGTATCGTTGCGACTGCTGTAAGCGTGTAGTTTTGGTAGGGGACGCCCTCAGTGTTCCACGTGAATGTGAACGTCAAGCTCTGTCCAACGCCCAACGACAGTCGGTACGTGTTCACGCTCTCGGCGGCTGTCACGTTGTAGTAGACGGTGACTGACACGGCGGGTTCATTGAAATCTCCGACGTTCTTGACCGTGACGTTGATTGTGAGTGTTCCTCCTCGGTAGACCCATGTAGTGCTGGCTGTTAAGTTCGTCACCATGACTTCATGGATACCAGTCTCGGAAGCGCGGGCGCTAAAGAGGGGCAAAACCATCAACAACAAAAGCAAAATCACTATTGAGCTAAGCTGCTTCATTTCTCCTTTCTCCGTGCAACAAATGATGGACAATTCAAAGAATTAACATTTGTGGAACGCTCTTCTATAACATATTACAGCACAGCCCACGCTCTTGAGCGCGCTTTCCAAGACTCACAATGTTTTAGTCGCTAAGGTACGGTACTCTGATTAGAAACACCTGTCGTAATGTTGAGAGCTTGCGTTTTGGCCCCTTATTCCGGTTGCGCGCGCAATCAGTCTGCGCGTTGCGCCAGAACATCTTTGCACAAGTCTTATCTGTTTGTTGAACTACGTATAAAATGGAGAAGGGGAAGATGCGGAAGGTATTTTCTGGATTAGTTATGCTTATGCTTCTGGTCGGCACGTTAGCCGCGGGGTTTAAGATTCAACCAGCAAGTGCGGACAATGTTGATTGGTGGCCAATGTTTCATCACGACCTCAGCCACTCGGGAACTTCAACATCAACAGCCCCAACCACAAACAACACCCTCTGGACATACACGACAGGCAGCTATGTGTGGTCCTCTCCTGCCGTTGTCGGCGGTCTCGTCTACGTTGGATCTGCTGATGATAAGGTATACTGCCTGAACGTTGCTACCGGATCGTTCGTCTGGAGCTACATGACAAATGGCTCTGTGTATTCTTCTCCTGCCGTTGTTGGTGGCCTGGTCTACATAGGGTCGTTGGACAGGAATGTCTACTGCCTGAATGCAACTGACGGAACGTTCGTCTGGAGCTACACGACAGGAGGCCCGGTGGAGTATTCTTCTCCTGCCGTTGTTGGCGGTCTGGTCTACGTAGGATCTTATGATTATAGGGTATATTGCCTGAACGCTGCTACCGGAGCGTTCGTCTGGAGCTACCTGACAGGCAGCTATGTGTGGTCTTCTCCTGCTGTCGTTGGTGGCCTGGCCTACGTAGGATCTGCTGATCATAACGTTTACTGCCTGAACGCCGCAACTGGAGCGCTCGTCTGGAACTACACCACAGGCAACTGGGTGGAGTCTTCTCCTACAGTTGTTGGTGGCCTCGTCTACGTCGGATCAGTAGATAATAAGGTATACTGCCTGAACGCTGCTACCGGAGCCTTCGTCTGGAGCTACTTGACAAATGCCACGGTTCAGCCTTCTCCTGCCGTTGCTAGCGGCCTAGTCTATGTGGGATCTAATAATGATAATATTTACTGCCTGAACGCTACTACCGGAGCGCCCGTCTGGAGCTACATGACAGGCGGCTATGTACAGTCTTCTCCTGCCGTTGCTAGCGGCTTAGTCTATGTGGGATCTAGTGATGATAATGTTTACTGCCTGAACGCTACTACCGGAGCGCCCGTCTGGAGCTACATGACAGGTAACGTGGTGCGGTCTTCTCCTGCCGTGGCCAACGGAGTAGTTTACGTAGCATCACAAGATGACAATATCTACGCTATCAGCAGCGGTGTTCTATTAAGCGTCGGCTCGAACGTCACGGTTTCTCCGACAAACAACCTTAACCTGACCTTCGCGAACGTTACAGCCGCGGGCATTGCAACCGCGAGCGGAACGCCGACTGTTCAAGCGCCCGTTCTGAACAACACCGTGGGATTATACTACGTCATCAACGTAATGGCCAGTTTTTCTGGCAACGTGACGGTGAGCCTAGCCTTTGACGGGTCAAACATGACGCAACAACAGAAAAACAGCCTGACTATGGTGCAGTACACGCCGATAGTGGGCGACGTCCAATCCCCGTTCGGCACGGTTAACATGAGGGACATTGCGTATATTGCAAGGCACTTCGGGACAAACTCCGCGAGTCCCAACTGGGATCCCGTCTGTGACCTCAACAGTGACGGCAAAATAGACATGAAAGACATGGCCTTGGTGGCTAGGCACTTCGGGTTCACCGCCAGCTGGGTAATCATCACCACTTACGTTGACACGACGAGCAACGTCATATACGGAAGCACAACCCACTTCTCGTTCATAGGAATACACTCGTGAAATGCAGGAGGAACACCCCGCGCTGCAAACTCTTAAGAGTACGCGTTAGATGTGTAAGATTGCCGTTTCCGTGGGCTGGGTTGATTCTTGAAGAAGTCTTTGGTAATTCTCGGAGCTGGATATGGCGGTTTGCTGACAGCGGTTAAACTTGAAGAGAAAGCAAAGCGTTTGAAAGATGTAGAGATTGTTCTCGTTGACCGCAATGATTATCATCAGTACCTGCATCTCGCCTACGAGATAGTCACAGGCGTCAAGAAAGTCTCCGATCTCACAATACCATTGTCCGAGTTGTTGAAGAAGCGAAAAATCCGGTTTCTACAGGCGAGTGTATATTCAATCGACTTTGCCGACAAACTAGTAAGGACCGACAAGGGCGACTTGCCCTACTGGGAACTCGTAATCGCGCTCGGAAGCGAACCGAACTATTGCCACATCAAAGGGGCTGAAGAACACTCCTTCTGCGTCAGCTCTGTAGAAGCAGCCGCGCAAATCAGGGACAACCTCAAGAAGACCCTCGCTCAGAAAAAGAAAAACACGATCGTGGTCGGCGGCGGAGGCTTCACCGGCGTCGAGTTGGCAGGAGAAATCGTGGACGAACACAAATGCTGCGTCACGATAATCGAAGGCTCCAAAACCCTGCTTCCAACATGGAACATCCCAGAATTCTCCAGAAAAGTAGCCAACGTCCTGACCGAAATGGGAGCCAAACTCATCCTCGGCAAATTCATCGCCGAAGTAAAACAGGACACCGTCGTCTTGAATGATGGCAGCCAAGTTGAATGCTCTCTCTTCATCTGGACCGGAGGAGTACAAGGCTCCCATGTGACCGGCTGCAGCGGCATGAAGACCGAGAAAGGCAACAGGGTGAAGATCAACGAGTTCTGCGAAGCCGTCGGGTTTCCGGGCGTCTACGTAGTGGGCGACTGCGCCCTCGTGGTTGATCCCAAAACCGGAGAAACTCTTCCTCAGTGCGTTGAGATTGCCCTGCAACAAGCCGAAGTGGTAGCCCAGAACTTGTACGCGGATGTAACAAAAAACGAAAGAACCGTTTACATCCCCAAGTTCAGCGGGTTAATCCTAGCCGTGGGTGAGAAGTACGGCATTGGAAAGATTTCCGGAGTAAAGGTAGAGGGGCGACTTGCCCAAACGATTAAGACAATGATCCATCTGCGCTACGTCTACGAAATAGCCGGCCTTGGAAAAGTACTCAAAGAAGCCACATAGATGAGGCACACGCCAAAATCTCAATTCCCGAATCCAAACTGGATTTTTATGTAACTTGAGACTAATTTGCAAGTGTGAAAATGAAAGCCATTGTGCGCACACGGTACGGTTCACCGGATGTTCTTCAACTCAAAGAGGTGCCGAAACCAGCTCCCAAGAACGATGAGGTACTCATAAAAATATATGCGACAACAGTAAACCGAACAGACTGTGCCTTCTTGAGAGGTAACCAATTCATTAACAGACTTGTCAGCGGCCTCCTCCGACCGAAGAGAACGATATTGGGGAATGAGTTCGCCGGAGAAATTGAAGAAGTAGGCAAAGACGTCAAATCATTCAAGAATGCTGACCGTGTTTTCGGATTCAGCGGACTCAGGTTTGGCGCCCACGCCGAGTATATGACCATGCCCGAACAAGGCATACTTACTGCTATGCCAGCGAACATGACCTATGAAGAAGCCGCCCCAAGCACCGAAGGCGGACTCTATGCACTCAACGATATTAGAAAAGCAAACGTTCAAAGCGGACAAAAAGTCCTGATCAACGGCGCAACGGGCGCCATCGGTTCAGCAGCAGTCCAGCTTGCGAAATATTACGGTGCGGAAGTTACAGCGGTGTGCAACACCCGGAATGCAAAACTAGTAAAATCTCTCGGAGCCGACAAGATAATCGACTACACACAGGAAGATTTCACAAAAAGCGGTCAAGACTATGATTTTGTTTTTGACGCCGTTGGCAAGAGTTCATTTGGCGCCTGCAAAAAACTGCTAAAACCAGGCGGAATTTATTGCTCAACCGACCTCGGTTTCATGTCGCAGAACCTATTCCTGACACTATGGACCTCAAAATTCGGCAGCAAAAAAGTCATATTTCCAATCCCAAAAGAACGAAAAGAAACCATCCTTTTCTTCAAAGAACTAATTGAGGCGGGAAAGTTCAGACCGATAATAGACAGACGCTATCCGCTGGAACAAATTGCCGAAGCCTACAGGTATGTCGAGGCAGGCCAAAAAACAGGAAATGTAGTCATAATTGTGGGACACGATGACAGAACCTAATAAAGCAACTTGTGCGGCAACACTGATTTCGGAACACGCACAATCAACATGGAAATTCACAATGGTTTGTCACAATGCAACATTATAATTAATGTCACAAACGTAGAGGCGAGGGGCGAAACGCAACATGGAAACCTTACAAAGCAACATTACATTGCAACATTATCAGTCTTAGTGACTTGTTTAGGACACAACATTTATAGATGTTTTCTGAATCAATTAATCAGTTGATTAAAAAAGCCTTTCTGCATCAGTTAATCAGTGAATTAAAAAAGGGAAAGGCTCCAAATTCTCCGTTAAACTTTTACGGAAAATGTTTTATGCTCATTACAACATATTAGCGTTTGGTGTCTAGGGCTCGTTCAAGCACGGGTACTCCGTCTTACATACGGGGCAACTATGCCAACGGGTGCAACCCTAGACACCAATTATGTCGGTTTGTGGTGTTCTGGAAGGTCGGTTTACTTCTGGTTTACTTTGCGTTTACTTTCTGTTTACTATACCTACAGCGCGCGCTATTCTTAATAAGTCTTACTAATTTCTGAACAAAACTTTTTTCCATGGAAACTGTTTAGTTTTTTGTTAAGTTTTTGGTTTGGAAAAATCTTAAATCTGCACAGCTTAGAAAGTAGAATTGAGAGAAAAGGTTTGGTTCCAAACAATGAAGAGACCAAGATTATTGATGAAGTAGTGGCGTATATCAAAAAGAAGTATGGCAAATATGCAACCATTAAATTTGAAGTCTTTGAACCACTAACTCCAGAGTGGAAAAGTAAATTCAAGCATCCTCTTGGCGGATATGCTTGGGGCGACAACTGGACTAATTTTCATATTAATTTAACAAGATGTAAAGACAAAAAAGCGTTCTCTGAACTTGTTTTCCATGAAATCTATGAAAATATAGTCCATGCTGGACATGAAATAGTTGTTCCAGAAGAAAGACGATATATTGAAGAAGAATTGAAAGTCAAACTTGATAAATGGGAACCTCTCCAAGATGAAATGATTAGAACACTTTATTATGTAGATAAAAAAATGTTAGAAGATTCTTTCAAAAATTGTGGAGAACAATCGAAAACTCCACAAGAGATAAATCAACGAGCAAAAGAACTTGGGTTTTTCTAGTTTTCGTCATGCGACACAAAAGGCTCTAGTCAAGCTGAAAAAAACCAATACCAAAAAGCCTATTATCTGAGGGAAAATCATAGGTTTTACTAGGTAGTCATGTCCCGAACTAAAAAACTCCTTACCATCGGAATACTGATTACAATAGTAGGTGTGATAGTGTACTTTTCTCCAACGATATCGTCCTATTTTCAAAGTTCCTCTTCTAATTCTTCAAATAATCCTAGTGCTTCTTTCACAACACTGATGATTAGAGCACCGTATAGCGGGCATGAAGAAAATTTTACCACTGTTGACTTCGGTGACACGGAATATAATTTTCTTTATGGTTCGGGATGGCTTGCCGTTTATGCTCCTCTTCAAGCAGAGTATCCGATTTCATACCCAGAAGTTGGGGACACTTACAACGCCTTTGGTTTGGAGATAAAAATAGAGAATGTCAGTTCAGACTATCTCTCCGATTATGTCATATTTGGAGTCAAACCTACGGTCACTAATTATATGTATTCTACATACCGTTACACAGAAGTTAATCTCACTCTTGAACAGAGTCAACCAATTCAGTATGGAACAGTGCCTTTAACGAACTACAGCGTAACAGTGAGTATTAGTAGTGGTATAATCAACGAAACAAATCAGTACACATTTACATACACCAATGCTCCCTCTGGAACCTATGGTGCAACATTGGTTGTGAGTAACTCTTCTCAATCTAAACAATATGAGGCTTATGTTGGGTCATTCGTTGCGGGGGCTGAAACAGATTTCAATATTGAAATCGGAGTTTACAAAGCAGATGCAAATAATATGATAATCTATGTGAAACCTCTCTATTGACTCTCTCGGAAAACGGAAAACCAAAAAGAGGGAAGAAGGGTAAGGAAAGGCGCGCGCTACAAACTAGGGGGGTTCAAAAATGAGGGAAAAGAATGTTAGCTGAGAAAATTCTAACGGAAAAGGAGCAAGAAGACCATTTAAACAATAATTGGAAGGTCAACCCAAAGGTAACCTTTACATTTCCAGAAGGGCTAAGAATACGGACAGGGCATTTGCTTGAACGCATTGTTGTTAAGGATTCAATCGAGCCATCAGTCAATTATTGGAACATTCTAGATTTTATTAAGTTTCAACATGACCCTGATAATCTTTGGCTAAGAATAACATACTATCGCTATTTGAAAGACGAGATTGTCAGAACTAAGAAAGGTAAAATCACAAACAAAAGATGGATTTTCGCTGGGCAAACATCGATTTCAGACCCGATAAGTGCATTTGAGAGATTGTTTGTGAAGGCAATAAAAGAAGACAAAAGTGGAAAATGGATACGACCTCTTTTCAAAAATATCATGAAGGAATGCCATAAGGAATTAGAATAGGCTTATAGAATAGAAAAGGCTCTTAGTCAAGTTGAAAGAGGAAAGTGACCGAGCGAATTAACAGCTTTTGTTAAGCCACTAACCTAAGATTCCCATGATGGACCCACACCATGAAGATAGGGACCGTATTCTACTGGTTTTCGTCCATCTACAGACAAGCGGGGGAGTTTGCGGCACGGTTTAGGCTTGTTTTCCTGTTCTGAGCCTGTCGGACGAGTTCGACCTATGGTATGTAAATCATTATTTAGTTGTTTATTCCATGCTTTTGGCTGTTATCAATCGAACAAAGAACGAAACCATGCTTTATTGGATTGTCCTACCTAGTACATAGGCGACTTTTTACGGATGGTATTTTTAGAATCAACAATTTAACTCTTTGAAAGGGCGCTTATACTCCACTTTCTACAGAGCCTTTCTACAGAAACTTGGATGCTAACACTTTTTGTTCTGGCTCTTGACCATGCTCAACCGTTGAATCTGGGTTTAGTGTCGAACCGTCCTCTAGGCTCAAACCGTGTCTTAGGTGCTGTCTCAGTGGCTTTCTCTGGTGTGCTCTGATGTTGATGTAAGTGGTTTAGTATTGCTATAGCTGTTGGCTCTCTAGGACCAGAGTATTGGTCGAGAGTTGTTAATGATGTGCTTGACGGACCCGAAATTTTTCGTTTTCGTGGTTTGAGTCGTTGAGCTAGTGAGTAGAGTTTCGACTTGAATAAGTGTCGTATGAATGTTGCTCGGTTTGTTGTGTCGGCATGAACACCGACTTCGATTAGAACTATTCCGAGCTTTTTGATTTGTTGCTTTATGAAATCGGAGAAGAGAGCGAAGCTAACCACGAGAACCCAGAGCAATTTGTGAAAAGGGTCTTTCCGCTTGAAATAGTCGAGTTTGTTGAGCATTATTTTGTCGTTGAGGAAAGTTGTTTCTTTCGGATTGGTGCACTCGATTAAGGTTTTGTCTCGAATTACACCGTCAACAACATTATGATTGTCGTTCGGGTAGATTGATGGATTAAAATTGTTGTGCTCGTACTGAGAACCCAGACCGCGCATTTCGAAAAACCGAGCTATGTACTTCTCAAATGGAATTCCGTTAAGATACAAAGCTGTGTCCATTGTCGTTTTCTATCCATTTCCTAGCTTGTTTCACTATAATAGACCAATAGCACCGTTGCTTTTAAGCTTTATGCCAGAATTAAGCTATTGATTAAAAAAGCGGCATGTATTGTTGTTCTACAGCTAAACCGACCTCAATTTGCGAATTAATCAATAGCTTAAACTTTTGGTCAAAAAAGCTCTCTTCAACGGGGATTTGGTGAATGGACAGAAGAGCGGGGCGATGTGAAGATTTGAACGAAGCTCAAAGCCTAAACAAGCTATCCCCGCTCTAAATGGACATCTAATGCTATGTGCATCGTTGCTTTTAAGCTTTATGCTCTGAGAGGCTCGAATTCTGTCTTATTCTTGAAAATAGGCTCATTTTAAACACTTTTTGATATGTAGAAGCGAAAGCTTTAAATACCCAAATTGGGCTTAATTATCATAAATAGGCGATAATCATGACGGAAAACGACAAAGTAACGACATTCAGCCTCTATTCGTCCGATGCGGAGATTATCCGCAAGTTCTTCGGACGAACACACACCGACATGACTCAAGTTTTTCACGAACTAGCGGTTGAGCTACAGAAAGCAGATAACGATTTAGATTCTGGAAAACTTTTGTACTTGTGGTCTTGGGATGTCCTTCACGGCATGGTCCATCTTTACATCGGGAAAGCTCCGAGAGTATGCAACATAAGTGACCTTTGTCCTACTGCACAAAAGTTCTATCGAGCACAGAAAGAAAAAGAAGATGCAGAACTTAAAGGTGAAAAAAGTTGAGTGACGAAAATAATCCGAAATCCGAGAAGAAAGGCTTACACATAACTGTAGATGACCGTGCGCTCCAAATCATGAGTGATGCAAATTCCGAGCTAAAGCAAGAGAACAAGCAACTCAGTGAAGCTCTAACTCAGAGTGCCGAAGCTGAAAAGGTTTTTGACGATTTGAAGAATCGACTCAAATCCGACTATGCCAAATTGGGAGAAGTCGCTCCCGACATAAACACGAGCGAAGAATTCGATTTAGCTATTCAGCAACTCGGAAAACTCAAACAGTCGAAAGTCGGTGCACCGAGCGGCACACCTAACACTCTAAACGAGCGGCAACTCGGACGCTCTCAAGACAATTCGGACCTCATGACTCGGAAATTTAATTCTCCCGAAGAAATGATTAGCTTTCTCCGTGCTCAGAAGACGAAAGAATCTGAGGCAATTCTAAACAAGATGTGGCAGAAAACTCTTGAGGCTCAGAAAAGTGGAAATATTGACCTCACTTACAGAAGGAACCCGACTGAGGAAAAAGGCGATGGAAATCCCGTAGAAAAGGTAATTAGCGGTGAAATAGACAACTCGGACGAATCGGAGCTAGAATCTTGGGGAGTTCGCAAAAAGACGCATAAATCGAAGATGTCACACACCGATAAAGAAGGTAATCCGATAGGACAATCTTAGAGAAGAAAGTTAAGAAACTAACTATCCCTGTCATCTTTCGAAGAGAAGCTCTGAATCACGAAACCCTAAAAACAATCTCAGCTTACTTCGAGTCGAGCGTCACTTTTGAAGTCTCGAAAGACGAAATGTACGAGAATCACACTCTCACGCTTTTGCTGGGTCACAGTGGCTATATTGATAGTGCCGAAACACCGCACTTACAAAGAATGCTCAGAGTTTTTCTTGAGGACGGAAATGGTTCGATTCAAGAAATTTCTTGGTGTGCTATTCACGGCAAAACAGAAGGTGTGAAGGTCACACGCTCAGAAGAGGAAATCAAGCTCACACCGAAACAAGTAGTCGAGAAGCTCAAGACGAACAAATACAAATTGTTCGATAACGAGAAGCTTGAGCTTTCAAATCTAGGTTAAAGAGGTGATATGTACGAGCAACAATAACGAAACGGGAAAAGACATCGAGCTAAACATCGATGAGGTCAAGCGCAAACAGAGAGCTAAGAAAGAACCTCAGAATCCGATAGTGGACGAAAGACTTCACGGCGGCGATAAGATTCAGCAAATTGACATCGAGAAAGAGGTTAGCTATCCTTTCACAGATGTGACGAAGCAAAAGAATCGTCCTAAGAGAGCACCGAGTCGGACGCTCCCGTGGGAGACAGAAACGAAAACTGAATAAAATCAGTACGAAGACACGAAGGTTTCTTCATGATGGTCGTATTGACAGTTTCGGACATGTTTCCTTCGTGCCTTCTTAATCACAGTAATTAAAAGGTGAAAAATATGGTGAAAAGAGTAACGAAAGAGCAACAGAAAAAGCTCGAAGACGAAGAAAACGAAGAAAAGATAGAGGTCACTATTCAAGAAAACAGTGAAATCGAAGAATCCCAGAGCACTAGCGAAATCGACACGAAAGAACAAATCGAGCAAGAGCTTGACTATCAGCAAGAGCTTGAGAAATGGTTTAAGGACCTAGAGCAAAAGCATCCTATCGAGTATGTGAACGAGCTTAGAAAGAAGATTAACGCTCAGAGAGAGCTTAAAGCATGGTTCGGTTCTGAGCAATGGCTCAAGACTTTTAGAAACTTACAACTCAAGCAACTCGAAACTATCGACAAACAGAACGAAGAAATCACTCAAAAGGTATTAGAGTACACCGAAAAATCACAAGAGCGTATCGAAAAGTTTCTTGAAGATTTTGACGCTCGTGACGAACAGCTTAACAAAAAACTTCTTGGGTTGCTGGAAAGAAGCGAAGAACGAGATAGAAAATATTACGAACGACTCAACTCAGATTTGGATTTGGACATTAAAAGAGACAGTGAATGGTCCGAGAAAACCCTAGAGCTTGCGAAGTTGAAAAAAAAGGTTTACGAAGCTCAACTCGAAAACGAAAGGCGAAAGTAGAATTGCCTTACTGTAGCTACTGCAAAAGAAAAATTCCGAGACATCTAGCTACTTATGTTTCTGGAAAAGTCTTCTGCAATCTTGACCACTCACAGAAATACGAGCGAAAGCAAGAGCGCATTAAGAAACGACTCGAACGAGAAGCTCAAGCTCAACGAGAACAAATGAGTATTCTAGTGTGGACGGGAGAAGATTGAGAACCGTAACATGTGCCAATTGTGGAAAAATCTTCGAGACTACTCAACGCAATAAGAAGTTTTGCTCAGAAGCATGTTCTCGTGACGCTTATGAAAAGAGAATCCGTGTCGAACCGCTTAGTAAAATCTGTTTGTGGTGTAAACAAGAATTCAAGACTCATGCACCGTTCTGTCGTTTTTGCTCGACTGAGTGCAATAATAGCTTTCGGTCCGTCCGAGACTCAATCATGAAACGCTATAGTTTCGAACCTCAGAATCGTGACCACGAGCTTGAACGACTCGAAAAAGAAGGAAAGAACTATGTCGGAACAAATTAAAGTTCTCAAGTGCTCAAGATGTCATCGAACCGTGACCGTGCCTTCGAGCTACGATTTCAAGACTTGTGCTGAATGTCGAGCGGATATGAAAAGACGCTACGAAGAAGACGAAGAAGAGCTTAGTGAAGAATGTCGAGCTTTCAGAGAGCATCCAGAGGACCCTTTCTTATACGATTCTCACTTACCGTATTGTAAGAAGTGTAAGAGATGGTTAGCTAACCGTCAACGAGCACAAGAGGAAAACGACTATTGGGCACAAGAGATTCATAAAAGTCTGGGTGAATGCGGGGGAGAAAACGGTTTAGGTTGGCAAGATTGTACGGACCAAAACGACAAAGATATTCTTGACGCAATCGGACCCAAAAAGAAAGAGGGAGAAGAATAACGGTCACGAGCTTAGGGTTTGCTGTTTCACCTCACTTACTTCTAGGCTCAAGACTTTTGGCTCGTAGTTTTGGGCGACATCTACGAGCCACTATTAACAATTGTTGTTTTCACAGTCACGGACGGACGGTCCGAGCAAATTGAGGATGACTCTTGAGGTCACTACGAGAATCCCAAATCTCAAATCAGTCATGTCAAGAGGACGAACGGTTAAGTGAAGAGTTACGAACTTCACAATTTAACCGACTCGAACCGCTCTCCATGACACTTAACGAAAAATAGAAAAAAGTCGGAAAGAAGAGGGAGATAAGGACCGCTATAAATCATCTTCGGGGTCGGGGTCTTCGTCATCGAATCCTGTTTCGTCTGGGTCCTCTGGCTCTTCTTCGTTCATGATTTCACCGTCCTTCTAGGTGTTTTAAAGCGTCTTGTTGATACCATGCTTCACGGCATTCAAGACGGCAAAAGTCGAGCGTTTCGGTTTTTCCGTCTTCCGTGCGTATTGTGTAATAATGCGGTTTGTCGATGTCTAAGAGTTTTCCGCAATGGTCACACTTTTTCATTCTCATGCTTATCACCTTCTGATAGGAATTCTCTGAGTATTTCATTCTCCCTTTTTGTCTCTTCGATGTGTTTCTTCATTGCTTCCTTACTTGGAAATACCACCTTTCCAGACTCGAACTTATGCTCTTCAAAGTTAACCTGTCTTTTGGCAAGAAT